>NZ_JBICSP010000011.1:252358-334328 GCF_043197135.1 Actinoplanes sp. NPDC049265 | reverse complement strand
ATCGACTCCGTGCGGGAGCAGGTCAGCACCATGCTGGCCGAGTACGACTTCGCCGCCGGGACGGGTGAAGGCCCGCAGGCGTTGCCGCCGGTGGGGGACCTCGTCTCGAGACTGCTGACGCCGTCGCCTGTGATGCGCGCGCCGGAGGGCACCGAATGGCGCGACGGGGTTCTTCCGCTGGGCGAGACCACCGACAAGCAGCGGGCCGAGGCCGTGCGATCGGCGGCCGACATGCCCCGGCCGCTGGTGCTGCTCGGGTCGGCGAAAGGCGAGGCCGAGCAGAAGAAGCTGGCCGACGATCTCACCCGCGCCCTGCGCTGGTCGGCGCAGGAAGCGGTGCAGCCGGTGGTCCACGTCCTGCCGGAGGCGGACTTCCCGGAGCTGAAGGACACCATCGAGAAATCGCGGGCGAACTTCAAGACGGTCACGGTCCAGCGCGTCAGCCTGGGGCTGAACGACAAATGGGCGTTGTTCGGCCCGGACGGGGTGGAAGCGGCCACGGCGAAGGACGCGGCCTCACTGTTCAAGGATGTCGGCAAGTTGCCGGTCACGCCGACCGGGCACGAGCTGACCCCGGCCGTGCGGAACTGGCGGCGCCAGACCGATCCGGCCGAGATCGAGCGGTTCATGCTGGACCACCTCACGGAGCTGCCGAAACAGCCGGAGCAGGTGCCGGCCGAGGACATGGGCGTACACCACGCCCTGCTTCAGCTGCGGTTGCGCGACGGCGGACCGGCGGACAAGGCGGAGCCGCGGCTCGTACCCGAACCGTCGGCCTCCCGCTTTGACATCGCTCCGCTGCAGCTGGACCTCGAGAAGGCGGTGCCGCCGTCGTTCGCCCTGGACTACCTCGCTCCGAAGAAGTCGCTGGATGAGCGCAAGGCGTGGAACGACCAACTGGTGCAGATGGTCGACCTGCGGACCCCCGACGAGATCAATCGGGACGGGGTCAAGGGGCTCAGCATCGCCGAGATGATGGGGCTGGCCACCAACACCCACGACCAGATCCCGGGCGGCGAGAACGCCAACTTCTCGCGCGGGATGGCCACCGCGTTCTACGGGCTGGCCCAGGTGTTGCTGGTGCCGCCGGAACACATCGGTCTGGCCACGGACAAGATTCCGGGCTTCACCGACCTGATGCGGGGTGTGATCAACTGCGACCTCTCACCCGCGGCGAAGCAGATTCTGCTCCATCAGATCGACAAGGTGAAAGAACGCCTGGAAGGGCTGGACCAACACGGCCGCGCGGGCCTGGTGGAAGTTCTCAACTACACCATCCACAACTGCCTGACGAATTAGTGAACCGCGAATGCCCCGGGTACGTCTGTCGGACGTGGAGGAGCCATGGATCTGAAAGTGATGTCGGAGCTCTGCGCCGACAGCCGTACCGTTCCCGTGATCCCCGGAATGCAGCTGAACGTCGACCTCAAGACCGGCCTGGGTGGCGAACAGCCGCCGCCGGTTCCGGTCGAAGGCGGACGGATGCCGTGGATCACGGCGCTGATGTATCCGACCAGCGCGGCCGGCAAGCCACTGACCACGCGCTTCCGCGACCGTCTCCCTCCGGAGTCCTTGGACAAGACGGCCTACCGGCCGCCCGACGCGGGAACGTTCGACATCGCCGCGCTCGGCGCCCTCGCCGACCAGGTCGGTCACATGGTGCAGGTTCCCAAGGGCGACCTGGCGCCGCCGCGGGACTCCGAGCTGCCGAATCACCGTGATCGGGTGGCACCGCTCAACGCCCAGGGTTTCGTCACCACCTGGGACGAGGCCACCTGGATCCGGGTGCAGCCGGCCGTGAGTCCCGCCGTCAACGCCTGGTCCGGGGTGGCCCCCGAGGTGGCGTCGATGATGCAGCAGTTGCTGGCCGACCTTCCGTATTCTCCCGGCCGGATCGTCCCCGGTGCGGACTGGACCGAGGTCGGCCTGCCGACGGGAATGGTCGACGTCTCGCACGCCGACCTGGCCGCCCGCTTCGGACGACCGCTCAACAACGACGACATCGCCACGGCCCGGGCCGGCGGCGCGGGCGCCCCCCGGATCGAGCCCGGACTGGTCGAGTTCGCGCGGCTCATGGAGCAGTCGCCGGCGAACAGTCAGGCCATGGTCAAGGTGAACGACGCGGCCGACAAGCCGCACGTGTTCCTCGCCCACAACGACGGGTTCAACGTCGTGGTCCTCGACCTCGGGCCCGGCCCGGCCGGCGCCCGGTTCCCCAAGGACCACGGCCCCGTCGAGGTCACCATGCTGCCCGGCCAGATGCCGCTGCCGGATCGGATCGACTCGCTGCGACTGGCCGGCCGCCCCAAGGCCGAGGAACTGTTGCGACCGCTCCTGCTTCCCACCGAGGTCGGTCCCTACCGTCGCAAGGACGGAACCAAGTCGCCGGTGCTGGTGGTCGGCCGCCGCACCGGGCCCAGTCCGTTCATCGACGGGCTGGACAAGATCGCGTCCGAGGTCGGCCAGCCGATCGTCGTGCTCAACGGCATCGGCCGGGACGGTCTGATTCCCCCGGGCCGGGTCGCCGGGCTTCGCTCGGTGCTTCATCAGGAAGGTGTGCACGGGCGGGTGCCGGTGGTGGTCGTACCGTCCGGCCTGAAGAACGGCGCACCCGAAACCGTGAAGTTGCACGCCCTGCTCGACGAGATCGGCGCGTCGCTGGTGCATCCGGTGCCGTCCGGGCTCGGCAGCGCCTGGACGTTCCGCGAGGCCGAGGGCAACGCCGCGTCGCCCGGTGCCGCGCCCGGAAAGCGGCTCTTCGATCAGCCGGATCTGCCGTTGCTGCAGCTCGCGGCGGGCGAGAACCGCCGGCCGAAGCAGACGCCGCCGCCGACGCCGGTCGCCAACTTCCTGACCACGCCGCTGACGCAGATCGACACGAAGACCTTCCAGGATCTGTTCAGCCCCGAGGTGAAGAAGCTGGCACCGCTGGTGCAGCAGATCGGCACCCGGGACCCGATGCTCCGCGGCAACAGCGCCGCGTTCCAGCTGGCCGCCATGGACCAGGCCGACACGGTCACGTCGTTCGCCGGTAATCCCGGCAACGGCCACGAGGCCCTGTTCAAGCCGATCGTCAACGTCCCGGGCGAGACTCCGGCCCAGCGCCGGGAAGGCGTGCAGAAGCTGCTGCCGTTGCTGGCCGACCTGGCCGGCGCGTACGGCATGAACGACATCGCCAGCCAAGGCATCCTGTCCGCGATGAATGCCAAGATCACTGGCAGCGCGGGCGATCAGGAGATCCGGGACATGATCTGGGACCGGAAGGATCACCTGCCGACGGACAAGCGGCCCGACTTCGTCCGGCTCATCTCCGACGTCAGACGGCAGCTCCCCGACTCGGACGGGCCGAGCTACGACCTGATGGCGGAATGGATCCTGACCTGTCCGCCGCCCAGCACGCCGGCACCGGCCGGTTCGTGAACCGCGGCATCTCCCAGCTCGTTTGGTAGGCGACATTGATATTCGGTGAACCGAGGATCTGATGCGGGTGGAAGAAGTCTCCGGTACGGACGTCCACGTGGCGGACCGGCTGGCCCTCTACCACCTCGACGCGCTCGACCAGCGCCAGGAGGAGCAGGTCCAGCGGCATCTGGAGTCGTGCCCGGAGTGCCGGGCGGCGGCGGTCGAGGTGTGCGACACGCTGGCGGCGCTGGCGCTGCTCGTCGACGACAGCGACGAGCTGCTCAACCAGTACGGGGCTCTGGGCTCGGCGATCGCGCCGGCGTTCCCGGAGCGGTTCGCGCCGCAGGAGCAGCCGGTGCCCGAGCGGCTGATCCACCGGATCGCCGAGGCGGCGGAGTCCGGCCGGTTCCGCCTCCGCCGCCGCGGCCGCACCGAGGCCGAGCCCCGTCCGGTTGAGTCGCGTCCGGTTGAGTCGCGTCCGGTTGAGTCGCGTCCGGTTGAGTCGCGTCCGGTTGAGTCGCGTCCGGTTGAGTCGCGTCCGGCTGAGCCCCGTCCGGTCGAGCCCCGTCCGGTCGAGCCCCTTCCGGTCGAGCCGGAGGGGGACGCCGGCCGCAAAGCCGTCCGTCCTGCGGTGACGGCCGGCGCGGCGGAGAAGCCTGGGCAGTCTCCGCCGGTCGTGCGCGCGGCGAAAGAGCCACCGGTCGTGCGCGATGCCAAGAAACCATCTTTGGTGTACGAGCCCACCGTGCTGCCGCCACCGCGGGCGGCATCAACGGCCCAGGCACCGAAGCCCATCCCCAAACCCGAAGCGCCAAAGGCAGAAGCGCCAAAGGCAGAAGCGCCGAAGGCAGAAGCGCCGAAGGTCCAAGCGCCGAAGGTCCAAGCGCCCAAGGCTGAAGCGCCGAACGCCGTAGCTCCCAAGGCTGTAGCTCCCAAGGTAGAAGCGCCGAAGGCTGTAGCTCCCAAGGTAGAAGCGCCGAAGGCTGTAGCTCCCAAGGCGGAAGCACCGAAGGCTGAAGCACCGCGACCGGCGCCCGTGTCGAAGGAGAAGCGGCCCCCTCGCGGCGCCGAACGTTCCCGGCGCCCGCCTCGGCGGCAGCGCGGCGCCTCCCGGCGTTCGGTGGCACTGGTCCGCCTGACCAGCCTGCTGATGCTCGCCGTCGCGCTGGCCGGCTTCTCGCTGTACGCCTTGACCAGAACCCCCGGCAAGCAACCGCAGACCAACGCCGTCCTGACCGCCGCCGCCTCCGCGACCGACGACCAGACCGGCGCGAACCTGTCCATACAGCTGACCGAGGACAGCACCGGGGTCACGGTCCGGGCCACCTTGAACGGCCTGGAGAAGGGCACCGGCTACCGCCTCTACGGGTATCCCTTCGACGGCCGTCCGCAGCCGGTGGTCAACTGGACCGGCAAGACCGGTGTTCAGGAGGTCAGCGGCCAGCTGCCACTCGTCATCACCGAGCTTTCGCACTTCACGGTGATGCGGGGCAGTCGCGTGGTGGTCACCGCCTACCTGCCGCGCGGGATCGTCCCGGTTCGCTGAGGACCCACTTTTCGGGGACGTAGACCCGTATCGCCGTACGAGGAAAAGATGTAATTATGCCGGGAAAATCCGTTAAAGCCGTTCTGCGGCCGATGCTGACCGCCGTCGCCGTACTCGTCCTCATCGCCGGGGCCATGATCGCCGGGTTCGGCGACGCGTTCACCGGCGACTCCGAGGCGCACGCGGCGACCAACCACACGGTCACCTTCGTCAACGACAGTGGCGAGAAGATCTGGGTCGGCAGCACGGTCAACGCCGACGGCTCGCAGAACTTCGGCAGCCTGCCGATCCTCGAGCCGGGGCAGCGGGCGACCATCACCATTCCGGAGACGTCCGGTCCGGGGCACTGGCGGGGCAAATTCTTCGCCCGGCAGCGCTGCGGCGGCGATCCCGGCACGACGTTCCACTGCGCGGTCGGCGACTGCGGCAACGCCGCCGACCACTGCGCGGCCAACTCCGAGCAGCCGACCAGCCTGGCCGAGTTCAACTTCGACCCGGCCGACGCGCTCTCCGCCGCCTGGTACAACATCAGCTACGTCAACGCCGTCTCGCTGCCGGTCACGATCACCCCGACCGGGGGCGGCGCCGCACCCCAGGAGGGTTCGCAGCACTGCGGGGTGGCCGGGTGCGCCAAGCCGTTCGTGCAGAGCTGCCCGGAGGCCAACCTGATCCGCGACGACCGGGGCGCGCCGTTGAACTGCGTCAACCCCAACCGGGACGCGGAGACCGACTACAGCCGGGCGATCACCGGCCTCTGCCCCAAGGCGTACAGCTGGTCCAAACAGGACACCAAGGCCGGCAACCAGACGATGTTCGAGTGCAAGGAGTGCTCGGGCTTCACGGTGACCTTCCACGGCAACGGCACGCCGCCGCCGGCCGCCGAGGCGCCGGCTCAGAAGGAAGTGGTCCAGCAGCAGGCGAACACGCCGAAGCAGCGGGTCGAGGGCAAGGTCGTGGCCGAGGAGGCCACCGTGCCGGGGCAGTTGCGGGCGCGCAAGGCGAACCCCGCGCCGGTTCAGGGCAGCACGATCGTCAGCGACTGGCAGGGCAAGTGCCTCGACGTGCCCGGCGCCAACTTCGCGGACGGCGTACACCTGCAGGTCTGGGGTTGTGACAACACCGACGCGCAGAGATGGGCGATCGTCGACGGGATGCTCCGGACCAAGGACAACCTGTGCGTGGACGTCGCCTGGGGGTCGAGGGACAACGGCGCGGTCGTGCAGCTCGCCCAATGCACCGGCAACGCGGCCCAGCAGTGGGTGCTCTCGGACGCCGGTGACCTGGTGAACCCCCAGGCCGACAAGTGCCTCGACATCAAGGACTGGAACGCCGAGAACGGCGCCCCGGTGCAGCTTTGGGACTGCGCGGGCACGGCCAACCAGAAGTGGCACCGCGCCTGATCTGATCACGGATGCGGCAGCCGTCACGGCTGCCGCATCCGTGCTGTCCGTCCTACTCGCTTACAACGAACGGCGTACCGCTGAGCGTTTCGCCCACCGGCGTCTTGGCCCAAATCGCGAGCAGCTCGGGTTGCGCACCGCACAGATCGAGGAAGCCGTTGATCTCCTCGATGCTCGGCGCTGCCGGCAACCGGCAGCTCAGGACCCGTTCGCCGGCCTCGGTCTCGCCGGCCTCGTCGTCAGCGTCCGGGATCCAGTGCAAAATCTGCACCTGCCAGTCGGGCCGGCCACCCGGGAACGGCAGGGGCGCCGCCACCGCGACGAAGTGCCGGTCGTCGGACTCCGGGTCGAAGCTGATCGACAGGAGTTCGGGTTCCAGCTGCGCGGCCCGGTTGCTACGGCGGTGATGAGCCCGGGCGAGCAGGCGCAGGTCGGCGACTGCCGATGACAGGTCCGGCTCGGGCAGCGTCCGGTCGGTCCGGTCGAGCAGTTCCCGGGTGCGCGTGGTGAGTTCGGTAGCTCCGTACAGGATCGTCGGGGAGTCGAAGTCCCAGACGCGCCGGCCCTCCTCGGCCGGCCGCACGTTGGCCGTGAAGCGCTGCCACTCGGCGGCCAGTTGCTGGCCCTCGGTTGCCACCTCGGTGGCGATGGCGGTACGGACCGTCTGCGGCTGGGGCGCCGTCGCCCCGTCGAGGTCAGTCAGCGCCTGGTGGAACAGGACTTTGACGTACTCGTACCAGAGGCTGTGATCCCCGGTCAGCAGGGCAGCCCGGGAGTCAGGGGAGAGCAACGCCTCGAGGTGCTCGGCCGGGTAGGTCTCGATGTCCTCGAAGCGCTCGTCCCAGGTCGACATCGGGGCGGTGGCCAACGTGGAGACGCGGTTGAGGGCGTCCACGATCGGCGCGGCGTCGTCGGTGGTCTCGACGCTGGTCACCGTCGCCGACGTCAGACCGGCGGGGGACTGGTAGGCGGCCAGGATCTGCACCTTGCCGCGGCTGGGGTGTTGAGAGTAGATGGTCATCGGCTGCCCTTCCTCCGGCCGGCCACGCGGGCACGCCGGAGCGAGATGAGAAGTCGGGCTGAGGGAAGAAGACGGTGGTGGCTCAGGTCCGATCCCGAGCTCCGTACCGCCTGCCAATTTACTCGCTCCGGGCAACTCTTGGTCAGTAGTGTTCGGGCGATGTCGTAAATCCCGTGAGTAATTGAGGAGAACTGATGTCTACAGCGATGCCGGGAACTTCCACCCGCCGTTCGATGTCTCCGTTCGTCCTCCGGGAGTTTTGCTTTGCTGACCATCAGTCGAAATGTCCGACTACTGGGCTGGTTCAACTTCGCCGGTGACTTCCGCCTGTATGGGCCGATCATGGTCCTGTACTTCGCGCAGGTCACCGGCTCGTACGCCGCCGCCGCCAGCCTCCTGGCGGTGAAGAAACTGTCCTCGGCCGCGTTCGAGGTCCCGACCGGGGTGCTTTCCGACCGGCTCGGCCGGCGCGGCACGATGATCGCCGGCGCGGTCGTCATGGTCGCCGCCCATGTCGGGTACGCCGGCGCCCCGGGCTATTCCCTCCTGCTGGCCGCCGTCGTGCTGGAGGGGCTGGCCACCGCCCTGTGGAGCGGCAACAACGAGGCGCTGCTCTACGACACGTTGCTCGAGGCCGGCCGGCCGGATGAGTTCGCGCGGCACTCGGGCCGGGTGAACTCGATGTTCCAGATCGCCCTGGCCCTGGCCGCGCCGATCGGTGGCGTGGTCGCGGGCGCGTGGTCGCTGCGTACCGTGGTCGTGCTGTCGATTCTGCCGCAGGTGTTGTGCGTGGTCATCGCCTTCGGGATCCGCGAACCGCTGGTGCACGGCCCGCTGGAGTCGACCGCGCTGGCCCACCTCGGGTCGGCGCTGCGCGGGATCCGGGGCAATCCGGTGCTCCGCCGGATGACCCTGGTGTCGGCGCTGCGGTACAGCAGCGAGAGCGCGGCCCAGTTGTCGCCGGTCTTCGTGGCCGGGCTGTGGCCGCTGTGGGCGCTGGGCCTGTGGCGCACCTTCGGCCACGGCGTGTCGTTCGCCGGCTTCCGCCTCAGTGGCTGGGTCATCGGCAAGGCCGGCGCGGCTCGTACGCTGCTGTTCGGCGAGCTGTTCGACAACGTGGCGAACTTCGTGGCGCTGATCCGGCCGACGGTGTTCTCGCCGGTGATCCTCGGGTCGCCGGCGTACGGCCTGTCGACGATCGCCCAGCAGACGTTGCTGCAACGCGAGTTCACCGACCGGGAACGCGCGACCATGGGTTCGCTCGCGTCGCTGCTCGGCAGCCTGCTGTACGCGCTCGTCGCCCTGGGCGCCGGCCTGGTGGCCGACCGCTGGGGCATCGTCGCCGGCCTGTTCCTGATCCAGGCGGTGCTGCTGATCGCGCTGCCGCTGGCCTGGTGGGTGCACACGCACGCGCGCAGGGGTTAGGAGGACCGGCGCTGGGGAAGCAGGTGCTCCTCGTGGTCGAGTTCGCGTTCCAGGACCCGGAGTCCCTCGTCGTTGAGGCTGCCCGCGTCGCGCCAGCGCAGCAGTTCCTCGCGCTGGGCGTCGATCACGGCGCGGCGCACCATCAGGGCCGCCTCGTACTGCGGTGACTCCGGGACCTGGTCCGACTCGGCCTTCTCGAGCAGGTCGAGGCGCCGGCGATAGCGCTGCAGGCGGGTCTCCAGCTGCTGCTTCATGTTCGCGATGGCGTGATCCTCGACGTGATCGTGCTGCTGCAGCTGGATCTCCTCCAGCCGGTCCAGGGCCGCCTGCACCGAGGCCGAGCGGGCCTGGTTGCGTTCGCGGGCCTCGTCGGCGCGGTTGGCCCGCAGGCCCAGGCGGCGGACCAGCGGGCCGAAGGTCAGGCCCTGGCCGATCAGGGTCACCAGCACCACCACGAACGCGCAGAAGTGCAGCAGCTCACGGTCGGGGAAGCCGGCCGGCAGGGTGAACACCGCGGCCAGGGAGATCACGCCGCGGGTGCCGGCCCAGCTCATCGCCGTCGACTCGCGGGCGGTCAGCGCCTGTTCGCGCCGGTCGCCCTGGTCGTCGGCGGGATCCTCGCCCAGCCGGGAGTGCATCGACCGGGGGAGCAGCTGAGTGATCATCAGCCAGAGCGGTCGGAGGAGCAGGACCACGCCGAGCGTGATGATCAGCGCGATGGCGATGGTGGAGGTCTCGTACCGGGACAGCTCGGCCAGTACGGCCGGCAGCTGGATGCCGATCAGCAGGAAGACGACGCCCTCGAGCAGGAAGTCGATCAGCCGCCAGACGGCGCTGGTCTGCAGCCGGCTGGCCCCGGTGGCGTAGCGCGGGGCGTCGTGGCCGATGATCAGGCCGGCCACCACGACGGCCAGCACGCCGGAGACGTGCACGCGCTCGGCCAGCAGGTACGCGGCGAACGGGGTGGCCAGGGACAGCGCGTTGGCGGTCAGCGGGTCGGTACGCATCGGCCGCAGCAGCCGCACCAGCCGGGCGACCAGGTAGCCGGCCACCACCCCGCCCGCCGCCGACAGCACGAAGACGCCGACCGCGTTGGTGAACGTGAAGTTCTCGCCGCGGGCCGCGCCCACCGCCACGGTCAGAATGGTCAGCGCGGTCGCGTCGTTGAGCAGCCCCTCGCCCTGGATCAGGGTGACCAGGTTGCTGGGCAGGCCGGCCTTGCGCCCCACGGCCAGCGCCGCCACCGGGTCGGGCGGGGCCACCGCCGCGCCCAGCGCCACCCCGGCGGCCAGGGTGGCCCCGGTCACCCAGAGCGAGAAGCCGGCCCCGACCAGCAGCGACGTGGCGATGACGAGGCCGACCGACAGGCTGATCACGGTGCGCATGTTGCGCCGGATGTCGATCAGCGAGGAGTCCAGCGCCGCGTTGTAGAGCAGCGGCGGCAGCAGGAAGGTCAGGATCAGGTCGGGGTTGATCACGATGTTCGGGCCGGGGAGGTACGCGTACCCGATGCCGACCAGGGCCAGAATCGCGGCGGCGGGCAGACCGGTGCGTTCGCTGAACCAGCGCACCAGGATCACCACCCCGATGGCGGCCAGTACGAACAGCAGGAACTCCTCAGCGTGATGCACCCGGTCATTGTTCCGGAACTTGACGGAGATCGAAAAAGAGAGGCCGGCGGGACATCCCGCCGGCCTCTCGGTGTTACCAGCTCAGTACCGGTAGTGCTCCGGCTTGAACGGGCCCTCGATCGCGACGCCCAGGTATTCGGCCTGCTTCTTGGACAACGTCGTCAGGCGCACGCCGAGCGCGTCCAGGTGCAGTCGCGCGACCTTCTCGTCCAGGTGCTTGGGCAGCACGTAGACCTGCTTGGCGTACTCGTCGGGCTTGGTCCAGAGTTCGATCTGGGCCATCACCTGGTTGGTGAACGAGTTCGACATGACGAACGACGGGTGCCCGGTGGCATTGCCCAGGTTCATCAGGCGGCCCTCGGACAGCACGATCACCGAGTGGCCGTCCGGGAAGCGCCACTCGTGCACCTGCGGCTTGATCTCGACCTTCTCGATGCCCGGCACCTTGGCCAGCCCGGCCATGTCGATCTCGTCGTCGAAGTGACCGACGTTGCCGACGATGGCGTTGTGCTTCATCCGGCTGAGGTCGTCGGCGGTGATGATGTCGGTGCCGCCGGTCGTGGTGATGAAGATGTCGGCCTCGGCGACGACGTCCTCCAGGCGTACCACCTGCATGCCGTCCATGGCCGCCTGCAGCGCGCAGATCGGGTCGATCTCGGTGACCACCACGCGGGCGCCCTGGCCGCGCAGCGTCTCGGCCGAGCCCTTGCCGACGTCGCCGTAGCCGCAGACCACGGCCAGCTTGCCGCCCAGCATCACGTCGGTGGCCCGGTTGAGGCCGTCGACCAGCGAGTGCCGGATGCCGTACTTGTTGTCGAACTTGCTCTTGGTGACCGCGTCGTTGACGTTGATCGCCGGGAAGAGCAGCTCGCCGTCCCGGGCCAGGCGGTAGAGCCGGGCCACGCCGGTGGTGGTCTCCTCGGTGACGCCGCGGATCTCGGCCGCCACCTTGGTGAACAGCTGCCCGTCGCGGGCCAGCGTGCCACGCAGCGTCTCCAGGATCACGCTGTACTCGTGGCTGTCGGCCTCGGTGGTCTGCGGCACGGCGCCGGCCGCCTCGAACTCGACACCCTTGTGCACCAGCAGGGTGGCGTCACCGCCGTCGTCGAGGATCATGTTGGGGCCGCGGCCGCCGCCGAAGTCGAACAGCCGCTCGGTGCACCACCAGTACTCCTCCAGCGTCTCGCCCTTCCAGGCGTACACCGGCGTGCCGGTCGGAGCGTCCACGGTCCCGGCGCCGACCACAACCGCGGAGGCCGCCTCGTCCTGCGTCGAGAAGATGTTGCACGACACCCAGCGCACCTCGGCCCCGAGCGCGACCAGCGTCTCGATCAGCACCGCGGTCTGCACGGTCATGTGCAGCGAGCCGGCGATCCGCGCGCCTCGCAGCGGCTGCGTGTCGGCGTACTCGGCCCGGATCGACATCAGGCCCGGCATCTCGTGCTCGGCCAGCCGGATCTGGTGCCGCCCAGCCTCGGCCAGTGCGAGATCCGCGACCGCGAACTCGAGGCCGTTGATCGTCTGAAGCTTGTCGGACATGGAGAAGGGCACCCCCTTCATCAGGAGGCGCCCTTGCGGATGTCGTCGGCTCGGCCGAGCGTGGCGGAGGGCAACCTCCGTCGCAGCGCCTCTCGGCCAGCGCCAACAACCATAACCCCAAAGTCAAACCATGATGGGGTACGCCGGACACATGGTCCCGCCTTCTCGGCGGCCTGATCAGTGGTCCGGGCCGTCCCCCGCCATCCGGCCGTCTTGCAGCGAAAATCCGCCGCTACGCGGCCCCCGGGGCCGCCCCCGACGCGACCGCGCCATGGCGTAGGTCACAGCGTCGAGGGCGGTGCCCGGGTCAGTCCAGGTCGGGGAGCTGGGACGGACCGCGGTCGAGCAGGGCGAAGGCGGCCGGGGCGGGGCCGTCGCCGGTTTCCTCGACGATAAGGGCGCCGGCCTGGGTGATGCGGAAGTGGGCGCCGCGGTTGCCGATGTAGTAGAGGTCGCGGCCGGAGTCGTTGCGGCCGGCCGGCTCGAAGGTGAACTTCTGGGCCGAGCGGCTGGCGTCGCAGGCGGTGGACTGGACCGTCAGCGAGCTGGTGCCGTTGTTGCGTACGCCCAGGCAGAGCGCCTCACCGCCGACGCGGAGCCGGCCCGTTTTGATCATGAACTGGTCGCTGCCCGGTGCCGTGGGGACGGGCACGAACAGGGCCCGGTCCTCGGCGAGGTCGGCCAGTTCGACGCGACCGCTCTCGCTCACCGACAGGATTCCCTCGGTGCCGCTGGGAGCGATGTTGATCTCCCGCTTTCCGGTGAAGACGTCGGACGGCGCGGCCGAGGCGTTGGCCGCCACCGGGCCGGCGGCCAGGACGGCGGCCGCGGCGGCGAGCCCGACCGCGGCGGCGCGAAGGCGAGAGTGATTCATGAAAGGCATGCGGCCCAGATTATTGGGTTCTGTCAACATGCCTGCACCTCTGTAGGAAGGCATCCATAAAACTACGATTTAGGAAAGTCGACCAGGGCCACGTCGAGAGTGGAGTGTCCTGTGCGCGGTCTGGCCACAGTCGACAGTCTCGGTGGAGGACGCCCCGTTCGTCGCCCCGCTCAGCCGGCCCGGCGACGGTTCTCCTGGTCACGCACGGCCTTGGTGAAGGTCGGCGGGTCCCAACGCTCGGCCAGGGCCTGGGTCATCAGCTCGGCCTGGGTCGGCGGGGCCAGGCCACCGATGGGCTGGTCGCGGTCGAGGTTGGTGGGGAACGCGTAACCCTCGGCCGACGCGGCGACCACGTTGGCCGTGCTGCCCTCGTACCCGAGCAGGACCGGATAGAGCGCCTCGCACATGGCCGTGCGGTCGACGGTCTCCATGGCGCGGCCGAAGGCCGAGCTGATCTGCAGCAGGTTGGCCATCCGGCGGACGTCGGCCGAGCGGTTGGTGCCGGCGCCGTGGAACAGGGCGGGGTTGAAGAACGCGGCGTCGCCCTTGGCCAGGGGCAGCTGGACGTGGTGCCGGTCGAAGTAGGCGGTGAAGGCGGGCTGGTGGAAGGCCAGGTAGCCGGGGGCGTACTTCTGCGAATGCGGCAAATACAGGGTGGGCCCGGTCTCGACCGGCATGTCGACGTGGGCCACGGCACCCTGCAGGGTCAGGACCGGGGAGAGCAGGTGAACGTGCGCGGGGAAGCGTGACGCCTGCGCGTCCGACATGAAGCCGAGGTGGTAGTCGCGGTGGGCGACCTGGGCCTGCCCGCCCGGGTTGACCACGTTGACCTGGGAGGTGACCTGGTAGCCGGCGCCCAGCCAGGCGGCCGAGATCAGGGCCAGGGTGCTGTTGTCGTAATAGGCGGCGAAGGCGGCGGGGTCGCGCAGGGCGAACTTGTCCAGCGCACCCCAGACGCGGTCGTTGGCGCCGGGCTGGGCGAAATGGTCGCCACCGGCCCGGCCGGTCTCCCGCTCCTCGGCGATCAGCCCGGTGAACACACCGGTGGCGCGGTCGACGACGTCGGCGGCGAAGGCGCCCCGGAACACCACGATGCCGGGGCCGTCCATCAGCGCCCGGGCCAGTTCGGCGCGCACCTCGGTGGTGTCCGGCAGGTCGCCGGGGTAGATGAGAACGTTCCGCGCGACCTCGGTGGCGTGCGGGAACTCGGACCTGTCGGTCTGCTGCTCGACAACGGCCCGGAAGTCCTCCAGTCGGCCGTCGGCGGCGGTGAACCAGCTCGTCATGACGTTCACGCTAGGCCCGCACCGAACATCAACGGCGGTTGAGAAGACCTCAAAAACCCATCAGTCTGTACGACGTGAAGCACCCGTACCGGATCCGCGAGATCGCCGCCCAGGCCGGCCTGAGCCCGGCCACCGTCGACCGGGTCCTGCACGAGCGCGGCGGGGTCCGGGCGAGCACCGTCCGGGAGGTCCGCCAGGCCATCGCCGACCTCGACCGGCAGCAGTCGCAGATCCGGCTGGGCGGCCGGACGGTGATGCTGGACGTGGTGGTGCAGGCGCCGCCCCGATTCACCGGTGCGTTGCGGGCGGCGCTGGAGGCCGAACTGCCGTCGCTGCGGCCCGCCACCATCCGGTCCCGGTTCCACCTGCTCGACTCGCCGGCCACCAGTGACCTGGTCGCGGTGCTGGAGAAGGTGGGACGGAACAGGTCCGGCGGGGTGATCCTGAAGGCGCCGGAGACCCCGGAGATCGTCGCCGCGGTGGCCCGGCTGCCGGTGCCGGTGGTCACCTTCGTCACCGACCTGCCCGGCAGCAAGCGGGTGGCGTACGTCGGCATCGACAACCGGGCAGCCGGTGCGACAGCGGCCTACCTGGTCGATCAGTGGCTGGCCGACCGGGCCGGAGACGTGCTGGTGGTGCGCGGGCACGGGTCGTTCCACGGTGAGGACGAGCGGGAGATGGGTTTCCGGGCCGAGATGCGGCTGCGGTCGCCCGGGCGGCGCATCGTCGAGGTGGTGGACGAGGAGGACAGGGCCGACGCTGTGCACGTCAGCATCCGCGAACTGCTGGCGGCCAGCCCGTCCGTACGCGCGGTGTACTCGCTGTACGCGGGGGCGGGCGGCAACGCGGCCGTGGTGAGAGCGTTCGAGGCCGAGCGGCGCAGGTACGACGTCTTCGTGGCGCACGACCTGGACGGCGAGAACACGATGCTGCTGCGGGACCGCCGGCTCTCCGCGGTGCTGCACCACGACCTGCGGCAGGACATGCGCCAGGCTTGTCTGGCGCTGTTACACGCGAGCGGCGTACTCACCGGGCGCCCGCACCCCGCACCCAGCGCGATCCAGGTGATCACCCCGCACAACGAACCGCTCGCAAGATTTTCCTGAGCGAGCTGTCCGGTCGCGTCGCGGCCGTTCGTCATCGGGATGAAAACCACCCGATCGCCACCGAGATGAAAAGCACCTGTTCGTCATCGGGATGAAAACCACCTGCTCGCCACCGAGATGAAAAGCACCGAGATGAAAGCCACCCATGAGAGGGGTACGAAGTGAAGTACATGATGTTCGTCTGCACCGACACCGAGCCGGAGACGTCGGACAGCGGAGTGCCGACGATCGAGCAGTGGGCGGCCGACACCTATGACAAGGGCAAGGCGATCCTGGGCGAGCGGCTGGCCCCGCACACCACGGCCACCACGGTCCGGGTCCGGGGCGGCGAGCTGCTGCTGACCGACGGCCCGTTCGCCGAGACCACCGAGGTGATCTGCGGCTTCGACATCCTCGAGTGCGCCGACCTGGACGAGGCCATCGAGATCGCCCGCAACCACCCGATGGCCTACCACGGCCGTCTCGAACTGCGCGCCTTCGACCCGCTCAACCTCTGATGGATGTCGTCGCCACCGCCGCGCGCGAGTCCTTCGGCCGCATCGTCGCCACGCTGATCAAGCTGACCGGCGACTGGGACCTGGCCGAGGACTGCGCGCAGGAGGCGCTGGCCGCGGCCCTGGATCGTTGGCCGCGCGAAGGTGTGCCGGCCAATCCCGGGGGCTGGCTGATGACGGTGGCCCGCAACCGCGCGATCGACGTTCTGCGGCGGGCCACCGTGGAACAGCGGAAGCTGCGCGAGGTGGTGGCGTTGCCCCACGCCGAGCTGGAGGAGGCGGAAGAGGTGGAGGACGACCGGCTGCGGCTCGTCTTCACC
Source organism: Actinoplanes sp. NPDC049265 (assembly GCF_043197135.1). NCBI lineage: Bacteria > Bacillati > Actinomycetota > Actinomycetes > Micromonosporales > Micromonosporaceae > Actinoplanes > Actinoplanes sp. NPDC049265. Next base: position 318,275 of record NZ_JBICSP010000011.1, on the reverse strand, counting down.
TGCTGTCACCCGGCGTTGTCGCCGGAGGCGCGGGTGGCCCTCACCCTGCGGACGGTGTGCGGTGTGCCGACGGGGGAGATCGCGCGCGTGTTCCTGACCACCGAGTCCACCATGACGCGGCGTCTGACCAGGGCAAAGACCAAGATCTCGACGGCGCGCATCCCCTATCGGGTGCCGTCCGGCCCGGCCCTGGCCGAGCGGCTGCCCGGCGTCCTGGCGGTCGTCTATCTGCTGTTCACCCAGGGCTACGCCAATGACGGCGAGCCGGCCTTCGCCGAGGAGGCGATCCGGCTGGCCCGGCTGCTGCGGCGGCTGATGCCGGACCAGCCCGAGGTGACCGGGCTGCTGGCGCTGTGCCTGCTGCAGCATTCCCGGCGGCGGGCGCGGCGGGACGCCGAAGGCAACCTGCTGACCATCGACCGGCAGGACCGCGGGCGCTGGGACCGGGCGGCCATCGCCGAGGGGCGCGCCCTGCTCGACTCGGCCGGCGACGGCGACTATGCGACCCAGGCCCGGATCGCCGTCGAGCACACCCGGGACGAGACTGACTGGCCGGTCATCGCCGGCTGGTACGACCGGCTGGTGACGCTGCGACCGACACCGGTGGTGCGGCTCAACCGGGCGGTCGCGCACGGGTTCGCGTACGGACCGGAAGCCGGTCTTGATCTCCTGGCCGAGGCCCGGGCCGGTGGGGTGCTCGACGGCTTCGCCCCGGCCTTCGCGGCCGAGGCCGAACTGACCGCGCGACTGGGCGACCGGCTCCGCGCCGAGCTGCTGTTCCGCGCGGCCGCCGACCTGACCGCCTCCCCGGCCGAGCGGCGCGCGCTGCTCGACCGGGCCGCCGAGATGGAGACCACATGACCACACCCACGGTCGAGTTCGACGGCCGTTTCAGCGAGCCCGGCGCCACCGCCGTGCCCTGGGCCGAGGTCGAGACGATCCTGCTCGAGGCCAAGATGTTCTGGCTGTCCACGGTCCGCCGGGACGGCCGCCCGCACGTCACCCCGGTGCCGATGATCTTCGACGGCGGGCAGTTGCACTTCACCGTCGGCCTCGGCGAGCAGAAGATGGTCAACCTGGCCGGCAACCCGAGGGTGGCGGTCACCACCGGCACGCCCGCACTGACCTCGGGCACCGACGTGGTGACCGAGGGTACGGCGGTCCGGGTGACCGACCGCGACCGGCTGCTCGCGCTGGCCGGCCTGTGGCGGTCCCGGCTCGACTGGGACTACGAGGTCGACGGCGACACCTACCACCACCAGGGCGGGACCGCGCACGTCTTCGGGGTCAGCCCGGCCAAGATCCTGGCCTTCGGCAAGTCCCCGTACTCGCAGACGCGCTACCGCTTCTGAACCTCCTGGCGTACGTAGAGGGGCTTGAACCCGGCGCGGAGCATGTTGTTCAGCGACGGGTTCGACGCCCCCTCGGCCGGCTGGACGCACTCGGTGATGATCCACTCGCAGCCGAGCTCGCGGGCCCGGGCGATCCGGGCCGCGATCAGGGCGGTCTGCGCGCCCCGGCGGCGCGCCTCGGGCAGCACCGCCCCGCCGATCAGCTCACCGACCGCGCCGTGGACGAAGAGGTTCCCGCCGCCGACCACGCGGTCGCCGGACCAGGCCGCGTACGGGTGGAACTCCGGCCGGCCGGCGGTGGCCGCGAACATGCCGGTGAAGCCCTCGGCCGGCCGGCCGAACCCCGTGCGGACCGCGTCGGCCCAGGCCATGGCCGCGTCGGCGGCGACCGGGGCGATCCGCAAGCCGGATCCGGCCGGGAGGCCCGGGTCGAGGTCCCCGGCGCGGGCGGCCAGCTTGACGATCGCCGTGCCGGGCCGCAGCCCGCGGGTGGCCATGATCTCGGCCCAGTCGTCCGGCAGCACCTCGGGCGCGAAGGCCAGCGTCGCCCGCGGGTTGCCCTCGGCGTGGTAGAGGTCGAGGATCCGGTCGACCAGGTCGCCGGTGATCGGCTCGTCGAACCCGATACCGATCGCCTTGTTCCACAGGCCGGTCGGGTCGTTGGGCGCGGACAGCACCACGCCACCGCTGAACCGGTGCGCGGCTATGCCGAGGAACTTCTGGTCGTCGGGCGGTGCGCCCGTCTCGTACCGGAACATGGCCTCGGCCTCGGTGGCCTCGGCCGTGGCGGCGGGAAGGTGCGACATACCGTCATCGACGTGCGGCCAGGGCCCGGGTTCAGAGGTTGCGCAGGGCGTCGGCGCTGGTGCGTACGTCGGCCACGGGTCCCTCACCGACGGGTTCCCCGGTCAGGATGGTGTCCTGCTCCAGCACCCACCAGCCGTCGTAACCGGCACCGGTGAGCGCGCCGGCGACAGCGGCGAAGTCGACGTCGCCCTGGCCGATCGGGCGGTACAGGTTGGCCCGGACCGCGTCGGTGTAGGTCAGCTCGCCCGCCTGCACCCGCTTGGCCAGGCGGTGGTCGACGTCCTTGGCGTGCACGTGAGCGATCCGGTCGGCGGCGTGCACGGCCAGGGTGGCCGGGTCGGTGCCGCCGATCAGCACGTGGCCGGTGTCCAGGCAGAGCGGGATGCGGGAGCCCTCGAGCACCCGCTCGATCTCCGGGCCGGTCTCGATCATCGTGCCGACGTGCGGGTGCAGGACCGCCCGGATGCCCCGGGCCTGGGCCGTCTCGTGGAAGCGGTCGAGCGTACGCAGCAGCCGTCGCCAACCGGCCGGGTCCAGGGCCGGGCGCTCGTCGTAGCCGTCCTGACCGGTCGCGGCGGCGAGCACCAGGACGTCGCCGGTGAAGTCCGGGAACTCCGGCTCGTCGTGTAGCACCACCGGCACGAAGCCGCCCAGGGCGGTCAGCTCGTACCGGTCCAGGAGCGGCCGCGGGTCGGCCGGCAGGAAGCCGTCCGGGCCGTACTCGGTCGCGGTCAGGCCCACCTCGTGCATCTCGCGCAGGACGCGCTCGGGGGACAGCTGGTAGCCCCAGCCCGGCACCTCGCACACACCCCAGGAGATGGGCGCACCAGCGATCCTCACAGTCACGACCCGAGAATGCGGCCGGTAACGAGGCTGTAACAAGGGGCCGCTCACATCAAAAAGACCTCAGGGTTTGAACCGTCATCGCGCGGGCATCGATCTGGTTCGTGGTACGCAGGCTGGCCGATCGCTACCGGCTGCTCGACCGGCTCGGCGCCGGCGGCATGTCGGTGGTGTGGCGCGCCCACGACGAGGTGCTCGACCGCGAGGTGGCGGTCAAGGTGCTCTCGCCCGGCCCGGGCCTCAGCGATCGCATCCTGGTCGAGGCCCGCGCGGCCGCCCGCCTCCGCCACCCCCACGTCGTCGAGGTGTACGACTTCGGCCACACACCGCCGTTCGTGGTCATGGAACTGCTCGACGGCCGCACCCTGGCCGACGCCGGCCTCCCGCTCCCGTGGCGGTCCGCGGTGACGATCGGCGCGCAGGTCGCGGCGGCCCTGGCGGCGGCACACGCCCGTGGCATCGTGCACCGTGACGTGAAACCGGCCAACGTCATGGTCACCGCGACCGGCGTGAAGCTGGTCGACTTCGGCATCTCGGCCTCGGCCGGGGAGGCCGACCTGATCGCCGGCCAGATCTTCGGCACGCCCGCCTACCTGGCCCCGGAACGCATCGACGGCGGCCCGGTCCGGCCCGCGACCGATGTGTACGCCCTCGGCCTGCTCCTGCACCTGATGCTGGCCGGAAGCCTGCCGTGGGACGCGTCGACCACCACCCAGATGCTCCGGGCGCACCTCTACCGCAGCCCGGCCGGCCTGCCGCCGGTGCCCGGTCTGCCCAGCGAAGTGACCACGCTGATCCGCGACTGCCTGGCCAAGGAACCGGCGGCCCGCCCCGCCGCGGCGACCGCGGCCCAGGTCCTGGCCGACGCGGCCGGGCTGAGCACGCCGCCGCCCCTGCTCGCCGCCCTGGACGCACCCACCGTCCCGATCCGGGTCGGGTTCCTGCCCGCCGCTCGTCGTGGCCGCCGCCCGACGAAGGCCACCCGCCCGCCCGGCCGCTTCGACGCGCCCGGCCCGCGCCGCCGGATCGTGCTGGCCGGTGCGGTTGCCGTCGCCCTGGTCGCCGCCGGGGCGGTCTGGTCGACCGGCCGCGCCGATCCGCCGCCGGCCACGCCCGCCGCCGCCGCGGCCGCGCCACCCCCGCTGACCTGCCAGGTCGCCTACGTGATCCGCAGCGCCCTGAACGGCCGGCTCTCGACCGCGGTCACGGTCGCCAACACCGGGCGGTCGGCCGCCGCCGACTGGAAGCTGAGTTTCACCCTCCCGGAGGGACAGAAGCTGGTCCGCGGCTGGAAGCGGGGCTGGACCCAGGAGGGCCGCTCGCTCCGCCTGGCCGGACGGAACCTCGCCGCCGGCACCACGGTGTCGACCGGGTTCGACGCCAGCTACCGCGATTCGGCCGCCCTGCCGGGCGAGTTCAGACTCAACGACACGATGTGTACGCCGCGGCTGTCGGTGACCGGCCGCACCTCGAAGCCCGCGGCCACGACCAAGCCGCCCACCACGACCAGACCCGCGCCCCCGCGGCCCGCGCCGGCCTTGGTGAAGAAGGACAACAAAGGCCCGGGCCACAACAACGGCCAGGGCGACGGCAAGGGCCACGGTTAGGCCTGGTCGTCGAACAGGGCGGCCAGCCTCTCGTCGGTCTTCACGCCACTGATCGACAACTTGGTGGCGCCGCCCCGGAAACGCTCACGCAGACTGGTGGCGATCGACCGCCGGGTGCCGGTGATCTCCAGCCGGCGCAGGCCCGGCAGGTTGGGCAGGGCGTCCACGGTCAGGCCGTACGCGTCCTCCAGCCGCAGCGTGTGCAGGCTCGCGTGCTGTTCCAGGGCGGACAGGTCGGTCAGGTCGCCGGGTCTGGTGTCGAAGGTCAGCCGCAGGTCCTCGAGGTCGGTCAGCATCGTCAGCCGCGCGGCCGAGAACGCGCCGCCGGCCCAGATCCAGACCTCCGAGGCGCGGCGTACGCCGATCGGGATCACCACGTCCGGTCCGTAGTGGAACAGCCGCAGATCCAGGCCCCGCCCGTCATCCGGCGCCTCCAGGTGCAGGCCGGGCGACGGCCGGTCGAGCAGGACGGTCTCGACCTGCTCGGGCAGCCGGGCGCTGTGCAGATGCCGGCCGCCGAGCCGGACCGTGGCCAGGCGGGTGTCCCCGAGGCCGAGGTCGCCGACGGCGTCGTCCCAGTGCAGGGAGCGGACGCCCATGTGGGCGCGGATCGCCTCGACGACGCCGCGGTCCGGGCCCGACCACCGCACGGTCAGGCAGCGCGGGAGTTGCTCCAACTGGGTCCAGTCGACCGGCCCCGACTCGGGCGCCAGCCCACCGCCCGGCGTCAGATCGAGCACCTGCAGGCCGGGCGGCACGGTCCGTGGTCCGGCGCCGAAGTCGACCACGACTTCGTCGGACGGCTCGAAGTCCACCGCGCCATGGTAGGGCCGCCGCCGGTCCTGTTCCGACCCGCTTACCTGTCACCGAGGTCGTGGCGGCGGTCGAGGGACGGCGGTGCCGCCTGACGGAACCGCAGCGTGTCCATCGGCGCAACGATAGGCGCTCCGGCCGGTCTGTCGGCGGACAGATCGCGATCCAGCGGCCGATGGTGCGTGATGCGTAAGCTGACGTTGCCGAAAGTGAACGCACGCATACTCATCCGTGACGCTGGGGGCACCGCAAGCAATGATTCAGACCGGCCGACCGTCCTATCATCAGCTCAGTCGCTCGCAGTTGGCCCTGCTGAATCAGGCGTTACCCGACCGGGACGTCATCGCGACGCTGTGGCACACCCAGTACAGCCGGCGACTGCTCATGGTTAAGACGATCATCGATGCTGTCGACGCCGATCCGGCTGTCTCGGGGCCACTGCCGCCGATCGCCGGGGCGGTGGCGGCGCTGGAGGCGGCGGAGGTCGCCCGCCCGGAGGCGTTGCGGGAGACGCTCCTGCTGCCGACGGTCGGATCGTGGGCGGCGTACACCCTGCGCCGGTTGTACGGCTTCGCCGACGCGGACACCCCTTTGTGGATTGACATCGGCGTGCTGCATACCCTCGCGCTCCTGGTCGGCTTCCGGGCCGGCCTCGACTGGGCCACCTTCGTGCCGGTGCGGGACGGGCGCCTGATGCTTCCGGGGCTCGGGATGGCGCTGATCGACCGGACCGTGGGTGCGGGCATGACCCGGGCGCGAACGGTGCGGGGTCGTCTGCTGCTGGAACACGAGGACGGGGAACTCCTCATCGACTCCTCGACGGCCGGGCGAGAACAGTCGAGGTGGTGGCCGCTGCGTCGGCTGCGAACCGGCCACGGTCCCGGGTTGACGCTGGCCCTCGACGACATCGACCCGTTTCGTGAGCTGGCCGAGCCGGTTCCGCCGGGCCGGCTGCCGGCTGAGGAAGCCCTGGCCTGGTCCGAGCTGCTGGTCGATGCGTGGCAAGCGATCATCGACCAGGATTCGAGGACGGCCGCGGCGATCTCCGCCGGTATGGTGTCGCTGACCCCGCTGCCTCGTGTGGACGGCGGGGTCGAAACGAGCGGATCGACCGGCGAGGCGTTCGGTGCGTTGCTGCTCACACGACCGGACGACCACCTCACGTTCGCCGTCACGCTGATCCACGAGTTCGCGCACGTCCAGCTCGGCGGTCTGCTGCATTTGCTGGACATGACCGGAGTTCCGGACCCGGCGACCCACTATGCGCCGTGGCGCGACGATCCTCGCCCGCTCTCCGGGCTTCTCCAGGGCATCTACGCGTTCGTCGCGATCGCCGCCTTCTGGCACAAGCGGATGTCGTTCGCGTCCGGGCCGGCCGCCGCCCGGGCCTATTTCGAGTTCGCCCATGCGCGCGGCCAGGTGACCCAGGCCCTGGACGCCGCGCGAACCTCCACGTTGCTGACCGCGGCCGGCCGTGACCTCCTCGACGGCTTGGCCGGGCGTGCCGAACACTGGCGCGACCTGGTCGTGCCGGCCGGGCCGGCCCGCGCCGCCGAACTCGCCCTCCGGACCCACCGGGCCGGGTGGCGGCTTCGAAATCTGCGGACGGACGGCGCTACGGTGCGGACTGTGGCCGAAGCGTGGGCCGCCGGTCGAGAGGTTCCGCCGATCGAGGACCTCACCGACGTCCGGCCCAGCGGCGACGACGCCTGGTCCTATCCGCGATTCCGTCTGATCCAGGGCTGGGCGACGGCCGTGGCGGGGCCCCGAGGGTCCTCCGATGGGGTCACGATCGATCCGGCGGAGCAGGCCCTGGTCGCAGGTGAGGCGTCGGCCGTTCGCCGATTCGCCGACCGGGTCGCCCGGAACGGCGAGGACCTCGATGCCTGGACCGGTCTGTGCGCCGCCGCCGACGGTGCCGCCGGTGTGACGCTGAGCCGGGCGCCGTCACTGGTGTACGCGGTCCATGACACGCTCCGCCGGTCCGGCGTCCGCGCGGATCCGCTTGCCCTGGCGGAGTGGATGGCCGGTGGGCTCAGCCGTGCGGCCGCTGCCAGTGGTTCGTGAGCACCTGCTCGACCCGGCGGTATTCCGGTGACCCGGCCCCGATGGCGAGGCGGAGGGCGGTGAGGAGGGCGGGCAGCCCGTCGTCGAAGCGCTCACAGGTGTGGATCATCGAGAGGACGTGCAGCCGGCCCGCCGGGTTGTCCGAGATCACCGTGCGGATGTGGCCGGGTAGCTGGTCGATGACCTCGCGCCGTTGGTAGTCGTCCCGGAACTGCCGGAGCTCGAGCAACGTCTCGATGATGAGCTCGAGGCCGTCGAGGCCGTCGGGCGCGAGGGCGGCCGTTGCGGTGTGGAACGGAGGGCTCGACGCGAGCAGCGTACGTGTGTAGGCCGCGGCCACCCTGGCGGCGTACCCGTGCCAGTCGTCGTTCTTGGCCGCGTCGGCCAGATCCGAGATTCCGCGCACCATGAACCAGTGCCGTTCGTGCAGATGCGCGCTCACGGCGACGCCTGATCCCTCCATCTCGAAGGCGCGCAGGTCATAGCGCTGGGCCAGGGCGTCTCGCAGACGCGCGTCGCGCAGGAGGATGTCGGCGCTGCCGACCGCGCCCCGGTGAACGGTGCTCCGGCCGCCGTCCGGACGCGCGAACGGGGCTGTCCGCCAGGCCGGCCGATCCGCCTCGGCTCGCCACGCCTCCGCGCCGTCCACCTGCGCGGCCTGCAGTTCCCGGTCCGCGGCCAGCAATCTGGGCGAGAGCCCGTCCAGTCGCCGCCGCGGCTCGGTCCGGCCGTCAACCGCGCGTACGTGTGCGTAGTCGACGATGCCGTCGGTCGCGACGACCACATCCCCCAGGCGGACCGGTTTTCCCCGGCCGGTCACCGGGGCACCCGCGGCGATGCCACACATCAGGAAGACCCGTATCCCGGGAAAGGTCCCGGCCAGATCGGCGCAGAGCGCGGCCGCGCTGCGCGTACCGTCCATGCCCAGCATCGACACCGCCACGCGATGCGGCCGGCCGGGCTCGGTGCTCGGCACGTCGCCGACCCGGCCGGTGCTGAAGCCGGCAGTCGCAGGCTGGTCGACGGGGTCGTCGAGGATCGACCGGGCCGCGGCGTACTCGATGGGCAGCGCCGTGATCAGACCGATCGTCACCGCACCATGCATGGCCGATCCTCACCGCGCGCGGCCTCCGGCAACGGCCGGCCAAGGCGGCCATTGTGGGAGACTGACGTCGTTCGATGTTTTGCCGGTGCGAGAGGAATCATCTGGTGGAACAGCTTCCTGGAGGGGTCGAGACCGAGCTGGTCGATCTCTCGGGCATCTCGCTGAGCGAGCTTCGCAGGGGTGATGGCCAAGCGTTGCGCCCATCGGCGGAGCGCCTGTTGCGCCAGGTCTCCCGCTCTCGCCGTAACCTCGGTGGCACCAGTCCTCCCGGGCGCGTCGACTGAGGCGCCGCCTACATCGGCATCGGGTCGACGTCGCAGTCGGCCCGGAGGTTCTGCAGGGCGTTCAAGGTGGCGGGGTGGCGTTCGCCGAGCACCCGCCGGAGACGGATCATGGTGTCGGCCAGGATCCGATCGGCCTCCGCGACCCGGTTCAGTTGCCGCAGATCGAGCGCGAGATTCACGCTGCAGGCCAGGGTCGAGGGATGTTCGACGCCCAGCACTCGCTCCGATCGGGACAGCGTGTCGGTGTCGAGGTCGTACGCCATCGCCAGCTCGCCCTGTGCGGCCAGGTCGCTGGCGAAGTTTGTCGCCGTGATCAACGCGACGGGGTGGTCCCGGCCGAGCGTCTCCTCCAGGATGCGCAGGCTTTCCTCGTTGTGTTCCCGTGCCGCCGCCGGATCGCCCGCGTGCCGGAGCACGATGGCCAGGTTGGTTCGGGCCGACAGGGTGTAGAGGTGCCGCGGCCCGAACAGCCGGTGATAGGCGGCGACCGTCTGCTCGCCGATCTTCCGGGCGTCGGTGAGGTTGTTGGCGTGGCGGTGGTCGATCGCGAGGTTGATCGCGGTGGCGATGGCTTCCGGAAAGTTCTCGTCGTAGCGGCGTAGATAGCGCTCGAGCGTCTCGAGGGAGAGCTTCAGAGCGCCGTTGTGATCGCCGGCCTTACGCCGCATCACGGCGAGGATGCGAGCGGTTTTCAGGGTCGCGGGCGCGTCCCGGCCGAACAGCTCGATGTCGGTACTGAAAAGTTTCTCCTGCCGGTTCCGTGCCTCCAGGTAGTGGCCGGCCTCGCGCAGGTCGACGTTGCGGTTGCTCATCGAGCTGAGGGTCAGCTCGTCGTCGCTGCCGAGCACGACGGCCCGTCGGTGCTCGGTGTCGGTGTCCAGTTCCAGCGCCTCGGTGTAGCGGCCCAGCAGCCGCAGACTCAGGGCCAGATTGTTCGTGCCGATCAGCAGGGCTGGATCGTCGTCACCGAGGACCCGGCGCCCGGTCCGGACCGCGGTCTCGTCCAGCTCGCGTGCCGCTTCGAAGTCGCCGGCCACCCGCAGGTCGGTGGCCACCACCCACATCGCGTCCAGGGTGCCCTCGTCCTCGTCACCGAAGGTCTGCTGGTAGCGCTGGAGGGTGTCCTGGTTCAGATCCCGGGCCTGGGCGAACTTTCCGTTGACGAAGTACATCCAACCGACCCATTTGGCCAGTCTGAGTGTGTGCGGATCGTTCGGCCCCCGGTCGGCCTGGCGAAAGCGCAGCGCTTCCTCGGCCAGCTGCTCGCTGCCCACGTGGTCACCCCAGTAATAGAGGTATCGGGCCATGCCGGCGACGAGTTCCTGCACCCGGGCGTCGTCGGATTCGACCGCCCGCGAGGCATTCAGGTGCGGTCGCAGTGCGCCGTAACGCGGCCACTCGTCGCTCCGGCTGGGGTTGCTCGGGTTGCCGTTGGCGAGCAGGGTGTGGGCCCCGCGTCGCATGAGCGCCTGCTGATCCGCGTCCATGCTGTCGTCCAGAACCAGGCGGATGAGGCGATGGATCTGCAGGGTGTTGTTGCGGTGATCGATCTTCGCCAACGCGTACCGCTGAATGTCGCGGATCGCTCGGCTCAGCCGGAACTTGTCGCTGAGGGTCGCGTCCAGGTCGTCGGTGATCGGGGCGGTCGGCGAACCGGCGAAGAGCTTTCGCGAGATCGGTTCGGGCGCGAAGAACGAGCACACCTGGAGGAGCTGCAGGGCGCCCAGATTGACCTCGCGCAATCTTTCCAGGGACAACCTCCAGGCCGCGCGTACGGTGACCCGGTAGTCCGGCGGAGGCTCCTGATCGAGCAGTTCGAGACGCTTTTCGTCGAGCAGTTCGAGATATTCACCCGCCGGCATTCCGGTGGTGGCGTGCCAGGCGGAAGCCTGCTCGATGGCGAGCGGAAGATCGCCGAGCGCTTCCGCCAGCCGATCGGCCTCGTCGTCGGTGAGATCTGGATTTCGCTTCGTCAGAAAATGGGTGCTCTCGGCCCTGTTGAAAACGTCGACTTCCAGTGGGCGAGCGCCCCGCCCCCATTCTGGGTTGCGCGAAGTGACGATTATTTTTCCGGCTCCACCGGTCGGGAAGAATTGCCTGACCTCGGCCGGATCCTCGGCATTGTCGAAGACCAGCAGCCAATTCTCGTAACCGGTTTGACCGGTGCTCAGCGCTTCCTTGACGGCCGGCACGGCACTGTTCGCCTCGGGGCTGACGTCCAGTCCGAGCCGCTGCGCGAGGGCGGTCAGCGAGTTGAGGATCTGGCCCTGTTGCTCGGCCGGCACCCACCAGACCAGGTCGTATTCGCGGCTGTGACGGTGTACGTATTCGATGGCCAGCTGGGACTTGCCGACCCCGCCCATGCCGTGGATGGCCTCGGGCAGGACCGCGGTCTCGCGTACCTCGACGAGTTCGTCGTGCAGCCGGGCCAGCAGATCCTCGCGTCCGGTGAACTCCTGGTTGCGCTGTGGGATGTCACCCCACACCTGGGGGAGCCGGTCGTGGGACCGCCTTGTCTCGGCGACGGGAGGCATCTCGTCTCCTAACTCCGTGCTCGCGTCGCTATCCAGCCGAGTGTCGACCTCGACGGGATCGATCTGTGTCTGCAAGGCGTCACCCGATGTGGCGAAAAGGGCCTTTTCGGGCGAACCTATCACCTCGGCTACGGTCAGGTGATCGACCTCATCAACGTCGTCGAGGTCCGAGGGAGGCGTCTGCGACTCGGTTTCGGGTTTGCGCGGGACGATGTCGGACGGCCGGGCCGACAGCAGCTGGTCGGTGACCTCCAGGCGGTCCGCGATCTGCTCGGTCCAGCCGACCAGCTCGACCCGGATCGGGCCGTCCAGTCGGGCGGCGACCCGGTCGATCATGATGAGCCCGGCGATGGTGCCGTATTCATGATGGTTCCGGCCGGCGGCGTGGTCGAACGCCTGGCCGAGGCTGGACGCGGGGGGAGGCGCCGGCGGCGTGAGCCCGGCGACGTCGGCCAGCCACCAGTCCACGCTCGCGCCGTGGGTCTCGGCGCGATCGAGAAGCTCGTGCGTACGTTGAACCTCTCCCTCCAGCAGGAGGTTGCTCAACGTGGCGGCCTTGATCAATTGGTCGACCCGCTTGGCGCCGGGGGCCCGGGGCGCCATGACGGAGAGGGCGCCACGTAATGCTCGCAGTCCGCCCCGGGCGGCCATGCAGGCCAGCACGATCTCGATCACATGAAGCCGGGACTCGTCCCGCTCCGGAACGTCGGGGAACTCGTTGACCTCACGCCTGATCAGGTTGATGAGAAGTCGGCGATCGGCCCGGCGATCGACGAATGGGACATCGACCAGAGCATCGATCAGCGCATTGCGGAGGTCGCCTGCCGCGTCTTTTCTCGCGCCGTGGGCCAACTCTCGTCTCCCGTGCTTCTGACATACGATGGCTGTCAATTCGTTGAGACGAACTTATCCCTCGTTCAGAAGCCGAGGCAACGGCCGCGGAGGCGATTGACGGTAGTAGCCTAGATGCCTCTTTCCGGCAGCCTCGGCCGGGGTGGTCAGGCGGATTGATCATTGATCTTCATGAAGATCGGCGTATTTCGAAGTTATTGTCAGGGCTTGGCGGTGGCCCGGGCCGACCACCTGATCGCCTCCATGTAGGCGCCGGCCAGGTCCGCGCCGGCCGCGTCGCCGGCGTCGTAGGCGTCGACCACGCGCAGCACCTCGCCCAGGGCGCCGCTGCCGTTGACCAGGGCACCGGACACCTCGGCGGAGAGCGGCAGCTGGGCCGCCAGCGACGCCGACGAGGTGCCCAGCAGTTCGGCGACGCCGCCGACCAGGCCGGCCATGAAGGCGGCGTCGCCGGAGGCGCCGACCGTGCGGGCCACGTTCTCGCTCAGGCGGGCCCGGGTCAGGGCGGTGACCATCTGTTCCTCGGTGGCCTCGGCGATGTCGTCGATGACCATCAGGGTGGCCCACTGGCGGATGTGCGCCAGCCCGATCATCACGACGGCCTGGCGGACCGACGACACCCGGCCGGAGTGGCCGGCCGCGGCCGAGTTGGAGGCGCGCAGGACGCGCAGGGACAGGGCCGGGTCGGTGGCGATGATCGAGACGATGGTGCTGAGGCCGGCGTCGGGGGCGTTCAGGGCGCCGAGGAGTTGGAGCCGGCGCAGGCGGGACGGTGAGATGCTGGCCGCGGTCAGGACCTGGGGACGGCTCAGCGCGTACCCCTGGCGAAGCTCGCATTTGTAGTGGTCGGCCAGGGCGATCTGGGGTGGGCCCTCCAACCGCTCGGCGACGATCTGGAGGCCGGGGAAGCCGCGCAGGAGGGCCACGAGCTGGTCCAGGTCGGTCAGGTCGCCGTCGAGCAGGTCGAGCTTGACGTACGAGGCCAGCGGCAGCAGCTTCTCGTGGCCGGAGCCGTGGACGTAGTCGTCGAGGGCGATTCGGTAGCCCTGCCCGGCCAGGGCGGTGATCCCGGCGATCACGTCGTCGTCGACGGTGACCGTCTCCAGCACCTCGAGGACGACCTGCTCGGGCCCGAACGGAAGGGTCAGTTCGCCGGTGAGGAACTCGGTGGTCAGGTTGATGAAGCAGAGCTTGTCGCCGGCCACCTCGCGCAGCCCGAACTCGGTGAACGCGTTGATCATCACCTGGCTGGTGGCGTAGGTGTCCTGCCGCCCGGCCTCGACCGCGTCGGCGTCGCCGCGGAACAGCAGCTCGTAGGCCACGACCGTGCCGCCGGCGTCGAAGATCGGTTGCCGGCCGACGTGCACGAGGTGGGTGAGGTTCACGGGCGTCCCATCGGCACTCGGAGGTGGGACTTTACGTACTTCGAGTTGCGTCGTTTCCTGAGTCGAATTAACGTTAGGCGTATGAGCACCCTGACGGACCATGCGCGGGCCGGCGCTGACGAACTGATCAAGGCCATGGCGTCGATGCCGGCGACCGATCCGCGCCGGGCCCGGGTGCGAGCACGGGCGATCGAGGCGTGGCTCCCGCTGGCGCGACACCTGGCCGCGCGCTACCACGGCCGCGGCGAGCCGGCCGACGACCTGGTTCAGACCGCGACGGTCGGGCTGATCAAGGCGGTCGACCGGTACGACCCGGGCCACGGCGTGGAGTTCGCCGGTTTCGCCATCCCGACCGTGCTGGGCGAGATCAAGCGCCACTTCCGGGACCGTACGTGGTCGGTCCGGGTGCCCCGCCGCACCCAGGAGTTGCGGATGGCCATCAATCAGGCCAACAACGCGCTGCTGGCCACCCTGGGCCGCTCGCCGACAGTGGCCGACGTCGCCGCGCACCTCGGGATCACCGAGGAGGCGGTGCTGGAGGGGCTGGAGGGTGCCCGGGCGTACTCGGCCAGCAGTCTCAACGCCCCGGTGGCGGGCGGGGACGGCACGGTCGAGCTGGCCGACACCCTCGGCGCGAGTGATCACGAGTACGAGCTGACCGAGCTCCGCCTCACCCTCGGCCGTGCCATGACCAAGCTCAACGAGCGCGAGCAGCGCATCCTGTCGCTGCGCTTCTACGGCAACATGACCCAGTCGGAGATCGCCGCCCGGGTCGGTCTGTCGCAGATGCACGTGTCCCGGCTGATTGCCAAGGCCTTGCAGCGGTTGCGGTCCGACTTGCGCAACGACTGAAATAACTCAGCAATTTCGCGGAAATCATCGACACTCCGTGCGCGCGTCGCTAGCGTGCGGCCATGCTCCCCTCCGCACTCATCACTGCGCTCACCGTCACCCTCACCGCCGTCCCCTCCACCGGAGCCACCCCGGTGACCCGGGCCGGGCTCGACCCCGCCCTGGTCCACGGCCGCGGCGCCGCTGTCTCCTTCGTTGAGCAGGAGGCCGAGAACGCGCGCACCACCGGCGCCGTGATCGGCCCCGACCGCACCGCGTACACGCTGCCCGCCGAGGCGTCCGGCCGGCAGGCGGTCAAGCTCCGTCCCGGGCAGTGGGTCGAATTCACACTGCCCCGGGCCGCGAACGCGATCACCGTCCGATACAGCATCCCGGACGCCCCCACCGGCGGCGGGATCCGCGCCCCGCTCGACGTCACGGTCAACGGCCACGACCGCAAGACCCTGACCATGACCTCCGAGTACGCCTACCTCTACAACCAGTATCCGTTCACCAACGACCCGGCCGCCGGCCCGCTGCACCCGGACTGGTGGATCACCGAATGCTCCTGCGTACCCGCCGCGACCACCCCGGCGCCCGCCATCACCAAGCCGTTCCGGCCGATGAAGTTCTACGACGAGCAGCGCCTGAAGCTGGCCCGCACCTACCGGGCCGGTGACCGGATCCGCCTCACCGCTCCCTCGTCGGCGAAAAACTGGACAGTCATCGACCTGCTCGACTCGGAACTGGTCGCCCCGCCCCGGGTGGTCGGCCCGGCGGTGTGGCTGGTCGCCGACCCGACCGGCCGGCGCGACGCCGCGCCCGCGTTCGACCGGGCCATCGCGCTCGCCCGCACACTGCGGCGGCCGGTCTACCTGCCGCCCGGCACCTACCAGGTCAACCGGCACATCGTCGTCGACGACGTCACGATCATCGGCGCCGGCAACTGGCACACCAGGGTGACCGGGCACGGGGTCGGGTTCTACGGCAAGCCGGCCGAACAGGGCGGCAGTCACCGCGTACACCTCGAGGGGTTCGCCATCGAAGGGGACGTGCGCGAGCGGATCGACACCGACCAGGTCAACGGCGTCGGCGGGGCGATGAGCGAATCCACCATCGAGGGCCTGCACATCCGGCACACCAAGGTCGGGTTGTGGTTCGACGGGCCGATGCGCGACACCACGGTCAGCGACACGATGATCGTCGACCAGATCGCCGACGGCGTCAACTTCCACACCGGCGTGACCGGCTCGGCTGTACGAAACAGTTTCGTACGCAACAGCGGCGACGACGGGCTGGCCATGTGGTCGGAGAAGACCGCGAACGCGGGCAACGTCTTCGAACGCAACACCGTGCAGACGCCGACCCTGGCCAACGGCATCGCCATCTACGGCGGGCGGGACACCACGGTACGCGGCAACCTGGTCGCCGACCCGCTGCGCGAGGGCAGCGGACTGCACGCCGGGTCACGGTTCGGAGCCGAGCCGTTCACCGGGCGGCTGACCATCGCCGGCAACACCACGGTGCGGGCCGGCACGCTCGACCTGAACTGGACCATCGGGCTCGGCGCCATCTGGTTCTACGCCCTCGACCGCGGCATCGCCGCCGACATCTCGGTCACCGGCGACCACTACCTCGACAGCACCTACAACGCGATCATGCTGGTCAGCGAGTTCGGCGTGAAGGACCTCTACGGCATCGACGGGGTCAAGTTCAAAGACATCCACGTCGACGGTACGGGCACCAGCGTGCTTTCCGCGCGTACCCAAGGATCGGCGTCCTTCGAAAACGTGGACGCGCGCAATGTCGGGGCGCAAGGCGTGAACAACTGCGGATCGTTCCACTTCACGCCGGCCGGGTCCGAGTTCGGGCTGGCCGACCTCGGTGGCAACGACGGCGGGTGGCTGCGGCCGTACCTGCCCAACGTGATCAGCTGCCAGGACCGGCCGGCCGTGGTGCCTCCGCCCGTACCCTCGCCGTGGAGGGGTTTTTGATGGATTTGACACCGCGCCGGGGATCTCCGCGCTGACATAGTCGACGCATGGAGACTCTCGGCGTGGCGGTGGCCGGCTTCGGCTGGATGGGACGAGTGCACACCCAGGCCTACCTGCGCGTACCCCACCACTACCCGGCCCTCGGCCTGCGCCCCGTCCTGGTCGCGGTGGCCGACGAGGTGCCGGGCCGGGCCGCGTCAGCCGCCGCACAGTACGGTTTCGCCGCCGCGGCCGACGACTGGCGGGCGCTGTCGGCCGACCCGCGGATCCAAGCGGTCAGCATCACCGCGCCCAACTTTCTGCACCGGGAGATGGGCGTCGAGCTGGCCCGGGCCGGCAAGCACATCTGGATCGAGAAGCCGGTCGGCCTCACCTCGGACGACGCGGCCGCGGTGGCCGGCGCGGCCCGGGACGCCGGGGTGCACGGCGCGGTCGGCTTCAACTACCGCAACGCGCCCGCGGTCGAGGCGGCCCGGGACCTGATCGCCGCCGGTGACATCGGTACTGTCACGCACGCCCGCTGCCGGTTCTTCAGCGACTACGCGGCCCACCCGGAAGGCGCGCTGAGCTGGCGGTTCGAGCGGGCCCGAGGCGGCAGCGGGGTGCTCGGCGACCTGGCCGCGCACGCCGCCGACCTGATCCGGTTCCTGCTCGGCGAGATCACCTCGCTGGTCGCCGACACGGCCATCTTCGTGCCGCGGCGGGCCCGGCCGGCCGGCGCCACCGCGGGACACGTCCGCGCGGCGGGCGGCGAACTCGGCCCGGTGGAGAACGAGGACTACGTGTCGGCGCAGCTGCGCCTGGCCTCGGGGGCGCGAGCGATCCTGGAGGCGAGCCGGGTCGCGGTGGGCGAACAGAACACCTACGGCTTCGAGGTGCACGGGACGAAAGGCGCCGTGTACTGGGACTTCCGGCGGATGGGGGAGCTCGGCCTCAGCACCGGCACGGCGTACCAGGACCAGGCGGTCAGCGCGATCCACATCGGACCAGGGCACGGCGATTACGCCGCCTTCCAGCCCGGCTCGGCCAACGGCATGGGCCTGGACGACCTGAAGGTGATCGAGGCACATCGCTTCCTGCGCTCGATCGCCGAGGACAAGGCGTACGGAACGACATTGGACGACGCCGTCGCCGGCGCGCGCATCCTCGACGCGCTGTCCGAGTCGGCTTCCCGCCGCGCATGGGTTGACCTACATATTTAGATGACCCTGGAGCCCGGCCACAGCCCGCGTTCCCTCCCGTAACCACCTTTTCCGCATCGGGACCAGGGCGTTCTCGCCCTGGTCCCGATTTTTTGTAACGCGGGAACCCCTGGCATGCGTCTTAGAGGCGTGGATGACAGAGAGACGGACTTCCGGGCTTTCGTCGGCGCGCAGATGGAACCGTTGCGCGGTCTGGCCTACCTGACCTGCGGTGACTGGCAGGTCGCGGAGGACGCGGTGCTGACCGTGCTGGCCCGCCTCTACCTGAAGTGGGACCGGATCGACTCACCGGCCGGGTACGCCCGCGCCGCCGTCGTCCGGGCGGCCATCGACGAGACCCGGCGGCCGTGGTGGCGGCGGGAGAAGTCGCACAGCCACGCGATGCCGGAACGCGCCCTTCCGGACCGGACCGCCGCGGTCGACGACCGGCTCCAGGTCCGTCAGGCGCTCCGGACGCTGTCGCCCAAACTGCGCGCCGTGCTGGTGCTGCGCTTCCTCGAGGGGCGCAGCGTGCAGGAGACGGCCGAGGCGCTGGGCTGGCCCGAAGGCACGGTCAAGTCGTACACGTCGCGTGGGCTGGACCGGCTCCGAGCGGTCCTGAGCGTGGATTTTTCCGGTGAGACCAGGGAGGAACGTCATGCAGCGAGAGCTTTCTGACATGTTGGAAGACGCGAAGCGGAACCCGCCGGCGCCGCGCTACACCGTCGACGACGTGGTGCTGGCCGGCCGCCGGTTGCGCACCCGGCGGCGGGCCGCGTGGACCGGCGTCGCGGTCGCCACGGCGGTGGTCGCGGTGGGCGCGGCGGTCGGGGTGCCGCGGCTGATCATGGGCCACTCGGCCGGACCGCCGGCCGCGACGTCCCAGCCGGTGGCGGCCCGCTCGACCCCGGAACCGTTGCGCTATCCGGACCAGGTCTGGGAGTACGCGTTCACGGGCTACCGGGCCGGCGAGTTCACGGTGAACGACCCGTTCCTCGTCACCGCCGACTTCCAGCAGGCCAGCGTACGGATGGGCGACGACGTCGACGAGATCTATGCCGAGCCCCCCAAAGCCGGCCAGAAGCCGCAGGTCGCCCGGAGCCAGCCGGCCCAGAACCTGCTCCTGACCGTGTACCGGCCCGGCCGGTACTCCCCGCAGCAGTTCGACGGCGGCCGGTCGGTGCGGGTCGGCGACCGGCCCGGCCTGTTCAAGGAGGACACCGAGCTCGAGGGCGGCGTCTCCCCGATCCCCGGGCAGCGCGGCCTGGCCTGGCAGTACCAGGACGACGGCTGGGCGGTGCTGAACACCTTCGAGCCCGACCCGGACGGCCGGATCAGCGTCGACGACATGGTCACCGTCGCGGCCGGGCTGCACGGGGTGAAGCCGTACCCGGCCACCGCCGCGATGAAGCTCGGGTCCGTCCCGCCCGGCTACCGGCTGGTTCAGGGCGGCCGCGCGCCGGGCTACCCGAACGGCGCCGCCGACGAGGGCTACCGCACCAGCCTGCGCCTGGCCAAAGCGCCGACCCGGACGCGGGAGCGGCTGACCGACGCGGTCGTCGCCGACACCGACAGCGTCAAGGACATCTGGGTCAACCTGTCGAGCTTCCCCCCGAAGGAGGAGCCGCCGGGCGGCAGCACCCCCGGCACGCCGTACTGCAACAGCGGCAATCCGGACCTCTGCTACCGGGTACTCCCCGGCGGCAAGTACAAGGTCGAGATCGTCGGCAGCGGCGACACGTCGTCGGCCGACCTGAAGCGGGTGCTGTCCCAGCTCACCTTCGCCGACGTCGACCAGCCGTCGACCTGGTTCCCGCTCGCCGCCGCCGCGGGCAGGTAACACCCCGACAAGATGCCCTCCCGGCCGGGGCGACACCCGTCGACCGGGAAACGCACAGCCCGGTCGGTGCGGCCGGCTCACCCGTACACGAGCCGGGTTGAGATCGCGGGTTGACAGGGCGGAAACATTCGCGCAGCGACCGCGTCACCAATAGCGAACAGCATGGGTCCGGTGACGCAGGGATCGGAAGACGAGGTCGGGGCACTGGCCGGCTTCACCGTGGCGGTTACCGCCGAGCGGCGCCGCGACGAGATGGCGGCGCTGCTCACCCGGCGTGGCGCCCGGGTGCTCACCGCCTCGGCCATCACGATCATTCCGCTGGCCGACGACGAGGCGCTGCGTACGGCCACCGCCACCTGCATCGGGCTCGCCCCCGACCTGGTCGTCGCCACCACCGGCTTTGGCTTCCGGGGCTGGCTGGAGGCGGCCGAGGGCTGGGGGATGGGCGACGAACTGCGGGCCGCGCTGCGCCGGGCGCGGATCCTGGCCCGCGGGCCCAAGCCGTGCGGCGCGATCCGGGCGGCCGGGCTCACCGAGGAGTGGGCGGCCGCCACCGAGGCCACCGAAGAGATCCTCGACCGGCTGCTCACCGAAGGCGTCGCCGGCACGCGCATCGCGGTGCAGGAGCACGGCGAGCCGCAGACCCAGTTCGTGGACGCGCTACGCGACGCCGGCGCGGTGGTGGTCGAGGTGCCGGTCTACCGCTGGACGCTGCCACCCGACGTCAACCCCGTCCGGCGCCTGGTCGAGCAGGTCGTACAGGGCCAGGTCGACGCGGTCACATTCACCAGCGCGCCCGCCGTACGCGCGTTCCTGCAGATCGCCGGCCCGCAGGCCGATCCGCTGCTGGCCCGGCTGCGTACCGACGTGCTGGCCGCCTGCGTCGGCCCGGTGACCGCCGCACCCCTGATCGAGCGGGACGTGCCAGTGGTGTCGCCCCAGCGCTTCCGGCTCGGCGCCCTGATCAAGACCCTGACCGACGAGCTGCCGCGCCGGGCCCGGCTGCTCCGGGTGGCCGGCTGCGACCTGGAACTCCGCGGCCACGCCGTGCTGATCGACGGCCGCCTGCACACGCTGGCCCCGGCCTCGATGACGATCCTGTCCGCGCTGGCGGCCCGCCCCGGCGCCGTCGTCTCCAAGGAACGCCTGGCCGCCACCCTGCCCCGGGCCAACGACGGCCACGCGGTCGACGTCGCCGTGGCCCGGCTGCGCACCGCGCTCGGCCCCGGCAAGCACATCGAGACGGTGATCAAACGCGGCTACCGCCTGCGCGTGGACGACGCGGCGTGACCGGCACCCTCGTCGCCGTCGCCCACGGCACCCGGTCCGCGGCCGGCCGCCGGCAGATCCGCGGCCTGGTCGCCGAGGTCGCACGACGCCATCCCGAGCTCGACGTCCACCTGACCCACGTCGACGTCCAGCAGCCCCGCATCACCGAGACCATGCGCCACGTACGCCGCGCCGTCATCGTCCCGCTGCTGCTCAGCACCGGCTACCACGTACGCGTCGACATCGCCGAGGCCGCCGGCACCAGCATCGTCGCCCCGCCCCTCGGCCCCGACCCGCTGCTCACCGAGATCCTCGCCGACCAGGCCGGCCGCGACCACGACGCCCTGATCCTGGCCGCCGCCGGCTCCTCCGACCCCCACTGGCGCGCCCAGGTCGACACCGTCGCCGCCGACCTGGGCGCCCACGTCGCCTACGCCGCCCAGAACCAGACCGCCGACGTCGTCACCGCCTTGCGCCGCCGGGGCGCCGAACGGATCACCGTGGCGGCCTACCTGCTGGCCGAAGGCCTGTTCTACCGCTCCCTGCACGTCGCCGGCGCCGACCGCGTCACCCCGCCCCTGTGCCACGACCCCCGCCTGCCCGCCCTAATCACCCAGCGCTACACCCACGCGGTCCTTTGCTCTGCGCACCAATAGTTGCCCCCACTCCGACCTGCGGTTTCGCGTTTGATCACGGTTTCGGCGGCCGACCTCGCCTTAGGGGTGGGCGGGGATGTCACATTGGCGGGGCGGCGGATGTAAGGGGTTCTGAACGTTGCCGTGACGGTAGTGGAGTCGGAGGGTAACGGGACGCGAACACGATGAGCGCATGCCGGCGACTGCGACCCACTGCCCGTACTGCGCACTGCAGTGCGGCATCACGCTCACCCCGGAGCGGCGCGGTGTGCGACTCGAGCCGGCCGACTTCCCGGTCAACAACGGCGGGCTGTGCGCCAAGGGGTGGACCGCGGCGGAGCTGCTCGACCACCGGGACCGGCTGCTCATGCCGCTGGTTCGCAAGACGCCGGGGGATCGGAGCAGCCCGCTGCGCGAGGCGAGCTGGGACGAGGCTCTCACGCTGGTCGCGGAGCAGATCAAGAGCGCGCAGCAGCGGTACGGGCCGGACAGCGCCGGCGCCTTCGGTGGCGGTGGGCTGACCAACGAGAAGGCGTACACGCTGGGGAAGTTCGTGCGGGTGGCGCTGCGCTCGTCGGCGATCGACTACAACGGGCGGTTCTGCATGTCGTCGGCGGCGACGGCGGCCAACCGGGCGCTGGGCGTCGACCGGGGGCTGCCGTTCCCGGTGGCCGACATCGCCCGGGCCCGGACCGTGCTGCTGGTCGGGGCCAATCCGGCCGACGCGATGCCGCCGGCGATGCAGTATCTGGACGCGGGGCGGGCCGAGGGGGCCCGGCACATCGTGGTGGATCCGCGGCGCACGGCGACGGCGGCCGGCTCGTACCGGCACCTGCAGCCCCTGCCCGGCACCGACCTGGCGCTGGCCAATGGCCTGATGCACATCGCCGTCCGGGAGGGACTGCTCGACCAGGACTTCATTCGTGAGCGGACCACGGGATTCGAGGCGGTCCGCGCGGCCACGGCGTCGTACTGGCCGGACCGGGTCGAGCGGATGACCGGGGTGCCGGCCGAGCATCTGCGCGAGACGGTGCGGATGCTGGCCACCGAGCGGCCGGCGATGATCCTCACCGCCCGGGGCGCCGAGCAGCACAGCAACGGCACGGACACCGCGCAGGCCTGGCTCAACCTGGCGCTGGCGCTCGGGCTGGTCGGGCGGGACGCGTCGGGCTACGGCACGATCACCGGGCAGGGCAACGGGCAGGGTGGCCGCGAGCACGGGCAGAAGGCCGACCAGCTGCCCGGGTACCGCAAGCTGGACGATCCGGCGGCCCGGGCGCATGTGGCCGCGGTGTGGGGGATCGACCCCGATGAGCTGCCACGACCGGGGCTGTCGGCGTACGAGATGATCGACCGCCTGGGCACCGACGGCGGCGTGCGCGTGCTGCTCGTGCTGGCTTCCAACATCGTGGTCTCCGCCCCGGACGCCAACCGGGTGCGTGAGCGCCTGAACGCGCTCGACTTCCTGGTCGTCTCCGACATCTTCCGTTCCGAGACGGCCGAGATGGCCGACGTGGTGCTGCCGACCACGCAGTGGGCCGAGGAAGAGGGCACGATGACCAACCTGGAGGGTCGCGTGCTGCGCCGCAAGCGCGCGGTCGAGGCGCCGCCCGAGGTGCGTACCGATCTCCAGGCCTTGAAAGCGCTGGCCGACTGCCTGGGCCGCGGCCGGTTCTTCAGTGACGAGCCGCGCGTGGTCTTCGACGAGTTGCGCCGGGCCAGCGCGGGCGGGATCGCCGACTACGCCGGCATCAGCTATGAGCGGATCGAACGCGAGCAGGGCGTGTTCTGGCCGTGCCCGGCCGAGGACCACCCGGGTACGCCGCGGCTGTTCGCCGATGGCTTCCCGACGCCGGACGGCCGGGCCCGGTTCGTCCGCGTCGAGCACCGCGACCCGGCCGAGATGCCCGACCGCGACTACCCGTACGTGCTGACCACCGGCCGCAACATGCAGCAGTACCAGAGCGGCAACCAGACCCGCCGGGTGTCCTCGCTGTCGGTGGCGCTGCCCGAGCCGCGGGCCGAACTGCACCCGGACCTGGCCCGGCGGCACGGCATCGCCGACGGCGACATGGTCGAGCTGCGCAGCCGCCGCGGCCGGGCCGTCTTCCGGGCCCGGCTCAACCGGGGCATCCGCCCCGACGTGATCTTCGCGCCTTTCCACTGGGTGGGCGCCAATCTGCTGACCGATCCGGCGCTGGATCCGCACTCGCGGATGCCGGCGTTCAAGGCCTGCGCGGTGGCCATCGCGCTTGTAGATGAGGAGCCCTCGTGAAGCAGCGACTCGTGGTGATCGGCAACGGCATGGCCGGCGCCCGGACGGTGGAGGAGATCCTCGCACGCGGGGGTGACTTCGCGATCACCATGTTCGGCGACGAACCGTACGGCAACTACAACCGGATCATGTTGTCCAACGTGCTGGCGGGGGTGGAGGACGAGAGTGGCATCTTCCTCAACGACCTCGGCTGGTACGCGGACAACGGCATCACCCTGCACCATCGGCGCGTCGTCCGGGTGGCCCCGGACGACAACGTCGTGGTGGACGACCAGGGTGTGGCCACCCCGTACGACAAGCTGATCATCGCCACCGGCAGCCGCGCGCACGTCCCGCCGATTCCCGGCATCCACCGCCCGGGCCGCGGCTACCACCAGGGCGTCTTCGCCTTCCGGACGCTCGACGACACCAGGAACATGATCCGGTACGCCCGCGACCACGAGCGCGCCGTGGTGATCGGCGGCGGGCTGCTCGGCCTGGAGGCGGCCCGTGGCCTGCAGAGCCACCTGTCCCAGGTCACGCTCGTGCATTCGGCCGGCCATCTGATGAACTCGCAGCTCGACCCTCAGGCCGGTGCGATCCTGCGGGGCAGCGTCGAACAGCTGGGCATCGAGGTGGTGACCGGCGCCCGGACCACCGAGATCCTCGGCCAGCACGCGGTCACCGGGGTCAAGCTGGCCGACGGCCGCACCATCGGTTGCGACGTGGTGGTGGTCGCGGCCGGCATCCGGGCCAACAGTGAGCTGGCCGAGACCAGCGGCCTGCCGGTCGAGCGCGGCATCGTGGTGGACGACCAGATGCGGGTGTCCGGTGACATCTTCGCGGTCGGTGAGTGCGTGCAGCACCGGGGTCAGACGTACGGGCTGGTCGCGCCGTTGTGGGAGCAGGCCGGGGTGCTGGCCGACGTGGTCAGCGGGCGTGATCGGGACGCGGCCTATCTCGGGTCGCGGGTGGCGACCAAGCTCAAGGTGGCCGGGGTGGACGTGGCCGCGATGGGTGTCATCGCGCCGGAGCGGGACGACGACGAGGTGCTGACGTTCGCCGAGCCGCGCAAGGGTGTCTACAAGAGCGTGGTGATCCGGGACGGCCGGTTGATCGGCGCCACGCTGGTCGGCGACGTGCGCAAGGTCGCGTTCCTGACGCAGGCGTTCGACCGGGGGCTGGCGCTGCCCGAGGATCGCGCCGAGCTGATGTTCGACCTGGGCGGGCCGTCGGGTGAGGTCAGCCCGGCCGAGATGGCCGACGACGAGCAGGTCTGCAACTGCAACGGCGTCACCAAGGGGACGATCGCGGCCTGTGTGAAGGGCGGCTGCAACACCGTCAACGGGGTGATGGACCGGACCAAGGCCGGCAAGGGCTGCGGCACCTGCAAGGGCCTGGTCAAGCGGATCGTCGAGTGGGCCGCCGACGGTGACGTCGAGGAGGACCCGGCCGCGTCCTGGTATGTGCCGGGGGTGCCGATGCCCAAGCCGGAGCTGATGCGGGCGATCCGCGAGCACGGGCTCCGGTCGGTGTCGTCGGTCTTCGCCCTGCTCGCGCCGGGCGGCGAGGACGCCAAGAGCAAGATGGGCCTGGCCTCGCTGCTCAAGATGATGTGGGGCGCGGAGTACGAGGACGAGCGGGACGCCCGCTTCATCAACGACCGGGTGCACGCCAACATCCAGCGGGACGGCACGTTCTCGGTGGTGCCCCAGATGAAGGGCGGCGTCACCACGCCGGCCCAGCTCAAGCGGATCGCCGAGGTGGCCGAGCGCCATCAGGTGCCGATGGTCAAGCTGACCGGTGGCCAGCGCATCGACCTGCTCGGCGTGCCGAAGGACAAGCTTCCGGAGATCTGGGCCGATCTGGACATGCCGTCGGGCTGGGCCTACGGGAAGAGCTTCCGGACGGTGAAGACCTGTGTCGGGTCGGACTTCTGCCGGTTCGGGGTGGGTGACTCGACCGCCCTGGGCATCGCGATCGAGGAGCGCTACCAGGGCATCGAGGGCCCGGGGAAGATGAAGCTGGCGGTCACCGGGTGCCCACGCAACTGCGCCGAGGCGTACGTCAAGGACGTCGGCGTGGTGGCCATCGACGGCGGGAAGTGGGAGATCTACGTCGGCGGCGCGGCCGGTGCCCACGTACGCAAGGGCGACCTGCTGGCCACGGTGTCCTCGCCGGCCGAGGTGGTCACGCTGACCGGCCGGTTCATTCAGTACTACCGCGAGAACGGCAACTGGCTGGAGCGTACCTACGCGTTCGTGCCGCGCGTCGGCATCGAACGGGTCCGCGCCGTCGTCGTCGAGGACAGTGACGGCATCGCGGCCGATCTCGACGCGGCCATCGCCGCCGATGTGGCGTCCTACCAGGATCCCTGGCAGGAGCGGAAGGCGCCGGTCACGCCGGGCCAGTTCCGCACCTCACTTCCGCTGACGGTGCTGTCGTGATCCTGGGCCGACTCTCGGAGATTCCGCTGGGCGAGGGCCGGGCGTACGCGGTCGGTGACGACCGGATCGCCGTGTTCCGGCTGCGTGACGGTTCCGTACGCGCCCTCTCGGCGATCTGCTCGCATCGGGGCGGACCGATCGCCGACGGCCAGATCGACACCAAGGTCGTGATCTGCCCCTTGCATCTGACCGCTTTCGACCTGACCACCGGCTGTTCGAACGGTGACCAGCCGCCACTGACCGTCTATCCGGTGCGGGTGGACGGCGATCAGCTGATCCTGGAGGACCTCACATGACCGCGGTGGCCGAACGCCCTCTTGTCCGCGCCAACTGGATCGACGAATGGCGGCCGGAGGACCCGGCGTTCTGGGCGTCGACCGGCGCTCCGATCGCCCGACGCAACCTGATCTTCTCGATCTTCTCGGAGCACATCGGTTTCTCGGTGTGGACCATGTGGTCGGTGCTGGTCCTCTTCCTGGGCCCGGCCTACGGTGTCGATCCGGCGGGGAAGTTCCTGCTCACCGCCCTGCCCGCGCTGATCGGATCGGTGCTGCGGATCCCGTACACCTTCGCCGTCGCGCGGTTCGGCGGCCGGAACTGGACGATCATCAGCGCCACGCTGCTGCTGGTGCCCACGGTTCTGGCCGCGTTCCTGATCGAGCCCGGGGTCTCGTACACCACGCTGGTGCTCCTGGCCGCGGTGGCCGGTGTCGGCGGCGGCAACTTCGCCTCCTCGATGGCCAACATCAACGCGTTCTTCCCGGACCGGCTGAAGGGCTGGGCGCTGGGCATCAACGCCGGCGGCGGCAATCTGGGCGTGGCCGCGGTGCAGCTGGTCGGCCTGCTGGTGCTGGCCACGGCCGGTGCCGGGCGTCCGGGCCTGGTCGCGGGCATCTACATTCCGCTGATCGTGCTGGCCGCGCTCGGCTCGGCGCTGTTCATGGACAATCTCAGCCAGGCCCGCAACGAGAAGCGGGGGATGCGGGACGCCACCCGGGATCCGCACACCTGGATCATGTCGCTGCTCTACATCGGCACGTTCGGCTCGTTCATCGGTTTCGGGTTCGCCTTCGGTCAGGTGCTGCAGGTGCAGTTCGCCGGCGAGTTCAGTACGCCGGTCCAGGCCGCGTACCTGACCTTCCTCGGTCCGCTGCTGGGTTCGCTGATCCGGCCGGTCGGCGGGGCGCTGGCCGATCGGCTGGGCGGGGCCCGGGTCACGTTCTGGACGTTCGTGGCGATGGCCGGCGGCGCGGGCGTGGTGTTAGTCGCCTCACAGTCGCGCTCGTTGCCGCTGTACCTGATCGGTTTCGTCGCGCTCTTCGTTTTCAGCGGGATCGGCAACGGGTCGACGTACAAGATGATCCCGGCGATCTTCCGGGCCCGGCACCCGGAGTCGGAGAGTGAGGCCCGCCGCCTCTCCGGATCGGTGATCGGCATCGCCGGCGCCATCGGCGCCTTCGGCGGTGTGCTGGTCAACCTGGCTTTCCGGCAGTCGTTCCTGGAGTACGGCTCGGCCGACGCCGCCTACCTGACGTTCATCGCCTTCTATGCCGTCTGCGTCGGTGTGACGTGGGTGGTATATCGACGCCCGTCAGCGCGGAAATTGATCGTGGTGTGAATTCCGACTTCATGCAGCTTGAGTGCAGTTGATGCGACCGTAAGTCATCTTGCCGGAGTCTGAGAAAGATCGGGCACAGATGTCACGCCGCCGTTCGTCGATGGACCTAAGTAGACGGAGGTTCATCGGCGAACGGAGGCGTATCGGTGGTCGGCGCGGACGACAATTCGGGCGGATCCATCCCGGACCCCCCACCCGCCGCCGAGATCGAACAGTTCTTCCGGGCGCACTGGGAGGGTCTGGTGCGGGGCCTGCTGGCCGAGGGGGCCAAAGTCTGGGAGGCACAGGACGCGGTCGCCGAGGCGATCCGTGAGGCGCTGCGACGTTGGCCGACCCTGACCAACCCGGCCGCCTGGGTCCGCGTCGCGGCCCGCTCGCACTGGCTCAAACACCGCTCGCGGGTCACCCACGCCGACGGCGAGGTGCTGGTCGCCGACGTGGAGCCGTTCGACGAGAGCCGCACCAACGACCCCGCCCTGACCGAGCTCGAGCTCGAGGAGTGGTTCTCCCAGGTGCTGGACAAACTACCCCCGGCCCGGCGGGAGGCGCTGCGGCTGTCGGCGCAGGGCCTCACCCCGGCCGAGATCGCCGACGTGGTCGGCAAGACCCCCGAGGCGGTACGCACCGCGCTCAAGCTCGGCCGGCGCCAGGCCGTGGAGCTGTGGCAGCAGCCGCGGGAGGGTGGCGGCGAGAGATGACCTCCGAGCCGGTCGAGGGCGACCCGGTCACCCCCGGCATGATGATCGCCGCGCTCAACCAGATCCTGGGCGAGTGCGGCTACCAGCCCGTTCGCGGCGACCTGCCGGAACGGCTGATCGAGGACGCGCGGACGCGCGCGGACGGGATCGTGGCGGCGGCTCGGCAGACCGCGGAGCTGTACACCGACGCCGCCCTGGTGCAGGCCGCGCGCACGGTGATCAGCGCCCGGCAGACGGCCGTCACGATACCGCCGCGCCGAGAGCCCGCCCGCCCGGTAACCACCACCAGTGACCACGTCGGCGGGGACTGGTATGCCGCCGTGGTCGCGGCCGGTGTCTTCCTGCCGTTGCCCGCCGAGGCCGCCCGTCGCCGCCTCCACGACCTCGCGGAGCGACTGCGGTATGCCGCCGCCGGGGACCCGGTCGATCTGGAGGAGGCCTACCGGGCGGGCGCTCAGGCCGTGGAGCTCGGGCTGGGTCACCCGGCCGTGCTGCCCGGCACCATCAAGATCCTCACTGCGCTGGTCGGAGCCGGCGACGCGCTGGGCAGTTTCGTCGCCGGCCACGCCGCCGCGATGCAGGAGCGGATCCTCGGTCAGCAGGAGTCGCTGCACCGGGCCACGCTGCGGGCGGCCCGCGAGTTCGAGCGCGCCCTGGAGGACAGCGAGGCCCGCTACCGCCGCCTCGCCTACTACGACCCGCTGACCGGGCTGGCCAACCGGGCCCGGCTGGTGCAGCGGCTGGAACAGGCGGCCCGGCTCACTGACCGCGGCCGTCACGTCGGGGTCTGCCTGATCGACCTGGGCGGCTTCCCGGCCATCCGGGAGCAGTACGGCCCGGACGCCGGCGACCACATCCTGATCGACGTGGCCCGGCGGCTGCGCGCGGTCACCCGCAACCCCGACCACCTGCTGGTCCGGCACGGCGGCCGGTCGTTCACCCTGCTCCTGCAGGACACCGGGGGCGCGGCCCACCTGGTCGAGGTGGCCGAACGGATCCTCGGGCTGCTCGCCGCCCCGGTCACCCTGCCCGAGGACGGGCCGGTCGTGCCGCTGGCGGCTGCGGTCGGCGTGGTCGACCGGCCCGCGCCCGGCCTGGACGTCAGCCAGCTGCTGGTGGATGCCGAGATCGCGGTGCGGCAGGCGCGGTCCGGGCGGACCGGCTGGGCGGTGCACGACCGCCGGGACAGTGAGCCCGTGGTGCCCGGCACCATCACCGGGCTGGTCACCGCGCCACCGACCTACCAGCCGATTCTCGACCCGGCCGGGCAGCGGGTGCTCGGCCTGCACGTCCGGGCGCATTGGCGGCACCCCCAGCTGGGCCGCCTCAATCTGGGCCGGATCGGCGAGCTGACCGGCGACCGGGCGGCCACCACCCGGCTGGCCGGGCAGGTGCTGCACCAGGTCTGCCGGCAGGCGGTGCGGTGGAGCGGTGCCCCGGGCGGTCCGTACATCGGCGTCGACCTGCCGATCCGGCGGATCGGCTACCCCGACGTGGTCGACCTGGTCCGCGAGGCGCTGACCGCGACCGGGCTGCCGGCGGAACGGCTGCAGGTGCAGCTGTCCGGGCTGGACGCGGTGCCCGCCGGCGCGCACAGCCACACCGTGCTGGCGGCGCTGGGGGCGCTGGGCGTACGCGTGGTGCTGGACGACTTCGGCGCCGGCTACACCAGCGTCGCGTACCTCCGGGACCTGCCCATCCACGGCTTGCGCAGCCCGCTGCCGCAGCTCACGGCCGGCGTCACGGGTGAGGCGGCGGATCGGACGGTGGTCACCGGGCTGGCCACCATCGCGCACGCCCTCGGCCTGACCCTGACCGTGCACGGCGTGGACGATGAGCGGCTGGCCGACGGGCTGGCGGCCAGCGGCTGCGACGCCGTGCAGGGCCTGCGATATTCCGGGCCGGCCACCCCGCACCGGGTGTCGGCGCTGCTCCAGCGACCAGCCACAGTGGCCGGCCACGGCTGACGGCCGGCGCGGTGCCTCGCATGGTGAAAGCCGCAGTGCGTCAGTGCCTGGATCTCGGGAGCGGCATCCCGGCCGACGCCTCCAAGGGTAGAGTGTTGTCGATCTATACCCGCAGTGACGTCCCGCAGGTCGAGGGGCGGTCGCCCGTCCGAACGGGGGTAACCGTGACCGAGCCGAGTGCATGGGTTCCGGAGGGCGTGGACATCACCGTGCCCAACGCCTCCCGGGTGTACGACTTCGCGCTGGGCGGCGTGCACAACTTCCGGGTCGACCGGGAGTTCTACACCCAGGCCGAGCAGGCCATGCCCCAGGTCCGGGTGATGGCCCAGGCCAACCGGGCGTTCCTGGGCCGGGCGGTGCGGACGCTGACCGCGGCCGGGATCCGGCAGTTCCTCGACCTCGGCTCGGGCATTCCGACGCTGGGCAACGTGCACGAGGTGGCGCACGAGATCGACCCCGGCGCCCGGGTGGTCTATGTGGACATCGACCCGGTCGCGGTCGAGCAGAGCAACAGCCTGCTGAGGAACAACCGGCAGGCCGCCGCCATCCTCGGTGATCTGCGTGATCCCGGGGCGATCCTGGGCGATCCGCGGCTGCTGGATTTCCTCGACTTCGCCGAGCCGGTGGCCGTGCTGATGGTCGCGGTGCTGCACTTCGTCCCCGACCGGGACGATCCGGCGGCGATCATCCGGGAATACTCCGCCGCGCTGTCGCCGGGCAGCTTCCTCGCGCTGTCGCACGGCACCTGGGAGACCACCGAGGAGGCCCTCCGGCAGCAGGAGACGGTCCGCAAACTGTACGAGCGGACACCCACCCCGTTCGCCGTCCGAGACGAGGCCGAGGTGGCCGCCCTGCTCGGCGACTCCTTCGAGCTGCAGCCGCCGGGAGTGGTCAACATCGCCCACTGGTACCCCGAACCCGAGGAGGACGGCGAGGCGGCCGGTCCGGCGTTGCTGGCCGCACTGGGCCGTCGACGTTGACCTTTTCCCCGCCCGGTGGCACTCTGCGCCGTCCACGGTGCACAGTGAGTGGCGGCCATCGGAGTGGAGGACGGCATCATGAAGGGTACGGGCCCGAGCGGCGTCGGTGAGCCGGCGTCGGCGGCGGCAGCGCGGCAGTGGCTACGCGAGGTGGCGGGCCAGGGCTTCGTGCCGCACCGCGATCGCGCCCGGACCGTGTTGCGCGGGTTGCTGCGCCGGCTGCTGGCGGCGGCCCGGGCCGAACCGTTCGACCCGGCCGCCGGCCGGCCGATCGGTGCCGCCATGGTCGAGGCGCGGATGGCGTCGCCGCACGTGCTCGGCGTGACCGTGACGCTGCTGGCCGAGGTGTTACCCGCCCTGCTCGAGCCGTCCGGGCCCGCCTCCGCTCCCGAGCGGGTCCGGCTGCTGCTCGGCCAGTTCGCCGCCGGGTTCACCGCCGCCCTGCGGGACACCGCCATGCTGGCCGCCGAGGAACTGGCCCGTTCCGAGCGGGTGGCCTGGCGCGACGAGCAGCACCGCCTGCTCGACCGGCTGCACCGCGCCCGGCTGCATGACGCCGTCACCGACCTGCCCAACCGGGTCCAGCTGCGCGAATACCTGCGGGCCGCGGTGGTCGAGGCTCGGCCCGGCATGCGGATGGGTGTCTGCCTGCTGCGGATCGACGACTTCGACAACCTGAACGACGCCCTGGGCCACCGGGCCGGTGACGACCTGCTGCGTACCATCGCCGGGCGCCTGCGCGACGTCGTCCCCGACCCGGCCCAGGACGGCCGCTACCTGCTCGCCCACCTCGGCGGCGACCAGTTCGCGGTGGCCGTCAACGGCACCACCGGCGCCGACGAGATCATCAAGATCTCCCGGCTGGCCCGGCAGGCGGTCAGCGACGCGCCGCTGCCCTGGATCGACGGCTACCAGGTACGCCTACGGACCACCGCCGGCATTGTGGAAGACCAGTGCGCCGGCACCGCCCCGGACGACTGGCTGCGCAACGCGCACATCGCGCTGACCTGGACGCATCCCGGTCACCGGCCCTACGCCGTGTTCAACCCGGCCCGCGCCGGCCAGGACCTGCGCCGGCACCGCCTCGCCGCGGCCATGCCGGCCGCCCTCGAACGCGGCGAGTTCGAACCCCATTACCAGCCGATGTATTCGCTGGCCGAGCCGGCCGTGGTCGCGGTCGAGGCGCTGGCCCGCTGGCGGCGCGACGGCGAGGCGATCAGTCCGCAGGAGTTCATCACCCTGGCCGAGCGGACCGGTCTGATCCGGCCGCTCGGGCAGGCCCTGCTCCGTCAGGCCTGCCAGCACGGCGGCGCCTGGCACGCGGCCGGCCACCGGCTGCTGATCAGCGTCAACCTGTCGCCGCTGCAGCTGGCCGACCCGGCCCTGCTGGCCACCATCGACGAGGCCCTCGACCGCACCGGCCTGCCCGCCACCGCCCTGCAGCTGGAGATCACCGAGAGCACCGCCGTCGACGGCCCTGACGAGATCCTCGATCATCTCGCCGCCCGGGGGATCCGCCTGGCCGTCGACGACTTCGGCACCGGCCACGCCAACCTGGCCGCGCTGTCACACCGGCCGATCACGACGGTGAAGCTCGCCCGGGAACTGGTCACCGGCCTCGACGACCGGGACAACACCGCCGCGACCGCCGTCGTGCACCGCACCATCCAGCTCTGTCACGACCTCGGCCTCACCGTCACCGCCGAAGGCATCGAAACCCCGGCCCAGCACACCGCCCTGCGGACGCTGGGCTGCGACTACGGCCAGGGGTTCCTGCTGGGCCGCCCGGCGGCGGCCGCGGCGATCACCGGCCTACTGGTGTGAGCTCTCCCGGATGCGCAGGCCGGCCGGGAAGACCAGCCGCCAGTGCGGCGCGATCTGGCGGTTGATCAGGGCACGGGTGGCCGCGGCGGCCATCTCCTCGACCGGCTGATGCACCGACGTCAGTGCCGGGGTCAGGCTCGACGCGATGATGCAGTTGTCGAAGCCGACCACGGCCACGTCCTGCGGCACCCGGCGGCCCAGGTGGGCCAGCGCACGCATCACACCGGTGGCCATCTGGTCGTTCCCGGCGACGATGGCGTCCACCGCCGGGTCCTCGGCCAGCAGGCGCTGGGTCAGCTCGTAACCCTGCTCGGGGCGGAACTTGCCGATCGCCGAGATGTCGGGCAGGCCGAGGTCGCGGACCGTCCGCGCGTACCCCTCGCGTCTGGCGTCGGCGTCGGGGTTGCCCTCCTGACCGTGCACCGCGGCGATCCGGCGACGACCGGTCTCGTGCAGGTGGCGAACCGCCATGGCCGTGCCGGCCGCGTTCTCCATGTCGACGTAGGGCACGCCCGGCGCCGACGGGCCCATCGTCACCACCCGGTCGCAGCGGGCGTGGAAGCCGGCGGCCCGGGCCGGAGACACGTTCAGCAGCAGCGCGCCCAGGCTGACCGTGCCGGCGAGGGTCGGCAGCAGGGCGGCCGCCCGTGCTTCCTCGATCACGTGCACCCGCAACTGGACGTGGCCGCCGGCCAGCTCCAGCAGGATGCCGGCGGTGACCCGGCCGTAGTACGGGTTGTCGCTGAAGCACGAGGGGTCGTCGACGACCACCAGCTCGATCACGTCGCCGTGGCCGGAGGCGAGTGCGCGGGCGGCCGGGTCGGGTCGCCAGCCGAGGCGCTCGATCACCCGGCGGACGTGCTCGCGGGTCTGCGGCGCCACCCCGGGCGCGTCGTTGACCACCCGGGACGCCGCTGCCTTGGACACGCCCGCGGCGGCGGCGACATCGGCCAGCGTCGGTCTCTTCTGCTGCGGCATCGGGCCACTATAGGGAGATCTGCGCCGATTCGCGCTCCCGTTTGTTGATCAGCAGGCTGGTGACGGTGACCGTCGCCAGCGTCACCACGATCACGCCCAGGGAGAGCGGGGTCGGGATGTCCGGCACCCACGACCAGACCGTGTGCGCCCAGTGCAGCACGAGCTTGACGCCGATGAAGGCGAGGATGATGCCGAGGCCGTAGTTGAGGTGGCGCAGCTTCTCCAGCACGTTGTGCAGCACGAAGTACAGCGCCCGCAGGCCGAGCAGGGCGAAGGCGTTGGTGGCGAAGACCAGGTACGGGTCGTCGGTCACGCCGTACACGGCCGGGACCGAGTCGACCGCGAACACGATGTCGGTCATGAACACCGCGACCACGACCAGGGCCATCGGGGTCAGTGCCCGCTTGCCGTGCTCGACGACGGTGAGCCGCGCGCCGCGGAACCGCGTGGTCACCGGCATCATTCGGCGCAGCAGCTTCACGGCGCGCATCCCGTCGATGTCCACCGCGTGCTGCTGGCCCGACATCGCGTCCCGGATCACCCGGATCGCGGTGACCAGCAGGACCCCGCCGAACAGCAGGAACGCCCACGAGCCGGAGCTGATCACGGCGGCGCCGAGCGCGATGAAGATCGCGCGGAGGGCCAGGGCGCCGGCGATGCCGTAGAGGAGCACCCGCTGGGCCAGTTCCTTCGGTACGGCGAACGCGGCCAGCAGCAGCATGAAGACGAACAGGTTGTCGACCGACAGCGACTTCTCCACCACCCAGCCGGTGCCGAACTCGAGTGCCGTGTCGCTGCCGTACAGGGGCAGGAGCAGCAGTGCGAACAGCACCGGCAGGGCGAGGTAGAAGACGGTCCAGCCGACGGCCTCGCGCATCGGCACGTCGTGCGGCCGGCGGGTGATCACGAAGTCGAACGCGAGCAGTGCGACGAGCACCGCGATGGTGATGCCCCAGAGCAGCGGGGAGCCGATGGAATCCGGCACGGGGAAAGCCTCCTCAGACGCGCGTCATCGTCTGAGGTCTCCCTCACCCGGCGGTGCTGATGCCGAGCAACCGCCCGGGGCTCCTGTGGAGGACCCGTACTGACCGGGACGATCTGTCGAGGTACTCCCCTCGGGGCGGAACCCTATGCGCCCAGCCTGGACGGAACCTGAGAAGGCTTGGCCGCGGTGTAGAGCCAGGTGGTGAACAGCGCGTCGAGCTGCCGGCCGGAGACCCGCTCGGCGTGGGCGATGAACTTCGCGGTGGTCCCGTTGCCGCCGCGGTTCTGCTGGGCCCAGGTGCGCAGGATCTTGAAGAACACCTGGTCGCCGACGGTCAGCCGGAGCGCGTGCAGGGCCATCGCGCCCCGGGTGTAGACCGCGCCGCTGAAGATGTTGGGCGCGCCCGGGTCGGCGACCTTCAGCTTCCACAACGAGGACGTGGCCGGTCGCGCGTACGCCTGATCGAAGTTCTCCTGCGCCGTGCCCAGCCCCTCGTGCTCGCTCCACAGCCACTCGGCGTACGAGGCGAAGCCCTCGTTGAGCCAGATGTCGCTCCATCGGCCGAGCGCCACGCTGTCGCCGAACCACTGGTGGGCCAGCTCGTGCACCACCACGCTGTCGCCGGCCTCGCGGGTCGAGAAGTCACCCGGCGTGTAGATCGGCCGGCCCTGGTTCTCCAGCGCGTACCCCCACTCGCCGGTCGAGTCGACCAGCCCGCCGGCCGCCTTGAACGGGTACGGCCCGAAGACGCCGGACATGAACTGGATGAACTCCGGCTCGCGGGCGAACGTGGCCCGGGCGTTGGCGGCGAGCTCCGGTGACAGCTTGGGGTCGATCGCGTCGAGGAAGAAAAGACCGTTCTTCCGGTACGTGGTCAGGTCGAACTGCCCGACCACGGCCGAGGCCAGGTAGGTCGCCATCGGCTCGGGCTGCTCCCAGGCCCAGGTGGTCCACCCGGAGCGCGTGGCCCGGCCGGCCAGCGTGCCGTTGGAGATCGCCTCGGTGCCCGCGGGCACGGTCAGCCGGATGGAGAACGAGGCCTTGTCCAGCGGGTGGTCGTTGGACGGGAACCAGGCGGCGGCGACGTCCGGTTCGCCGAGGATCACCACCCCGTCGTCGGTGGTGAAGGCGCCGCCGTCACCGAGGTCGGGGTCGACGATCTTCTTGGGTACGCCGTCGTAGCTGACCCTGGTGACGAAGGTGCCGCCGCGGCGCAGCGTGCGGCGGGGCGTGACGGTCAGCTCCTGACCGGCCCGCGACCAGGTGGCGGGGCGGCCGTCGACCGTGATGGCCCGGATCGTCATGCCGTCGAAGTCCAGGTTGAACGAGGTCAGGCTCTCGGTGGCCCGGGCCCGGATGGTCGCGACGCCGGTCAGCACGTCGGTCTCGGGTGCGTACCGTACGGCCAGGTCGTAGTGCCTGGCGTCGTAGCCGCCGTTGCCGTCGAGCGGGAAGTAGGGGTCGCCGAGGCCCGGGGCGCCGGGGTGGCCGGCCGGAGCGGCGTAGGCCGGTGTCGCCGCCAGCGTGGCCGACAGCACGATCGAGAGAAGAACCGCCGCTCTGCGCGTCATCCCGGCAACCTAGCAGCCCAGCCGCGATGACCTGTCGCAAATTCCGTCGCGGTAGAAGCGCCGCGCATGCGAACTTGCGACAAGTCACTAAGCGGCGAGGCTTTTCCGCATCAGGATGGGTAGCTCGCGGGTCTGCTCGGGCAGGGCCGCGCGGGCCTCGTCGGCCTGGGGCGCGGCCACCGCGACCTCGGCCCGCAGCGATCGGACGGAGGCGATGGCGACGTCGGCGGTGCGCCACGCGTCGGCCTCGGCGTCGAGGGCCGCCCGGTGCTGTTCCCAGCGGTAGGCCACGGTGGCCTTGGCGATCACCAGCTCCTGCTCGACCGGGTGCAGTTCGGGGTTCCAGCCCTGCCGATGCAGCAGGGCGTCGAGCAGTTGTTCGTCGGAGAGGTCACCGCGGCGATGCGCGGCCTGTGCCGCCCGACGAAGGGCCTTGGCCCGCTCGGGGTAGGGGACCGAGTCGAGGGAGGAATACGCCGCCGCCCGCCGGGCCCGGGTCAGGGCCAGGTCGGCGTCCTGGTATGCCTGCCAGGTCGCGTCCACCCGTTCCTGCGCGAGCTGGCACTCAGCCCGGCGCCGCTCGGCCGTACCCGCCGCCCCCAGGGCCGCGACCTCGACCTCCTCGGCCCACCGGATCTGCTCCGCCGCCTCGGCGGCCTGGCGATTTTCCGCCGCCCGCCGCTGCTCGGCCCGGTCGGTCAGCCAGGCCGTGAGCTGCTTGGGCCGGCGGACGTTGCTGGGCAGGGCGAGACCGGCGAAGGCGAGCACGCCGGCCAGGGACAACAAGATCGCGATGGTGACGAC
Source organism: Actinoplanes sp. NPDC049265 (assembly GCF_043197135.1). Taxonomy (NCBI): domain Bacteria; kingdom Bacillati; phylum Actinomycetota; class Actinomycetes; order Micromonosporales; family Micromonosporaceae; genus Actinoplanes; species Actinoplanes sp. NPDC049265. The sequence goes on along the minus strand of NZ_JBICSP010000011.1, from coordinate 280,750 downwards.
AGACTGCACTGCACCGTCCTCTGTCCTGGGTGGTCAGGGGCCAGTACTCAACCTATCCACGCTGCTGGCGATGCGCGACCCGGCAGGATATACGTCACGTCACCTTCAGATCGCGCATCCTCCGGATCTCGCTGGTCTGCTCGACCGCCATCTCGTTGGCGATCTCGTTGACCCGCTGATCGGTGCCGCCCTTGAGCACGTCGCCGGCCATCACCCGGGCGCCCTCGTGGTGCGCGGTCATCATGGTCACGAAGCGTTTGTCGAAGTCGGCGCCGCGGGCCGCGGTGAGCGCGGCGATCGCCTCCGGGGTCTGCATGCCGGGCATGGTGGCGTGGTTGTGCGACGGATCGTTCGCGGGCAGGCGGCGTTCCTGGAGCCAGGCCTCGAGCACGTCGATCTCGATCTTCTGGGCGATGCTCATCCGCTCGGCCAGGTTGCGCAGCTGGGTGTTGCCGGCACGCTGGGGCGCCAGGTCGGCCATCTGGATGGCCTGCTGGTGGTGGGCAATCATCATCTGCACGAACGCCGTATCCACCGCGTTGTAGGTGGAAGCGTCCAGCGGTGCGACCTGGCCGGAGTCGGTGACCTTGGCCGACTCGCCCGGGCGCCCGGGCTGGATGACGGTGACCGGCGGACCGCTCGTGCTCGCTTGTGGACGTTCTGTGCTGGCCGAACGCTCGCCGCCGGACCGGGACCAGGCGATGGCGCCACCGGCGGCGACCAGGGCCACCACGGCTCCGCCGATCGTCAACCAACGACGACTGTCCACCCGGAACCCCCGTAACGAAATGTGTCTATAGAAAAAATGGATCGACCACTATCGTAACGACGAAGGTGAGTGATACCGGCGTCACGTTCCGCCATGCTAGACGGTCGCCGGTGCGCTCTTCGAAGCCGGAAGGATGCCCATGACCCACTCTGCCCCACGAGGGCGGCAGCTCAAGAGGCTGGCAGTACTCAGCACGGCGACCGTCCTGCTGAGCATGCTGGTCGCGCCGTTCAGTGCTGCCGCGGCTGAGTCGGACACCCCCGGGGTGGACGAGATCCGTAGCAGTCCGAACCTCACGCAGGCCGCGAACATCCCGAAGCAGGCGCCCTTCAATAACACCAGCGCGCTCAACAGCGACTGGGCGTTCCAGGGCAAGTACGCCTACGGCGGCAACTACAACGGGTTCACCGTGTACGACATCAGCAGGCCCAAGCAGCCGCAGGTCGCGGCGGTCGTGGTCTGCCCGGGGTCGCAGAACGACATCTCCGTACAGGGGAAGCTGCTCTTCCTCGGCACCGACTCGCAGCGGTCGGACAACTCCTGCAACAGCACGTCGGTGCCGGCCGACGCCCCGGCCGACGCGCGCTGGGAGGGTGTCAAGATCTTCGACATCACCGACCCGGTCCACCCGCAGTACGTCAAGGCGGTGAAGACCGACTGCGGCTCGCACACGCAGACGCTGGTGCCGGGCAAGGCCGGTGACCCCAACGTCTACATCTACGTGCAGTCTTACAACCTGTCGCGGGCCAGCGTGGCCAACTGCGCGCTGCCGCACGACAAGATCTCGGTCATCGCCGTGCCGAAGAACAACCCGGCCGCGGCGGCCGTGGTGTCGACCCCGATCCTGTTCCCGGAGGGTGGCAACCCGTCCGGCAACGGCACGTCGGAGACGACCGGCTGCCACGACATCACCGCGTACCCCGAGAAGGACATCGCGGCCGGCGCCTGCATGGGTGACGGCGTCCTGATCGACATCGCCGACCGGGTCAACCCGAAGGTGATCACCGCGGTCCGGGACACCGAGAACTTCGCGTTCTGGCACTCGGCCACCTTCAACAACGACGCCACCAAGGTCGTCTTCACCGACGAGCTGGGCGGCGGCGGTGGCGCCGAGTGCACCGAGGCGGTCGACTCCGACCACGGCGCCGACGCGGTCTACGACATCGTCGGCAGCGGCGATCGGCGCAAGCTGAAGTTCCGCAGCTACTTCAAGATCCCGCGGATCAACACCAGCACCGAGAACTGCGTCGCGCACAACGGCTCGCTGATCCCGGTGCCCGGCCGCGACATCATGGTCCAGGCCTGGTACCAGGGCGGCATCTCGGTGTGGGACTTCACCAACTCCCGCAACCCCCGGGAGATCGCCTACTGGGAGCGTGGCCCGCTGAGCGACACCGCGCTGCAGGTCGGCGGCTCGTGGTCGGCGTACTGGTACAACGGGTACATCTACTCCAGCGACATCCAGAAGGGTCTGGACGTGCTGGACCTGGTCGACCCGAAGACCGATCCGGCCAAGAGCCTGCGTACGAACCGGTTCAACGCGCAGAGCCAGACGGACGCCCGCACCTGGTGATCATGTCCGCCTGATCGTTCTCGAGAGGCCCGGGGCTCCGGCTCCGGGCCTCTCCGTGCGATGTGAGGGTAGCCTTACCGAAGACCCACCAAGTGGTGGCCCCGGGCGCCGTCCGGGCCTCGGACACCGCCCCGAGCTACCACCGACCTTCGACGACGGGACACTCTCATGCCCAACAGACCCTCCCGGCCGGCCACCACCGGTGTGGTCACCCGGGTCGAGCAGCTCACCCCGCACATGGTCCGGGTCGTCGTCGGTGGCGACGGGCTGGCCGGCCTGGCCTGCGGCGAGTTCACCGACCACTACATCAAGATCTTCTTCCCGCGGGCCGGCGTCGACTATCCCGAGCCGTTCGACATGGGGGAGATCCGCGAGACGATGCCGCGGGAGACCTGGCCGGTGGTGCGTACTTACACCATCCGCAAGTGGGTGCCCGAGCTGCCCGAGCTGTGGATCGACTTCGTGGTGCACGGCGACGCCGGCGTTGCGGGACCGTGGGCCACCCGGGCCCGGCCCGGCGATGTGATCCGGTTCATGGGGCCCGGTGGGGGGTACGCGCCCGATCCGGAGGCCGACTGGCACCTCCTGGCCGGGGACGAAAGTGCTCTCCCGGCGATCGGCGCCGCCCTCGAGGGCCTGCCCGCGGGCGCGAAGGCGTACGTCTTCATCGAGGTCACCGACGAGACCGAGGAGCAGAAGCTGGAGACCGCGGCCGACGCCGAGATCACCTGGCTGCACCGCGGCGACCGGATGCCCGGCAGCGAGCTGGGCCCCGTCGTGCGCGCGCTGCCGTTCCCGGCGGGCCGGCTGCACGCGTTCGTCCACGGCGAGGCCGGCTTCGTCAAGGATCTGCGCGGCTACCTGAAGGTCGAGCGCGCGATCCCGATGGAGCAGCTGTCCATCTCCGGTTACTGGCGCAACGGGCTGAACGAGGACGGCTGGCAGTCGAGCAAGCGCGAGTGGAACCAGCAGGTCGAACAGGAGCAAGGCCAGTAGGAAACATCAGCGGATCAGCGGGGGCAGGATCAGCAGCATCGACGCCGACCAGGTGATGTGGGTCAGGATCGGCGCGAGCACGCCGCCCGAGGCGCGCCGCTGGAGCCCGAGCACGGCGCCGACCAGGACGGCCGCGAAGACCAGCATCGGGTTCAGGGTCGCGACGGTCGCGGCCGCGTAGATCACGGTGGAGACGAGTACGGGGTGCCGGTGCCCGATCGCCGCGAACAGCGCGCCCCGGAAGAAGAGCTCCTCGGCCACCCCGTTGAGCACGGTGATCAGCAGCACCGGGACGAGCACACCCTCCCGGGCGTGGGCCAGCACGTCGTTGACCGAGTCGCGCAGTGGTGGCAGCTCGCGCACGACGAGCGCACCGGCCACGAAGATCCCGGCCGTGACCAGCCCGGTCGCGATCGGTGTGAGGATCGGCCGGCGCAACCGCCCGCGGAACGGGAGGTGCCCGAGGTGCAGCGGACCGGAGACGAACGCCCCGGCCGCCCAGACCAGCGCCACGGCCACGGTCAAGGGGTAGAAGCTGGGGTCACCGGGCCGGGTCGCGAGCGACAGGCCGAGCAGCACCGCACCGGCCACCAGCGTCCCGGCGGCCACCACGCGGCGCCGCCGGAAGGCCCGGTCGGGCTGGGCGTGGTCGCGTTCGACCCGGTCGATCAGCGACGGGGCGAGCACGCGGCGCAGCCTGTTCATGATGCTTCCGTACCCACGAAAAGGCCCTCCAGATCATCCGTCCGGAGGGCCTTTTCGACGGCTGTGCGATCAGGCCCAGAAAACGTAGACCGCGCCGTACTTGGCCGCCTTGGTCTGGCCGTCGGTGCAGGAGCCGGCGGGCGCCGTGCCGCCGGTGGTCCGCAGGCGCTGGATGTACGTCGCCTTGGTGAAGACGCCGTTCTTGCCGCTGTGGCCGTTGACCTGGAGCAGCAGCTGCGGGATGGCCCCGGACACCGTCGACTCACCGATCTTGGTGGCGGTGATGATCGAGCCGTCGCGCTTGTTCTCCCAGGTCGGGCCCTTGTAGTGGTGAACCGGGCCGATCGAGCCCATGAGCTGGGCCTCGGGCACCGACGCGCCGGTGAAGACGCCGCCCGTGCAGGTGTAGGTCTGAGTGCCGCTGGTCACCGCGGCGAAGCCCAGGAAGCGGGAGCCGGCCGGCGGCCGGATGGTGGCGGGGACACCGGAGCCACGGAACTCGGCGCCGGCCGCGGACGATGCCGCGGCGCTGGTGTTCTCGGCGGCGGAGGCGTTGTAGGTGACGGCGCCGAGGCCGGCGACGACGACGGCGGCAGCGGCCACGGTGACCGCGCGGAGACGGGTGCGACGGGACATGGAACTGAACTCCTCCGTTTTGACGACCATCGAGCAATGGCGTCGATCAGCTCGTACGGCCATGGATACGAACCGCTTCAGGGAAGAGTTCAAGCAAAGACCGGGAAGAATGGTTAATGCCTGGCCAACAGATTCTTAGGAATACCTTTGCCGGCGTTCATCGAATGCGGCGGTGCCGGAACCGTTTGCGGCCGCGGCCGCGGCGGCTGCGGGCGGTGACGATCAGGAAGACCGCGATCACCGCGGCGAGCGATCCGCCGACCACCACCGGCAGGCTCAGCCCGTACGGCAGCTCCTCGCTGACCGGGCTGCTCAGCGGGCGGGCCGACGGCTTCGCGGACGGGGCCTTGGCCACCGCCGGCGGTTTCGAGGGCTTGGGTTTCGGCAGCGGGCCGTCGCGGCCGATGATGCCGAGGATCCAGGGCGCCACGGTGTCGATCCGGCCGCTGCGGTCGGCGCCGGTGTGCGGGCAGGTCGGTCCGCCGCTGACCACGCCCACGACGACCGCGACGCCGGACTTGTCCTTGGTGAAGTAGGGGCCGCCCGAGTCGTGCGGGCACGGACTGGTGGTCGACTTCGGGGACTTGCCGGTCATGCCCAGCAGATACCGGTCGACCGAGGTGACGGTGAACTGGCCGGTCTGCATGCGATCGGTGGTGTCCGACTCGTCGCCGTTGACCAGGCCGAATCCGATCAGGCGGACGCGCAGCCCGAGCCGCGGTTTGCCGCGGTTGAGCTTGGCCGGCGTGATGTCCTTGATGTCGTGATCGAGTTTGGCCAGGGCCACGTCGGCGACCGAGGACTGCTTCACGGCGATGACCTTGGCCTCCTGGCCGGCCGAACCGGTCAGATCGGCGCGGCCGACGGTGGCCACGGTGCGCTTGGCGACCGGCCGGGCCACCCGTTTCAGGTTCTTGTCCCGGAAACAGTGCCCGGCGGTGAGCACCCAGCGTGAATTGACCAGGCTGCCCGAACACGACGAGTCGCGGGTGCCTCCGCCCTTCTCAGGGAGGTCGAACATCGACAGTTTGACCGAGAACGGGTAGTCGCCGTCGTCCACGTCCTCGCCGTTGGCGATGGCATAGGCCGGGGCGGCGCCGCCGAATCCGGCCGCACCGATAACCGAGAGTACGCAACCCGCCAACACGATTGACAGTTGCCGTCGCCATCGCACGCCGAGATATTGCCCCACCCAGGCAAGACCGTTTGTGTGAGCAGATGGTTACAAGTCCTTTCAGGACATCGACCGGCGTACCCGGGTGGTGTTGACTGGAGACCGCGTAACCAGATCTGCACCCTGAGTGAGGTGAAGATGAGGATGGACACGATGGCCGAGGCGTTGCGGGCGGCCGCCGGACCCGAGATGTTCCATCGGAACGCGTTCCGGATCACCGGTTTGCCCACCACCGCCGACCGCATCGCGGTCCACCGGCGGCACGAGCAGGCGGCCGTGGCCGGGCACCCGGCCGACGTCGACGCCGTCGAGGTACGCGCCGCCTGTGAGCGCCTCCTGGAGGACCCGCGGCGCCGGCTCATCGACGAGCTGTTCTGGATGTGGGACGTACCCGGCAATGACTGCAAGTGCGCCAGATCACTCCACGATGAGCACGATCGGGCAGTCATCATGTATGGCCGAGCCCTGGATCACGAGCTGAGCAACCCCGACGACGACGCCACCCTGGAACACCTCTGGGATGACGCCTCCCGCCGGTGGGACGCCCTGCTGCGCGACGAGGGCCTCTTCGAGCATCTGCTGCACCGGGTGCAGGTGCTGAACGACGCCCGGCTGCCCGAGACCGCCATCGACGAGATCCGCGACGGCCTGCCCGCCACGCTGCTCCAGCCGCTGGTCATGGTGGCCGTGGCGGCCAAGGACCCGGCCCGCCCGGCCCGTTGCGCCCGGGAGTGGACCGGCCGCCGCGAGGTGGCCGAGGACCTGCTGGCACGCACCGCCGACCCGCTCTACGCCGAGGTCGACGCGATCGCCGGGCGGGTGCGGTCGCTGCTCGAGGCGGGCATGGTGGATTCGGCGATCGACGAGGCCAAGACCGCGATGGGTACGCTCACCCGGCTGCGCGCCCTGCTCCCCCCGACCGGGCACCGGCGCACCGCGCACGTCTCCGAGCTGCTCGCGATCGCGTTCAACAACTGTGCCAGCCGGCTCTACGAGCAGTCCGGACCGCTGGCCGACCGGTTCACCGAGCTGTTCCCGGTCGCCGCCGAGCTCGCGATCACCTCGCACACCCGGCAGACCATCGCCGAGAATCGCCACATCATCGGGACCGCCGCCGACAAGCTGACCATGGGCGTACGCCTGATCCGCCAGTTCGCCGACTCCGGCCAGCCCGCCGTGGCCGGTGAGGAGGCCGACCGCCTGCGCCGCGAGCTGGCCGAGATCCCCGGCGCCGCCACCGAGATCGACCGCACCATCGAGGAACTGCGCCAGCGCCGCCGCCTGCCCGAGACCACCACTTCCAAGCTCGGCGGCTGGCTGCTGGGCACGGTGCTCGTCGCGTTCGTGCTCGGCGTGATCGTGATCCTCTACTTCTGACGTGGAACCCCGGCCGCGGCTGCACCCGTCCGGCGCCGACCGCTGGCGCCGCGACATCGCCGGCACCGCCGCCCGGACCTCCCCGAGGTGAACGGTCGCCGGGTCAGGACCCACCCGGCGCCGGCCAGTAGGTGGGACGGGGGCGGCCACCCGCGCGCAGCGCCGACGTGTCGGTCTGCGGAACCATCGGATAGAGGCTGGAGTATGCCTGCCAGGACGGCTGCGGCTGAGGCTCGGGCGGGGCCTGGGACCGGGACAGCGACAGCAGCACATCCTGGGCGGCCTGGTGGAACCGCTGGTCGGCGATCAGCCCGTGGCCGTCGACGGCGGTCGGACCGAGCGGGATGCGGATGCAGGCCGCCCGCAGCACCCGGGCGCCGCCGTGGTCGAGCACCGCCTCCAGGCCGGCCCGCGCGCCGTCGTCCTGGCCAGGCGGGGCGATCGACAGCCACGCCACCGGTTTGCCGGTCAGGTGCGGGCCGTCGGTCAGCCAGTCGAGCAGGTTCTTGAGGCTGCCGGGCAGCGAGCCGCCGTACTCCGGGGTGCAGAAGAGCAGCCCGTCGGCCGCCGTGACCTGGTCGCGGACCAGGGCGACCGACCCGGGCACCCGATCCTCCAAGGGCACGAACGCCGGCAACACCCGCAGCGCGTCGTAGAGAACGGCCGTGACACCGGGCGGCGCGACCCGGGCGGTGGTCCGCAGGGCGGCCGTCGGCAGCGAGTCGTCACGGGTGCTGCCCGAGATCAGCAAAATGCGCGCCATGGCCGAGACGATAGGCCCCGCACGGTCGAACGAAAAGCCGGAGTCGATACCGTGCATCCATGATCAGCGATGCCGCCGTACCGGCTCAGCCGCGCCGGATCGGCCGAGTAACGACCTCCTGCCTCCTGCTGCTGGCCGAGCTGGCCTGGCTCGCGGTCGCCGGCCTCTACTCGCTGTCGGTCGTCATCCTCGGCCACGACGAGGTGCGGCAGGGCGAGCTGGGCGTGGGCGAGTGGGCCGTCGGGCTCGGCGCTGTGGCCGTCGTCCTCGCCACCGGCCTGACCGGGCTGGTCCTGACCGTCGTCAGCGCGTTCCGGACGGGGTCGCGATGGCTCGTCCGTGTGATCGCCGGCCTGTTGGTGACCGGCGTCGGCGTGGTCACCGGCCTGGTCTATCTGCTGTGGCACTGAGCTGCTGTGACCCGGAGCTTCTCGTGCACTGAAGGTGGCCCAGGCGCGATTCGAACGCGCGACACCCGCTTTAGGAGAGCGGTGCTCTATCCCCTGAGCTACTAGGCCTCGGGCAGCAGCCTACCAGCCGATGTCGCGCGACCGGCTGTTCGCTCGTCGCACTGCTCGCCGGAACGGTCGCCGTCCGCCGACGCCGGTTACGACCTGGGCTCTCAGACCGAGCCGGATTGCGTACACCCGGTCTGGCCGGCCGCCCCCGGCGATCCGCAGATGTCGATGCGCCTGGAGATCGAGGTCGACGACCTGACCGAGGTGGTCGCGTTCGCCGTCAGCGTGGGCGCTGAGGAGGCGTCCTTCCAACCATGGCGGCCATGTCCGGGTCATGCTCGATCCGGCCGGCCATCCGTTCCGCCTCTACCTCGACGAATAGCGGTGCACCGCACTGACCCGGAGGAAGTCGAGCTTCTCCGCGTCCGGTCCGCGCTGCGACGTCGAGTAGATGACGACCTTGATGTCGGAATCCGGTGCGACGACCACGTCGCAGTCGAGCACGACGTCACCCACCAGCGGGTTGTGCACGGTCTTGACCAGGCTCCGATGGGCGGCCGCCCGCCCCTCGTCCCACAGTCCGGCGAACCGGGGGCTGCGCGAGCGCAGGTCGGCGACGAACGCCCGGAAGCGGGGATCGTCGTGGTGGTCGGCCGCGGAGCGCCGGAGGTCGGCGACCAGGGCGCGCTCGAACGCCTCGGGGCCGCCGTGGGTGGTCGCGACCTGACTGACGCTGTCGTCGATGAAGACCTGGACGAGGAGGTTCTGGTCCGGGTCGGCCGCCACCGGCGGGGTCTGGAACAGGGCCTGCCAGAGCGGCGTCGAGGCCAGCTGGGTCCAGTCGGCGGCGAACACGGCCAGCGGCAGGTCGGACATGCGGGCCAGCATCCGCTGCACCCCGGCCGGTATGTGGTGCGAGACGGTTCCCGATGCCGGTGGGGTCAGGCCGGCCGCGCGGTGGAACAGCGCCGTCTCGGTGCGGCTCAGCTGCAGGGCGCGGGCCAGCGCGGCCACCACCTGCGCCGACGGGGTACGGGCGCGTCCCTGCTCGAGCCGCATGATGTAGTCGACGCTCACCCCGGCCAGCTGCGCCAGCTCTTCCCTTCGTAGCCCGGCCGTGCGGCGCCGGCCGAAGGACTGCAGCCCGACATCGGCCGGCGTGAGGTGCTCGCGCCGGCCGCGGAGCATCTCGCCGAGGGACAACGGTTCCGAACTCATCGCCTCCATGGGTAGCACGGTCTTTCCCTGGCTGCCGCGGAAGGCGGGCCGCAGGGTCGAGACATGACGACAACGCTCATCACCGGCGGTAACCGAGGTCTCGGTTTCGAGATCGCCCGCCGCCTCATCGACGCCGGACAGACCGTCTGGATCGGCGCCCGGGACGCCGAACGTGGCCAGGCCGCCGCCGACCGGCTCGGCGCCCGGTTCGTGCCGCTGGACGTGACCGACGACGGGTCGGTCGGTGCCGCCGCCGCGACGATCCGGGCCGCGGCCGGGCACCTCGACATCTTGATCAACAACGCCGGGATCCTCGGGGACGTCACGTCGCCCGAGGAGATGACCGTCGCGCACCTGCGGCCGGTCTTCGAGACCAACGTGTTCGGCACCGTACGGGTCACCCACGCGTTCCTGCCGTTGCTGCGGGCGGCCGAGGCGCCGTCGGTCATCAACGTCACCAGCGGCGTCGGGTCCTTCACGCTGATCCACGACCCGGACCGGGTCGAGTCGCGGTATCCACTGGCCGCCTACGGGTCGTCCAAGGTCGCGGTCACCATGCTGACCATGCAGTACGCCCGGACCATCCCGGACATCCGGTTCAACGTCGTCGATCCGGGCCAGTCGGCGACCGATTTCACCGGCGGACTCGGTCACAGCGTGCGGGACGGTTCGGACGCGGCCGTACGGATCGCCACCCTCGGCGACCGGACGCCGACCGGCACGGCGACCGACCGCGACGGCGTTCTGCCCTGGTGACCGGCGGCCGGGTCAGTCGAGACTCGGCAGGGTGGACGGGCCGTTGTCGACCAGGGAGAACGTCGTCTCCAGGGGCGAGTCGCCCAGTTCCTCGGCGATCAGGCCGGTCGGGCGCTCCTGCAGGAACGCGCCCTGGTTGGCGATCGTGTAGGTGGGCCGGCCCTGCGCGTCGTTCTTCTTCTGCCGGGCGACGTCGAACAGCTGGCCCGCCCGGGACGTGTCGCAGGCGGTGGCCACGACGGTGAGCGGGGCGCTGCCGTTGCTCTTTACGCCCATGCAGTCGGGCTCGCCGCCGGTGCCGGCCGTGGCCGTCTTGATCTGGTATTTGCCGCCGACCGGGCTGAACACGAACAGGCTGTGTTCGGGCTGGCCGTCGGTCAGGGTCAGCCGGCCTTTGGCGTCGACCGCGACGATCGACTCGGTGCTCGGGTTGGGCCGGATCACGACCTGGCGCCGGCCGGACAGGGGCGACCCCGACGACCCGCTCTCGGACTTGGTGGTGGCCGAGGGTGAAGGAGAGGACGAGGACGAGGGCGACGGTGAGGCGGCCGGAGCCGGGTCGGTGGCCGTGGCGCTGGGCGGCGCGGCCACGGGTGCCGCGGCGGGTGTGCAGGCCGGCTGGGTGAGCACCAGACCGGCGGTCAGGACACCGAAGACGAGCTTCTTCACGGGAACCCTCCAGGCTTGGCGACGTCCGACCTCATGCTCGTCGGTCACGGTGCCCACGGGGCGATCCGGGCAAACCGTGGCACAAAGCCGGTAGGTTCACCCGCGGCGCGCAACCGGGGTCGGCAGCGGCTCGGTGACCTCGGCGTACAGCACGCCGGGAACCCACCGCCGTCCATCTCAGACCGTGGTCGTACGACTAGGGTTGCGGCGTGACGGTACGACTGGTTGGTGCCCGTGAGATCCGTTCGATGCTCGCCCCGATCGCGCGGCGGCGTTTCTACAAGCTCGTCCGGCGTCGCGGCTTTCCGGCCCCCGCGGCGCAGCTCGCGCAGGGTCGCGTCTGGCCGGCTGAAGAGGTCGAGTCGTGGATAGCAGCGAACCGAAGGCCGTCGCCGCACGACGTCCGGCCAGCCGATCGTCAGGTGGTGCCGTCCGTGGTGTCCGGCATCCCGCAGACCGGCCAACCTGGCGCCGTTTCACTTCCTGAGCGGAGCCAGGTCGAGGCTGTCCAGGACCTTCGTCACCCGGGCGTCCTCGGCCGCCATGAACTGGTCGAAGGCGAAACCGTCGAGGTAGGCCTCGGTCCAGCCGAACCGTTCCCGGGCGGCCGCCCAGGCCGGTGAGACGGCCAGGTCACCGAGCATGCCGAGGAGGCGGGCACGGCCGGCGTCGCTCAGGCCGGGCGGCGCCACCATCCCGCGCCAGTTGTTGAAGACCACATCAAAACCGGCGTCGCGTACGGTCGGAGCCGGCAACGTGGGCACCGGCTTCTCGCTGGTCACGGCCAGCGCCCGGAGCTGGCCCGACTCGATCTGGTCGGCGTACTCGCTGATCCCCGACATCGCGAAGTCCACCTCGCGGCCGAGGATCGCCGCCAGCAGATCGCCGCCGCCGTCGTGCCGGTGGTAGGCGACCCGGGCCGGCGGCAACCCGACCGCCTCGGCCAGCAGCATCGTGGCCAGGTGATCCGGCCCGCCCGGCTGCGACCCGCCACCGATCCGCACACCACCGGGGTCCGCCCGCCAGCCGGAGATCAGCGCCTCCAGCGACCCGTACCCGGAATCGCGCCGGACCACCAGCACGGCCGGCTCCTGCACCAGCCGCGCCACCGGCGTCGTCTCCCGCAGCGTGACCCGCGCGTCCGCGGTGATCTGGGCACCGACCAGGCCCAGCCCCATGAGCATGAGCAGCCGCTCGTTGCCGCGCTCGTAGACCAGCCGTCGCAATCCGACCACACCACTGGACCCGGGCAGGTTGAACACCTCGACGCCGCGCGCGATCCCACTCGAGTCGAGCGCGGCCGCCAGCACCCGCGCGGTGATGTCGTAACCACTGCCGGGCGGATTCGGCACCATGATCCGCAACCCGGCGTCGTTCTCGGCCGAACAGGCGGCCAGGGTCAGCGCCAGCGCCCCACCGAGGAGACTCCGCCGTCGCATGGCTGACAGCCAAGCCCTTTCCCTCGGGCCCGTCAACCAGCACCATTGGCGCATGCGCCAACGACTGTCGCTCGCCGGGCAGCTGCTGTTCCTGCAGCTGACCATCGTGCTGCTGGTCGTGGTGGCCGTGGCGGCGGTGTCGATCGCCGAGGCGGACGCCGCGTTCCGGCGGGTCGAGGGCGAACGCCTGCGCTCGGTCGGTGAGAACACGGCGATCAACAGCACGGTACGCCTGGGCCTGCGCGACGACGGCCTGCAGCGGGAGGTGCTGGAAACCGTCGCGGAGACGGCGCGGGCGGTGTCCGGCGCGTCCTATGTGGCCATCACCGACTCCAGCGGCGTGGTGGTGACCGGTCCCGACGCCGGGCAGCCGGCCCGCATGGGCGCCAGCACGGGACTGGCCGGGCGGTCCTGGGTCGGCGTCCTCGACGAGCCGAAGGAACTGGTGGCGCACGTCCCGGTCCTGGACGAGAAGGACGGCCACTTCATCGGCATGATCGTCGTCGGGCGGGCGTACCCGACGCTGGTCGGCCAGCTCGGCAGCGCCGTACCCAATCTGCTGATCTATCTGATCCTGGGCGCGGCCGTCGGGGTCGGCGGGTCGCTGCTGCTGGCCCGCCGGGTGAAACGGCAGACGCTGGGGATGGAGCCACGCGAGATCTCCGGGCTGGTCGAGCACCGCGAGGCGATGCTGCACGGCATCAAGGAGGGCGTGATCGGCACCGATTCGGCGCACCGGGTGACGCTGGTCAACGACGAGGCGTTGCGGCTGCTCGGGCTGCGGTCCGATCCGGTCGGCCGCGAGCTGGCCGAGCTCGGTCTGGACGAGGCGCTGGTGGACGTGCTGACCGGCCGGTCGGCCGGCCTGGACCAGGTGGTGCTCAGCGACGACCGGGTGGTCGTGCTCAACCGGCGGCCGGTGGTGATGCGCGGCCGCGACGTCGGGTCGGTGACCACGCTGCGCGACCGCACCGAGCTGACCGCGCTGCGCCGCGAGCTCGACGTCAGCCGGCACACCACGGACACCCTGCGGGCCCAGGCGCATGAGTTCGTCAACCGGCTGCACACCATCGCCGGGCTGGTCGAGCTGGGCGAACACGAGGAGGTGGTCCGCTACATCACCCGGACCAGCGAACTCCACGAGAGCCTGGACCGCGAGGTCACCCGGGCGATCCGCGACCCCGCCCTGGCGGCGCTGCTGATCGCCAAGGCCAGTCTGGCCGCCGAGCAGAACGTCACGCTGACCATCGGCCCGGAGACGGACCTGCCGCCGGTCGACGAGCGGCTCTCCGCCGACCTGGTCACCGTGGTGGGCAATCTGGTCGACAACGCGTTCGACGCGGTGGGTGCGGGCGGTGAGATCACGGCGACGGTACGCACGGACGGCGACGACGTCGTGGTCACGGTGCGCGACACGGGGCCGGGCGTGGCGCCGGATCTGACCGAGCGTGTCTTCCAGCAGGGCTACAGCACCAAGGGCGAGGAGGACGGCCACCATGGGCTGGGGCTGGCCATGATCCGGCTGATCTGCGTGCACCGGGGTGGGCGGGTGTCGGTGTCCGGGTCGACGTTCACCGCCCGGCTGCCACTGCTGCTGGAGGCCGTCGCATGATCCGGGTGCTGGTGGTCGACGACGACTTCATGGTGGCGAAGGTGCATCGAGGCTTCGTCGACCGGGTGCCCGGCTTCACCACGATCGGGGTCGCCCACACCGGGGCGGAGGCACTGGCCCTCGCCGCGGCCGAACACCCCGACCTGGTACTTCTGGACATCTACCTGCCCGACATCTCCGGGCTGGAGGTGCTGCGCCGGCTCCGCGAACAGCAGGACGGCGGCGGCCCCGACGTGCTGGCGGTGACCGCGGCCCGCGACGTCGGCACGGTCCGCTCGGCCCTGCACGGCGGCGTGGTGCACTACGTCCTCAAGCCGTTCACCTTCGACGTCCTGCGCGACCGGCTCGAGCGGTACGCGGACGCGTACGGCCGCCTCGCCACCGCCGGCGACGTCCTCCAGTCCGATGTGGACGACCTGTTCGTGGCCCTCCGAACCACGTCCAAGACTCTGCCCAAGGGCCTCACCGAGGACACGTCGGCGCTGATCGCCGCGGCCATGCGCTCCTACGACGGCGACCTGTCGGCCGGCGAGTGCGCCGAACGGATCGGCCTGTCCCGGGTCAGCACCCGCCGCTACCTGGAACACTTCGTCGACACCGGCAAGGCCGAGGTCCGGCTGCGCTACGGTTCGGCCGGGCGCCCGCAACGTCGCTACCGCTGGATCGGTTGACTCTCTCCCCGCCCTGCCCTCCCCAGTGGCAGCCCAGAGCGGAATCCGGCCGCGAACACCGCTCGGCCCTGCCACTAAGTCTTGTCAGTGGTAGGCCCGAGCGGTGTCCGGGACGCGGATACCACGCGGGGGTCAGTCGTCCTCGGCGAAGACCAGCTTGCGCGGCTCCTCGGCGCCACGGCCGCGGAGCCGGGCGACGATCCGGGGCAGGTACGGCACCAGCACCGCGACCACCGCCAGCGCCAGCAGGACCACCGTCAGCGGGCGGGTGAAGAACACCGACATGTCGCCGTTGGACACGAGCAGGGCCCGGCGGAACTGCAACTCCATCATCGGTCCGAGGATCAGCCCGAGGATGACCGGCGCGATCGGGAAGTCGAAGTGCCGCATGCCGAAGCCGATCACCCCGACGCCGTACGCGATGAAGACCTGGTTGATGCTGCCGGTGGCCGCGTACACGCCCAGGGTGGCGAACACCAGGATCCCGGCGTACAGGATGGGCCGGGGGATCTGCAGGACTTTGACCCACACCCGGATGAGCGGGAGATTCAGGGCCAGGAGCAGCACGTTCCCGACATAGAGCGAGGCGATCAGCGCCCACACCAGATCCGGCGACTTGTCGAAGAGCTGCGGGCCGGGCTGCAGGTTGAAGATCTGGAACGCGGCCAGCATCACCGCCGCCGTCGCCGACGTGGGGATGCCGAGCGTGAGCAGCGGGACGAGCACACCGGAGAACGCCGCGTTGTTGGCCGCCTCGGGACCGGCGACGCCCTCGATGGCGCCCTTGCCGAACTCGTCGCGGTTCTTCGAGCGGTGCTTCTCGTACGTGTACGACAGGAACGTCGGCACGTCCGCACCACCCGACGGCAGCGCGCCGAACGGGAAACCGAACGCCGTCCCGCGCAGCCACGGCCCCCACGACCGGCGCCAATCGTCCCGGCTCAACGTCGGCGTACCCGGCTGGATCGGCTCCACCGCGGCCGGCAGCGAGCGGAGCCGGGACGCGACGTAAAGCGTCTCGCCGATCGCGAACAGCCCGACGATCACGACCACCACGTCGATGCCTTCGAGCAGTTCGGTCGTACCGAAGGTGAAGCGGGCCTGCCCGGTCAGCCCGTCGATGCCGACCAGGCCGAGGAACAGGCCGAACATCAGCGCGATCAGCCCGCGCAGCAAGGATCGGCCGACCAGCGCGGTCACCGCGACCATGGCCAGCAGCGCCAGCGCGAAGTAGTCGGAGGCCCGGAACGTGGTGGCCAGCTTGGCCACCGGCTGGGCGAACAGGCTGAGCAGCAACGTCGAGATGGTGCCGGCGACGAACGAGCCGATCGCCGCGGTGGCCAGCGCCGCCTTGGCCCGGCCGCGGCGGGCCATCTGGTAGCCCTCGATCGCGGTGGCCACTGAGGCCGACTCACCCGGCGTGTTGAGCAGGATGGACGTGGTCGAGCCGCCGTACATGGCGCCGTAGTAGATGCCGGCGAACATGATGAACGTGCCGATCGGGTCGTCCAGGCTGAACGTGACCGGCAGCAGCAGCGCGATGGTCAGCGCCGGTCCGATGCCCGGCAGCACCCCGACGAACGTGCCCAGCGTGACGCCGATGACGGCGTACAGGAGGTATTCGGGTTGCAGAACCGTCCCGAAGCCGGACAGCAGGTCGCCGAGGAAGCTCACAGCGGGAACACCCCCGCGGGCAGGAAGATGTCGAGCAGGCGGGTGAAGGCGAAGTAGACGGCCAGTGGCAGCACCAGCGCGACGATCACGTCACGGACCAGGCCGCGACTGCCCAGCACCCGGGACACCGCGATGACGAAGAGGAAGGCGGAGATCACGAAGCCCGCGTACTCCAGCGCGAGCGCGAAGCCGACCAGGCAGCCGACCACCCCGAGCGGCGTACGCCAGCTGATCGTCTCGTCCTTCTCTTCGGCCTCCTCGCTCTCCCGCCGGAAGCGCAGCAGGTAGATCCCGGCGATGACCACCCACCCGCCGGTGACCAGCACGGGTGCGAGCCGCGGACCTTGCGGGCTGAAGTCCCCGCCGGCGGCGTTGAGCGCGGCCAGCAGCAGGCCGACCCCGGCGAGCAGCAGGATCAGCGGAAGGACCCACCCGGAGCGGCGGCCGGCGACAGGCCGCCGCTCCGGTTCGGACTCGAGCGTCATCCGCCGAGCCCGATCTCGGTGAGTACTGCGGTGATCCGCTGGTTCTCACTCTCGAAATAGGCTTTCGCGTCCGCGCCGCTCTTGTAGAAGTCCTCCCACCCCTGATCGGTGAGTGTGGTCTTCCACTGCTGCGACGCGTGCAACTTGTCGATCATCCCGGTGATCGCCTGCTGGGTCGGCGCGTCGATCCCCGGTGGGGCGACGATGCCGCGCCAGTTCATCAGGTCGACGTCGTACCCCTCGTCCTTGATGGTTTTGGCCGGCGTGCCGCCACCGACGTCGACGCCCTTTGCGCCGGACACCGCGAGCGCACGCACCTTGCCCGCCGAGACCAGGTCCTTGAATTCGCTCTGCCCCGAGACGGCCGCGGTCAGGTCGCCGGCCAGCAGGGCCGCCTTGGACTCGCCGCCACCGGAGTAGGCCACGTACTTCATCGACTTCGGGTCGGCGCCGGCCGCCTTGGCCAGCAGGCCGATCAGAATCTGGTCGGTGCCACCGGCCGAGCCGCCACCCCAGTTGATCGAGGCAGGGTTCGCCTTGGCGTCGTCCATCAGCTGCTTGAGATTCTGGTACTTGGAGTTCGCCGGCACCACGATCACCTCTTGCTCGGCGGTGAGCGTCGCGATCGGCGTGACCTGGTCGAGTTTCACGGGCGACTTGTTCGACACGACCCCGCCGACCATGACCAGACCCATCACCATCAGGTGGTGCGCGTCGCCGCGGTTCTTGGACACCAGCTGCGCCAGCCCGATCGTCCCCGCCGCGCCGGTAACGTTGTACACCTCGACCGACTGGTCAATGATCTTGCCGTCGGTGAACGCCTTCTGCATCGTGCGCCCGGTCAGATCCCAGCCCCCACCCGGCGCCGCGGGCACCATGAGCTGCAGAGTCTTGGTCGGATACTGAACCGGCCCACCGCCCTTGGCCGCCCCCGGCGAATCCCGCTCGCAGCCGGCCACCGCCCCCGCGACCAGCATCGCGGACATCGCCACCGCCAGTGCACGCCTCACGACCGGCTCCTCACGTTACGACCTCGTTTCGCCGATGCTGCCGCGAGGTGGTGACGCCGGTCACGCTTCCGGAGACGATGGTCGTTTTGTTTATTTAGAAACCAACACCCATTCCCAGGTACGGGCACAGCAGAGTCCCGCCGTCAACGCGCCGGCCAGTCAGATCCGGACGGCATGCTGCTGGAGGCGCGGCCGGCCTGCTCGACGACGATGATCCGGAGACGAGCATGTGTTCGATGTGTACATGAGCCCAGGGTCGGTGACCGAGCGGCTGCACTTCTATGCGGCACCCTATTCGGCCGGCACCCGGACGGGCGACGGCGGCGGCCTGCACGACGACGGCGAGGACATCGCGGTGGTCGAGTTGCCGTTCGACGAGGCGCTGGCCATGTGTCACGATGGCCGCATCGCCGACGCCAAGACGATCATGCTGTTGCAGTGGGCGGCAATCAGCGGACCTTTCGGCCGGTCATTGACCGTCTGAACGGGACTCCCGCACGCTGGGGGCATGGCTTTCAGGCGGGCGAAGGAGCGGGTCGCCTTTGTGGACGGCTTCGCCTTCCCGGTGGGCGTGCGCCGGCGCATCGCCGCGTCGCGCCCCGGCCTCACCGAGGCGCAACTGACATTGGTCGAGGCGGCGGCGCGGCAGTGGTTCCGGCTGTTCGCGCGCCATCCCCGCGGCGCCCGTTCGGTTCCGTCGGTGCTGGTCACGGATTGGTGGCGCGAGTTCGTCCGGCACGAGCGCGAGTACGCTGAGTTCACCGCCGCCGCAGCCGGGCGCCCCCTGCCGTTCGCCGAGGTGAGCGGTGCGCTGGCCGTCACCTACCGCCAGGCCCGAGCCGACGAGCCGGCCGGCCTCCCGCTGCTCTTCCGGGTCGACGGTGAGGCGGGCGTGCCCGACGCGAGACGCTACCTAGCCGACTGCGGCGGCCGAGGCCAGTGCTGGCCCGTGCCCGGGGCGACGTGCTTGCAACATCTTGACGGCGCAGGCACCGCACCGGGCAGCCGTGGACGCTTCCGCCCGCCGCCTCCTCCGCCCGAGTGGACGAGCAGCGCCGGCGGTGACCCAGGCGGCTTCTAACCCTCGACTTCCCGCTGTCGCCTGGCGCTGTCGCCTCCCGCCTTCGCCTCCGTCTCCCCGCCAGTCCGTCAGGCCGCGAACGCCTCCCGGCAGTGGCGGACGAAAGTCGCGGCCGCCGGGCTGGGCCGCGGCCGCCAGACCACGGCGAGCAGCGCGGGCACGTCGACCCCGTCGATCGGCAGCGCGACCAGTTCCGGGAAAGCGGCGGCCATCGACCGGCTGAGCACCGCGACCCCGAGCCCGCGCGCACCGAGTTCCGCGACCGCGGTGGGCGCGGAAGCCTCGAGCGCGATAACCGGCCGCAACTCAGCCGCGTCGCACGCCCGATCAAAGGCGCTGCGAATCCCGGTCCCCAAAGGCAAGGACACGATGGGGTACGCACAAAGCTCCGCCAAATCCACCCCACCCAGCCGGCCGACCTCGCTCATCCCTCCCGCGATGACCGCACGCCCGTGCCCGCCTGCCTTGTCTGGTCTGCTCCCGTCGACCGTGTGGTCTGGTCCGTCTGCCTTGTCTGGTCTGCTCCCGTCGACCGTGTGGTCTGGTCCGTCTGCCTTGTCTGGTCTGCTCCCGTCGACCGTGTGGTCTCGTCCGCCTGCCTCACCCTGTCTGCTCCGACCGGCCGCGTCGTCTCGTCCGCCTTCTTCACCGTGCCTGTTCCGGCCGGCCGCTTGGTCTCGTCCACCGACCGCGTGATGTCGCCCCTCTGCCTTGGCGTGCTTGCGCGCGGCGGCTGTGTGGTCGCGCGCGCCTGCCTCGCTTCGGCGGTTCGCACTGACCGCGTGGTCGTGGGCGTTTACCCCTCCTCGTTCGTCCACGCTGGCCGGATGGTCTTGCACGCCTGCCCCGCCGGGCCTGCTCGTGGCGACTGTGTGGTCGCGGGGGATTGCCTCGTCGGGCCTGCTCGTGGCGAGGGGGTGACCGGGCGGGACCATGGCCGCCAAGCCCTCGCGGATGATCACCTCGGACGAGAGGTCGTCAGGCGGCTCGCCGGCGATGCCGACCAGCGCCACATCGGACGCTCCCGAGCGCACGTCGGCGATCAGCGCATCCGAGTTGCCCTCGCGAAGGTCCAGCTCGATTCCGGGATGTTCCCCGTGAAACCCGGCAATAGCCCCGAACCACGGTTTGACCTCGCAGCCCTGCACCATGCCGGCGACGAGCCGGCCGCGGACCAGGCCGTTGACGTCGTCGACCGCACCACGCAGGTGACCGGCCGCCGCGAGCGCCTCCCGTGCGAACGGCAACGCCGCCTCTCCGGCGCCGGTCAACCGTGCGCTTCGCGCCGTCCGGTCGAACAGCTCCGCACCGAGCTCCGACTCCAGCGCCCGGATCTGCGCGCTGACCCCGGACTGACTGATGTGCACCCGTTCCGCCGCCCGCGTGAAGTTGGCCTCTTCGGCCACCGCGACGAAGTACTCCAGCTGTCGCAGTTCCATAACCGCAGATTCTAGCTGCGATAAAAACCATGAGTTGGACTTGTAGTAGCAGCTGGGCGAGGGTGAAGCCATGAGCCAACGAGAGAAGGCACTGAAGCCGGAAGACCTGACCCGCCTGTTCGTCGAGCGCGCGAACGCCAAGGACGCTGAGGGCCTGTCGCTGCTCTACGAACAGGACGCGGTGATGGCCTACCCGCCCGGGAAGCAGACCGTGGGCCGGGCCGCCATCCGCGAGCTGTGGGAGAACGCCCTGCCGCACATGCCGGCGTTCGAGCCCGAGGAGCCCCTGCCGACCCTGATCAGCGGCGACCTGGCCCTGACCTCGACGCCGCCGAAGGACGGCTCCGGCGCCCGGGCCCAGGTCGTCCGCCGTCAGGCCGACGGCTCCTGGCTGCGCGTTCTCGATCAGCCCGAGTTCACCAGGCCGGATCAGTCGCGCTGATCGTGGCTACTGTTCGGCCGGCCGGGTCAGCGCGGGCTGGGGTGGCGTCTCTCAGAGCACCACCACCAGACGTCGGTCGGCGGTGCCGGCGGCCTGGCGGGACCAGGCGTCGCCGATGTCAGCGAAGTCGACCGTCTCATAGTCGAGGGTCAGCCGCCCGCCGCGCACGTGTTCCGCGATGACGGCCAGGGCGTCCGCCCGCTGTTCCTTGGTCAGCTCGGTATTCGTGTAACCGAGCACGCTCAGGTGCTTGCCGCGCAGGGTGGCCGAGTCGATGGGCGCGGTCTCGTCGGCCGAGCTGCCCAGGTTGACCAGCCGGCCGCCGGGCCGCAGCACATGCAGCGCCGACACCGCGGGGGCCCCGAACACCGGGTCGATCACGAGGTCGATCGGCCCGTGCTCGGCCAGCCGCTCGTCGAAGCCGGGCCGGTCGAGCCGGACCACGGCCGAAGCCCCGGCCCGCTCGGCCCGGCGCTGTGCGGCGTCCGAACGGCACTCGGCGATCACCCGGCTCGCATTGTGCAGCGTCGCCAGCTGGATCGCCGCCTGCCCGACGACGCCGCCTCCGCCGAGGACGAGCACCCGCTCGCCCGCCCGCAGGTCGCCGCGCCAGGTCAGCGCCATCAGCGCGGCGACCGCGGACAGGCCCAGAGCGGCGACCAACCGATGGTCCACCCCCTCAGGCAGCGGAACGACGTCGCCGTCCGCGGCCACCGCCCACTCGGCCATGCTGCCGTTGCCGGGACGCATCCCGGCCGACGTGGCGAACCACACCGGGGTGCCGTCCTCGAGCTCGCCGACGCCCTGCACGCCCGGGATGTACGGCGTGGCCGGCGTGCCGAAGTACGACGTGCCGGTGGCGCAGAGCAGGTCGAGCGGCGTGATCGAGGCGGCGGTTACGCGCACCCGGACCTCGCCCGGCCCGGCGGCGGGCTGCGGATGCTCGGCCACGGCCGGTGGCTTGCCGCAGGTGTCGATGACGGCGGCGCGCATCATGTGGCGATGTCGGGGTAGGGCTGGTCGAAGTGCTTGAGCCGGGCGCCGAAGGCCATCTGGTATTCGAGCGGACCGTGGTCGCGCTCGAACATCGCGATGAACAGCGTCAGCGTCAGGAACGGGTGCGCGCCCAGCTCGAACAGCTTCACGTGGTTGTGGGTGGCCAGCGCCCCGCGTTCCTCGTCGGTGAACTTCAGCCAGGTGCTGGCCTCGCCGTCGTGGCAGTTGAGCACCGCGTTCGCCCGCTCCGCCTCCCACCAGTTGACCGTGCCGGTGGGGTCCTCCCGGTAGCGTTCGACCAGGTCGGGGTCGCGGTCCACTGTGTAGAGGAACTTGTTCACCAGGTACTTGCTCATTTCGGCGCTCCGTTCGGGTACCAGGTGAAGTACGCCTCCATGGTGTGGAAGAGGTCGAGGCTGTCGACGTAGTCCGCCTTCACGCCGGCGCCGGCCACGCCCATCATCAGCATGAAGTCCATGAACCCGTGGGTCGCGTTGCCCGGCGCGTGCAGGCTGTCCAGAGTGACCTCGGAAAGGCAGCCCTCCAGGTCACCGGTGGCGATCCACTCGACGGCCTTGCGGTCGAATTCCGGGTCGGGGCCGTGCGGACCGAACTGGCGCGGCCCGCCCAGCTCCAGCGACAGGTGGCCGGTGCCGATGATCGCCACGCGCAGATGAGACGGCCAGGCCTCGACGATCTCGCGGATCGTCTCGCCCAACTGCACGAAGCGTTTCGGCCGGGGGAGGGGCGGCGCGAAGATGTTCGTGTAGATCGGCACGATCGGCAGGTCGGCCTCGGGCCGCAGGGTGATGATCGGGCACGTGATGCTGTGGTCGATCCGCAGCTCGTTGCTGAACGCCAGGTCGAAGTCGCGGTCCAGGCCCTCGCGCAGCAGGTGCGCGGACAGCTCCTCGTCGCCCTTGAGCAGCATTTTGGGCAGGCCGAACTCGCGTTCCTCGTTGTACCAGTTCGCGTCGTAGAACGGGGCCTTGCCGATCAGGAACTGTGGCATGTTGTCGAGCCACAGCTGATGGAAGTGGTCGGAACCGACCATCACCAGCACGTCCGGGTTCGCCCGGGTCAGCGTCTCGCGGAACGCGGTGATTTTGCGAACCCACTCGTCGGCGAAGGGCGGACGGTCCTCACCGGTGGCCGTGCTGGCCCGGTAGTAGAACGGGTGGTGGGTGGAGGCGATCACCGCTACGACGGTGGCCACGGCGGCTCCTCTCTCTGTGGTTTAGTCGGTTTGATCGAGATCGGTGTAGACCGCGTTGCGGTCGACAGTCAGGTACATGTCCATGCCGAGTGGGCGGCGCCGTTCCTCGGCGAGGTGGCCGAGCAGGCCGGCCGCGCGGGCCAGCAGGGCGAAGCCGCGCAGCAGCTCGACCGGGAGACCCAGGTCGGCCAGGGCCGCGCCGCAGACTCCGGCGCCGTTCAGCGGAAGGGTGCGGCCCAGCACCTCGGGGTGCACCCTTCCGATCGCCTCGAACAAGCGCAGGTGCGGGCCGCGGAGTCCCTCCTCCTCGGCGATGCCGATCAGGACGGGGGTACGCGGATCACGCACCTTGTGCACCGGATGCCCGAGGCCGGGGATGAGCTGCTTGGCCGCCCGGGCGCCCCGGACCGCCTCCAGCGCGACCGCGTCCCACCCGGCGTCGTCCTCCGGCCGGGCCGGAAGCCCCTGCAGGGTCTCGTGCAGGAACCGTCCACAGTCCTCGGTGACGCCGAGGAAGCGGGAGCCGCCGCCGAGCAGGCCGGCCGCGAGGGCGCCCTGCAGTGACTCGGGCGCACTCAGATAGGTCAGCCGCGCCGCGATCGCGGTCGGCGTGAACCCGTGGTCGGCCAGGGCGACCAGGACCGCCTCGAACACCCGGGTCTCGCCCGCTGTGGGCCGGCGCCCGGCCACCAGCCAATAGGCCAGCTCGCCGAACCCGACCTTGCCCATCAGATCGGCGGCCAGGTCTTGCCCGAGCAGCCGGATCTGGTCCGCGTCGGACGTGCCGATCGAGGTCGGGAAGCTCAGTTCTCGGTCAGCCACGCGCGGATCTCCTCACCGTGCTCGTTCAGGGCGGGCGGCGGCAATTCGTATTCCGCCGGGGTCTGCGAGAACGTGATCGGGTTGCGGACCCCCGGAGTGTCGCCGACCGTCACCACCGGGTCCAGGCCCAGTTCCTCGGCCAGCGCGAAGCCACCGTCGATCGTGTTGATCGGGGCGCACGGGACGCCGGCGGCGAGCAGGTCGCGGAACCACTCGTCCTTGGTCCGCTTGGTCAGCCGCTCGACCAGGATGGGCCGGAGCTCGGCGCGGTTGGCGGTGCGGTCCTGGTTGTGCGCGAAGCGCGGATCGTCGGGCAGGTCGGGCAGGTCGAGCACCTGGCAGAGCTTGCGGAACTGGCCGTCGTTGCCGGTGATCACGATCAACTCGCCGTCGGCGGTGGGCAGTGGCTCGTACGGGAACAGGCTGGGATGCGCGTTGCCCATCCGGAACGGCACGGTGCCACCGGCAACGAACCCGCTGCTGTGGTTGACCAGCCCGGACAACGCCGACGACAGCAGGTTGACCTCGACGTGCTGGCCGGTGCCGTGCTCGTCGCGGTGTCGCAGCGCGGCCAGGATGCCGATGCTGGCGTGCATGCCGGCCATCACGTCGAACACCGAGATGCCGGCGCGGTAGGGCGGGCCGTCCGGGTCGCCGGTGAGGCTCATCAGCCCGGAGATCGCCTGGACCATCAGGTCGTACCCGGGATAGCTCGCGCCCTTGCCGCTGCCGAAGCCGGTGATCGACGCGTAGATGATGCCCGGATTGGTGCCGCTGACCGTCTCGTGGTCGAGTCCGAAGCGCTTGAGCCCGCCGGGCCGGAAGTTCTCGATCAGCACGTCGGCTCGGCGGGCCAGGCGCTGGGCGACGTCGAGGTCGTCGGGGTTCTTCAGGTCGAGGGCGATGGACCGCTTGTTGCGGTTGATACCGAGGTAGTAGGTCGCGATGCCGTCGCGGACCGGTGGCATCCAGGTCCGTGTGTCGTCACCGCCCGGACTCTCCACCTTGATGACCTGCGCGCCGAGATCGGCCAGCAGCATCGTCGCGTACGGACCCGCGAGGATCCGGGAGAAGTCGGCCACCACCAGGCCGCTGAGAGGTCCCATGTCCACCCTTCATGAGTGCGTCCATGCGTTCGCTGTGCGGACGATCGTCCGCTGACGAGAAGTCTTCTCCCTCGTTCGCGACGGTGTCAACCGGCTCGTGAGGTTGTGGAAATCCGGCCTTGACATGCCGTAAACGAGGGGGGCAACCTGGTGGCCTCACAGCGACCGCCAGACGGACGACTGTCCGCCGAGGCTCGAAGGGGAGTGAACGGCGATGAGTGAACCCGTGGTCTTCCGCAACGGCTCAGTGCTCACCATGGATGACGCGCACACGGTCCTGACGGGTGCGGACGTCCTGGTTGTCGACGACAAGATCGCCGAGGTCGGCGTCGGCCTCGCCGTGCCGGAGGGCACCGTGGAGATCGACGCGACCGGCGGCATCGTGATGCCCGGCATGATCGACACCCACCGGCACATGTGGCAGACCGCGATGCGCGGGTACGGCGCCGACTGGACCCTGACGCAGTACTTCGTCTGGTATTACCTCGAGTCCGGCAAGCTGTTCCGCCCCGAGGACATCTACGCCGGCAACCTGCTCTCCGCCATCGAGGCCATCGACGCCGGGGTCACGACGACCGTCGACTGGTCGCACGGCCTGCAGACGCCGCAGCACGCGGACGCCGCCGTCGACGCGCTCGAAGCGGTGCCGGGCCGGTTCGTCCTGGCCTACGGCAACATCCAGCAGGGCCCCTGGGAGTGGTCGACCAGCGACGGGTTCCGCGACTTCGTCAACCGGCGGATCTCCAGCGGCAACGACATGCTCGGCTTCCAGATGGCGTTCGACGTCACCGGCGACCCGTCGTTCCCCGAGAAGGCGGCCTTCGAGGTGGCGCGTGAGCTCGGTGTGCCCGTGACCACGCACGCCGGGGTGTGGGGCGCGACCAACGACGACGGCATCCGGCTGATGCACGAGAACGGCTTCATGACGCCACAGAACATCTACGTGCACTCCGCCACGCTCAACAAGGACTCGTACCACCGCATCGCCGCCACCGGCGGGTCGGTCTCGGTCTCCACCGAGAGCGAGCAGAGCGCCGGCCAGGGCTACCCGCCCACCTGGACGCTGCGCGACCACAACATTCCGGTCTCGCTGTCGATGGACACCAGCGTGTGGTGGAGCGGCGACCTGTTCTCGGCGATGCGCACCACCCTCGGCGCCGACCGGTCACGTGAGCACATGGCGGCGCACGCGAACGCCGAGACCGTCACCCACCTGCACCTGCGCGCCGAGCAGGTGGTCGACTGGGCGACCCGGGGCGGCAGCAAGGCGCTCGGCCTCGACGACAAGGTGGGCAGCCTGCAGCCGGGCAAGAAGGCCGACATCGTGCTGATCAAGAACGACGCCTCGCCGGTGATGTTCCCGATCCTCAACCCGTACGGTCACGTCGCGTTCCAGGCGCAACGCGGCGACGTGCACACCGTGATGGTCAACGGCCGCCTCGTGAAGCGCGACCATCGGTTGGTCGACGTCGATCTGGCCGCGGCCCGAGCCAAGGTTGAGGCCACCGTCGAGCACCTGATTGGTGAGATGGGTCAGGAGGCCTGGGAAAAGGGCATGAACCCTGACATCCCGGAGACCAAGGTGATGGACAACCCCTACACGTACACCCAGTGGGATGCCGGTTCGGCACAGTGGAAGCATTGAGTCTCATGGGACTCGAAGGAGGCAGGATGGCGCGCGATGACGCCGGCCCTGACTTCATCGAGGCCTTGGCCCGCGGGCTGGAGGTGTTGCGGACCTTCCGGCCGGAACGCCGGGTGTCGACGCTCAGTGAGATCGCCGCTGACACCGGGCTCGCCCGGCCGACGGTGCGGCGGATTCTGATGACGCTGGTGGCGCTGGGGTACGTACGCAACCACGACCGTGGGTACGTGCTGGCGCCACGGGTGCTCGAGCTCGGGATGACGTACATCAACGCGCTCGACCTGTGGGATGTCGCTAGGCCGCACCTCGAGAAGCTGGTCGTGCAGACGAACGAGTCCAGCTCGATGGCGCAACTGGACGAGGGCGACATCGTCTACGTCGCCCGGGTAGCGGTGCCCAAGATCGTGACGCTGGCCGTCTCGATCGGCACTCGCTTCCCCGCCGTCGCCACCTCGATGGGCAAGGTGCTGCTGGCCGCGCAGGACTTCAACTCGCTCGACCACCTGTGGGAGGAGCCGAGCCGGTCCGGCATCACGCCGCGGTGGCAACCGACACCGAACGAACTGTTCCGGGAGCTGCGCGAGGTCCGGGCGAAAGGGTGGGCGCTGGCCGACCAGGACCTCGCACCCGGCATCCGGTCGATCGCCACCGGGATCCGGGACGCCGAGGGTGAGGTGGTCGCCGCGGTGAACGTGACCGTGCACGCCGCCGAGACCTCGGTCGAGAAGTTGACCGGCGAATATCTTCCGTTGCTGCTGCGGGCGGCGTCCGACATCAGCCACGACTGGGCGATGCTGGGCAGCCTTCCGGAGAAGAAGATCACCCCCGGCGGTGGGGGATGAGTAATCATTCATGGCTTTCCTGGCCATCGATACTGGCCGGAAGCGGTTCCTTGGCGGCACGATCGACAGGTGACGACCGTTGGGCGCCTGCCTTTTCCGATCTCGCTGACCGGCGGGGGCGTCCAGCTGCGCGAATGGACCTCGGAAGACCTCGACGACCTGGTTGAGCTGCTTGATGAGCCGGCCATCGCCCGGTGGACGCCGATGCCGTCGCCGTTCGACATGCCGGCCGGGCTCGCGTACCTGAAACGGGCCCAGCAGGGGCGGATCACCGGGCAGCGCATCCAGTTGGCGATCACGGCCGACGGGGGGACGCCGCTCGGTGAGGTGCTGCTCTTTGGGGTCGACCTCGGCCTCAAGGAGGCCGAGCTGGGCTATCTGGTGGGTGCGCGCTTCCGTCGGCGGGGGCTGGCGTCGGCGGCGCTGTCAGTGCTTTCCGGGTATGCGCACGGCACGCTCAATCTGAGCCGGTTGCTGCTGCGGATCGACCCGGCCAACACGGCCAGCACGGCTGTGGCGCGGCGCTGCGGGTATCGGCTCACCGGCGAGCCGCCGATTCTGCAGGAAGGGCCTTACGGTCCGAGCAGCCTGGACACCTGGGAACTGGTCGAGGCGCACGCCGGCGCCCGTCGCGATCGGCTGCGTAACGTGCCGACCCGCCGCTACGGCCGCCGCTGACAAACAGAGCCCGTGCATGTGGGTCGGGCTGGCGATATGCCGGTCGCACGCTCCTCGCCATAGCGGGCCGTTGGGCGTAATGGTGTGCCCGAGACCGGCGCTGAGGGAATCCAGGACCACCTGCACGACAATCTGCTCGG
>NZ_JBICSP010000011.1:188220-252262 GCF_043197135.1 Actinoplanes sp. NPDC049265 | reverse complement strand
TCGGTGCTCGGTGCTCGGTGCTCGGTGCTCGGTGCTCGGTGCTCGGTGCTCGGTGCTCGGTGCTCGGTGCTCGGTGCTCGGTGCTCGGTGCTCGGTGCTCGGTGCCCGGTGCCCGGTGCCCGGTGCGAGACCGGACCCGGACCCGGACACCGGACACCGGACACCGGACCCGGACCCGGACCCGGACCCGGACCCGGACGGTTGCGGGTTGTCAGGCGTCGGGGAAGAGGGCGCCGAAGCGGGAGAGGTAGAGCGGCCAGCCCTCGTCAGTGGCTACGCCGTCGCGTACGGACTCCCAGCCGGGGCCGTGGCGGTCGAGGTTGCGGTGTTCGAGTTCGACACGGGTACGGCTCGGGGTCTCGGCCACGAAGCGGACCTCGACCTCGCTGGCGTTCTCCGGATCTTGCTCGAGTTGCCAGGTGGGGCCGATGTCCCAGCTGAACAGGAGGCGGTCGGGTGGGTCAAAGGCCAGCACCCGGGCCCAGTGGCACTCGGTGCCGTCCTCGGCCCGGTCGTAGATGTGGCCGCCCACCCTCGGCTCCAGGACGGTTTCCACGACGGGTGACCGCAGCAGGTTGTGCTCGCGCGGCTTGACGTCACCGAATCGCTCGGTGAACACGGCGAACGCCTTCTCTATCGGGGCCTGGACGACGATCTGGCGCCGAACCACGTTGTCGGTCATTCCTTCTCCTCAGCGATGTCCTTGAAGTTGTCCAGGGCTCGGCTCCAATAGGTGTCGAGCTGGTCCCGCAGAGCGGCCACCCCGGCGGGGTTGAGCCGGTAGACCCGGCGGGTGCCGGC
Organism: Actinoplanes sp. NPDC049265; assembly: GCF_043197135.1. NCBI lineage: Bacteria > Bacillati > Actinomycetota > Actinomycetes > Micromonosporales > Micromonosporaceae > Actinoplanes > Actinoplanes sp. NPDC049265. Next base: position 251,461 of record NZ_JBICSP010000011.1, on the reverse strand, counting down.
GGCGCGGTCGGTCACCAGGCCGGCCTCCTTGAGCACCTTGAGGTGCTGGGAAACGGCCGGGCGGCTGATCGGGAGCACCTCGGCCAGTTCGCCGACCGCGCGTGGGCGCTCGGCCAGGCACGCGACGATCGCCCGGCGGGTCGGGTCGCCGAGCGCGTCCCAGCCGTCGTCCGCTTGGTAAGTCTCCACGAACGGTAAGCTAAGACTTACCGAGCATGGCCGTCAAGGACCACGGCGAAAGAGAAGGTGGTAGGTCAAGGGCGGTATCCGGGGACCGGGTACCGCCCTTGACCTACCAGGGGGCCGCCGACCCGGCGGCTGGAAGCGGCCGGGACGATGCAGCGGCCGGCGCGTCGAAGGCGAGCAGTGGCTGTGCCCGTACCGGCAAAGGGTTTCAGTCTTCGTCGTCCTCGCAGTTGCGGCCGCGGGCGATCAGGTCGCGGAAGTCGGCCATCTTGTGCCGCATCACGCGCAGGTCCTCGTCGAGTTCGGCGCGCCGTCGATGCAGGCGTTCCTCCTGCTCCTGGAGGATGCGCAGGCGGCCCACGGCGTGTTCGGGGGTGCCGGGGCCGAGCTCGACGAAGTGCCGGATCTCGGCGATCGGCATGCCGGTGCGGCGCAGGGCCTGAACCAGCCGGACAAAGCGGACGGCCGCCGGTCCGTAGCGGCGGCGGCCGTCCGAGTTGCGCTTGACCAGGGGGATCAGGCCTTCGCGCTCGTACCAGCGCAGGGTGTCGGGGGTCAGGCCGGTGAGCTCGGACACCTCGCGGATGCCGAGAGCGGTGGGCGTCGCGGTGGTGGTCACCTGGCAAACGTACGCGGTCAGCCCAGGTCGGCCAGGTCGAGCACGAAGCGCCAGCGGACGTCGTTGCGGGACAGGCGGTCCATGGCGCGGCCGACGTCACGGGCGGGGACCCTCTCGACGTCGGCGGTGATCTCGTGGCGGGCGGCGAACTCCAGCATCTCGCGCATCCGCGGGCGGCCCGCGCCGCCCGACGCGACCAGGCGCTTGTAGCCGAACATCAGCGCCATCGCCTCGGGCTCGTAGCGGTCGGGGATGCCGAGCATGCACAGGCTGCCGTCCATCCGCAGGGCGCGCAGGTAGGGCGACGGGTCATGCTTCGCCGAGGCGGTGTCGAGAATGAAGTCGTACCGATCGGCCTGAGCCTTCATCGCGTCGGCGTCGCGCGACACCACCACCTCGTCGGCGCCCAAAGCCCGGGCCGCCTCCGCCTTCCCCGACGAACTGGTGAAGACCGTCACGCCGGCGCCCAGCGCCTGGGCGAACCTCACCGCCAGGTGGCCGAGCCCGCCCAGGCCGACCACGCCGACCTGCTGACCCGCACCAACCGCCCAGCGCCGCAGCGGCTCGTAGACCGTGGCGCCGGCGCACATCAGCGGCGCCACCCCGGCCGGATCCAAGCCGGACGGGACGGGGTACACGAACGACTCACGCACCACATACTCACCGGAGTACGCACCCAGGGTGACGCTCCCGTCGACCCGGTCCCGGCCGCCGTACGTCGTGGTGGGGAACTCGGCGCAGAACTGTTCGTTGCCGGACCGGCAGGCCGCGCACACCCCACACGAATCGACGATGTTGCCCACCGCGACCGGGTCACCCACCCGGAAGGCGGTCACCTCGCCGCCCACCGCCGCGACCTCGCCGACGAACTCGTGCCCGGGCACCAGCGGCGCCGCGCCGGCGGCCAGGTCCTCGGCCGCGTGCAGATCCGTGTGACACACCCCGCACCAGGTGACGCGGACCGCGATGTCGTCCGGGCGGAGATCCCGGCGCTCGAAACGGTACGGCTCCCAGGATCCGCCGGGAGTCGTCAGAGCCATGCCAGTCGTCGTACGCATGGCCGCGACGCTAGGCGCTGGAGTGGACTCCAACGCAACCTCGCGCCTTCACAGAGTCCGCACAGGTCGAGCACAAGGCGTCGACAGAGCCGGAGCCGACAGTGAGCAGGTCCGCTTGAAAACCTGCCCGAAGGACTCCGATGACCACGACGATGCCGGCCCCGCCCCAGGCGGCGCCGAACCCGCCGGCCCCGGGCCGAAAGCGCAACCTCCTGTTCGGCAAGCCCGGCGACCCACGCTGGGTACGGCCCTCGTTGCTGGTGTTGCTGCTGGTGACGGCCGTGCTCTACCTGTGGGGGCTGGGCGCTTCGGGGTGGGGCAACGCGTTCTACTCGGCGGCGGTCCAGGCCGGATCGGAGAGCTGGAAGGCCCTCTTCTACGGCTCGTCCGACGCGGCCAACTCGATCACGGTGGACAAGACGCCCGCGTCGCTGTGGGTGATGGCGCTGTCGGTACGGATCTTCGGGCTGAGCTCGTGGAGCATCCTCGTGCCGCAGGCGCTGATGGGCGTAGCCACCACGGGACTGCTCTTCGCCACGGTGCGCCGGTGGTACGGGCCGGCCGCCGGACTGATCGCCGGGGCGGTGTCGGCGCTGACCCCGGTGGCGGTGCTGATGTTCCGGTTCAACAACCCGGACGCGCTGCTGGTCCTGCTGATGGTGGCGGCGGCGTGGGCGATGACCCGGGCCCTGGAATCCGGGCGGACCAAGTGGCTGGTCTGGGCCGGCGTGTTCATCGGCTTCGGCTTCCTCACCAAGATGCTGCAGGTGCTGCTGGTGGTGCCGGCGTTCGGGCTGGCGTACCTGCTGTTCGGGCCTGTTTCCGTGAGAAGGCGCATCGTGCAGCTGCTGCTGGCCGGACTCGCGATCGTCGTGTCGGCCGGCTGGTGGATCGCCATCGTCGAGCTGGTGCCGGCGTCGATGCGGCCGTACATCGGCGGTTCGCAGAACAACAGCATCCTCGAGCTCACCCTTGGCTATAACGGCCTGGGCCGGCTCAGCGGCAACGAGACCGGCAGCGTCGGCGGCGGTGGGGGTGGCGGCTTCGGTGGCGGCTGGGGCGAGACCGGGATCCTGCGGATGTTCGACTCGTCGCAGGGCGGGCAGATCTCGTGGCTGCTCCCGGCGGCGCTGATCCTGCTGGTCGCCGGGCTGGTGCTGACGCTGCGGGCGGCGCGGACCGACCGGGTGCGGGCCGGGCTGGTGCTGTGGGGCGGCTGGCTGGTGATCACCGGGCTGGTGTTCAGTTTCATGCAGGGGATCTTCCACGCGTACTACACGGTGGCGCTGGCGCCGGCCGTCGGCGCGGTGGTCGGGATGGGCGCGGCGGTGACCTGGCGCGCGATCCGCAACCGCCGGGTCACGGCATCCGACGACGTCGCGACGCCGGCTCACACCGCTCCGGCCTGGCACGCGCCGTTCGCGGCGGTGATGCTCGCGGCGGCTGTCGGGGTCACCGCCTGGTGGTCGTTCACGATGCTCGGCTGGAGCCCGGACTTCGTGCCGTGGCTGCGCTGGGTGGTGCTGATCGGTGGGCTGGTCGCGGCGGTCGGTGTGCTCGGCCTGATGCGGCTGCCGATGCGGGTGGCCGCGGTGATCGCCGGGCTCGCGCTGGGTGCGACTCTGGCCGGACCCGCCGCGTACGCCGTGCAGACCGCGTCCGAACCGCACACCGGCTCGATCCCGACGGCCGGACCGGCCGTCCAGGGTGGCTTCGGTGGTCGTGGTGGCCCGGGCGGCGGTCGCGGCGGATTCCCCGGCGGAGGCGGCCCGGGCGGCGGCCGCGGTGGGTTCCCCGGCGGCGGATTCCCCGGCACCACCCAGCAGGGCGGCACCACCCAGCAGGGCGGCACTCAGCCGGGCGGCACCACCCAGCAGGGCGGCACCACCCAGCCGGGCGGCACTCAGCCGGGCGGCACCACCCAGCCGGGCGGCACTCAGCCGGGCGGCACCACCCAGCCGGGCGGCGGGTTCCCGGGTGGCGGGTTCGGCGGTCGGCCCGGTGGTGGTGGCATGGGCGGCCTGCTCGACGCCGCAACCGTCTCCGACCAGATGAAGGCCCTGCTGGAGCAGAACGCCGGCAACTACACCTGGGCCGCGGCGGCCGTCGGTTCGCAGAACGCCTCCGGCTACCAGCTCGCCACCGAGAAGCCGGTCATGGCCATCGGCGGCTTCAACGGCAGCGACCCGTCGCCGACCTTGGCGCAGTTCCAGGCCTACGTCGCCGCCGGCAAGATCCACTACTTCATCGGGGGTGGCGGCTTCGGCGGCGGCGGCCGGGGCGGCAACGGCTCCGGCAGCAACGACAGCTCGCAGATCTCCGAGTGGGTGGCCGCGAACTACACCGCGCAGACCGTCGACGGTGTCACGGTCTACGACCTGACCCAGCAGTAGTGATCGACCGGCCCGAATCCGCCGAGGCGGCTCTCCACCGGGAGGGCCGCCTCGGCGGCGTGATGCATATTTGTGCTCAGAGCAGCTCTGAGCACAAATATGCATCACCTGCGGGTGGCGGCATTCATAGGCACGGCACAGGTTCGCCACATTCGGGGCAAAGCGCCGCAGCCGACCTTGAAGGCATGAGCCTTTCCACGCTGCCTGAGCACGCCACCGGGTCGCTGCGCCTGGACGCCCCGGTGCTCGACGTCGTCGTTCCGGTCTACAACGAGGAGATCGACCTCGAGCCGTGCGTTCGCCGGCTGCACGGCTACCTGTCGGCCCAGTTCCCCTACCGGTTCCGGATCACGATCGCGGACAACGCGAGCACCGACGCCACCGCGGCCGTCGCCGGGAGGCTGGTCGAGGCACTGCCCGAGGTTACCGCCGTGCACCTGGCGCAGAAGGGCCGGGGACGGGCGCTCAAGCACGTGTGGACACGGTCGGACGCGGCTGTCCTCGCGTACATGGATGTGGATCTCTCGACCGATCTGGCCGCCCTTCTTCCGCTGGTCGCGCCGCTCATCTCGGGCCACTCCGACCTCGCGATCGGGTCGCGGCTCAGCCGCGGATCCCGGGTCGTGCGCGGCGCCAAGCGCGAGTTCATCTCCCGCGGCTACAACCTTTTGCTGCGGGGCACGCTGGCCGCGCGGTTCTCCGACGCTCAGTGCGGCTTCAAGGCGATCCGCGGCGACGTGGCGGCCCGGTTGCTGCCGATGGTCGAGGACACCGGCTGGTTCTTCGACACCGAGATGCTGGTCCTGGCCGAGCGGGCCGGCCTGCGCATCCACGAGGTGCCGGTGGACTGGGTCGACGACCCGGACAGCCGGGTCGACATCGTGTCGACCGCGGTCGCCGACCTCAAGGGCATCGCGCGCCTGGCCCGCGGCCTGAGCACCGGGCGGATCCCGCTGGCGGCGCTGCGCGAGCAGCTGGGCCGCAACCCGCTGCCGGTGGCCGGGGTGCCGACCGGGCTGGCGGGGCAGCTGATGCGTTTCGCGGGAGTCGGTGTGGCCAGCACGCTGGCCTACCTCGCGCTGTACGCCCTGCTCCGGGCCGGTCTGGGTGCGCAGTGGGCCAACCTGTTGGCCCTGCTGATCACCGCGGTGGCCAACACGGCGGTCAACCGCCGGCTCACCTTCCGGGTACGCGGAACCGACCGCGCCTGGCGGCACCAGGCCCAGGGCCTGGCCGTCTTCGGCGTCGGCCTGGCCCTGACCAGCGGATCCCTGGCCCTGCTGCACTCGACCACGGTGGCGCCGCCGAGGTGGGTCGAGCTGGCCGTCCTGGTCACCGCGAACGCGATCGCCACCGGGGTCCGTTTCCTGCTGATGCGCATCTGGGTCTTCAAGGCCGCTTAGCTGGAGCCAAGCCGCTGGAGCCAAGCCGCTGGAGCAAACCGCTGGAGCCAAGCCGCTGGAGCAAACCGCTGGAGCCAAGCCGCTGGAGCCAAGCCGCCGGAGCAAACCGCCGGAGCAAAACCGCTCAGCCGCAGCCACACCCCCGGTGCGATGTCCTGCGGGCATGGATCGGGCATCATCTCGGCAGGCCCGGAGGTATCGAGCTTGCGACCGCCGGGTAACAATGTCATCACCGGGGTTGCTATCAGCCCGGGTCGATGCGTCTGGGAACCGGGGGCCGGACCGGGAGGGTGGCGACATGCTGAGCAGAGAAGACAACCGCAGACTGGCGCAGTTGGAGCGGCAGCTGCTCCGGGACGACCCGGAATTCTGCGAACGCATGTCGGTCGGCCGTCGCCCGATCCGCCGGCGCGTACCGGTCTCCGTCGTGCTGGTGGCGGTCGCGGTGTGGATGGCCGCGTTGATCCTCGCGGTCAGCGGCTGGTGGCTTGGCTCGGCCATCGCGACCACCTGCGCGATCGTGATCGTGGCATCGCTCACGTTCCGTACCCGTCGTCTCCGCGCCGGTGATCATCAGGCGTAGCCGACGGTCGCCTCCGGCACCCCGCGGGCCCGCGCCACCTGGGCCGATTCGGCGTCGACGGCCTTGCGTACCTTGGCCCCGAGCGTCCCGAACGTCGTCACGGTGAGGTCGACCCGCTTCTGACCGGCCATCTTGGCCCGCCACACGCCCGCGACGGTCCCGTCGACCAGCAACACCCCCGGATTGCCGAGGGTCCGCCACACCTCTTTCTGCTGTTTCTTGTCGGGCACGACCAGATCGCGGTCGCGACTCTGCAGCAGCGCGTCCATCGGCGGCACGAACCGCACCCCGCTCGCCGCCGTCGCCGTGGTCAGGTCGGCCACCGCGTCCGCCGGCAGCCACGCCTTGCGTCCGTCGACGCTCACCTCGGCGAGATCGTCGGGCCACACCTTTTTCATCTCGGCCGTCGAGCTGCCGAAATACTTCCCCACCTCGAGCGGCCCGGCCGGCCCGAGCATCCGCAGATAGAGCCGGATCAGCCGATCAAAACCTTCATTGCGCTCGGGTACGCCCGGCCAGTCCTTGATCGGCCCCAGCGTCGCGTCCTTGCCCCGTGACTCGACCCGCAGCCCACCGGCCAGCCCAGCGTGCTGCCACACGTTCCCGGCGATATGCCGGGCATCGCAGGACTTGCAGAAGTACGTGAGTGCCTCCGGCACCAGCTTGCTGACCCGCGTACTCACCTCGCCCCGGGCCATCGACCGGGTGACGACCCGCCGGTTCGCCTCGGCCGTGGCGGTGAACGCCGCGATCCCCAGCCGCATGCCGTCGCGGATCTGGTTGCTCTGAATCCGCGCCGTGGCGTCGGCGTCGCTGACCGGCCACAACGCCCGCGCCAGATCCCACAGGTCCCGCCGCCGGTGCAGATGCGGCGCGCCCCGGGCGGCCCACACCATCACCAGCCGCCGATCTTCGAGATCCGCCGAGGTACGCGCGGCCAGCGCGACCCGCATCGACCCCGGCGTGTACTCCTGCACGCCCAGATCGAGCAGCGGCAGATCGCCCGGCCGGTCGGCGACCCGCTCGGCCAGCCCCAGCGCCGCCACTCGATAGGCCATCACCCGCGCGCGATCAACCTGCTGAACAGCCATGACGCCGACCCTAGGGCACATCTGACGGATCACCCAGGGCTGCGGCGTGGCCCAGAACCTGCCTGACGGCACCCGCGACACGCCCACACATACACCGGCATCAGGGCGCGTCGCGGCGACGCCGGGCACGCTCTGCGCCTCGCCTCGCACCTGGGTGATCCGTCGGATGCGCCCTAGACCGCCATACCTGACATCGCCAGTCAGTTTTACCTGGCGCAGGGAGTGCGAATCGTTCAGCCGTGCTGAGGTGCTCGCGGACCGAGGCGGGCACCTCAGCACGGTCGTCGTTCCGATCGGAGCTGCTCCGGTCAGGCGGCGCGGCGCTTGGCCGAGGCGGTGGCCAGGCGGTCGAGGACCTCGACGGTGGCGTCCCAGCCCATGCACGCGTCGGTCACCGACTGGCCGTAGGTCAGGTCGCCACCCAGGTTCTGGCGCCCGGGGACCAGGAAACTCTCCAGCATCACGCCGGCGATGCCCGCCTGGCCGGCCTCCAACTGCTGCGCGACCTCGTCGGCGACGACCGGCTGGCGCAGGTGGTCCTTGTTGCTGTTGCCGTGGGAGCAGTCGATGACCAGGCGCCCGGGCAGGTCGGCCTGGGCCAGCCGGTCGAGCGACCCGGCCACGTCGGCGGCCGAGTAGTTGGGCCGGCCGCCGCCACCGCGCAGGACCAGGTGGCAGTCGGGGTTGCCGGTGGTGTGCAGGATGGCCGGCGTACCGGAGAAGTCGATGCCGGGGAAGACGTGCGGGACGGCGGCGGCGTTGATCGCGTCGATGGCGGTGCTGATGCTGCCGTCGGGGCGGTTCTTCATACCGATCGGCATGGACAGGCCGCTGGCCAGCTGGCGGTGCACCTGCGACTCGACCGTGCGGGCGCCGATCGCGCCCCAGGCCACCGTGTCGGCGATGTACTGCGGGGTGATCGGGTCGAGGAACTCCACCGCCACCGGCAGGCCGCGGCGGACCACCTCGAGCAGCAGGCGGCGGGCCACCCGCAGGCCGGTGGACACGTCGCCGGTGCCGTCCAGGGCCGGGTCGTTGATCAGACCCTTCCAGCCGACCGTGGAGCGCGGCTTCTCGAAGTACACCCGCATCACGATCAGCAGGTCGTCGGCGAGCCGGCCGGCCTCGGCGACCAGGCGGTCGGCGTACTCACCGGCCGCCTCGGGGTCGTGCACCGAGCACGGTCCGACGACCACCAGCAGCCGTGGATCTCGGCCCTGGAGCACCGCTTCGACCTGTTCCCGGCCGGCGAGGACCGCGTCGTGCAGGTCCTCGGTGAGCGGCAGCTCGTGGTGGAGCAGGGCGGGGCTCATCAGCGGGACGGCGATCTTGATGCGCTGGTCCCGGACCCGCTGCACCTCGGGGATGGTCATGGCTACCTTTCCGCCGGGCGCCCAGAGGGGCGTGAGCCGGCTTGTTTTTCACAAACGAAAAGGCAGCGACATGATTGTCGCTGCCTCGGCCGGCTCGGGCGGGGTGTCTCAGGTCATGCGGTTACAACCGAGGACACCGGCTGAGCCGGCCTCGTAAACCGCCAATACCAACGGGACACGCCGACAGCCTACCGGATGACCGGGGCGCGGCCGAAACCCTCAGCTCCCGGGATTCCCGGTCGATGCTCAACGGTGTGGAGCGTTTGCCTGTGGGATCGGCATCAAGCAGCCTGGACGACGCCGCCGCGGCCGGTGCGGAGGCCGCGAACGCGGCGTACGCCCAGCTCGCCGGCGCCCAGCCCGGTCTGGTGATCGTTTACGCCTCGATCCGCTACGACCTGCCCGCTCTGCTGGCCGGAGTCCGTGGCGTCACCGGCGAGGCGCCGCTGATCGGGGCCAGCACCTCCGGCCAGTTCTCGGACGGCGGCTACCTGCCGCCCGACACCGGCGTGAGCGTGCTGATGCTCGCGGCGTCCCCGTACCGGTTCGGCGCCGCCATGGTCGACGGCATCGGGGCGGACACCCTCGACGCCGGCCGTGAGCTCGCCCGCCGAGCCATGGCGGCCGTTGGCGGCGACACCCCGTACAGCGCGCTGCTGGTGCTGGCCGACGGCATGTCCGCCGACATGCAGAGCCTGCTCACCGGGATGTACCGGGTGACCGGGGCCCGGGTGCCGGTGGTCGGCGGTGCGGCCGGCGACGACCGCACCTTCTCCGGCACCAAGGTGTTCTTCGGTGACCGGGTCATGCAGGACGCCGCCGTGGCGGTGTGGATCGGCTCGGACCACCCGCTCCGTGTGGTCTCCGGGCACGGCTGGCAGCCGCGCACGCTGCCGATGCTGGTCACCCGGGTGAACGGCATGATCGTCGAGGAGATCGACGGCCGCCCGGCCACCGAGGTCTTCAGCGAGACCGTCGCCAAGGACACCCAGGCCCGCTCGGAGTACTTCGAGGGCGCCTGGGAAGGCTGGCACACCGGGCACTCGTTCAGCCTCATCGAGCCGGACGGTACGCAGCTCATTCGCGGCGCGTTCGTCGACCAGAACGGCGTTCTGAGCACCTTCGTGCCGCTGCCCGAGTACTGTGCCGTGCAGATCGTCTCGGCCGACCGGGAGGCTCTGCTGCAGGCCAGCGAGGAACTCGTCGGCGACGCGCTGCGGGAGACCATCGACCCGGCCGTGCTGCTGATGTTCAGCTGCATCGCCCGCACCGACCTGCTCGACACCCGCGCGGCCGAGGAACCCGCCCGGGTACACAAGGCGGCCGGCCCGGTCAGCACCTTCGGCTTCTACACGTACGGCGAGTTCGGCCGCAGCACGGGAGTCGCCGGCTATCACAACGCCACGATCACCGCCCTCGCCCTGTGAGGGTGGGGAAACCGTGACGGTTGAGGCCGACCGCATGCGCGAGGAACGCGACAACGCCGTCGCGGCCACCCGTGACGCCTACCGGCAGACTTCGCGTCTGATCCGGGTCCTCACCGTGCTCGGCCGGCCGTCGTCGCCGGTCCAGCTGGTCGACGAGACCCTGGTCGTGCTGGCCCAGACGTACGCGGCCGACATCGCCGCGATGGTCCGGGTGACCGGTGGCACGCTGCATGTGACCAGCGCGTACGGCATCCCGGAGGGCGACGCCGCCTACACCGAGGGCTGGGCGCTGGCCGGCGGCGCGGCCGAGGCACTGACCGCGGGTCGCGTCGTCGCCCGCACCGGTGACGCACTGGACCAGGCCTGCGACCTCCCGCCGTCGATGTTCGAGCTGTCACCGGGCTCGGCCGTCTGGGTGCCGGTGGGCGAGGCCGGCGCGGCCGAGGAGCTGCTGATCATGTACCGGGTCAGCGCCACCGGGTTCCCGGCCGGCGACCTGCCCGTGCTCGGCTCGGTGGCGGCCCGGCTCGGGCTCGCGGTGGAGGCCCGCCGGCGCAGCGCCGCGGTCGAGAACCTGGCCACCTTCGGTCACCGGCTGTCCAGCCGGCTGGACCTGGACTCGATCTTCGACGAGGCCGTGAGCCTGCTGCCGCTGCTGGTGGACGCCGATCACGCCGGGCTGGTCCGGGTCGAGGACGACGTCGCCCATCTGGTCGCGTCCACCCAGGACACCGGTGTGCCGTCGCCGGACCGGCCGGTCGCGACCGCGAACTTGATCGGCTGGGACGTGACCCGGTCCGGCGCCCCCTACACCGGCCAGTACGACCATCCCGACATCGGCGGGTCGGTGCTGGCCGTACCGGTCATCCGGGAGGGCTCACCCACCGTCGTCATCTACGCGTTGCGGCGCGACCATCGGCCGTTCCGCCCGGACGCCGTCGACTCGGCCACGATCTTCGCGAACTACGTCGGCGCCGCGATGGCGAACGCGGAACTGTACCGGGCCCTGGGCAGCAGCGAGAGCCGGCTGCGGCTGATCACCGACTCGATCAGCGACCTGATCGCCGTGGTCGACGGCGCCGGCCGGTTCGGCTACGCGTCGCCGTCGCACGACCGTGAGCTCGGCATCGCACCCGAGCACCTGCTGGGTCGTGCGGTCACCGACCTGGTGCACAGCGCGGACCGCCCGGAGGTGGCGGCGGCGCTGGCCCGGCCGTCGGACTCGGCCAAGGTCGAGTATCGGCTGCGTACCGGGGACGACTCGTGGGTGTGGGTGGAGAGCGCGCTGCGTCCGGTGCCCGAGGACGGCACGCTGGTGCTGTCCTCCCGGGTCATCGACGAGCGCCGCCGGCTGGAGGACGAGCTGCGCCGGCGCGCCACCCACGACCCGCTGACCGACCTGGCCAACCGCGCGCTGACCGCGGAACGGCTCGACCTGGCGCTGAGCCGGAGCGCCGAGGACGGCACCGGCGGCGCCGGCCACGTCGGCCTGCTCTTCTGTGACCTGGACAAGTTCAAGGAGGTCAACGACCGGCTCGGGCACGAGGCCGGCGACGACCTGCTGATCCAGGTGGCCGACCGGTTGCGTAAGTGCGTACGCCCCAGCGATCTCCTGGCCCGGTTCGGCGGCGACGAATTCGTGATCCTGCTCGACGGAGTGGCCGACCTGGACGCGGTCACCGAGGTCGGCAACCGGGTCGTCCGCGCCCTGGAGGCACCGTTCTGGCTGCACGGCGGCTGGGTCGAGATCTCGGTCAGCGTCGGCGGCGTGCTCGGCGACCGCGGTCAGTCCCGGGCCGGCGCGATGCTGCGCGACGCCGACGCGGCCATGTACGCGGCCAAGAACGCCGGCCGCGGCCGCGTCGAGGTGTTCGACGAGGACGCCTCCCAGGACAGCCTCGGCCGGCTCGAGCTGCGCTCCGACCTCGCCCAGGCCCTGGCCCGGGACGAGTTGTCGATCCACTATCAGCCGATCGTGGAGCTGACGAGCCGGCGGATCCTCGGTTTCGAGGCGCTCTGCCGCTGGGCCCACCCGACCCGCGGCTCGATTCCGCCGGACGTGTTCATCCCGCTGGCCGAGGAGACCGGCGCGATCATAGGCATCGGTGAGTGGGTGCTCGGCCAGGCCTGCCGCCGGCTCCTCGACTGGCAGCGGCTGCCCGGCCGCGAACAGTTGCGGATCAGCGTCAACCTGTCGCCGATCCAGCTGCAGTCACCGGACGCGGCCGCCCGGACGCTCGACGTCATCACCTCGGCCGGTGCCGACCCGTCGGACGTCTACCTGGAGATCACCGAGCACAGTTCGATCCGGCAGGACGTCACCGACTTCGTCAGCACGCTGCGGGCGGCCGGGGTGCACTTCGCGCTGGACGACTTCGGCATCGCGTACTCGAATCTCAGCCATCTCAAACGCCTGCCGGTGGAAATCCTCAAGATCGACAAGTCGTTCGTGGCCGGTCTGCCGGCCAAGGACACCGACCGCGGCATCGTGCGGGCCGTGCTGGCCATCGCCGACTCGCTCGGCCTGACCGTGGTCGCCGAGGGCATCGAGACCGCCGAGCAGCGGGCCGAACTGATGGCGCTGAACTGTGAGCAGGGCCAGGGCTACCTGTTCTCTCGCCCGGTCACCCCGGCCGAGGCGACCGCCCTGCTGCGAGCGGGCTCGCTGCTGGCCGCCTGAACATCCGCCCGCCGGGGTATGTCCAGACTCCCCGGCTCGTGGTCGGATAGGGAACATGAACGAGGTCTCCGCTCCGGACCTGCTCGATGAGCTGCTCGAACTGTCCCCGCGCGACCGCTTCCAGGCCGTCGCGACGGTTGTCGCCCGGGTCTGGGAGACGCCGTCGGTGCTGCTCGGCGAGATCCCGCCGACCCAGGCGATCACCGCGGTCGCGGTGGTCGCGGCCGGGCTGCCCGCGGCGTACGGGAAAAGCTGGCTGGACCATCGCCTGGCCGCGGCCGCCCTGCCGAGCGTCAGCCCCGAGCTGGCCGGGCGGGCCCTGTGCGCGCTCGACGTGATCGTCGGCCGCGACCGCGAGTCGGTCCCGCTGGAGCTGCACGTCAGCGACGGCGAGGCGGCCGGCGCGCTATTGGACGACCTCCGCGACGTGCTGATGGACGGGCTCCGCCGCGTCTGGTGAGGTCAGCGGCAGCCGCACGGTGAACTCGGTCCGGCCGGGCACCGAGCGTACCGACACGGTGCCGCGGTGCGCGGTCACGACCGCGTGCACGATGGACAGACCCAGGCCGGTGCTGCCGGCCGCCCGCGACCGGGAGCTGTCCCCGCGCGCGAAGCGTTCGAAGATGTGCGGCTGGAGCTCGGCCGGAATGCCCGGGCCGTGGTCGGTCACGGTCAGCAGGGCTTCGTGGTCGGTCGCGCCCACCCCGACGGTCACGGTCGTGCCCTCGGGAGTGTGGGTACGCGCGTTGGCCAGCAGATTCGCCAGCACCTGATGCAGCCGCGCCCGGTCGCCGATCACGCTGACCGGTTCCTCGGGCAGGGCCGGCCGCCAGTCGTGCCGGGGCCCGGCCGCGTGCGCGTCGCTGACCGCGTCCACCACCAGCATGGTCAGGTCGACCGGCTCGTGATCGAGCGGCCGCCCGGCGTCCAGGCGGGCGAGCAGCAGCAGGTCCTCGACCAGCGTGGTCATCCGCACCGCCTCGGACTCGACCCGGCGCAGCACGTGCCCGACCTCCTCCGGGATCGGTAGCCGGCTGCGGCGGCTGAGCTCGGCGTACCCGCGGATGGCGGCCAGCGGGGTGCGCAGCTCGTGGCTGGCGTCGGCGACGAACTGGCGTACCTGCATCTCACTGTTGTGCCGTGCCTCGAGCGCGTTGCCGACGTGGTCGAGCATCCGGTTGAGCGCGGCGCCGACCTGGCCGACCTCGGTGCGGGCGTCGGTGTCCTCGACCGGCACCCGCTGAGCCAGCTCCACCTCACCGCGGTCGAGCCGCAACTCGGACACGCGCGTCGCGGTCGCGGCGACCCGGTTCAAGGGCTCGAGGGTACGCCGCACGATGTACGCCCCGGCCACGCCGGCCGCGATCAGCGAAAGTAGGATTCCGCCCCCGATGACCAGCCCGACCGACAGCAGCGTGTTCTGGGTCTCGGCCAGCGACACCCCGGTGACGACGACCTGGTTGTGCACGAACTGCGAGCTCACAAGGTAGTCACCTCGATCGCCGCCGAGGTCGACGCGGACGTGCTCGGCGGTGGGCGCCAGCGCGGCCAGGTCGCGCACGGCGGCGTCGGGCAGGCTCTGGTAGTCGCCGCCCTCGCTCGGGTCGAAGCGCTCGCCGGTGGTGGGCGGCCGGAACGCCACCACGCCCCCGAACGCGCCGGGAGCGCCGGTCGCCGGATCAGGGCCGAAGACCATGACGATGCTGCCCGGCTGCACGCCGCCCGGCGGGTGTTGCTTGAGATAGTCGAGGAAGTCGTCCTGAGTGATCCCGGGGCGGCCCCGGGGCCCGCCCAGCGTCCGGGTAGTCGTTTCGGTCAGGCGATCGTTGGCGCGGTCGTAGAGGATCTTGTGCAGGAAGATCTCGGCGGCGCCGCCGACGAGCAGGCCGAGGGCGGCCAGCAGCACGATCATGATCGCGACGAGGCGGGCGCGCAGGGGCCAGCCGCGCGGGCTGCGCCAACGGGACGGGTGCCGGGGTGATGCGTATTGGTGCTCAGAGCCGCTCTGAGCACCAATACGCATCACGTCGGGCTGGGTCATGTCAGTCGGCCGGCTTCAGGACGTAGCCGGCGCCGCGCATCGTGTGGATCATCGGGTTGCGGCCGGCGTCGATCTTCTTGCGCAGGTACGAGATGTACAGCTCGACCACGTTGGCCTGGCCGCCGAAGTCGTAGTTCCACACCCGGTCCAGGATCTGGCTCTTGCTGAGCACCCGGCGTGGGTTGCGCATCAGATAGCGGAGCAGCTCGAACTCGGTCGCGGTGAGGGTGATCAGGTCGCCGCCGCGGCGGACCTCGTGGCTGTCCTCGTCCAGCGACAGGTCGCCGACGTGCAGCTGCGACTCGGCGCGCAACGGCGAGCGGCCCATCCGGCGCATCAGCCCCCGCAGCCGGGCGACCACCTCTTCCAGGCTGAACGGCTTGGTCACGTAGTCGTCGCCGCCGGCGGTGAGGCCGGTGATCCGGTCCTCGACGGCGTCCTTGGCCGTGAGGAACAGCACGGGCACCTCGGGCGTCTCGCCGCGCAGCCGGCGCAGCACCTCGAGCCCGTCGATGTCCGGCAGCATCATGTCGAGAACGACGGCGTCCGGGCGGAAGTCGCGGGCGGTACGCACGGCGGTCATCCCGTCGCCGGCACTGCGCACCTCCCACCCCTCGTAGCGCAGGGCCATCGAGAGCAGCTCGGCCAGCGTGGGTTCGTCGTCGACGACGAGCACCCGGACCGGGCCACCGTCGGGGCGGCGGAGTTCGGTGCTCGTGTCGGGGTTCGCCATCGTCATGCTCCCACTCTGGCGGCCGAGGCTATGCCGGCCCTTTCCGTTCCCTGTGTAACACCTGTGCGGCGTCGGCACAGCCGGAGCTGGGTTTTCGCACAGCGCGTTGACACCGTACGGCGGAACTGTCGGTGCCATGACGAGGACGATGAACTGGCGGATGTCGGTGGTGGCGGTGTGTGCGGCGCTGGGCCTGGCCACGGTGTTCGGGCCGGGCGAGGTGGCGGTGACCAGGCCGGGTGCGGGCGATTCGGTGAGCGCGGCGGACTCGATCCGCGCGGTCGGAATGCTGGCCGACGCCGCGCCGGGTGTGTCGAAGCGGGACGAAACGGTTTAGAACGGGCAGGATGGCGCCGGTCGTGGAACCGAGCGCTGGGAGATCGAGTGGCACGGGTGATCGGTCTGCTGGCCGCGCTGATCTTGGTGGTGCTGCCCGCACCCGCCTACGCGGATCCGGGCGACGCGTGGCCGGACGGCGTGGACTCCGACGCGATCCGGGCGGCCACCGTGGGCGCCGCCTCGGTCACCGCCGGCCGGGCCCACTCGTGCGCGACGACCAGCATCGGCCGGGTCTACTGCTGGGGCAGCGACAGCGACGGCCAGCTCGGTGACGGCCCGCCGGCGAACGACGTGAACCGGGCCGTCCCGGTCAGCGCGCCGGCCGGAATGCCGGTGGTGGTGCAGGTCGACGCGGGCGACGAGCACACCTGCGGGCTGGAGCACAACGGCGCGGTGTTCTGCTGGGGTGACAACTCGGCGGGTCAGCTGGGCGTCGGCGACAACGTCGACCGCGACGCCCCGGCCCAGGTCGCGTTCCCGGCCGGCTTCGTGCTGGTCGAGGTGACCGCCGGGGCCGGGCACAGCTGCGCGATCGACGAGCAGGGCGCGGCCTGGTGCTGGGGGCGGGACGACCACGGTCAGCTCGGCGACGGCGGCACCGGTGACACCGACCGGCCGGTGCGGGTGTCGGACGCGACCGGACTGACCGATCCGGTGGTGGACATCGCGGCCGGCGGAGACACCACCTGTGCGACGACCGCCGACGGCGTGGCCTGGTGCTGGGGGGCCGGCGACCGTGGCCAGGTGGGCGACGGCAGCGGCACGGACGCCGACCGGCCGGTCCGGGTCGTCGCCACCGGGGCGCTGCACGACGCGCAGGTGCGCCAGGTCGCGGTCGGGAAGCAGCAGTCGTGCTCGGTCGACCAGGGCGGGCGGGTGGCGTGCTGGGGGCGTACCGCCACGGGGGTCGAGAACGCGCCGAAGGCTCAGGGCGGGCCCTGGTTCCAGCAGGTGGCGCTCGGTGGCGAGCATGTCTGCGGCCTGGACCGGCAGGCGGCGGCCTGGTGCTGGGGCGGGAACAGCGAAGGTCAGCTCGGTGACGGCGGAACGGCCGGCCAGACGGTGCCGCGCAAAGTGGCCGGCAACTTGCGTGATCTGGACAGCGGAGACGAGCACACCTGCGGGCTCGATATGCGATATATCGCATTCTGCTGGGGGAACGGCGGCTCGGGCCGGCTCGGGGCCGGGGCGGGCGGCGCGAGCCGCGTACCCGTGCGGGTCGCCGGTCTGCCCCGCTCACCCGCGGCCGTGACCGGCGTGCGAGCCGTGCCCATCCACCGCGGCCTGCGGGTCTCCTGGCGGCCGGCCACCGACTTCGGCTCCGGGGACTTCCTCGCCTACCTGGCCGTGACCTCGGGGTTCGAGGCATTCTGCACGGTCGGGACGGCCACCGGGTCGACCTGCGACCTGACCGGTCTGACCAACGGCCAGCAGTACGACCTGACCGTGTTCACCTACGCGACCGACGGCACCACACTGAGCGAGTTCGCCACCGCGACACCCGGCGTGACCGCCGTCCCGGCCAAGCCCACACCCGGTGACGAGCCGTCCACGGCTCCGGGTAGCGGCGGCGGTGCGGCCCTACCGGCGACCACCTCGGAGGCGATGGTCCCGCCCACCATCGCGCTCGGCTTCCTGCTGATCGGCCTCGGCCTGACCGCGCTGCTGGTCAGGAAAAAGACAGCGCCGCGTCGCGGATCTCCGAAGCCCCCTCCTTGAGCCGCTCGGTCCAATACGGCCGATTCCAGTTCACCCAGGTCACGTCGCCGACGAACTGGTCCGTGCCGGACGCCGAGACGGTCACCCCGGCCCCCGGGCTGACCACCAGCCTCAGGTCGTGCCCGCTCGGCACGCCGGCCATGTGCGCGGACGGGTCGGCGTACCCGAGCAGCGCCCACGGCACCCGCACGACCAGGTCGTCGCCCTCGCGCCGCCACAACGCCCGGCTGTCCGAATCCTTGTCGCCCGGGCTCCAGCTGCCGTAGCGCAGCGCGCCGGCGTTCAGGAACTCGGCCGGCAGCTTCTCGCCGGTGCTGGGCACGGTCAGGTCGCGGTTGACGACCAGCTCGAAGCGCCGCCAGCCCGGCGGGGCCGGGCCACGCGCCGAGGCGGCCGCGCGGTAATCCAGCGGCAGAGGGTCCAGCAGCTGCCGCAGGTACGCCTGCCCGGTGTGGCTGACCAGGTCGAAAGTCAGCGCGGCGTCGCCGGTGGCGTCGGCCGACCCCGGCGGCGGCGGCCCGTTCACGGCCGGCAGCACGTCGAAGGAGAGCGTGAGCGCGGTCGGCGCCGGGTCGCCGAGCCGGATCCGCAGATGCAGGTACGACTCGTCGACCCGGCTGATGACCCGGCGGGCCGGCCAACCCCCCTCGGTGTCGAACAGGAACTCGGGCGGCGTGTCCGGTGGCCCCGCCGGGTCCATCGCGATCAGCCCGAAGTTCTGCTCGTTGGTGTACGGGTCGTGCCACAGCTGCCGGCGCTCCGGGTCCTGATGCTCGATGGTGTTCCAGGTGAACTTGAACCACTCGTCGGCCCAGCCGAACAGGAACCCGCCGCTCAGACCCTGGTCGTGGATGAGCCGCAGCAGCCCGGCGTCGATCCGCATCGCCTCGCGCTCACTGTGGTCGCCCTGGCTGCGGCCGAGCGGCGCGTTGTGCGCCGACCCGATCGACGACGGCACGCCGAACTCGGTCACCAGCACCGGCATCGTCGCGTGGTGCTTCCGCAGACGGGCGAGATATCCGGCGTACGGGTCGGAGCGCCCGTTGTACCGGTAGGTCTGCAGCGCCGGCTCGTGCCGCTGGAAGTCCGGGTAGTAGGGGTAGGCGTGGTAGCTGGCGAACGTGCCGGCCGGCCACGCCGGCGTGGGAAGAACGTGGTTGGCGTCGAGCTGCACCAGGTCCTCCTGGGCCAGGGGCTCCTCCGGGTGCCGCAACGGGTCGGTGGTCGGCCAGTTGGTGAACGCGATCGGCTCGCTCAGGCCACGATTGGCCTGATAGGTGGCCAGCTCGTTCATCCTGGCGGCAAGCCAGCGCTCGGCCGGCGTGGCGTTCGGCGTACTCGTGAAGAACCTGCCCTTGACCGATGGAGCGGTGGCGTTGCGCCGGTCCGAGGCGGAGGTCGCGAACGGGTCGAGCTCGACGCCGACGATCCAGCCGGCCAGCCAGGGCGTGACGTCGGTGTCCCAGGTGCCGCTGGACCGGCCGCGCCTGGGCGTCCGCGTCAGCTCGCCCGCCACGGCGGCCGACGCGTCCTTCAGCTCGGCCTGGAAGGCGCTGGTCACGGCCTTGTCGTAGAGATTCTGCTTCTGGACGTAGGACTCGTCCGGGAAGTAGGCGCCCTGCATCAGGTAGATCGGACGGTCCGGATTGGCCCGGTTGTAGCGGGCCAGCTCCTGGTAGAAGGCCGGCGGGTGGATCGTGTAAACGCGTACGACGCGCAGGCCGAGCCAGCCCATCGCGGCCAGCCAGGTGCGGTACTGCTCCCGCGTGATCGACAGCTCGCCGGGCTGGTGGCCGGGCGTGGTGCTGCCCAGGTTCACGCCGGGCAGAAAGCTGACATCGCCGCCGACCGTGTGCAGAACGAACGTTCTTTCTTGCGCACTGGCAACCAGATGCAAACCCTTCTGGGTACGGAAGGCCGGCGCCCAGCTGCGCCCGTCCGGCGGCGACGGAATCTTGTCCATCCCCTGGATCGCGAAGGCTGGCGAGGTGACCGCGGGTGCGGCCACCGCTCCCGTCAACGGCAGACACATGGCCAGCGTGGTGAGGACGATGGCGGCCGCCTTGAGCCGTCCGAACCGTGGTCGGGCCGGGGCCTGGACCAGATTGATCGGAAAGTCCCCCACGCAGGCATTCTGCGCGGCCGGAGTTGCCGTTTGCGGGGTTTTGTCGGGAAGCTGGAGGAGGGGCGGCACTCGCCGTTGGCTCGATGTTGTGCCAGCGTTGGTGTTCTCGCGTTCCCTTAGCTTGGAGGCGGTTGTGGATCTTCTCGAGGAGTACCGCAGAGCGACCTTCACCTTCGAGTCCGGGGACCCACGCGGTGCCGCTCGGATGCTCGAACCGATCGTCGAGGCCGAACCGCACAACGCGGCGGTACGCCAGTTGCTGGCCCGGGCCTACTTCAACTCGGCCCAGCTGGCCGGGGCGGAGGCGCAGCTACGTGCCCTCATCGATCATGATCCGTCGGATCACTACGCGCACCACGTGCTCGGCCGGACCCTCGAAAGGGCCGGTCGTTTTCGTGAGGCGCTCCCGCATCTGCGCCTGGCCGCGGCCATGAAGGCCGAGCACGGCGACTACCGGGAAGCCCTGCATCGCGTCGAGACGTGGCTGGGCAAGAACTCCGACTCGTAGGCTGGCGTTCGTGAAAATCAAGCTTGATCTGCACGACATCTTCAACAAGGGGCACGAGATCGACCGGGCGCTGCGTGGCGTCATCGACGAGGCGATCGAGAAGAAGGCCACGCTGGTCGAGATCATCCCGGGCAAGGGGAGCGGCCAGCTCAAGAAAAAGGTGCTGCGCTTCCTCGACCAGAAGGAGATCAAGCAGCTCTACCACCGGGTCGAGAAGGACGGCGACAACTGGGGCCGGCTCTTCATCCACTTCCGGTTCGAGTCCGCGCAGGGCCGCGGCCGGGGCCGCGGCCGTCGCTGACCGCTCAGTGCGTGTGGGTCTGGCCGTCGCTGACCGCTCAGTGCGTGTGGGTCTGGCCGTCGCTGACCGCTCAGTACGTGAAGGTCTTGGCCACCGCCAGAAGCTCGGACGAGTGCGACCCGACGACGCCGACGTCGGCCGGGCGGGGCCGGAAACCGGGCAGGCCGCTCAGCCCGTCGCTGCCGTCCACCGCGCGCAGGCGCACCTGACCGGGGGTGGCCAGTCGCAGGACCACGTCGAGGCCTTCCGGCGGTGGGGCGTTGAAGACGAAGCCGAAGCCCCAGGCGCCGCCGGCCTTGCCGTCGGTGGGGATGCCACGGCCGTTGACCGAAGCGGCGGTGACGTCGGTCGACGCAGCCACGTGCAGGGCGGTGAGGCGTACCTGTCGCTGTGATCTGAGCCGCAGCCGAAGCACCCGGCTCGACCCCTCGCGGGTGTCGCTGACCACGGTGAGCTGCGGCGCGGGGAGTTCGGCGGCCTCGGCCGGGCCGGTCAGCAGCTTCTCGGCGCCGAACAGGGGCAGCGTGTCGGTCACCGCGTGCTTCGAACCGGCCACGAACTGGGCGGTCCACGGGCGTGGCTTCGACTCGTCGCTCAGCCACAAGGCCGACCCGGTGTCGGTGTCCAGCGCGTACATCAGATGGGTCGGCTCCGGATGGCCCGTGTCGAACTTGTCGGTGTGGAGGCCGGCCGCACCGCACCCCACGATCGCCAGCAGCGCCAGCGACGACGGCAGCAGGGCGAGCCGCCGGGCCCGGCCGTCGCTCGCCGGGTGCAGGAGGTCGGCCAGCGGCAGGAGGGCCAGGGCCAGCGCCGCACCGAGCAGGGCGGCGGCCGCGGTCAGCACCAGGCCCAGCGCCGGGAAGAACAGGATCACCGCCGGCGCCAGCACGATCACCGCGACCGCGGCGCCGATCAGGACCGGGAGCAGCGCGCCCCAACCGCCGCGGAACGCGATCGCGAGCAGGCTCATGAGGGCGCCGGCCAGGGCCGGGAGGGCGAAGAGGTACGAGCCGCCGGGTGCGAAATAGGCCAGCACGACGCCGAGTACGGCCAGCCAGCCGAGCCCGCCCACGGTCAGCGCGGCCGGGGTCATCCGGCGGCGGAGCAGCGCGTACCAGGCGAACACGACCAACGCGACGACCGCGACCACCCCGGCTCGAAACCACAGTGGACGGTACGGGTCGATCGGCAGATCCGTGTACGCCGGCCGGATGATGGTCACCACCTGCCACAGCGACTGCGCCAGCACCGGCGTGACCAGCAGCGGAAGCAGTCCGAGAAGGAAGCCGCCCCAGAGCTTGCCCCGGGTGGTCAGCCCCCGCTTGCGGGCACTGGCACCCAGCCGCAGTACGGCCAGCAGGGCCAGCACCGCGATCGGCCAGACCAGCCAGCCGGGGTAGCGGGCCAGCCCACCGGGCACCGGGAAGTAGGTCGCGTCGCTGCGCGCCTCCAGATCGGTCAAATCCTCGTCGCCGAACGCCCGGACCAGCGCCAGCGCGTTCTCACCGTGGTGCTCGAGGCTGTCTCGGTCCATCCGGGACGCGGTGTCGGTGGGCGCGTGATAGTTCGCCGCGCCGTCGATGTAGGCGGTGTTCAGACCGCGGAAGCCGGACTCGCGGAACGGCGTGAAGTCGGTGTCGTTCGGCAGCAGCCGGTAGACCTCGACGGCGAACGAGGTGCCGACCGGGTGCGGCGCCTTCGCGAACACCCCGATCAGCTTCTCGTCGTCGGCCGACGTCTCGAAGGTGATCGCCGGGCCGCCGGTGCCGCGCGCCTCCAGGTTGAGGGCCACGCCGCCGTCGCGGGCCAGCGGATGCTGCTTGACGAACGCCTCGGCGCCGCACAGGCAGGCCTCTTCGGCGTCGGTTAGGACCACCACGACGTCGTTACGCAGCGTCCGGCCGGACGAGGTCAGCGCACGGACCGTCTCGAGGATCGCGGAGACGCCGGCGAGATCGTCGCTGGCGCCGGGCCCGGCCTGCGCCGAGTCGTAGTGGGCGACCAGAAACACCCGTCCGGATGACTCCGAGCCCGGGATCGTGGCGATGACGTTGCGTACCCGGGCCATGCCTATCCCGCCGGCCGAGCCGGACAGCTGGCCGCCCTGCTCGGTGACCGTGTCCTGGATCTCCGGCTCCAGGCCGTCGCCGCGCAGCGTCCGGACCAGATAGTCGCGCACCTTGTCGTTGGCCGCGCTGCCGGCCGGGTGGGCGGTCGTGGACATGGCCTGGACGTGCTGAAACGCGCGGCCGGCGCTGAACTCGGAGGCCGGGGCGGAGGTGCCGCGGGCGGCCGGCGGGCGGATCGACCAGGCCGCCAGCACGCCGACGGCGGCTAGTACGAGCAGGGCCAGCAGGGCGGCCAGGGGGCGGAACCGGGGGCGGAGCAGGGCGCGTCCGGGGGCGTCACGCATGGGTGACATCTAATCGTGTCCCTCCGGCGCCGGGTACCCCGGTGATCTTTCTCCCGGGTGGCATAACTTGGAGCGGTGACCGAGCCGCTCGACCCCGCCTCCGTGATCGCGGAGTTCATCGACCGGGTCGCTCCCTACGATCCGTCACCGGGCGCTGCACCGGTGGCGATGATCGCCGTCCGCACGGCCTATGGCGATCAGGCCTTCACCATGGGTGATCACGTCGTGCGTGCCATGTGCAAGGCGCTCGACACCTACCGCGACCCCGAGGACCGAGGCGAGTGCATCGGCTGCGGCGGCCGGCGGCTCGACGAGAACCTGCACTGCCCCGACTGTGGCCAGCTGCACGGCATCCTGGGCCAGGTGATCGCCCAGCACGTCCGCCGCATCCAGGCGGCCGAGGGCGGCGCCGGATGATCCTGATGTTGTGCGCCGGGGCGGGGTGGTACACGATTTGCTCGTCATTCCCGGCGGACTCGAGTGGGGTATCGGCATGACGGAACGGTCGGTCGCGCCCCGGTCGGGCCCGGTCGCTCCCGCCACGCTGAGCCCGGAACGCCTGCGCATCCTGCTCGTCGAGGACGACGAGGGCGACGCCTTCCTGGTCCGCGAGCTGCTCGATGAGGCGGGTGCCCCGTTCGAGCTGATCGTGGCGCGCAGCCTGCGGGAGGCGCGCGGGCTGACCCGCGGCATCCAATGCGTGCTCCTCGACCTGGGGTTACCCGACGCCGAGGGGATCGACGGGCTGCGCCGGTTCCTGGCCATCGCCGGCAGCGCCGCCGTGTGCGTGCTCACCGGCCGCTCGGACGAGCACCTGGGCGTGGCCGCGGTCGCCGAGGGAGCCCAGGACTACCTGGTCAAGGGCCAGGTCGACGGCGTGCTGCTGACTCGGGCGCTGCGTTACGCGGTCGAACGCAAACGGGCCGACGAGAACGCCCGGCGGCTGCGCGAGGTGGAGTTACGGCAGTCCGAGTCGGCCCGGCTCGAACGCGGCCTGCTGCCGCAGCCTTTGATGGACACGACCAAGGTCGCGGTCCACACGTTCTATCGCTCCGGCCGCTCGATGGGTCTGCTCGGCGGCGATTTCTTCGACGTCATCCAGGTCGGCGAGGACAAACTGCACCTGATCGTCGGCGACGTCTGCGGGCACAGCGTCGACGAGGCCGCGCTGGGCGTGGAACTCCGGGTCGCCTGGCGGGCGCTGGTGCTCGCCGGGGTGGCCGACGACCAGGTCCTCAGCGCGCTTGAGCAGGTGCTGATGACCGAACGGCGGGCGCGCGAGGTGTTCGCGACGGTCGCGGCGGTGGTGATCGACCTCTCCGACAACCGCGCGACGGTACGCCTGGCCGGGCATCCGCCGCCGGTCCAGTTGCTGGCCGGCAAGGCGACGCCGGTCACCGCCCGCACCGGGATCGTGCTCGGCGTACGACCGGCGCCGACTCCGGCCTCCGAGGTGCGGTTCGACAGCGAGGACTGGTCGCTGCTGCTCTACACGGACGGGCTGATCGAAGGGCACAGTGGCGTGGGCAACGAACGTCTCGACATCGAGGGGCTGTGCGCCCTGCTCGACGAACCGGCCGCGCGCGACGTCCCGCTCGCCGCGTTACCGGCCTGGCTGGTCGGGCGGGCCGAGCAGGCCAACGGCGGACCGCTGGCCGACGACGTGGCCATGCTCCTGATCTCCCGCGGCGGTGGCCGGTGAACCTCTTCCGGATCAACAACTGGACCCTGCGCGGCCGGGTGCTGGCCCTGTGCATGACGGTCGGCGTGCTGTTGACCGCGCTCGGCGTCTACGCCGCGATCATCGCCACCCGCAGCAACGGGTACGTCGACGATCTGCTCAACCGCACCGGCCCGATGCGGGTGGCCGGCGAGAACCTGACCACCGCCATGGTCGACCAGGAAACCGCGGTCCGCGGCTACGCGATCAGCGGCAAGCCGGACAACCTGGCCCCCTACAACGAGGGCGCCAAGAACGCGAACGACCTGATCAACCAGATTCGTAACTACGTCCGCCCCCAGGACGACGACGTCCGCGCCTCCCTCGGCCAGGTCGTCCAGCGGTACGACGAGTGGCGGTCCGGGGTGGCCGGCCCGGTCATCCAGGCCGTGCAGACGCAGAACCAGGCAGCCGCCCAGGCCATCATCGACCGGGCCGGCACCCGGCAGTTCGACGCGCTGCGGCAGGCGGTCCAGCAGCTGCAGGCCGACATCCTGGTGCTGCGCAACGTCGTCGCCAACAACGCCCAGCAGGCCGGCAGCACGCTGGTCGCGGTCGAGATCGCGGCGGCCGCCATCGTCATCCTGGCCGGGGCGTCGCTGCTGCTGCTGCTCGACCGGCTGGTCACCAAGCCGGTCCTGGAGTTCGCCGGACAGGTCCGCGAGGTGGCGGCCGGCGACTACGACAAGCACCTGGAGAGTTCGGGGTCGCCCGAGCTCAAACGGCTGGCCGAGGACGTGGACGGCATGCGTCAGCAGATCGCGGCCGAGCTGGCCGAGGTGCGTGAGGCCCGCGGCCAGATCGAGTGGGTCAACGACCAGCTCAAGGTGCAGGCCGAGGAGCTGGTCCGGTCCAATCGCGACCTCGAGCAGTTCGCCTACGTGGCGTCGCACGACCTGCAGGAGCCGCTGCGCAAGGTGGCCAGCTTCTGCCAGCTGCTGCAACGCCGGTACGCCGGGCAGATGGACGAGCGGGCCGACCAGTACATCGGCTTCGCCGTCGACGGCGCCCAGCGGATGCAGCGCCTGATCAACGACCTGCTCGCCTTCTCCCGGATCGGCCGGCTGACCAGCGGGTTCACCGACGTCGACCTGAACAAGGTCCTCGGCGACGTGAGGTCGCAGCTGGAGCCCGCGGCCGGTGCCGAAGCCGAGATCATCTGGCACGACCTGCCGATCGTCGAGGGCGAGGAGCCGCTGCTCACGACGCTCTTCGTCAACCTGCTCGGCAACTCGCTCAAGTTCCGCCGCCCCGAAGTCCCGCCGCGCATCACGGTCACGGCCGGGCGCGACGGCGACGAGTGGCGGATCAACGTGCGCGACAACGGCATCGGCATCGAGAAGGAATTCGCCGACAAGGTCTTCGTGATCTTCCAGCGCCTGCACGCTCGTGACGCCTACGAGGGCACCGGCATCGGTTTGGCGATCGTGAAGAAGATCGTCGAATACCATGGCGGCCGGATCTGGCTGGACCTGGACGTGGACGAGGGCACCTCGATCAACTTCACCCTCCCGGTGCCGGTCGTTCTCGCAACAGAGGAACCACGGAAAGAGGTCACCGCATGACCGACTGCACCGAGCGGCACCTCCCGCGACGTGACGACGGCGCCGCACGCGAGGGCCAGAAGGGCATGCGAAAGGTGGGCACGGCATGACCGGTTCGATCAACAGGCAGGACGGCACCCCGATCGAGGTGCTGCTCGTCGAGGACGACCCGGGCGACGTGCTCATGACCCAGGAGGCGTTCGAGGAACACAAGGTACGCAACCGGCTCACCGTGGTCTCCGACGGCGCCGAGGCCCTGCAATACCTGCGCCGCGAGGGCCAGTGGTCGGACGCCGTCCGGCCCGACCTCATCCTGCTCGACCTCAACCTGCCCAAGCGCGACGGCCGCGAGGTCCTGGCCGAGATCAAGAAGGACGAGGACCTGGGCCGCATCCCGGTCGTGGTCCTGACCACCTCGGCCGCCGACGAGGACATTCTGCGCAGCTACCAGTTGCACGCCAACGCGTATGTCACCAAGCCGGTGGACTTCGAGCGCTTCATCTCGGTGATCCGCCAGATCGACGAGTTCTTCGTCAGCGTCGTGAAGCTGCCGCCGCGTGCTTGAGCGGGTGAGCGACCTGATCCGGGAGGTCGCGGCGACTGAGGTGCGGCCCCGGTTCCGGCACCTGGACCCCTCCGACGTGCACGCCAAGGCGCCCGGCGACCTGGTGACCGTGGCCGACCAGGAGGCCGAGAAGGCGCTGACCCGCGGCCTGACGGCGCTGCTGCCCGGTTCCACTGTCGTCGGCGAGGAGGCGGTGGCGGCCGACCCGGGCGTCCTTTCCCGGGTCTCCGACTCCGGCGCCGTCTGGATCGTCGACCCGGTCGACGGCACGAACAACTTCGCCGCCGGCAAGACCCCCTTCGCGATCATGGTGGCTCTCCTGCGGGACGGCGAGCCGGCCGCGTCGTGGATCCTCGACGTGATCGACGACCGGATGACGATGGCCGAGGCCGGCAGCGGGGCCTCGATCGACGGCGTACGGCTGAAGACCCGCACCGACGACCCGGGCGCCCGGTCGATGACCGGCGTGGTGGCGCGGAAGTACCTGACCGCCGAGCTGCGGTCCCTGGTCGATGCGAACGCGCACGCTTTCGGGCGGGTCACCGCCGGCCATCACTGCGCGGGGTACGAGTACCCGGCCGTCGCCTTGGACGAGCAGCAGTTCGCGCTGTTCTGGCGGGTGCTGCCATGGGACCACGTCCCGGGTTCGCTGATCCTTCGCGAAGCCGGTGGCACCGTCCTCCACCTGGACGGCAGCGCCTATCACCCGGCCGACTCGGAGCGCGGTCTGCTGGTCGCGCCGAACGACGACGTCTGGCACACGGCGCGCGCGACCCTTTTCCCCGGCCACACCTTCTGACCGGCCCGTTCGTCACTGCCCTGTTCGCCGGCCACACCTTCTGACCGGCCCGTTCGTCCATCCGTGGCGGGTTCGGGCCACGGGTTCGGGATCGGCCGTTGCTCTTCGTCGCGGCGGGGCGTTGCATGATCATCGCCGGGTGGACGGCCGGCGGGACGGGGGATTCTGGTGTCTGCGTACCTGGACGAGGTCTTTGGCCTGGGCGGGAAACTGGCGGTGGTCACCGGCGGGAGTTCGGGGATCGGGCGGGCCATGGCGGTCGCCGTCGGGCGGGCCGGTGCGCGGGTCGTGGTGGTCGCGCGGCGGCCGGAGGCGCTGGCCGAGACCGTGGCCGAGCTGCGCGACCTCGGGATCGACGCGGCGTCGGTGCCGGCCGATCTCGGCGATCGGGTTGCGGTCGCGGGGCTGGTGCGCGAGGTGCTCGATGGGTACGGCGAGCCGGACATCCTGGTCAACTCGGCGGCGGTCAACCGGCGGCCGCCCCTCGGCGAACTCTCCGAAGAGGACTGGGACCTGACCGTCGCGGCCAACCTGACCGCCCCCTTCCTGCTCGGGCAGGCCTTCGGGCGGCGGATGGCCGAGCGCGGCTGGGGGCGGATCATCAACGTCGCGTCGCAGCAGGCATTTCGGGCATATGGCAACAGCGGCGCGTACGGCGTGTCCAAGGCGGGGCTCGTCGCGTTGACCCGGTCGCAGGCCGAGGCCTGGTCGCGGCGGGGCGTGTGCTGCAACGCGATCGCGCCCGGCGTGGTGCACACCCCGTTGACCGAGGAGGTGTTCGCCGACGCGTCGAAGGTCCGGGCGCACGCCGCGCGCTCGATGATCGGCCGCAACGGCGTACCGGAGGATTTCGCCGGATGTGTCGTCTATCTGGCTGGTAACGCCAGCGCCGCGGTGACCGGGCAGACACTCTTCGTCGATGGTGGATATTCCGCTACCTGAGGCCGGGGTGCGGGCGGCCCGCTCGTACGGGTAGAGTGCCCTCGCTTTCTTGACCTTGGAGGTTGACCGTGGCGGCGAATCTCCTCCGGCGGCGACACGGCCGGGGCCGACTACGCATTGCTGTCGCGCGGCGGGGTTTCGCCGGGCCGCCTCGCGTTGCTGTCGCGCGGCGATGTTTCGCCCGGCTGGCGCAGGTCGCAGGAGTGCGGCGGGGTTTCGCCGGGCTGACCCGTGTTGCTGTCGCGCGGCGAGGTTTCGCCGGGCCGATTCGCGTCGCTGTCGCGCGGCGCGGTTTCGCCCGGCTGGCGCAGGTCGCACGAGTGCGGCGGGGTTTCGCCGGGCTGACGCGGATCGCTGGCGTGCGACGGGGTTCCGCTGGTCTGACTCGTGTCGTCGGCGTGCTCGCCGTGGCTGCTTCGGTGTTGGCGATCGCGGCCGCCCCGGCCAGTGCGGCGCCCGATCCGGAGGGCGGCACCAAGACGTTGCGCGCCGCGCTGGAGTCGGCGGCCAAGGGACACATCGAGGCGACGCGCAAGCTGGCCGCATCGCAGAAACGCCAGAAGGAGCTGCAGGCCACACTTCTGCAGACGCAGGCCGAGACCAAGAAGATGGAGTCGCGGATCGCGGCCGTGGCCGGTCGGTCCTACCGGCTCGGCCGGGTCAACACCATGACGCTGCTGCTCAACGCCGGTTCGCCCGACGCCTTCCTCGAACGAGTCCAGCGGCTCGACATGATGGCCCAGCTCGACGGGCGCGCGATGACCCGGTACCGGGACGCGATCGCCGCGTACACCAAGGCCAAGACGGCCAACGAACTGGAGATCCGGGAGCAGCAGAAGCAGGTCACGATCCTGGCCAAGAAGAAGAAAGAGGCCGAGCTCGCGCTGGCCAGCGTCGGTGGCGGCAGCGTTGCCGGCGGGTTCGTCGGTGTCAACTCGCCGCTGGCCAAGCCGGCCCCGCGCGGCTCGGACGGCTCCTGGCCCAAGGAACGCTGCACCGTCGACGACCCGACCACCTCCGGCTGCATCACGCCCCGGCTGCTCAACGCCTATCAGCAGGCCCGGGCGGCCGGATTCAAGCACTACACGTCGTGCTTCAGCGAACGTGCCTCGGGCGAGCACCCCCAGGGCCGGGCCTGCGACTTCGCCGCCGCCCAGGGCGGCTTCGAGAACAAGAACGCCGCCGGCAGCGACAAGGTGTACGGGAACAATCTGGCCGCGTACTTCGTCAAGAACGCCGACCGGCTCGGTGTGCTCTACGTGATCTGGTTCCGGCAGATCTGGATGCCCGGCACCGGCTGGCGGGCCTACAGCGGATCCGGCGGGCCCAGCGCCACGCACACCAACCACGTGCACCTCTCCATCATCTGACCAGGTCGCGTCGGTAACCTTCGGGCGATGGAGACGCCCCCGGGACCCCGACCGTTGCCCAATGCCCTGGCCACCGCGTTGGTGTTCTTCGCCAGCGGTGCCGTGCTCGTGCTCGAGATCGTGGCGTTGCGGCTGGTCGGGCCCTACGTCGGCGTGACGCTGCAGGTGAGTAGCTCGGTCATCGGGATCTCGCTGGCCGCCATCGCCTACGGGACCTGGCTCGGCGGGCGGCTGGCCGACCGGTTCGACCCGCGGCTGCTGCTCGCCCCGGCGCTGATCCTCGGCGCGATCGGCACGGCGGCCACGCTGCCGCTGGTCCGGTGGGGCGGGGAGATCCTGCGTGGTGGCGCCGCTCCGGCCGTACTCCTGCTGGCCGCTCTGGCTGTTTTCCTGCCCGCCTTCATCCTCTCCTCGATCAGCCCGCTCGTGGTCAAGCTGCAGCTCGGTGACCTGCGCCGGACCGGTGAGGTGGTCGGGCGGCTGTCCAGCATCGGGACGCTCGGGGCGATCACCGCGACGCTCGGTACGGGCTTCATCTTCGTGGCCGCGATGCCGAGCAGCTGGATCATCCTCACCCTGGCGGGGCTGCTCGCGGTGGCCGGGTTCGGGCTCGGCTGGTGGCTCCGCCGGCGTGAGCCGACGATGGTCGTGCCGGGCAAACCACGCACGCGCGCTGCCCTGGCGGCGATCGGTCTGGCCGGCGCGGGTCTGGGCGGGCTGGCGCCGACGCCGTGCGACGTGGAGACCGCGTACCACTGCGCGCGGGTCGACGACGATCCGGCGGTACCCGGCGGGCGAACGCTCATCCTCAACAGTGCCCGGCACTCGTATGTCGACCTCGACGACCCCCGGCACCTCGAGTTCGCGTACGTGCAATGGCTCGGCGCGGTGACCGACTCGTTCCGTCCGTCCAGGGCGCCGATCTCGGCCCTGCACCTGGGTGGCGGAGGGTTCACGATGCCCGGATACCTGGCGACGACGCGGCCGGGCAGCGACCAGCTGGTCCTCGAACTCGACGGCGGGCTGGTCGAGCTCGACCGGCGCGAGCTGGGTCTGCGTACGGGCCCACGGCTGCGGACGCAGGTCGGTGACGCCCGGGTGGGCCTGGCCGAGCAGCCCACCGGCGCCTACGACCTGGTGATCGGCGACGCCTTCGGGCACCTCGTTGTCCCGTGGCATCTCGCCACCCGCGAGATGGCCGCCGACATCTCCCGCGTCCTGAAGGCCGACGGCGTCTACGCCCAGAACGTCATCGACTACCCGCCGGACCGCTTCATCCGGGCCGAACTCAAGACGGTCGCGGCGGTCTTCCCGCACGTGGCGCTGATCGCCCCGCCGGCCGCGCTGGCCGGTGAGACCGGCTCCAACTTCGTGATCGTCGGCTCCCGGGCGCCGCTGCCGACGGCCGCCCTGAGCGAGGCTCTGGGCCTGGCCGACGAGCCCGTCAAGCTGGTGACCGGCCCCGAGTTGACCGCGTTCATCGGTGACAGCCGGGTCCTGACCGACGACTACGCGCCGGTCGACCAGCTCCTCGAAGGCTGATCCCGCCACACTCCGGACATAGCGGGCGGTTTCTCCGAGCGCCGTCTTGGGATGGGGGGTTCGTTTCACAATTGGCATATGGGGCGGATCGGGCGGCGTATCGCGGACCGCTACCGCCTTGTCGAGAAGCTCGGCACCGGCGGGATGTCCGAGGTCTGGCGCGGCTACGACGAGACCCTCGGGCGGGACGTCGCCGTCAAGGTGCTGTCGTCCCGGCTCGCCTCCGACGACGCGTTCCGGACCCGGCTGCGGCAGGAGGCACTGGCCGCGGCCCGGCTCTGTCACCCGCACATCACCAGCATCTTCGACTTCGGTGAGGCGCCGCTCCCGTTCGTGGTGATGGAACTCAACGAGGGGGAGTCGATCGCCGCCCGGGTCCGCCGCTCCGGCCCGATGGCCTGGCGGGACGCGGTCACCCTGGCCGCCGAGATCGCCTCCGCCCTGGCCACCGCCCACGCCGCCGGGGTCGTGCACCGGGACATCACCCCGGCCAACGTGATGCTCACCCGGGCCGGCGCCAAGGTCGTCGACTTCGGCATCTCCGCCCTGGTCGGGCAGCGCGACGCCGCCCCCGACGGCACCCTGCTCGGCACTCCCGCCTACCTCGCTCCCGAGCGACTCGGCGGCGTGCACGTCTCGCCCGCCGCCGACGTCTACGCGCTCGGGGTCCTGCTCTACCGCATGCTCACCGGCCGGCTGCCCTGGCCGGCCGAGAACACCACCGAGGCGTTGCGCGCCCACCTCTACGCCGACCCCGAGCCGATGCCGAGCCTGCCCGGCCTGCCGCCCGGCGTCGCCGACCTGTGCCTGCGCTGCCTGGCCAAGTCGCCCGGCGAGCGCCCCCAGGCCGCGGAGGTCGCGGACCGGCTGGGCGCCCTGGTCGGCATGCAGCCGATCGTCCCGCCGATCAGCGACGAGCCGACGGCCGCGCTCTCCCGCGAGCCCCGCCCGGCCCGGTCCGGCAGCGGCTGGTCGATCCGCGCCCGTAAAGGCGCGTCGGTCGCCGCCCGCGACGGTGCGTCGGGGCGAACCCGCGAAGGTGTCTCGGTCTCCGCCCCAGACGGCGCGTCGGCCCGAACCCGCGACGATGTGTCGGTCTTCGCCCGCGACGATGTGTCGGTCTTCGCCCGCGACGGTGCGTCGGCGCGAACCCGCGACGGTGTGCCGGTCTTCGCCCGCACCGGTGCGTCGGCCCGGACCGGCGACGGTGTGTCGGCCTTCACCCGCGGCGGTGTGCCGACCGGGCCCCTCGGGGACGTCACGACCAAGGTCGCGATGCGGCCGAGCGCCGTCGAGACGGTTTGCGCGCGGCTCGGCATCCGGCCCCCGCGGCCGGTCAAGTCGCTGCGGCTGCGGGCGGCGCTGCGGGTACTCGGCGCCCTGCACGTCGGCGTGGCCAAGCCGCTCGGCGGTGGGCTGTTCCGCGGCGGCCAGGTGCGGCACGACCTCTTCTCCGGGCGGCTGCGCCTGCAGGCCGGCGCGGCCACCGTCGTGCTGACGGCGGTGGCCGGCCTGAGCTGGAGCGCGGCGCGGGAGCCGGCCGAGGTGGGTACCGCGCAGGCTTCGGCGGCCGGTGCGGGTACGGCGGGCGGCGTCGTGCACGTCGCCGACTGCACGGTCCGGTACCGGGTCGAGAAGGACACCGGATCCGACTTCGAGGCGCGGCTGACCGTCGTCAACACCGGGGGTCAAGCCGTCGGCGGGTGGCGCATGGAATTCGCGTACCCGGGAAGTCAGCGTTTGAAAGACCCGGCCCAGGCGGTCACGCAGTCCGGTCGGCGGATCGTCGTCCACGGCCGCAGGAACCTGGGGCCAGGGCGGTCGGTCAGCGTCGTGCTGCGCGGAGCGTACCGGGGGAGCAACCCTCTGCCGCTCGCGTTCACGCTGGACGGGCGTACCTGCGAAGCCGAGGTTGTCGGCGCGCGCACCATCGAGGCCGAGGTCGCGCCCGAACCGGCACCCACCACCCAGCCGGCGCGTACCGTCAAGCGGACGCCGAAGGCGACGAAGCACCCCAAACGGCCCGCACCCAGCCGCAAGTCGACCCCCGAGCCGGTCAAACCCAAGATCAGCAAGACGCCGGTACGCCCGGCACCGCCACCCACCCGGACCGGTGGTTTCTCGGTCGCCATCTGAGTGGCGTTTACCTGTTTGTCGCGTCAAACCAACGTGCTCGTCGCCCTCCGCCCGTTGAATATGATCGTGGACTACGTGCCGACCAAGCCCCTGGTCATCGGTCATCGCGGGGCCAGCGGATACCGCCCGGAACACACTCTCGAGTCGTACCGCCTGGCGATCCGCCTCGGCGCCGACTACATCGAGCCCGACCTCGTCGCCACCCGCGACGGCGTCCTGATCGCGCGACACGAGAACGAGATCTCGCAGACCACCGACGTCGCCGCGCACCCCGAGTTCGCCGGCCGCCGCACCACCAAGATCATCGGCGGTGCCGAGGTCAGTGGGTGGTTCACCGAGGACTTCACGCTCGACGAGCTGCGGGCGCTGCGCGCGACCGAGAGGCTTCCCGGGGTACGCCGCCAGAACACGATCTTCGACGGCCGGTTCACCGTGCCGACCTTCCAGGAGATCCTCGACCTGGCCTCGGCCGAGGAGCGTCGCCTCGGTCGTCCCATCGGGGTGTACCCGGAAACCAAACATCCGTCGTACTTCGCCTCGATCGGGCTGGCGCTCGAGGAACCGCTGGTCCGCACCCTCTACCGGAACGGCTTCGCCGACCGCAACGACCACATCCTGATCCAGTCGTTCGAGCCGTCGTCCCTGCTCAAGATGCACGAGATGACCGAGATCAGGCTGATCCACCTGTTCGAGGAGCCGCCGACCGACCTCGAGGCGATCGCCACCTACGCGTACGGCATCGGCCCCGACAAGAACCTGCTGGTCGCCGACCCGCGCATGGTGCACCGGGCGCACGAGGCCGGCCTGGCCGTGCACGCCTGGACGATCCGGGCCGAGAACCAGTTCCTGCCGGCCGGCTACCGCATCGGCGCGGAGCCCGGCCAGCGCGGCGACGTCACCGCCGAGTACGAGTTCTTCCTGGACATGGGCGTGGACGGCTTCTTCACCGACCACCCCGACACGGCGGTCGCGGCGGTAAACGCGGTGCGCCGGCATCGCGTTCCCGCTAGCGTCGGCTGATCGGTCTGTCCCCAGAAGGGTGCTGATGATGCTTCTCACCATGGCGAAGGTCCCCGCCGCGTAGCGAGGACGGTTACTTCTCCTCCTCGCTCCGGGCGGTCGCTGACCTTCATCCCGCCTGCTTGAGGAGCTCTTTTGCGTGCCCTGGTTTCCGCGCGTCTCGGCGCGGACTTCCGCAAACTCTGGACCGCGTCGGCGGTCTCCAACCTGGGCGACGGCGTCACCATGGTCGCCGGCCCCCTGCTCGTCTCGACCCTGACCACCGACCCCGCCGCCGTGGCCGGTGCCGTCTTCGCCCAGCAGCTGCCCTGGTTGCTGTTCGCACTGGTCAGCGGCGTCTGGGCCGACCGCCTGGACCGCCGCCGCCTGGTCGTGGCGGTCAACGTCGCCCGAGCCCTGGCCATAGCCGCCCTGACCACATCCATCGCGGCCGGCGTCGCCTCCGTACCCGTGATCTACCTGGTCTTCTTCATCCTGGGTACGGGCGAGACCCTGGCCGACACGGCATCGTCCGCCTTCGTGCCCGCAATCGTCGCCGAGCGCCACCTCCCCGTCGCGAATTCCCTGCTCGCCGGCACTTTCACCCTGATCAACCAGTTCGCCGCCAAGCCGTTCGGCGCCTGGCTGTTCACCTTGTCCGCGGCCTTGCCTTTCGGCCTCAACATGGCGTCGTTCCTGGCGTCCGCGGCCCTCATCGCGTCCCTGCGCACCGTCCCACCGCCGGATCTGCGTCCAAGTCCCACCACGCCGGGCCAGGTTGAGCCGCCGCCCGCCGCGTCGGATGCGCGGCCAGGTCCCGCCTTGCCGGACCATGACGCGCCGCCTGGCTCGCCGGGTGATGGTGTGTCGCGTGGCTTGCCGGATCGTGGCGCGTCGCCTGGCTTGCCGGGTGATGGTGTGTCGCGTGGCTTGCCGGATCGTGGCGCGTCGCCTGGCTTGCCGGGTGATGGTGTTTTGCCCGGCTTGCCGGATCGTGGCGCGCCGTCCGGCCTTTCGGTTGATGGCGCGTCGCCCGCGTTGTCGGGTCGTGGTGCGCCGGACGCCT
Organism: Actinoplanes sp. NPDC049265; assembly: GCF_043197135.1. Lineage (NCBI taxonomy): Bacteria > Bacillati > Actinomycetota > Actinomycetes > Micromonosporales > Micromonosporaceae > Actinoplanes > Actinoplanes sp. NPDC049265. The sequence continues at coordinate 215,783 of NZ_JBICSP010000011.1, read as the reverse complement.
CGCCGGATGATGGTGCGCCGGGCGGCTCGTCGGGCCGGCCGCCGGTGACTGTCGTGCGCCGCTCGCTGGCGGCGGACATCGGCGCCGGGTTGCGCTTTCTCTGGGGTCACCGGCTGCTCCGCACCCTGGCCGTGACCATGGCCTTCGGCAACCTGGTGTTCTGCGCGGCGTTCGCCATCTTCGTCCTCTACTCCCGCTCGATCCTGGGCTTGTCCTCGTTCGGGTACGGGCTGCTCCTCACCGCCTTCGCCGTGGGCGGTCTCCTCGGCACGGTCCTGGCCCCAGCCCTGCTCCGGGTAGTCGGCGCGACGTGGCTGCTGCGCATCGACCTGCTCGTCGAGGCAGGCCTGCACGCCACCCTCGCCGCGACAACCAGTCCGTGGCTCGCCGCCGCCGCGATCGTGCTGTTCAGCACCTGCGGCGCCGTCTGGGGCACCGTCGTCGTAACCATCCGCCAGCGATCCGTCCCACCCGCCCTGTACGGCCGCGCCACCAGCGTCTACGCCCTCCTCGACCTCGGCGGCGCCGCCGTAGGCTCCCTCCTCGGCGGCCTGTTCGCCCAGACCTTCGGTCTCCTGCCAACCTTCTGGACCGCAGCCGCCGCCATGTCCCTGATCGCCGCCGCGGCCTGGCGCCCCCTGTCCATAGCCACCGCCGCCCTGAACCCCCGCAGCGCCACCCCAGTGCGATAGCCCGCCCCGCCCCACCGCCAGCAACAGCGGTAGCCCAGAGCGCCCTCGGCTGCCGGAGCGCCACCCTGGCCACCACCAGCACTGGCGGCGGTAGTCGGGGCGGGATCGGCGGGCGGGGTGGCGCCCCGGGCTACCACCAGCACTGGCGGCGGTAGTCGGGGCGGGATCGGCGGGCGGGGTGGCGCCCCGGGCTACCACCAGCACTGGCGGCGGTAGTCGGGGCGAGCCGGGTGGTGGTGACTACCGGGTGGGGACCACCGGGTGGGCCGGCAGCGAGAAGCGGCCTGGAGTGGCTACGGTCCGGCGCGTCGAAGGCGGGGCTTTGCTGCGCCCGTACCCGGAAAGGATTTTGATCTTGAGGTTGGGTTCGGGGATAGGGTCGGGGCATGTCGAGGCTGGGTGTGGTCAGTGGCGGAGGGACCGGGATCGGGCGGGCCATCGCCGGGATGCTGGCGGGTGAGGGCTACGACGTAATCATCGTCGGGCGGCGGGGTGAGGTGCTGGCCGACGCGGTCGAGTGGGTCGGGCCGCAGGCCTCGGCGGTGACCGCCGATCTCGCCGATCCGGACCAGGTGGGCAAGGTGCTCGACGCCGTTGCCGGGCGGCCCGTCGACGTGCTGGTCAACAACGCCGGCGCCTTTGTCGGCGGGGACGACTCGACGCCGCGCGGGCTGGTCGAGCACTGGCGGGCGAACCTCGACTCCAACGTCACCACCGCCGTGCTGCTCACCGAGTCGTTACGCCCGCTGCTGCGTCGGCCGGGCGGCACCGTGATCTTGACCAGCTCGATCGCCGCCCAGCGGGGTGGCGGCGGACCCTACTCGGCGGCCAAGGCGGCGCTGCACGGTTACATGCTGGACCTCGCGGTGCGGTTTGGGCCGGAGGGCATCACCGCCAACGTGATCTCGCCGGGATATATCACGGACAGTGAGTTCTTCGACGGGCGGATGACCGAGGAGGGGCACCGCAAGCGGGTCGACGCCACGCTGGTTGGGCGGCCCGGCGTGCCGGCCGACGTCGCCGAGGCCGTGCGCTGGCTGGTGGGGCCGGGCGGTGGCTTCGTCACGGGACAGGTCATCAACGTCAACGGGGGGACTGTCCTGGGCCGGTGAACGGCTCCTCGCCCGGACGGTCGGCCCGGAAGCGCAGCGCCGACCAGTGGTCGCCGATCGCGACCTGCATGTTAGGGCGCATCCCGAACTCGGCGATGATCGGCCACAGGGTGTCACGGTTGATGTCCGCACGGCCGCCCTTGGGGTATGCCACCCAGAATGCGCTGGGTTTGGTCACGTCGGCGCGATGGTCGGCCATCAGCTTGCGGGCCGAGGCGGCGTCGTCGGCGAACATGATCGCGGTGCTGGCGGTGGCCAGTTGGTCGCTCTCGCGGACGCCGTCGGGCATGGGCGTGAGCAGGGCGATGTTGGCGGGGTCGGACACCCAGACGGTGGTGTGCGGCTTGATCTGAAGCTTTTCGGCGATCGTTTTGGACATGGCATTCACCCTTCCACTCCAGCGGCCGGTCGGGGGTGGGCCTGTGGATGAAGAGGGCCCTGTGGATAACTCCGGAACTGTCGGATCCGGCTGGTAGACATGCGGCGTGGCAGAAACAACAGCAGTCAGCGACGCGGAGCGGGCGGTGGTGCGCGAGTGCGCCGAGGAGGTGCTGCGCAAGCTCGCCGGTGAGCACGCGAGCCTGCGCGAGGACCAGTGGCGCGCGATCGAGGCGCTGGTCGTCGACAGGCGGCGGGTGCTCTGCGTTCAGCGCACCGGGTGGGGCAAGTCGGCGGTCTACTTCGTGGCCACGGCGCTGCTGCGTGACGGGGTGGCGGCCGAGGCGGGCGAGCCGCCGGCCGGGCCCACGGTCATCGTGTCGCCGCTGCTCGCCCTGATGCGCAACCAGGTGGAGGCGGCGGCCCGGGCGGGCATCCGAGCGCGCACGATCAACTCGGCCAACCTCGACGAGTGGGGCGAGATCACGGCCGAGGTCCGGGCCGGTGCGGTCGACGTGCTGTTGATCAGTCCCGAGCGGCTCAACAATCCAGACTTCCGCGACAACGTGCTGCCGGGGCTGGCCGCGACGACCGGGCTGCTGGTGGTCGACGAGGCGCACTGCGTCTCCGACTGGGGGCACGACTTCCGGCCGGATTATCGGCGGCTGCGCACCTTCCTGGCCGGCCTGCCCACGCGGACGCCGGTGCTGGCCACCACCGCGACCGCGAACGCCCGCGTGACCGCCGACGTTGCCGACCAACTGGGCGACGCGCTGGTGCTGCGTGGCTCGCTCGACCGTGACTCGTTGCGGCTGGCCGTGGTGCCGTTGCCCGACCCGGCGCACCGGCTGGGCTGGCTGGCCGATCACCTGGCCGAGCTGCCGGGTTCGGGCATCGTCTACACGCTGACCGTGGCCGGGGCGATCGAGACGGCCGATTTCCTGCGGTCGCGCGGGTTCGCCGTGGCGTCGTACACCGGCCAGTCCGAGGACGCGGACCGTCGCGCGGCCGAACGGGACCTGCTCGACAACAAGATCAAGGCGCTGGTGGCGACGTCGGCGCTGGGCATGGGTTTCGACAAACCGGATCTCGGGTTCGTGGTGCACCTGGGGGCGCCGCCGTCACCGATCGCGTATTACCAGCAGGTCGGCCGGGCCGGTCGCGCCGTCGAGCACGCCGAGGTGGTGTTGCTGCCGGGCCCGGAAGACCGGGCGATCTGGCGATACTTCGCGTCGCTGGCCTTCCCGCCCGAGGACCAGGTACGGCTGGTGCTGGCCAACCTGTCCGGCGACCGTCCGATGTCGACACCCGCGCTGGAGCCGCTGGTCGACCTGCGGCGGGCCCGGCTGGAGATGATGCTCAAGGTGCTCGATGTGGACGGTGCGGTCCGGCGGACCCGGGGCGGCTGGGTCGCGACCGGCGAGCCGTGGACGTATGACACCGCCCGCCTGCGCCGGGTCGCCGAGGCGCGCACGGCGGAGCAGGAGACCATGCTGGAGTACGCCCGCACGACGGCCTGCCGCATGGAGTTTCTCCGCCGCTGCCTGGACGACCCCGACGCCGAGCCGTGCGGCCGGTGCGACACCTGCGCCGAGCCGCTGTTCGACGCCGACGTCGCGCCCGAGGCACTGGCCGCCGCGCATGCCTTCCTCGGCAAGCCGGGCATACCCATCGCGCCGAAGAAGATGTGGCCCACCGGCCTCGACGCGGTCGGCGTCCCGCTCAAGGGCAAGATCCCGCCGGGCGAGCAGATCCTGACCGGCCGCGCGGTCGGGCGGCTTTCCGACCTGGGCTGGGGCAGCCGGCTCCGGGAGCTGGTCGAGGGGCCGGACGGCCCGTTGCCCGAGGACGTGGCCGGTGCCGTGGTGCAGACGCTCAAGAGCTGGGCGCAGGGGGAGGAGCGGTGGGACGAGCGGCCGGCCGGCGTGGTCGCGCTGAGTGAGACCCAGTTGGTACGCGGGGTCGCCGAGCACATCGCGACGGTCGGGCGGCTGCCCTACCTGGGATCACTGGGCTTCCCGGGCGACGACGGGCCGCGCGGCAACAGTGCCCAGCGGGTTCTGCGGCTGCACGACGCCTTCGTGGTCCCGGCCGGCCTGGCGATACCGGACGGGCCGGTGCTGCTGGTCGACGCCCTGGTCGACTCGGGCTGGACGATGACGCTGGCGGGCCGGGCGTTGCGCCGGGCGGGTGCCCCGGCGGTCCTGCCCTTCGCGCTGGCGGTGGCCGGTTGAGAAACAGGGTGCTAGCGGGTGGGGCGGCCGAAGCCATGGATCGGCTGCTGGTCGATCGGGGCGATGCGGATGTCCTCGCCGTACTCCGGGGCGTGGATCATCATGCCGTTGCCGATGTAGAGGCCGACGTGACTGATCCGGCCGTAGAAGAAGACCAGGTCGCCGGGCTTGAGGTCGGATCGGTCGACGTGCGGCATCGAGCCGTACTGGCGGGCGGCGTTGTGCGGCAGCGAGACGCCGGCCCGGTCCCAGGCGGCCAGGGTGAGGCCCGAGCAGTCGTAGGCCCGCGGGCCGGCCGCGCCCCAGATGTACGGCTTGCCGAGCTGGGCGAACGCGAAGGCGACGACCTTCCCGGCGGCGCCGGCGAGTTCCGGGGGCGCCGGAAAGTTGAACACCTCGGCGTAACGGGAGCCGCCGCCGTAGGCGACCCGGCGCATCTGCTTGAGCGCGGCGATCTCGCCCTCGACCATGTCCTTGCGGGCGGCGAGCCTGCTTTGCGTCCCCCGCTGCTGGTCGGCCAGCCGCCGCAGGGTGATCCGGGTGCTCGCCACACGGTCGCGGGCCGCGTTCAGCTCCCGGACGGCCAGCTGTTGCTGGGCGGCGAGTTCCTGCAGGCCGAGAATCTTCCGGACGAACTCGTGAGGGTCGTCGGCGCTGAAGAGGGCGATCGCCGGGCCGCGCATCGTCCGCTGGTAGGTGCGCGCCGCCAGCCCGCTCATCAGGCGTTGCCGCTGCCGCAGATCGGCGCTCATCGGCCCGATCCGCGAGCCGAGCGTCCGCTGCTGGGCCAGGTTGGCCCGGAGGTCGTCGCGGGACTCGTTGAACTCCTCGACGATCACCTCCAGCCGGTGGGCGGCGGCGGTGATCCGCTTGTCCAGCTCGCTGATCGACGGGCGGTCGGCGGCCGGGGCCGGCGGGGAGCCGAGCCCGAGGGCGACGAGGGTCAGGAGCATCGTGACAAAGAGACGGCGCACGTCGGCTACAACGATATGAATTACGCAAAAGGGACGGCCATTCGTCAGATACGGGTGGGGGGTATGCTGGCGGGCATGAGCGAGGACCACGCCGGGCCGCACGGCTACTCCGGTGACAAGCAGGCGCTGCTCGGCCGGTTGCGCCGCATCGAGGGTCAGATCCGCGGGCTGCAGCGGATGGTCGACCAGGACACCTACTGCATCGACGTGCTGACCCAGATCTCCGCCGCCAAGAGTGCCCTGCAGGCGGTGGCGGTGGGACTGCTCGAGGACCATCTCGCGCACTGCGTGGTCGACGCCGCCCGGGCGGGCGATCCGACCGCGAAGGTCAAGGAGGCGTCCGACGCCGTCGCCCGCCTGATCAAGAGCTGAACCGTCAAGCGCTGAGCCGTCAAGAGCTGAACCGGAGGACCTACAATATGCCCGTCACCAGCAACTACACCGTCACCGGAATGACCTGCGAGCACTGCGTCAGCGCGGTGAGCGGCGAGTTGGGCTCGCTCGACGGCGTCGACGACGTCAAGGTCGACCTCGGCACCGGCGTGGTCACCGTGACCAGCGAGCGGCCCCTGGACGAGGGCGCGGTCCGGGCCGCGGTGGACGAGGCCGGCTACGAGCTCGCCGATGTCTGAGGACACCAGCGTCCTGAACAAACCGCCGGCCCGGGAGCAGAGCGCGGCGTTCAAGCTGGCGGTTTTCGGCGCGGTGTTGATCGTGGTGCTGTTCGCCGGGTACGGCATCGGGCGGCTCAACGAGTCGCCGGCCGGTTCCGGCGACCGATCGGCGCCCGCGGCCGAGCCGGCCGGAGACGGCCACAACCACGGCGGCGGACCAGCCGGGGGCGCATCGGTCGGCGGCGCACCGGGAGCGCCGACACATGACGACTCCGGTCAGGCGCCGCACGTCCACAACGCGGACGGCTCGGTGACGCCCGCCGGCGCCACCACGGGAGGCGGCTCCGAGGTCGGCGGCCTCAGTCTGACCAGCGCCGGACTGACCCTGGCGCCGAAGGCGGCGACGTTCACGGCCGGGCGGCAGCAGACGTTCCAGTTCGCGATCCACGGTGCTGGGAACGCGCCGGTGACCACGTTCGCGGTGGTGCACGACAAGCCGCTGCACCTGGTCGTGATCCGGCGCGACCTGTCCGGCTTCCAGCACCTGCACCCGGCGATGGCCCCGGACGGCACCTGGAGCATCCCGCTCGCGCTGGCGCAGCCGGGCAGCTACCGGGCGATCGCCGATTTCACCGCGATCGTCGGCGGGCAACAGGTGCCGGTCACGCTCGGTGCCGATCTGACCGTGCCGGGGGACTACCGACCGGTCGCTCTGCCCGCGCCGGTCCAGCAGGCGGTGACCGGGGACTTCCAGGTGGCGTACGAGGGACGTCCGCGGATCGGGGTCACCCAGCCGCTGCTCATGACCGTGATCGCGCAGGGGCGACAGGCCACCCTGGAACCATATCTGGGCGCCTTCGGCCACCTGGTCGTGATGCGCGAGGGCGATCTCGGCTACGTGCACGTCCACCCGGAGCCGGCCCTGGCCGACGGGAAGGTCAAGTTCTGGCTGGCCGCGCCGGGGCCGGGCCGCTACCGGATGTTCTTCGACTTCCAGGTCGCCGGCAAGGTGCACACGGCCGCCTGGACCAGCGAGATCACCTGAGCGGCGCGCAGCGGGCAGCAGCGGACGGGCGGCGGCCGGCAGGCGGGCAGTAGGCAGGCAGCGGGCGGCGGCCAGACGGCGGGCGGCGGGCGGCGGCGCAGTGCAGGGCCGCCGCCTGGGCGCGGCGGAAGGTCAGCCGAGCAGTTTGGCCAGGGCCGGCTTGACGCCCCATTGGCCGGTCAGGGCGTCGTACTCGGCGCGGGAGCCGGCCGCGCCGGTGTGGCGGGCGCGTAGCAGCAGGTTGCGCGGGGTGTGGGCGGAGTCGACGAACTCGACCACGTCCACCTTGTAGCCCTCGGCGCGGAGCAGGGCCGCGCGCAGCGTGTCGGTCAGCACGTCGGCGAAGCGTTCGCGCAGGATCGGGTGGCGGGTCAGCTCGGCGTACGGGTCGGGGGCGGGCTGGGCCTTGAGCTGCGCGGCGATGTCGTGGTGGCAGCACGGGGCGGCCAGCACCCACTGCGCGTTCCAGCCGACCGCGCGGGCCAGCGCCTGGTCGGTGGCCGTGTCACAAGCGTGCAGGGCGAGCACCAGGTCGGGCCGGACGTCCACGGCGGCGTCCTCGATCGTGCCGGCGACGAACGTCACGTCATCGGCGCAGCCCAGCGACTCGGCCAGGGCGGTGTTGCGTACCCGCTGATCCTCGCGGACGTCGACCCCCACGACCTTGACCTGACCGCCCCGATCGGCCAGATAACGATAGGCCGCGAAGGTCAGATAGGCATTGCCGCAGCCCAGGTCGACCACGTGCAGAGGGGACGGCGGGGAAGCCGGCAGCGTCGCGGCCAGCGCACGCAGGAAGGCGTCGACCTGGCGGCGTTTCGCGGCGCTGGCGCCCAGCACCTGAAAGAGCGGGTCGCCCGGATCGAGCAGCCACTGCTTCGCCCGGTCGTGGTCGCGCGACGGCGAATCGCCCCGGGGAGTCGCCGCCGCCCGGTGGATCTGGGCGTCGCCCTTCTTTGTGACCCGGACCTGCACGGTCGCCGCCGTCGTCTCCACATGCCAGTTGCCGAACGGCTCGGCCAGCAGCTCGTCGACCGCGGCGGCCGCCTCGGCGCCCGGTGACACGTTGCGGGTGAACGGGCGGGCGCCGTCGTCGGTGACGATCTGCAGCTTCGTCCCGCCCTTGAGCGACACGGGGCGCAGCTCGGCCCGGCGTACCGAAGGCTCCTGACCGCGCCTCTTGCCGGCCGCCACCGCGCGGGTCAGGGCCGGGTCGAGCAGCAGGCCGCGTACTTCGGCGAGGACGGTGTCCAAGGGCTGGGGCATCCGTCAATTGTGCCCCGCTCGACAGATCGGGAAATCCAGTTAGGCTGTCCTAACTTACCGATCGCGAGTGAGGGGTTGCCGGATGTCAGTCGCTGATCCTCCGGAGGCGGAGCGCCTGTCCGTCCGGCTCCGTTCGGGCACCCGGGCCGACCACGACGCCGCCATGGGGAGTGGCTTCCTCGACCGGCTGGCCGACGGGCGGCTGCCCCGCGAGGCGTACGCCGATCTCGCCGCGCAGCACTACTTCATCTACCGCGACCTCGAAGCGGCCGCGATCGCCCAGCTCAGCGACCCGGTGGCCGGCACGTTCGTGCTGCCCGAGCTGCGCCGCGAGCCCGCGCTGACCGCCGACCTGGCGTTCCTGCTCGGCCCTGGCTGGCCCGACCGGATCGAGGCGCTGCCGGCCACCCGCGCCTACACCGCCCGGCTGCGCGCGGTCGCGTTCGACCGGGCGCCGGCCTTCATCGCCCACCACTACACCCGCTACCTCGGCGACCTCTCCGGCGGCCAGTACCTCGGCCCGGCCATCGCCCGGTCGTACGGCCTGAACGGCGACGGCCACCGCTTCTTCGTCTTCGACGGGATCCGGCCGCCGGCCTTCCGCGGCCGCTACCGCGACATGCTCGACGCGATTTCCTGGCCGCCGGCCGACGAGCAGGAGTTCCTGGCCGAGGTGCCGGAGGCGTACCGCCACAATATCGCCGTGCTGGCCGAGCTCAAGGAGCGCTGGACGTGACCGACCCGTTCCCGCCCGAGGTGGTGGAGCAGATCGCCCACCACATGAACGGCGACCACGCCGACGACAACGTGCTGATCGTGCGCGGCCTCGGCGGCGCGGACAACGCGACAGCGGCCCGGATGTCCGGTATGGACGCCGACGGCATGGATTTCCTGGCCGCGGTCGGCGGCATCGAGGTCCCGATCCGCATCCCGTTCAGCGCCCGCCTGACCGAGCGCCGCCAGGTCCGCGCCGAGGCCGTCCGCATGTACCAAGAAGCCTGTTCCGCCCTGGGCATCCCGCCCCGCCACTGAAAGATCAACTTCCAGATCCGCCGGGTACGCCAGTCAACTCCCAGCCTCCCGCGCCGTGCCCCCCAATGCCGCCGGCGCCGCATCTCCCGTGGCACACGAAAGCGCCCGCCGCCGTGACACGCAAAAATGCCCGCCGCCGTGACACGCGAAAGCGCCCGCCGCCGTGACACGCGAAAGCGCCCGGCCGCATCTCCCGTGGCACAGGAAAGCGCCCGCCGCCGTGACGCGAAAGCGCCCGCCGGATCCATCCGGCGGGCGCTCGAAAGTATCTGCTCAGGCCTCGGTGGTGGTCGTACCGACCCCAGCCTCGGACCCGCCCGGCATGTCGGTGGCGGCGCTCCCGGCCCCGGAACCCCGGTTGCCGCGCCCACCCCGGCGCCGGCGCCGCCGCGGACGGTCGTCGCCGTCGTCGTCCTCGCCGTCGTCACTCCCGTCGGCGGCGTCGAAGGCTTCCTCCACCTTGGCCGCCTCGGATCCGTCCGAGAACAGCATGTCCGTCGCGGTCGCCGTGGGGCGGCGCCGGCGACGCGGCCGGGCCGGCGCGTCCTCAGCCGATTCGCCCCCGGCCGAGTCCGAGGCGGGACCGCCGGAAGCGACCACATCGGACGCGGGCAGGTCGGAAACGGCGGTGCCGGTGGCCGGCCGGTCGGAAACCGCCGCGCCGGCCGCGGGCACGCCGGAAACCGGCGCGGCGACCGGCTCATCACCCTCGAGGCGGCGACGGCGACGCTGCCGCTTGGGCCGGTCGCTGGTCTCAGCCGACTCCGAAGGAGCCGGCGAATCCGAAGCCGGAGGCCCGGTGCGGCGCCCGCGACGGCCGGCACCACGCCCGCCGGTCTCGCCGCGGCGTGGCCGGCGTCCGCCGCCCAGATCTTCTTCGACCTCGGCCGACAACCCGGCCCGGGTGCGCCCCGCGGTCGGCAGCGTCCCCGAGATGTCGGTCGGGATGTCCAGGTCGGCGTAGAGGGCCGGCGACGTGTGGTAGGTCTCCGGCGGCTGCGGCATGTTCAGCCCCATCGACTTGTCGATGAGCACCCACCGCGGCATGTCCTCCCAGTCCACGAAGGTCACCGCGACGCCGGTGGCGCCGGCCCGGCCGGTGCGGCCGATGCGGTGGGTGTACGTGTCGGGATCCTCGGGACAGTCGTAGTTGATGACATGTGTCACACCAGAGACGTCGAGCCCGCGGGCGGCGACGTCGGTGGCGACGAGAACGTCGATCTTGCCGGTGCGGAAGGCGCGCAGGGCCCGCTCGCGAGCGCCTTGGCCCAGGTCACCGTGGACGGCGGCGACGGCGAAGCCCCGGAAGTCGAGGTCCTCGGCGACCCGGTCGGCGGCACGCTTGGTCCGGGTGAAGATCATCGTCAGGCCGCGGTCCTTGGCCTGCAGGATGCGGGCGACCATCTCCAGCTTGTTCATCGGGTGGGTGCGGTACACCACCTGCTTGGTCAGCGGGCTGGGGCCGCTGTCGGCGGTGTGACCGGCGTGGATGGTCACCGGGTGGGTCAGGAACCGCCGGGACAGCGCCACGATCGGGTCGGGCATGGTCGCCGAGAACAGCATCGTCTGCCGTTGCTGGGGCAGCATGGCCAGGATCTTCTCGACGTCCTCGAGGAAGCCCAGGTCGAGCATCCGGTCGGCCTCGTCGAGCACGAGCGCCTTGATGCCCTTGAGGTTCAGCGTCTTCTGCTTGGCCAGGTCGAGGAGGCGGCCGGGGGTGCCGACCAGGATCTCGATGCCCTTCTTGAGCGCGTCGACCTGCGGCTCGTAGGCCACGCCGCCGTAGATCGGCAGCACCCGCACGCCGCGGGTGGCCCCGGCCGCGGCCAGGTCACGGGCCACCTGCAGGCCCAGTTCACGGGTGGGTACGACGATCAGCGCCTGGGGCTGGCCGTCCGCGCCCTCGGACGGGGCGGTGACCCGCTCCAGCAGGGGCAGGCCGAAGCCCAGCGTCTTGCCGGTGCCGGTGGGCGCCTGCCCGATCAGGTCGGTGCCGCGCAGGGCGATCGGAAGGGCGTACTCCTGGATGGCGAAGGCGCGGGTGATCCCGGCCTTGGCCAGCGCCTCGACGGTCTCGGCGCGGACGCCGAGCTCGGCGAAGGTGGGGCTGTCGGCCCGGACGGGCGCGCGGTTGAGCACGGGGACCAGAGCCGGCTCTGTCTCGGTGTTCTCGATATCGCTCATTTAGTTCTACGGGTGCCTCTCGTGGTGCGCCCGTCGAATTCCTGGGCGCGATATGGGTAGGGCGCGGGCCACACGCGAACCGAAGTCGCGGGCCGCACGCGCTGTCGCGGCGGGACGTCTGAAGGGATCGACGCCGGCGGCAACAGCAGAAGTCTACCCGACCCAGAGATCTGGCTGCTCGGGAGCGTGATATAGCGACCGGACACCCCACGGGCGGCCCGTGGGTCGACCCTGGGGTGTCCGGTCGTTACGAGAGAGGTTGGTTCAGCGGGTGGTGAAGCCGAAGGGCCGGTTGCTGCTCTCGGCGATCTCCACGTACGCGATCTTGGCGACCGGCACGATGACCTTGCGGCCCTTCTCATCGGTGAGCGTGAGCAGGCTGTCCTTGGCGATCGCCTCGGACACCGCCTGCTCGACCTCCGCCGGGGTCTGAGCGCTCTCGAGCGTCAGCTCACGCGGCGCGTACTGCACGCCGATCTTGACCTCCACGGGGTCCTCCTTGACGAAGTGGTGTTCCGCATGAAGGCTAGCCGATTTCCTCGCCCGTTCCGGCCGATGACCCTCCCTGCAGCGGGAAGCTGGCTATGCCGCGCCAGATCAGCGACGTGACCAGGGATTCCGCCTCGGCCTTGGGCGTGGGCCGGCCGTTCGCCAGCCACCACTGGGCGCTCTGCCCGGACGCCCCGACCAGACCGGACGCGAGCAGCGCGGCGTGCGCGGCGCTGACGCCGGTGTCCGAGATGATCGTCTCGGTCACCGCGGCGATGCAGCCCTGCTCGACCCGCTCCACCCGCTCGCGTACCTGCGGGTCGTTTCGTAGATCGGACTCGAAGACCAGCCGAAAGGCTTCACTCTCGTGGTCGACGAAATCGAAATAGGCACGAACGGCGCCGCGGACCCGTTCCTTGTTGTCGGGTGTGGCGCGCATCGCATCCTGCACCTTGGCGATTATCGCGTCGCAGTGCGTGTCCAGCAGCGCCAGATAGAGCTCCAGCTTGCCGGGAAAGTGCTGGTAGAGCACTGGTTTGGAGACGCCGGCCCGCTCCGCGATGTCGTCCATCGCGGCGGCGTGGTAGCCGTGGGCCACGAAGATCTGCTGCGCGGCGGCGAGAAGCTGCTTGCGCCGCGCTGACCGGGGAAGACGCGTGGGTCGCGTGGTCTGCGCGCCGCCGGACGCAGTGGTCATGATCTCTCCAACCTCTTCAAGCCAGGGTTCCCCCGCTCATCGCCCACCCGGCCGGGTCTCAACCCCCGGGCGGGCAATTGTCGCGACGCTGCAACTTATCGCCGATGCCCCCACACGGTAGCCTCAGCGGGGGCGAGCAAGGAGCGCGCGGTGGACGAAACAGGGCATTCCGGTGACACCGGAGCAACAGGGGGCGGCGGCGCTGAGTCGCGTGACCGCACCCGGTTGAACGGCTGGGCTAGTTCCCGCAGCCCGTGGTCGTCCGGCGCGAGCCCGGACGACGACGCGCCCGACGAGGATGTCCCCAGCTGGCGCCGGCCCGCGCAGGAGATCCGGCCCTTCACCCGGCAGCCGGGCCCCCGGCAGCGGCCGGGGGAGCGGCCGTCCGCCGACGTGCACCCCTTTCCCGGTGCCGAGAGTCAGGGAGCCGAGATCCATCCATTTCCCGGCGCGCACCCGCCGCAGCAGCAGCGCAGTGTGCCCCCCGCCGAGCCGCAGCCGGCCCCGGCCGACCCGGCCGACCCGGCCCCCGACCAGCAGCCCGAGGCCGAATCCCCCGCCCCGCGCTGGTCGGACAGCAACCGGCGCTACGACGACCTGCTGAAACACTTCTCCGGCGCCCGTGGCAACGAGCCGTCCGCGCCGGCCCGGTTCAACAACCTGTCCCGGCCCGACACCCTGCAGGACGACGAGGACCGCCGACCGGCGCCCGGCCGCCCGCGGGACGACGAACAGCGCCCGCACCCCGCCACCATGCTCGACGCGCCCACGCCGAGCAGCGCCCCGCCGTTCCCCTACGAGGGTGACCTGGACGACGACACCTACCGCCCGCCGGGCCAAGGCCAACAGACCACGTTCCCCTCGGTACGCCCGGCGCCCCCACCCGGCCGCCGCAACGAACCGGCCCGGCACGCCCTCGACCCGACCCCCGCCGCGGGACTGCCCCAGATCCAGCCGCCGTCCGATTCCGGCCCCGGCTCGGAGGGTCCGCGGGTCCGCCAGCCCTACGACCCGGTGACCTTCCCGCGCCGCCTCCCGTACGAGCCCCCGCCGGGACCGGGCATCGGGCCGCCCGCCGCGCGACCGGCCTCCGGCAGTGGTTACGCGCCGTCCGCGCCAAGACCGGCGTCCGGCGGTGGCTACGGGTCGTCCGGGGCGTACCCCAGTCAGACCCCCATCGCCGAGGAGGCTGCCGCCGCCCTCCCGCAGCGCGTCCCGGCCAAACCGGACGTGCCCACCGTGGCCGACCCGGCCCTGGTCGAGCCCTCGGCCGAGACGCCCGAGCTGGCCCGGATCGCCACCCACCTGCGCCGCGACGACCTGCTCGACCCCGAGGAGCGGGAAGAGGGCTTTGATGTCGACGACATCCTGGCCGCGGTCCGCGAGGTGGCCGGCGTCCGTGACGCGATGGTGCGGACCACCCCGGCCGGCGCCAACAGCCTCCGCCTCGACCTGGCCGAGGGCGCCGACCCGGCCGAGGTCAGCCGCCAGGTCGCCCGGCTCCTGCAGGACCGGATGGGCCTGGACGCGGCACCGCAGGGCGACGGCCCGACCGGCCCGCTCCCGCCGGTGCCCCAGCCGCTGTCGCCGCCCATCGCCTCCGCGTCGGTGCCGACCACGCCGATGCCGGCCGCGTTCGTGCCCAGCCAGCCCGGCCCGTCCGATCCGATCGCCGGCAGCGCCCCCGCGCCCGCCGCCGACCTGCGCCGCATGCCGACCATGCCGCAGATGGCCGACCCGGGCGAGCAACCGACCGAGCCCGGTGCGCCCGGGCCGCTCGACATCGGACACGAGCCGGCGCCGCGCGTGATGATCGACAACGTTCAGGTGACCACCTTCGGCACCGAGGCGTCGGTCGAGGTCCGGCTGGTCATGGGCGGGCGCGCGGCCAAGGGCGTGGCCACCGGCCCGTCGGTCGACGGCTACCTGCTGCGGCTCTGCGCCACGGCCACCACCGAGGCGATCAACGACCTGCTCGTCGCCCACGACCGGCGCCCCGAGGGGCCGGCCCGCTGCTTCGTCGAGCACGCCGCGGCCGTGCCGTTCGGCTCCACCCAGGTCGCGGTCGTCGTCCTCCTCATGTCGGCCGGGGGCTGGGTCGAGCAGCTGGCCGGCTCGGCGATGGTCGGCAGCGACGGACGGCACGCCATGGTTCGCGCCACATTGGCCGCCGCCAACCGGCGGCTGGAGGCACTCTTGTCTCGATGAAGGGCGCTCAGCTGGCCGCCGACAGCGCGCTGCTGCCGGACGGCGCGGTCCCGCCACCGCCGTGGCCGCCGCGCAAGGTCGTGATCAACGGCGCGATGATGCATGTCCGCGACACCGCGCCGACCGTGACCGGTGCCGAGCCGGCCGTCTACGTGCACGGCCTGGGCGGCAGCTCGCAAAACTTCACCGACGTGGCCGCGCTGCTCAGCGACCGGTTCGACGGTCAGGCGGTCGACCTGCCCGGGTTCGGGTACAGCGACCCGACCCGGCGATACTCCATCCCGGCCTTCGCCGAGCTGCTCGTCGCCTACCTCGAGCACGAGGGGCGCGGCCCGGTCCACCTGATGGGCAACTCGCTGGGCGGGTCGATCTCGGTCCGGGTCGCGGCGTTGCGGCCTGACCTCGTACGCACCCTGACCCTGATCTCCCCGGCGATGCCGTTCCTCGACCCGCGCCGCACCGCCCACGGCCCGATCCTGCCGCTGCTCGCCCTGCCCCTGGCCGACCGTCTCTTCGCCCGCGGACTGGCCCGGATGAGCGTCGAGGCCATGGTCGACGAGGTGCTGGCGGCGTGCTTCGGCGACGTCACCCGGGTGCACGCCCAGCGGCGGGCCGAGGCGACCGAGGAGATCCGGCTGCGGCACACCGTCGCGCACTACCCCAAGGCCTATCTGGGTACGCTGCGCGGCCTCGTCTCCAGCTTCGTGCGGGCGTACCTGCCCGGCGCCGGCTCGCAGTGGCGGCTGGCCGCCCGGATCAGCGCGCCCACCCTGGTCGTCGGCGGCCTGTCCGACACGCTGATCGACCCGCGGGTGCCGGCCCAGGTGGCTCGGGTCGTCCCCGACAGCCGGCTGCTGATCCTGCCGCGAGTCGGGCACGTGGCCCAGATGGAGGTGCCGCGCCTGGTCGCCCGGGCGGTCGTCGGCCTGCTCGACGAACTGGCCGTGGGCACTCCCGCGCCACTGGGCGAGGCTTCGTCCGCGGCCTGAAACCACCCGGTGCGTCATCGGCTTCTGTGCGAGGCTTGATTCGATGACCATCATCCGCCGCCACGCCGCACCGGACCGCCGGTGGGTGCTGGCCGTGCCCTTGATCGTCCTGATCGTGGTGGCCATCGCCGGTCTGATCCGCCAGCGCGCGGCCGCCCCGCCCGTGCCGCCGTCCGCCCTGTCCGAGTCCGCGCCGGTTGTGCGGCCCACGTCCGCTCCGCGGGGCTTCGTCCGGACCGACCCGATCCGGATGGCCGGCCCGGTGCCCACCCGGGGCGGCGGCAAGTTCGACTACGCGGCGGGCCGCGGCCGGGTCCTCGGCTACACCGGGCCGGTCCGCCGCTTCCGGGTGGCGGTCGAGCGCGGCGGCACCGAGGACGTCCGGGCGTTCGCCGCCGCCGTGGAGAAGACGCTGGGCGACCCGCGCAGCTGGATCGGCAACCGTGAGCTGCGCCTGCAGCGCGTCGGGGGCGCCGAGGCCGCGGACTTCACGATCTTCCTGGCCACCCGGGACACGGCCGCCGCTCTGTGCTCGTCCGGCGGCCTCGACATCCGGGCCGGCCGGACCCCGTACACCTCCTGCCGCACTACCGGCCGCGTGATCATCAACCTGGACCGGTGGTGGCTCTCGGCGGCGCCGTACGTGGTGGCGAAGGTGCCACTGGCCACCTACCGGCAGTATGTGATCAACCACGAGGTCGGTCACGAGCTGGGCGAGGGGCATCAGGCCTGTCCCGCCCCGGGTGCGGCCGCCCCCGTGATGGTCCAGCAGACGTTGTCGCTGGACGGCTGCGTGCCGTATGCGTGGCCGAGGCGGGCCAACCGCCCGTACGCCGGCCGCCGCCTTTGATCCGATCCCGGGTTGCCCCTTCGGTGGGTGAATCGGGCGGTTCGCACGGGGAGTCGGGAAACGCCTGCCGAGCGCCCCAGGTCGTGGCACTCTGGCTTATGTTATGGCAAAGGCGACAAAAGGTTCCGCAGACCCTCGGGCCGCCGCTGAGGATCTGTCCATGGGGGACCACAAGACGGCGTTCTCCCGGCGCACCCCCCGGTCGGTTGCCCGCCCGGCCCCGGGTGCTTCCCCCGCCCGGCCTCCCGCCGCGTCGCCCGGCCCTCAGCCGGCCCGCGGCCCCGACGGCCGTTTCGCTCCGGCCGCGCCACCGGCGCGCGCCGACCAGCCCCCTGCTCCGGTACGAGGCCAGAGCCCCGCCCCGACTCCAGACCCCGCCCGCCCAGCGTCCCGCCCCGCCCCTCGCGGCCGCCCCGCGCCGGGTCTCACCGGCCGTCCGGCTCCCAAGCCCGTCACCGGCGCCGACAGCCGCCCCGGGCCGGGTCTCACCGGCCGTCCGGCTCCCAAGCCCGTCACCGGCGCCGACAGCCGCCCTGCGCCGGGTCTCACCGGCCGGCCGGGCCCGGTCGCAAAGCCCGTTGCCGGCAGCCGACCTGCGCCGGGTCCCACCGGCCGTCCGGCTCCGGTCGCGAAGCCCACGCCCGGCGCCGCCGGTCGTCCCGGGCCGGTTCCGGCGGCCAAGCCCGGTGCGGACGACGGCCCGGCCGACAAGGCCCCGGCGAAGGAAGATCAACCGGCCACGGAACAGAAGATCGGCCAGGGACCCGCGCGGGGAATCGGCGGGCGCTTCGTCGCGCTGCCCGGCGGCAAGACCGAGGCCGAAGCCGTGACCACCCGCGCGGACCAGGCCGAAGCGGCGACCACCCACGAGTCCGAACCCGAGGACGGCAAGCCCCGCGTGGCCGCCGCCAGCTCGAATTCCCGGCGTTCGACGACGGCGAGCATCCCGGCCCGGAGCACCACCGGCGAGTCGAGCAGCCAGCGCCGGACCACAGCCCGGGCCAAGTCGACGGGTACGCCGCCGGCGCGCTCGGGCTCGGGGACGTCCCGCGCGGCGGCCAACAAGTCGACCGCCAGCCGCGCCGCCACCCGCGGGACCGGAAGGACCGCGGCCACACCGGCCCGACCGGCCCCTTCGTCGACCGCGCGGAGCGCCCGCGGCACCACCGCCGCCAAGTCAGCACCGGCCAAGTCAGCACCGGCCAAGGCCACCCCGGCCAAGGCCACCCCGGCCAAGGCGGCGGCGACCAAGGCGACGCAGACCAAGACGACGCCCACCAAGACGCAGACCAAGGCGACGCCCACCAAGACGACGGCGACCAAAGCGACACCCAGCAAGACGACGGCGACCAAGGCGACACCCACCAGGTCCAGGCCAACGCCCAGCAAGACCGCCGCGATCAAGACCACGCCCAGCAGGACCACGGCGACCAAGGCCGCCCCCAACAAGGCCACCGCGACCAAGGCGACTCCGCCCAAGACCGCGGCCACCACGACAACGCCCAGCAAGACCACGGCCACGAAGGCCACGCCGGCAAAGACGGCCAAGACCACGCCCAGCAAGGCGGCGACCAAGCCAACCGCGGCCACGAAGACGGCCGCGTCCAAGCCGGCCCCCGCCAAGCCCACGCCGGCCAAGAGCACCACCACAAAACCGGCGCCAAAGGCCGAGGTCGTACCGGCTGTGCCCGAGGCGGCACCGCCGGCCGGCGTACCCACCGAAAAGCCCCACCCCATCGGCCCCGTCGCCGAAGTGGCCGCCGCCCCGCCCGAGCTCAGGGCCGACACCGCCGAACTCCCGCGCATCTCCGACGAACGCCGCGGCGGCATCGTGACCCCGACCCTGCGCCCTTCCATCGAGGAGCCGGCGGTCCTGCGCCCGCTGAGCGAGGAGACGCCGGTCCCGGAACCCGATCCGGTGCCGGGCTTCGGGTTCGCGCCACCGGGCGCACCGGTGATCCTGCCCCCGGCCGAGCCCGGGCCCGAGCCGAAGGGCACCCGCTACGGCCGGGAGCCGCTCACGCCGGCCGCCCGCAAGGCTCTGCAGCGCCGCCGACTGGTCGCGCTGATCGCGTTCGTGTTACTGGCCGTGATCGTGCTGCTGATCGGGCAGTTCGTCCGGGGTGACGACGGCCGGAAGGTGGCCGGACGGCCGGCCGCGACGGGTGAGCCGGCCGTGAACGCGGGGATCGGTGAACCGGAGGTCACCACCCCGGGGGCGACGAAAGCCCAGACGACGACCGCGGGGGCGACCAAGACCACCGCGCAGGAGCAGGAAGAGGCGCAGGTTCCGGCCGACACCGCGAACACCGCGCCGACCCGGGCCGCGTCGGCGACCGGGTTCACGTTCGTTGCCGGATACGGCCCGGTCCTGGGCACGTCCGGCACTCTCCGCCGGTTCAAGGTGAGCGTGGAGAAGACCATCGGCCAGGGGAACGGCGGTGACTTCGCCGACGAGATCGACCGCACGCTCGGCGACGAGCGCGGCTGGACGGCCGGTCGGCAGTTTCGCCTCCAGCGGGTGCCCGCGGGGGCGGCCAGCGAGTTCACCGTCTACCTGGCCTCGTCGAAGACCACCCAGCGGATGTGTAACGCGGGTGGTCTGAAGACCGACGGTTTCACCTCCTGCCGGCTGCCCGGCCAGGTGATCGTCAACGACGCGCGGTGGCAGGATGCGGTCCCCGACTACGACGCGCCGCTCGAGACCTACCGGGCCTACGCGCTCAACCACGAGGTGGGACATCAGCTGGGGTACGGCCACGAGGCCTGCCCCGGCCCGGGCCGAGCGGCCCCGGTGATGCAGCAGCAGACGTACGGCCTCAAGGGCTGTGTCGCGAACGCCTGGCCGTACATCGACGGCAAGCGTTACGCCGGACCCCCGACCACCTGAGCTTATTCCCCATCCCGCATGTCGGGCCGGTGGCCCACGTCATGCCCCTTCCGGCGAAGAACGAGCAACAATGGGCCGTGCACCTCAACCGCCCACCCGGGGAGTGAACAGTGTCCTTGCCCCCGCTCGTCGAGCCCGCCGCCGATCTCTCGGTCGATGAGATCCGCCGCTATTCGCGCCACTTGATCATCCCGGACGTCGGGATGGATGGGCAGAAGCGCCTGAAGAACGCCAAGGTGCTCGTCGTCGGCGCCGGTGGCCTCGGTTCGCCCGCGCTGCTCTATCTCGCCGCGGCCGGTGTCGGCACGCTCGGCATCATCGACTTCGACACGGTCGACGAGTCCAACCTGCAGCGCCAGATCATCCACGGTGTCTCGGACGTCGGCCGGCCCAAGGCGGAGTCGGCCGCGGCCAGCATCCGCGAGGTCAACCCGCTGGTCAACGTGGTGATCCACAACACGTCACTCGACCGTGACAACGTCTTCGAGATCTTCGGCGGGTACGACCTGATCGTCGACGGCACCGACAACTTCGCCACGCGTTACATGGTCAACGACGCCGCCGTGCTGCTCGGAAAGCCGTACGTGTGGGGTTCGATCTACCGCTTCGACGGCCAGGCGTCGGTCTTCTGGGCCGAGCACGGCCCCTGCTACCGCTGCCTCTACCCGGAGCCCCCGCCGCCCGGCATGGTTCCGAGCTGCGCCGAGGGCGGCGTCCTGGGTGTGCTGTGCGCGTCGATCGGGTCGATCCAGGTCAACGAGGCGATCAAGCTGCTGACCGGCATCGGCGAGCCGCTGGTGGGCAAGCTGATGGTGTACGACGCCCTCGAGATGGAATACCGCAAGATCAGGGTCCGCAAGGACCCGGACTGCGTGCTCTGCGGCCCCAACGCCACCCAGACCGAGCTGCTCGAGGACTACGAGGACTTCTGCGGCGCGGTTTCGGACGAGGCGCAGGAGGCGACGCTCAACTCGACCATCACGGCCCGTGAGCTCAAGGACTGGCAGGATTCGGGCAAGGACGTGTTCCTGGTCGACGTGCGCGAGCCGGCCGAGTTCGAGATCGTCCGCATCCCGGGGTCGACGCTGATCCCCAAGGGCGAGATCCTCTCGGGTGAGGCCCTGTCCCGCTTCCCGCAGGACCGCCAGATCGTGCTGCACTGCAAGTCGGGGGTACGCAGTGCCGAGGCGCTCGCGGCCCTCAAAGCGGCCGGCTTCAAGGACGCGGTACACGTGCAGGGTGGCGTGGTGTCCTGGGTAAACACGGTCGACCCATCGCTTCCGTCATATTAAAAACAGTGTCGAAGCAGTAGCGTCACTCGCGTGGTGGACATCGATGCGGCGATCGGATATGTGGTCGCCCATGGGGATCCGGTCGAGCGGGCCCGGTTGTCGTTCCTGCGTACGGGCGCGCCGCCCCCGCCGCACATCATCGAGCGCATCGCCGCCGGTCAGACCGCGAGTGGCGGCTGGCCGGCGTCGGGCGACGGCACCGTTCCGTCGGTTGACGCGACCTGTTTCCGGCTGAGTGAGCTGGACGACCTCGGTGGCCTGCACGGCGCCGAGGTCGAGCGGGCGCTGGGCTGGCTGGCCGGTGCCCAGCGTGAGGACGGTTCCTGGCAGGAAGACCCGTCGCTGGCCGACGAGGCGCCGGAGTGGGCGATGCCGGGCGACCCGGAGGCGACGCTCTATCTGACCTCGGTGGCCGGTTTCTGGTTGACCGTGGCCGAGGTCGAGAAGCATCCGCATTTCGAGGCGCCGGCCCGGCACGCGTCAACGCTGACCGCGGCCGCCCAGTTCGCGTCGTCGCTGATCCGGCCGGACGGCACATGGCCGTCGTTCCTGGCCGCGGGCTGGCATCTGGCCGGCCTGCTGCACGGCGAGCAGTTCTTCTACGAGTCGGCCCGGGTGCAGCTGGTGCTCGGGGACCGTCTCGGTGACATGTCGGCGGCGGACGTGGCCGCGATGGCAGCGGCTCTGCGCCGGCTCAACCTTGGTGACGACTGGCTGCTGCGGAGCGCCCGCAAGCGCCTGGGTGAAACTCAGCGCACGGACGGCGGCTGGGACAGCGACGAGGGCCCCATCTTCGACGTCAACACCACCCTGATAGCCATCCGAGCCTGCCGTTAGGCCGCGTTTCGCTCTCGCCTGCTGCTAGGTCGCGCTTCACTCTTGCCTGCCGCCTCGCTCCCACTCCGACGTGCGAGCCCGACCATGTCCAGGCGCAACCAGGTCGCATTTCGCCCGCTGATGACTTGGCCGCGAAAAGGACGAGCCATCGGCGATGTGCTTTTCGCGGCCAAGTCATCAGCTCCCCGGGGCGAAATGCCCGGAGGAGCGAAGCGACGACCATCAAACCCTGACGACCATCAAACTCTGCTGTGGCCGTTGCCGGTGACGATGTACTTGGTCGAGGTCAGCTCGGGCAGGCCCATCGGACCGCGGGCGTGCAGTTTCTGGGTGCTGATGCCGATCTCGGCGCCGAAGCCGAACTCGCCCCCGTCGGTGAACCGGGTCGACGCGTTGATCATGACGGCGGCGGCGTCGACGCGGGCGGCGAAGCGCCTGGTCGCGGTCACCGACTCGCTGACGATCGCCTCGGTGTGCCCGGAGCCGTAGTGCCGGATGTGGTCCAGCGCGTCGTCGATCGAATCGACCACCGCGACCGCGATGTCGGCCGACAGATATTCCTTGCCCCAGTCCTCCTCGGTCGCCGGGACCACGTCGGACGAGACCTGCTGGACCCGGGCGTCGCCGTGGACGGTGACACCGTGGTCGATCAGTTCCGTCAGCACCAGCGGCAGGAACGTGTCGGCGATCGCGGCGTGCACCAGCAGCGACTCGGCCGTGTTGCAGGTGGAGAGCCGCTGCGTCTTCGAGTTCACCGCGACCGCGAGCGCCTTCTCGAGGTCGGCGTTTTCGTCGACGTACACGTGGCAGTTGCCCACCCCGGTCTCGATCACCGGAACCGTGCTCTCCTCGACCACCGTCCGGATCAGCGACGCGCCGCCCCGCGGGATCAGCACGTCGACCAGCCCGCGCGCCCGCATCAGCTCCTTGACCGAGTCACGGGTGGTCGCGTCGAGCAGCTGGACCGCGTCGGCCGGCAGCCCCGCGTCGGCGACCGCCTTGCGTAGCACCGAGACGATGGCGGCGTTCGAGCTGAGCGCCGAGCCGGAGCCGCGCAGCAGGGCGGCGTTGCCGGACTTGAGGCAGATGCCCGCCGCGTCGGCCGTCACGTTGGGCCGGCCCTCGTAGATGATCCCGACCACGCCGAACGGCACCCGCACCTGCCGCAGCTCGAGCCCGTTGGCCAGGGTCGAGCCGCGGACCACGTCGCCGACCGGGTCGGGGAGCGCGGCCAGCTGCTCGAGCCCGGCGGCCATGGCGCCGACCCGGTCGACGGTCAGCGCCAGCCGGTCGATCATCGCCTCGGACTGGCCGGCCTCGCGGGCGTTGGCGATGTCGACCTTGTTGGCCTCGACGATCTCGTCCGCGCGGAGTCGCAGGCGGGCAGCCATCAGCAGCAGGGCCTCGTCCTTCTCGGCGCGGGTCGCGGCGGCGAGATCGATGGCGGCGACCCGGGCGTCCGTCGCCTGCTGCTGCACGGTGCTCATCACAAGACCTTTCAGAGAAGTACGAGGTCGTCGCGGTGGACGACCTCACGTTCGTAGCCCGGCCCGAGCGCCGCGGCCAGCTCGGGCGTGGACCGGCCGAGCAGCGCGGGCAACTCGACGGCGTCGTAGTTGACCAGCCCCCGGGCGACCGGCGCGCCGGACCCGGCGTCCACCAAATCTACGGGGTCGCCGGCGGCGAAGGAGCCGTCCACCGCGGTGATTCCGGCCGGCAGCAGCGATTTGCGCCGGGCCACCACCGCGGCGACCGCGCCCGGGTCGAGGTGCAGCCGGCCGCGCGGCGCGGTGGCGTGCGCCAGCCAGAACAGCCGGGCCGCCGGCCGTCGCGCGGCGGCCCGGAAAAGTGTTCCGACTTCTTGGCCGATGACCGCCGGGCCGGCCAGGGCGGCCGAGGTGAGCACGACCGGAATGCCGAAGCCGGTGGCGATCCGCGCCGCCTCGACCTTGGTGACCATGCCGCCGGTACCGACCCCGGCCTTACCGATGCCGCCTACTGAAATTTCCGACAAGTCTGACTCATCGGCCACGACCGGGATGCGACGGGCGGAAGGCGACGAGGGAGAAGCCGTGTACAGCGCGTCCACATCGGAGAGAAGCACCAGAAGATCAGCCTGCACCAGCGCGGCCACCAGCGCGGCCAGCCGGTCGTTGTCGCCGAACCGGATCTCCTCGGTCGCCACCGTGTCGTTCTCGTTGACGATCGGCAGCGCGCCCAGATCGAGCAGCTTGCGCAGGGTGCGATAGGCGTTGCGGTAATGCGCCCGGCGGGTCACGTCGTCCACCGTCAGCAGGACCTGCCCGACCGTCAGCCCGTGGCGGGCCAGGCCGGCCGCGTACCGCCCGATCAACAGCCCTTGCCCCACCGAGGCCGCGGCCTGCTGCGTGGCCAGGTCGCGCGGACGCCGGGAAAGGTTGAGCGGCGCCAGCCCGGCCGCGATGGCGCCACTGGACACCAGCACCACCTCACGCCCGCCGGTGGCCAGCCCCCCGAGCACGTCGACCAGGGCGTCGACGCGCTGGTCGTCGATCCCGCCGGACGCCGTGGTCAGCGAGGACGACCCCACCTTGACCACGATCCGGCGCGCCTCGGTCACCGCTTCGCGCACACGCCCCATTCTGCTCGCCCGAGGCGTCCGGCCCGCGCCGAGATCCCATATGGTGGCCCAGGTGACACCGCAGGAGTACGTCGAAGAGGTCCTCACCCTCGTGGAACGCATCCCCGAAGGCCGGGTGATGTCGTACGGGGCGATCGCCGACGTGCTGGCCGACCGCTCGGGCCGCAACTCGGCCCGCCAGGTCGGCACGATCATGGCCAAGCACGGCGGTGCGGTCCCGTGGCACCGGGTGGTGAGCAGTTCCGGGCGGCTGGTCCCCGGTCACGAGCAGGAGGCCCGTCAGCGCCTGCTCTCCGAGGGCGTGCCGTTCAGGACCGACCACGTCGACATGAACCGGGCCGCCTGGCTCCCCCGTTAGGCGACCCGCCAGACCCCCAGGTGCAGCCGGTTCAGGCGTCCAGCAGCAGACCGACGCCGCCGCGCCGCGGGTCGCCGGCCGCGCCGCCGGCACCGACCGCGGTCACCCCGCCGAAGTAGTGGTCCATCTCGGCCCACTGATTGATCGCCCACCCGGCGCCGGCCAGCGCGGCCAGGTCGGCGGCGGGTACGCCGGGCTCGGCCTGCACGGTGTCCCCGACGACGTGGAACCGGGGCCGGTTCACCGCGGCCGCCACGTCCAGCCCGTCCACCAGCACCCCGAGCAGGGTGCCGATGAGCGCGGTGCGGATCCGGGACGCGCCCGCCGACCCGGCCGCCACGATCAGCCGCCCCTGGCCGTCGATCACCACCAGCGGGCACATGTTCGACGACATCCGCCGGCCCGGCGCCAGGTCGGCGGTGATCAGCTCGCCCTCGCCGAGCATCGAGTTGAGGTTGACACCCAGCCCGGGCAGCCACACCGCGGCGCCCAGCCCCATCGTCGTCGTGATCACGCAGGCGTTGCCGTCGCTGTCCACAACCGACACGTTGGTGGTGTCACCGATGCGCTGCCGGCCCTGGTCACGCAGCGCGGCGGCCAGGGCCACCGGGGTGATCTCGGGCGGCAGGGCCGCGATCGTGTCCACGGTGCGGCTGAGGTCGTGGCGGGCCCGCACCCGGTATCCGTTCAGCGTCGCGTGGTCGACCGAAGTCTCCTCGACCCGGTAGGAGGCCAGGTCACGCGGGCCGAGCGCGCCGCCGGCATCCCGTACCGCGTCAATCATGGTCTGCGCGAAAGCGCCGGTGTAGAAGGCCGCCGGCCCTTCCGCCGCCAGTCCCTCCAGCGCCGTCGCCAGCCCCGGATGGACGAGCAGGTCGCCGCCCTCCAGCAGCCGGCCGCCGGGGGCGTAAACGGCCGCCCCGTCCCCGTACGCCAGAGCCGGCGCACACGCGATCAACGTCCGCGCCTGCGCCGCCGGCAGCACCACCCCGGCCCGGGCCAGTGCCAACGCCGGCGCCACGACCGACGCCCACGGCAGCCGTCCCCACCGCCGGTGCACCTCGCCGCAGCCCGCCGGCACACCCGGCACGGCCACGCTGGCCCCGCCGATCTCGTACACCTGGGGCATTCCGCCGAAGAACACGTCGACCTTGACCATCGGCCCGGCCGTGACGTCGCCGTCGGTGCCCGGCACCGAGACGAAGAAGTCGAGGCAGGTGACCGACCCGGTGGACGCGTCGAAGTAGGTGGCGAACCCGCCGCCGCCCAGCCCGGTGTAGATGGTCTCGGCGACACAACAGGCCAGTACGGCCGCGACCGCCGCGTCGGCCGCCGTGCCGCCGTCCCGCAGGATGCGCAGCCCCACCTCGGCGGTCGCGGGATGGGCAGCGGCCACACCGGGAACAACCGGGCCAAGGGTGCTCATCGAACGAACTGTAGGCCCAGCACGTTCCCGATGGATAACATGCGCGTCCATGATCGGAGTCCGTCCCCCGGAGGACGTACCGCTGCGTACGCGAGCCGGGTACGCGCTGGGTTCCCTGGTCACGGGCGCCTTCGGGACGGTGCCCGGTCTGCTCCTGCTGCCGTACCTGACCAACACCCTGGGCGTCGCGGCCGGCCTGGCCGGTCTGCTCGTACTCCTGCCTAAAGCCTGGGACGTGCTGTTCAACCCGGTCGCCGGCCGCCTCTCGGACCGCCGCGGGGACCGCCGCCCGTTCCTGCTCGGCGCCGGCCTGGTGCTCGGCGTGTTGTTCGCGCTGATCTTCGCCGGCCCGTTCGGCACCCGGGCGGCGGCCGGCCCGTACGTCGCCGTCGCCTTTTTCGCCGCCGCCACCGCCTTCGCGCTCTTCCAGGTGCCGTACCTGGCCATGGCGGCCGAGCTGACCGACGGCTACGCCGCCCGGACCCGGCTGATGACCGGTCGGATCGCGGTGCTGGCGGTGGCCATCCTGATCTCCGGCGCGCTGGCCCCGCTGATCGTCGAGCAGGCGGGCGGTGGCCTCGCCGGCCACCGGTGGTCGGGCGGGTTCGTCGGCGCGCTCATCGTCGTGGGCACGCTGGGCGTCTTCGTGGGTACGCGCGGAGCCCGGTCCCGAGCGCCCGAGCAGACCGAGCCGAACCTGCGTACCCAGCTCAGGGTGACCGCGGCCAGTGGCCCGTTCCGCGTCCTGCTGCTCTGCTTCGTGATCCAGGCCGCCGGCTCGGCCACCATGCTGGCCGGTGTCCAATATTTCGCCGACCACATCATCGGCCGGCCGGGCGCCGCCACCGTCCTGTTCGCCGCCTTCGTCGGCCCCGCCCTGCTGGTCATGCCCCTCTGGACCCGGGTCGGCGCCCGTTTCGGCAAGCGGCGCGGCCTGATCGCGGCCAGCCTGCTGTTCGCGCTGGGCAGCCTGCTGCTGGCGTTCACGTCGGCCGCCCCGCCGCTGGTCCTCTACCTGATCACCGCCGTGGTCGGCGTCGGCTACGCCGGCGAGCAGGTGTTCGCCATGGCGATGCTGCCCGACTGCATCTCCGCCGAGACCGAGCGCACCGGCCGTCGCCAGGCGGGCGTCTTCACCGGCGTCTGGACCGCCGGCGAGACCCTCGGCCTGGCCCTCGGCCCCGGCCTGTACGCCCTGGTCCTCCAGCTCTTCGGCTACGTCTCCTCGTCGACCGGCGAGGCGGCGCCGCAGCCGGACGGCGCTCGCCTCGGCGTCCTGCTCGGTTTCACCCTCCTGCCGGCTCTGCTCATGGCCGCCCCCACCGTCCTGCTCCGTCGCTACCCCGACGAGCGGCCTGTGCTCTGAGTGCGTACGT
>NZ_JBICSP010000011.1:40852-188131 GCF_043197135.1 Actinoplanes sp. NPDC049265 | reverse complement strand
TGAGTGCGTACGTGACGAGCGGCCTGTGCTCTGAGTGCGTACGTGACGAGCGGCCTGTGCTCTGAGTGCGTACGTGACGAGCGGCCTGTGCTCTGAGTGCGTACGTGACGAGCGGCCTGTGCTCTGAGCGCATACCCGACGAGCGTCCTTTGCTCTGAGCACATATATGCATCAGGCCCTGAGGGATGCGTATATGTGCTCAGAGCAAGGCCCCTTGCTCTGAGCACAAATTTGCATCGGGCCGGGGTGATGCATATATGTGCTCAGAGCAAAGGGAGCAGCTGGGATAGCGTCGGCGGCATGATCGATGCGCTGCCGCCGACCGGCGTTTCCGCTGCTCAGGTGCTGGCCGAGCTGCGTGAGCTGCGCGCCGCCGACCTCCCCACGCACGGCGGCCGGCTGTTCGCGTACGTCTACGACGCCGACATCGCCGGGCTGGACGAGCTGGCGCAGGCCGCGTACGCCCTCTCCGCGCACGTCAACGGCCTCGACCCGACCGCCTTCCCGTCGCTCCTGGCGATGGAGAACGCCCTGGTCGGCGCGGCCGCCCGGCTGCTCGGCGGCACCAGCGAGACGGTGGGCACGGTGACCAGCGGCGGCACCGAGTCGCTGCTGCTCGCGGTGAAGGCGGCCCGCGACGCCCGCCCGGAGATCGACCAGCCCCGGATCGTGGTGCCGTCGACCGCGCACGCCGCGTTCGCCAAGGCCGCCCACTACCTGCGCGTCGGACTCGACGTGGTGCCGGTCAACCAGGACCTGCGCGCCGATCCGGAGGCCATGCGGGCGGCCATCCGTTACGAGACAGTGCTGGTGGCGGCGTCGGCGCCGTCGTACGCGCACGGGGTGATCGACCCGATCGCGGAGGTCGCCGAGGCGGCGGCGAGCCTGGACGTGCGCTGCCACGTGGACGCATGCTTCGGCGGCTGGGTGCTGCCCTATCTGCGCCGGCTGGGCGCCGAGCTGCCGGCCTTCGACCTGTCCGTGCCCGGCGTCACCAGCATCTCGGTGGATCTGCACAAGTACGCGTACGCGCCCAAGGGTGTCTCCGTGCTTCTGCACCGTGACCAGGCGCTGCGGCTGCCGCAGTACTTCGCGTACGCGGACTGGCCGGGCTACACGATGATCAACCCGGGGGTGTCGTCGACCCGGTCCGGCGGGCCGATCGCCGCCGCGCTGGCCGTGTTGCGCCACGTCGGCGACGCCGGATATCTGGACCTGGCCCGGGAGACCCGTGAGGCTGTGGTCACCCTGGCCGCGGCGGTGCAGGCGACCGAGGGGGTACGCCTGTACGCGCCGGCTGAGACGACGGTGGTCTGCCTGACCACCGAGGACGGCGTGGACCCGTTCGTACTCGCCGACGAACTGGCCGCCCGCGGCTGGCACACCCAGCCCCAGCTCGGGTACGGCAAACTCCCGCCGACCATCCACCTGACCGTGACCGCCGCGGTGCGCCCGACCACCGCCGCGTTCGCGTCCGACCTGGTCGACGCGGTCGCCGCCACCCGCGCCCGCGGCCCGGTCCGGCTCCCCGCCGACCTGCTGGCCACGGCGGGCGCGCTGACCCCGGCGGCGGTGACCCCGCAGCTGGTCGCCGGGCTGGCCGCCGGGCTCGGCCTGTCCGACGGCGCCGCCGGTCCCATGGCCGCCGTGAACACGCTGCTGAACGTGGCACCCCCGGCCCTGCGCGAGGCCCTGCTGACCGGCTTTCTCAGCCAGTTGCAGCGGCCGGTGCTCTGAGGCGTACCTTAATTGCCGTGGCCTTGCCTGGAGTTCTCGGAGAGCCCATCCGGTTCGTGCTGAACTGGGGGCGCCGCTACTCGCTGTGGGTCTTCAACTTTGGCCTGGCCTGCTGCGCGATCGAGTTCATCGCGTCCAGCATGGGCCGGCACGACTTCATGCGGCTGGGTGTGATCCCGTTCGCGCACGGCCCGCGGCAGGCCGACCTGATGGTGGTGTCGGGCACGGTCACCGACAAGATGGCGCCGGCCATCAAACGACTTTATGACCAGATGCCCGAGCCCAAATACGTGATCTCGTTCGGTTCCTGCTCCAACTGCGGCGGCCCGTACTGGGACTCGTACTCGGTGACCAAGGGTGTCGACCAGCTCATCCCGGTCGATGTCTACGTGCCCGGCTGCCCGCCCCGCCCCGAGGCGCTGCTGCACGGCATCCTGCGCCTGCAGGAAAAGATCGCCGGTGAGCAGTCCGGCCCCGGCGGTGTGCCCCGGCCCGACCCGCTGCGCGACGCGGCCTCGTTGTCTGCCCCGTTGGTCGTCCCGCCGGTGGCATCCGGGGGATAATCTCCGGTTCATGACCGAACAGTCGCGGGCCGACTTCATCATCGACGTACTGAGCAGGGAATTCGGCGACCTGATGGCGCAGGATCCCGCGGCCTTCCGGCGTAAGTTCCGAAAGATGGCGGCGTCGCCGTTCGCCTTCTACCGGGGCAGTGCGTCGCTGTTCTACGCCGACCTGACCGGCTCGTACGCCGATGATCGATTTCTGGACGAGCACACCAGCCGGGTGTGGATCCACGGTGACCTGCACGCCGAGAACTTCGGCACCTACATGAACGCCGACGGCCAGCTCGTCTTCAACGTCAACGACTTCGACGAGGCGTACGTGGGGCCGTTCTCCTGGGACCTCAAACGGTTCTGTGCCAGCGTGGCGCTGATCGGGTACGCCAAGGCGCTCTCCGACGACCACATCACCGCCCTGGTCCGCACGTTCGCCGAGTCCTACCTGACCGAGCTGCGCGCGATCGCGAAGGGCGGCGACGACGCGATCGGCTCGATCACGCTCAAGACCGCCGACGGCGTGCTGCGCGAGGTGCTGCAGGAGGCGCGGCTGAACACCCGGGTCGACCTGCTGGCCGGGCAGACCGCGATCGAGAACTACGAGCGCCGGTTCTCGGTCGGCGACGGCGTTTTCGAGGTCGACGGCGAAACCGAGGCGGCCGTGCGCGAGGCGTTCGACCGCTACCTGACGACGCTGCCGGAGCGGAGCCGGCCGCTGTCCACCAAGATCAAGGACATCAAGCTGCGCAAGGGCGTGGGCATCGGCTCGGCCGGGCTGCCGTCGTACAACCTGCTGCTCGAGGGGCACACCGAGGCGCTCGAGAACGACGTGATCATCTACATGAAGCAGGCGCAGGTTCCGGCCGTCGCCCGCTGGATCGACGACGAGCGGGTCAAGGCCTATTTCAAGCACCAGGGCCACCGTACGGCCGAGTCGCAGCACGCGTTGCAGGCGCACGCCGACCCGTGGGTGGGCTACACCGATCTGCACGGGGTGGGTCAGCTGGTCGCCGAGGTGTCGCCGTACGCGGCCGACCTGGACTGGGCCGACGTGAACGAGCCGGAGGAACTGTCCGGCGTGATCAGCGATCTGGGCCGCGCGGTGGCCCGGATGCACTCGGTCGCCGATGACGAGTCGTCGCACGACCTGGTCGACTTCTCCACCGAGGAGTCGATCGTCGCCGTGGTCGACCAGGATCCCGAGGGTTTCGTCACGCACCTGATCGAGTTCGCCCACCGTTACGGCGACCAGGCCCGCGAGGACCACCAGGACTTCGTCGACGTCTTCCGCAACGGCCGCCTCCCGGGCCTCAACTGACAGTTCCAGCTCCGGGCGGCCGATACCGCCCGGGGCTACCACCGGTTCTGAGCGTCGCGCATAGGATGCCTGCATGACGCCCGAAGAGGTCGGCGAGCGACTCGTCGCACTGCTGGCGGAAGCACCGGCGCCCGCCCCGGTGGTCACCACGGCGATCGCCGCGCCGGAGGCCGACGCGGTCGCCGCGGCCGCCGCCGCGGAGGCTGACGAGGTCGCGGCGAGCGTGTCCGGCGGCGGCGAGGGGCACGCCCGCGCGGTCGTCGACGTTCCGGTCGCCCGCTGGTGGCAGGCCGCCGGCCTGGCCCTCGACCCGGGCGGGCTGGGCTGCGATTTCTTCGACTGGCTGTCCGCGGTGGACGAGCTCGACGGCGGCTTCTCGGTGGTCGCCCACCTGTGGTCGACCCGCCGCAAGCACGGTGTGCTGCTGCGGGCCCGGGCGCCCAAGGACA
This sequence comes from Actinoplanes sp. NPDC049265, assembly GCF_043197135.1. Lineage (NCBI taxonomy): Bacteria > Bacillati > Actinomycetota > Actinomycetes > Micromonosporales > Micromonosporaceae > Actinoplanes > Actinoplanes sp. NPDC049265. The sequence goes on along the minus strand of NZ_JBICSP010000011.1, from coordinate 184,067 downwards.
ACCCGGTGGTCGAGACGCTCACCGACCTCTACCCGGGCGCCGCGTGGCACGAGCGCGAGACGTACGAGATGTTCGGCATCGCCTTCGCCCGGCACCCCGACCTGCGACCGCTGCTCCTGCCGCCCGGCTTCGAGGGGCATCCGCTGCGCAAGGAGTTCATCCTGGCCTCGCGGGTGGCCAAGGCCTGGCCCGGCGCCAAGGAGCCGGGGGAGTCCGAGGGCGGCGGCCCGGCCAAGCGGGCACCGATACGGCCGCCCGGCGTACCCGCTCCGGGCGAATGGGGTCCACGCTGATGCCGCTCTGGCTCGACCTGGCCGTCCGGGTGGTCGCCGTGGTGCTCGGCTTCCTGATCCTGCCGTTGGTCGTGGGCCAGACCGAGCACAAGGTCATGGCCCACATGCAGGCACGGCTGGGCCCGATGTACGCCGGAGCGTTCCACGGCTGGGCCCAGCTGATCGCCGACGGCGTCAAGTTCGTGCAAAAGGAGGACATCACGCCGCGGGCGGCCGACCGTACCGTCTTCCGGTTGGCACCCCTGGTCGCGCTCTTCCCGTACCTCCTGGTCTTTCTGGCCCTGCCCCTCGGACCCGGCGGCCTCGTCGCCCAGGCCATGGACGTCGGCCTGTTCTTCGTCCTGGCCGTGCTCGGTGTCGGCGTGGTGGCCGTGCTGATGTCGGCGTGGGCCTCGGCCAACAAATACAGCCTGCTCGGCGGCCTGCGCGGCGCGGCCCAGCTGCTCGGGTACGAGCTGCCGCTGGTGCTCGCCGCGGCCAGCGTGGCCATGGCCGCCGGCACGCTCAGCCTGCCCGGCATCGTCGAGGCGTGGCGCCCGTGGTGGCTGATCTGGCAGCTGCCGGCGGCGCTCGTGTTCTTCGTGTCCGGCCTGGCCGAGATCCGCCGCCCGCCGTTCGACATGCCGATCGCCGACTCCGAGCTGGTCTTCGGCTACATGACCGAGTACACCGGCCTGCGCTTCGCGTTCTTCCTGCTGGCCGAATACGTCGGCATCGTTGTGATCGCCGGCCTGACCACGATCCTGTTCCTCGGCGGCTGGCACGGCCCGTTCGCCGACCACCTCGGCTGGCTGTGGACGCTGGCCAAGACGTTCGCGGTGTCCTTCGTGATCATCTGGCTCCGGGTCAGCTATCCCCGCCTGCGCGAGGACCAGCTGCAACGCCTGTGCTGGCTGGTCCTCGTGCCGGTCGCGCTCGGCCAGCTGGTGCTGACCGCGGTGGTGAAGGTCCTCACCTGACCGCTTCGTCGCGTTCCCTCAAGGCATTCCAAACCTTGTCGGGTACGCGGACCCGATCGTCGTTCGCGGTGTCGACCCGACCGGCGGCCAGCCGATCGAAGAACTCCCAGTCGTCCGGTTCCCGGTCCCGTTCGGGCATCGCACCCCAGCAGTCCCACGGCAACATCTCGACGTTGTCCAGGGCGGCCGCGTCCCGCACCATGTTCCCGGCGATCCACCACCAGCCCTGGCCGACGCCGGTCAGCCCGTACCGCTGCGGGTCGTCCTGCCCGTCCCGGCACCGCCGCCATCCGTCTCCCGCGACGATGAACACATCCCGCGCGATGTCCGTGACGTCGAAGTCAGCCTTGATCGCGTCCCCGAACACGGAGTCGATCTGCGCGTCGAACAGCCGCCACCGTTGCCCGTCATGAAACTCGGCGACCCAGTGATCGCCGCGCATCCCGTCCCCGAAGTACGTCCCGAACCCGCACCGGGCCCGAGCCGCCACACCGGCCCGCCGCAGCAGCGTCACGGCCAGCACGGTGAACCCGCGGCAGTTGGTCACGAGCCGCCGATCCGGTGTCCGGGCCTGGTCCAGCGGCCGCCCGTCGAGAGCCACGATCCCCGCGAGCATGTCCGACACCTTCCGCAGGTGCACGGTCTCCTTCTGCGCGTCGGTCAGCGTGACCCCGTACAGGTCCCCCAGAAACTCATGGATCAGCAGCCCCTGAACCACCCGCCCGACCCCGGCCACGTCCGCCGGCAGCCCGTCCAGCCGCCCGCTGAGCTCGCCCGGGTCGGTCATCACCCCGGGGCGCATGTAATCAGTCATGCCACCCACGAGACCGCCTGACACAGTGTCAGAGTCAAGCCTGCTTGAACTGAGGCGGCGTCAACCGGCTGATCGGGATGTCGATCCGCCACGGCTCGTCGAGAACAATCGCATCGCGGAACGTGCCGATGAGCTGATAGCTCTCGTTTACCGGGTCCAGCCGGTGAACATGGACGGCGATGCCGCCGTCGGTCTCGATGCGCCAGAAATACGGAATGCCGGCGCCGGCGTAGATGGCCGGCTTGGTGATGCGATCCATCCCCACTGACGTCGGTGAACGACCTCGGCGGCGAGGACCAGTTCGTGGGGTTCATACAGTCGCCCGGTCCGGTCGGCCGCGGCCGCGGTGATGACGAGCACGTCCGGAGCGAAAGATCGGCGCTCACTGAACCGGACGTCGACGTTCTGGGTGACCGCTTGATCGGGCGGACAGAAATCTTCGAGCGCGACGACCAGCCGAGCCGCCAGTGTCTGATGAATACGGGAGGGGGAGGGAGAGACGAGGAGCACTCCATCGAGCAACTCGCGGCGGACGTTGTCATCGGGGAAGCGTTCCAAGTCCTCAGCGGTCCACCCGTTGGCGGGCGGGTGCTCGCTCGTCGCAGCGGTCATTTCGGGCCTCCAGAGAGGGGCGCTCACCCTTTGACTCACCGTACCGGAAGATCCACACGGGGGGCCTGCTCGCACCCGAGGGAGTGAGGGGGCAGGATGGTCACTTGTGAGTGAGAACGGGGAGAAGAGCACGCCGGGAGCGGGCCTGATCAACGGGCTCGCGGTCACGCTGCGCACGATGACCAAGCGCAGTACGACCCAGCAGTACCCGGATGTCGAGCCCGAGCTGCCGCCCCGCTCGCGCGGGGTGATCGCCCTGCTCGAGGAGAACTGCACGGTCTGCATGCTGTGCGCCCGGGAGTGCCCGGACTGGTGCATCTACATCGACTCGCACAAGGAAGAGGTCGTCGTCCCGGGGGCGGCCCGGCCGCGGCAGCGCAACGTGCTCGACCGGTTCGACATCGACTTCTCGCTGTGCATGTACTGCGGCATCTGCATCGAAGTGTGCCCGTTCGACGCGCTCCACTGGACGCCCGAGTTCGAGTATTCCGAGCTGGACCTCCGCGACCTGCTGCACGACAAGCAGCGGCTGGGCGAGTGGATGCCGACCGTGCCGCCGCCGCCCGCCCACGACGTGCTCGGCGAGCCCTCGAAGGAGGAGGCGACCGCGGCCAAGAAGGCCGCCGGCCCGGGCGCGGCCACCGCGGCCAAGAGCGTCCCGGCCCGCCCCCGCCGCGAACCTCCCGCGAAGGCCGCCCCGCCTGCGGAAAGCCCCGTGCCGCCGGTGACGAAGGCCGCCCTGCCTGCGGAAAGCCCCGTGCCGCCGGTGACGAAGGCCGCCCTGCCTGCGGAAAGCCCCGCGCCCGCACCGGATGCGGAGTCTGAAGGGTGACCGTCGCCGACGCTCTGCTGCTGGCGCTCGGCGTGGTCGCGATCGGCGCCGGCGCCCTCGTCGTCACCTCCAAGCATCTGGTCCGGGCCGGTCTCTACCTGGTCGTCGGCCTGGGCGCGATCGCCGGCCTCTACCTGGTCCTCGGGGCCGAGCTGGTCGCCTGGGTCCAGGTGCTGGTCTACGTCGGCGCGGTCGTCGTACTCCTGCTCTTCGCCGTGATGTTGACCCGCGCCCCGATCGGCGCCTCCGACGACCTGGACCGACCGGCCTGGCCGGCCCTGCTGGTCGGCGGGGGAGTGGGCCTGGGCCTGGCCGCGTTGCTGGCCGACGCCTTCCGCTGGGCGATCTACCCGCTACCGGAGGCCGGCACCACGGCGCGGATGGGTACGCAGATCTTCGGCAGCTGGGTCCTGCCCTTCGAGGTGATCTCCATCCTGCTGCTGGCCGCCCTGGTCGGTGCGATCATCCTGTCCCGGCCCGACATCACGGGCCGCGACGCTGAAGCGCCCGGCGCCACATTGCGTGACGCTGAAGCGCCCGGCGCCACATTGCGTGACGCCGAAGGGTCCGGCGTCACAGTGCGCGACGCCGAAGCGGCCGGCGTCACGGGGAGCGACACAAAAGGGTCCGACATCAAGGGGCGTGACTAGGTGCACGCGGTGATCCCGTACGCGATCGCGGCCATCCTCTTCGGGCTGGGCGTCTACGGCGTGCTGCGGCGGCGCAACGCGATCCTGGTGCTGATGGCCGTCGAGCTGATGCTGAACGCGGTCAACCTGGTCTTCGTCACGGCCGACGTCACGACCAGGAGCGCCACGCCGCACGCGGGAGCGGTGTTCACGCTGTTCGTCATCGTGCTGGCCGCCGCCGAGGTGGGCGTCGGGCTGGCCATCGTCCTGCAGTACTACCGGCTGCGCCGGGCCGTGGCGATCGACGAGGTCGAGCTCGAGCGGGTCGACGGATGATCGCGGCGCTGCTCCCGGGCGTACCCCTGCTGCTCGGTCTGGTCGGTCTGCTCCTGAATCCGGGCGATCGGGCCGGCCGGAAGCGAGCCGCCGCGCTCGGAGTCACCGGTGCGGCAGTGGCGTTCGGGCTGACCGTGGCCCTGCTGATCGTTGCCGACGGTCCCTTTCAAGGGCAGATCAGCTGGGTACGCCTCGGCGACCTGAACGTGACCCTGGCGTTCTCGGCCGGCACCGCCGCGCTCTACGTCTGTCTCGCGGTGACGGTGGTGGCCCTGGCCGTTCAGATCTACTCGATCGGTTACCTCCACGACGACCCCCGCTACGCACCGTATGCAGCGCAGATATCGCTGTTCACCGGCGCGATGCTGCTCGTGGTGACCGCCGGTGACCTGATCCTGCTGCTGGTCGGCTGGGAGGTGATGGGCGTCTGCTCATACCTGCTGATCGGTCACGACCGCCGGCTGCCCGAGGCCCCGGCCGCCGCGGTCAAGGCGTTCCTGGTCACCCGGGTCGGCGACGTCGGCTTTCTGCTCGGCATCGCGCTGCTGGGCTGGTCGGCCCGCTCGTTCCGGATCGCCGACGTGCTCGCCCACCCCTACTCGACCGGCACCCTGACCGCCGCGTTGCTGCTGGTCCTGGCCGGGGCGGCCGGCAAGAGCGCCCAGTTCCCGCTGCACACCTGGCTGCCCGACGCGATGGCCGGCCCGACGCCGATCTCCGCGCTGATCCACGCGGCCACCATGGTCGCCGCCGGCGTGTACGTGGTGTTCCGGCTCTATCCGCTCTATGCGCGGTCCCCGGCGGCGCTGGCCACCCTCGGTGTGATGGCCGCGGTCACCCTGCTGCTCGGTGCGCTCGCCGCGACCGCCCAGGACGACCTCAAGCGGGTGCTGGCCTGGTCGACCGTCTCGCAGATCGGCTACATGACCGGTGCGCTGGCCGTCGGCTCGCCCGCCGCCGCCCTGTTTCACCTGCTCACCCACGCCGCCTTCAAGGCGCTGCTGTTCCTCGCGGCCGGCGCGGTGATCCACGCGGTCGGCACCAACTACCTGTCCCGGATGGGCGGTCTGCGCCGGGCGATGCCGGCCACCTTCTGGGCCTTCGTGGTCGGGCTGGCCGCGCTGGCCGGGCTGCCGCCGCTGGCCGGCTTCTGGTCGAAGGAGAACGTTCTGGTCGCCGCCGCGCACGCCACCGGCGGCGGTGAGCCGGTGCCGGCCTGGACCGCCTGGACCGTCTGGGTCGCGGCGCTGGTCGGCGTGCTGGTCACGGCCTGGTATTCGACCCGGCTGCTGCTGCGGGCGTTCTTCGGACCTTCACGCGCGTACGGGCCGGACGGACCGGACTGGGAGGTCGGCTTCGACGACGCCCGGTACGACGCGCCCGGCGTGGCCCACGATCCGCCGCGGGTGATGCGCTGGCCGGTGCTCGTGCTGGCGGTTCCGGCGGCCCTGCTCGGCCTGGTGGCGTTCGCGCCGGCCTTCCGTACCGCCCTGGAACTCGAACAGCCCCACCTCGACGTGGCCATCCTGCTGCCGTTGCTGCTCCTGGCGACCGGCGCCGGCACGGCCTGGTGGCTGTGGCACGCGGCGCCCGGTGCCGATCCGGTGCTCGCTCTCGGCCGGGTGCGTCCGGTGCTGGCCAACGCGTTCTACCTGGACGCGGTGCAGGACCGGCTGATCGTCCGGCCGGTGCGGGCGCTGGCCGGCGCGGTCAAGTGGACCGACGAACGCGTGGTCGACGGCACGGTCGAGGGCGTGGGCCGCACCGCCACCGGCTTCGGGACGCTGCTCAGCGCCGCGCATCGAGCCGCCCTGCCCCGCGCGGCGGTCGCCGTCTTCACCGGCGCGCTGCTGCTCGGCGTGGTCGCCGCCGTCTACGGAGCCTCGTCATGAACCCCGGCCTCGACCAGTACTCGGTGGCGTTGATCGCCGTCCTCGCCGTGCCCGCCCTGGCCGCCCTGATCGCCGCGCTGCTGCCCGAGCGCGCCGGCAAGCTGGTCGCGTTGGTCGGCGCCGCGGTCACCTTCGGGCTCACCGCGGTGCTGGGACTGGCCGGTTCGGCCGGTCCTCTCGTCCTGAACCACATCACCCCGTGGGCCGAGATCAACTATTCGTGGATCCCGGCGCTGGAGGTCGACTTCCATCTGGCGGTGGACGGCGTCTCCTATCCACTGGTCGTCCTCACGGGTCTGCTGACGCTGCTGTGCTGCGCGTACACCATGAAGCGGGTGCCCGGCGCGGGCTCCGGGCGTACCCTGATGGCCCTGCTCTTGATCTTGGAAGTGGGCATCCTCGGCACCTTCCTGGCCTTCGACCTGGTCCTGTTCTTCCTGTTCTTCGAGGTCACACTGCTGCCGATGTACGCCGTGATCGCCGGCTGGGGCGGCACGGAGCGGCGGCGGGCGGCCCGCAAGTTCGTGCTGTACACGCTGTTCGGCTCGGTGCTCCTGCTGCTCGGCGTGTTCACCGTGGTCGCCGCGGCCGGCACCGCCGACCTCAGTGCCCTGACCGGCGGCCTCGGCCTGTCCCGCGACACGCAATATGTTGCGTTCACGTTGTTCGCGCTGGCGTTCGCGGTGAAGGCCCCGCTGTGGCCGCTGCACACCTGGCTGCCCGACGCGCACACCGAGGCCCCCACGGTCGGCAGCGTGCTGCTGGCCGGGGTGCTGCTCAAGATGGGTACGTACGGCCTGATCCGGATCGGCGTCGGCGTCGCCCCCACCGGTGCCGCCTGGGCCGCACCCGTGCTCGCCGTCCTGGCCGTGGCCGCGATCGTCATCGGTTCGCTGGTGTGTCTGCGGCAGACCGAGCTGAAGCGCCTGATCGCCTACTCCAGCGTCGGCCACATGGGTTTCGTGCTCCTCGGCATCGCCACCCTCACCGTCACCGGGGTGCAGGCCGCGCTGCTCGGCAACGTCGCGCACGGCGTGATCACCGGCCTGCTGTTCTTCCTGGCCGGGGCGATCAAGGACCGTACCCACACCGGCGACCTGGCGTCACTGGGTGGCCTGCGCGAGACGGCGCCGAGGCTGGCCGGGTTGTTCGGCTTCGCCGCGATCGCGTCCCTCGGGCTGCCCGGCCTGGCCGGCTTCTGGGGCGAGGCGTTCGCGGTGGTCGCCGCGGTGCGACGGGGCGGTCCCTTGTGGATCACCTTGGCGGCGATCGCGGCCGTGGGCGGCGCGCTGACCGCCGCATACTTCCTGCGCCTGCTCCGCCGGGTGACGCACGGGGCCCCACCGGCCTTCGTCGCCGACGACTCTTCGCCCACCGCGGTCGCGCTTCCTGAGCCCGCGCCTTCCGCTCCGGCCGCGCCTCTCGCCCTCATCTCGCGCGTCGAATGGCTCGCCTGGGCCCCGCTCGTCCTGCTGGCCCTGGCCGTCGGCCTCGTCCCGTCGCTGGTGCTCTTCGGCACGCTCGACCCGCTCGGCGCGATGACGGAGGCCCTTCGGTGATCCAGTCCATCAACCACCTCGCGCTGCTGCCCCTCTACACCGCGGCCGCCACGGCGGTGCTGGTTCTGGTCGTCGACCTCACGGCCGGCCGGCGCTCCGCGATCTTCGGTACGGCCGCAGCCGGCGCCCTGATCACCGCGGTGGTCCCGTTCCGGGCCCCCGCCCAGGGCACGTTCTGCCTGGCCGGCGCCGGTTGTTCCTGGGCGCCCACCGGTTCGTCGGCCGTTCTCGCCGCCCTGTTCGCGGCCCTGACCCTGGGCGTCCTCGGCCTATCGGCCCGCGTACCCGCCCCACCCGGCGAGTTCTGTCTCCTGCTCACCGCGGCGATGACCGGCGGCGTGGTGGTCGCTTACGCGGGCGATCTGGTCACGCTGATCGTCGGCCTGGAAACCCTGACCCTGCCCCTGTACGTCCTGACGGGACTTCGCCGCACCACCGCCGGAGCCTCCTCCGCCGTGACCTTCTTCCTGATCAGCGTGGTGTCCACCGCGATCGCCCTGATGGGCGCGGCCCTCGTGTTCGCCGCCGCCGGCACCCTCCACCTGGCCGCGTTCACCGCCGTCCCCGCCACCCCGTTGGCCTCGGTCGGGGTGTCCCTGGTGGTGATCGGCTTCGCCTTCAAGGTCGCCGCGGTCCCGTTGCACGCCTGGGCCCCCGCCACCTACGACGGCGCCCCCCTCCCCGTAGCCGCGTACCTCTCCACAGCCTCGAAGCTGGGCGGCGTGATCGCCCTGGCCGCGATCGCGTCCCGCCTCGACACCGGCCCGCTGATCGCGATCCTCGCCGTCCTGACAATGACCGTCGGCAACCTGGTCGCCCTACGTCAGACCGGCATGGTCCGCCTGCTGGCCTGGTCCTCGGTAGCCCAGGCGGGCTACATCCTGGCCCCCCTCGCGCTGGGCGCCGAGGGCACGACCGCGGCCCTGGCCTACGCGACCTTCTTCGTGGCCCTGGAGTTCGTGGCCTTCGCCGTGATCGTCGCCCTGCTGCCTCCCGGCGCCCACGGCGGCGACATAGCCTCCTACCGCGGCGTGGCCCGCCGTTCCCCCTGGCCGGCGGCGGCGTTCGTGCTGGCCCTGTCCGGCCTGGCCGGTCTGCCTCCGGGCTTGGCCGGCCTCTTCGCCAAGGTCACCATCGTCGACACCCTGATCGACCACGGCTGGACCTGGCTCGCCGTCATCGTGGCCGTCAACGCCGTGATCGCCCTGGCCTACTACATCCGCACCGCCGCGATCCTCTACGCTTCGCCGCCCGGTTTGGCGGTGGCCGACCTCCGCCTCCCCAAACTCCCCATCCACTGGCCGGTCGCAACCTCAACGATCGGGGCGGCCGCGGTGGCCGTGGCCCTGGGCTTCATGCCCCAGTTACTGTTCGCCGCGCTCTCCTGAGCCACGGTCACGCTCTCGCCCGGGTCAGCGCCGACTGGCAAGGACCTTGGGCGTGAGCGGCAGCAACTAGGAGCCGCGTTGTGCGTCATCGCGGACGAACACCCCGACACCAGCCAGCGTCTCGGTGATCCCCAAGACTCGTAGGATCTGCATCGCACGGTCGACGACCGGCTCAGTCACCTCGTAATGACCCGTGAGCTCACGTCGGCTGGGCAAGCGCGAGCCCGGCGGAAACTCTCCGGCGTCGATCCGCTGACGCAGGTCGTCGGCGATCTCTTCGTATCGATAACGCGGCGGCACCCTGATCTCCTCGGTTGGCTCCCCGAGTAGACCACCCGCAACTAGCCATTGACTACCCAATACTAGCTGTGGGAGGTTGTCTATGGGCAACCTCGGTTGGCACTTAGGCAGCCCAGACAGCGCGGCGAACGGGTACAGGTCCGCCCGTGGTCAAGACGGAGGCCCGGAGCAGTCATTGTGCTCCGGGCCTCCGCCTGGGCGCACTCTACGTCTGCCCGTCGAGATACCACAGCGGCGTGACGGAGGTCGTACGGTCGCCGTGCCAGGGGCGACCGCTGCTGGGCGGGAGTGAGGGCATGTTCTCGCGCCTTCCGTCATACCGTGCCGTAAGCGTTGTTCGTCGGCCGGAGTGAACGCGGGGGCCGGGCGCCCTACGGAATGCCGTGCTGATCGCGTTGCGGGTGACTGGGCGGCCCTTCGGGGCGACGTAGATTCCGCCCGGCCCGAGGCGGCTGGCGAAGATCCGCCCCGTCGGTCCCGGCGGACACTGTCAATTTCGTCCGCCTCAATGGCGGGACCGTTGGGGTAAGCCGCACCGCGGGCGCCGCACATGGCAAATCGTTGTGCGCACCCGAGCCGGTTCGCGACGCAGCTCGGCTGCCTCCAGGTTGCGTGGCAGTTGCGGGGCCGCGCCACGGCGCCGACCGACGCTTGTGGAGCGCTGGCATGACCGACCTGCCGACGCCGACGCGCTTCGTCGCGGACCCGCGTCGCGAGAAGCCCGCGTTCGGACAGCCAAGGCCGACTCAGGCGCCGGCGGAGTCACCCGTGTCCAGTGCGGGTTTCTCAGCAGGCCGTTGTTGGAGCTCTCGAGGTTTGTCGGCGTCGCCCGGCAACGCCGTACCCGCGGACACCATGGTGCCATGCGCCTCGAAAGCGATCCGTTTGGCTCGTTCGAACTCCTCTTTACTCAGGGCGCCGCTGTCGTGCAGTGAAAAAAGCTGCGTGATCTCGGCGGTCAGGCTGGGTTGCCTCGGGCCGGCCGCGGGAACCTCTACGGTGTCGGAGACTGAGGCCTGCAAAGGTGGGTCCGCGATCGACTCACCGCGGTCATCAATTCGGAGATTTCCGTCGGCGAGCTCGAATGCTCTGCCGTTTCCGCCACTCTCGTCGCCGAGATAGATGTGATACATGTTGCCGGACACGTGGTTGATCGGAGCGACACCCGGATCTTTCTTACTATCCTTCTTTCGCAATGCTCGCGCCCCGACGAGCGCGGTCACGATCGCCGCGATCGCCGCGAGAGTCGGCGGAATCATCGTGATGGTAGTGACCAGCACGCTGGGGTCCGCTCCCGCCGAGCTGGCACCCACCCATGAGCCGACAGAGGCAACGGCAAGAAGACCGAAGATCAACAAGCCGTATCGGATCCACGGGTCATAGACCGCTTGTCGACGGCTGCCGTCAGTTCGCCGGCGTCCCATCCAATAGACGTAGACCGCCATTATCAGGGCGAGCGCGGCGAGCACCACGCCCACAATGCCGGCTACCGAGCCTGCTCGATCGGACACCCCTCAAACGTACGGCAATCCTCAGCGTCCGCGCGGCGGTGGCCCGCACCGACGCTGGGGTCATCGGCCGGACAGGGCCTGGTCGAGGATGGCGAGGCCCTCGGAGAGTTCGTCGCGGGTGGCGGTCAGGGGCGGGGCGATACGGAAGACGCCGCCCATGCCGGGGAGTTGGACGACGTTCATGTGCAGGCCCAGCTCCAAGCAGCGGCGGGTCACCCTCGCGCCCAGTTCATCGGACACCAGCTCCAGGCCGACGAGCAGCCCGCGGCCGCGTACATCGGCAATGGTCTCGTGTTTGGCGGCCAAGTCGCGCAAACCCGCCTGGAGGAAGGCGCCCGACTCGGTCGCCACCCCGTCAAGCTTGTCGCGTTCCAGGATGTCGAGGACGGTGTTGCCGACGGCGGCGACAAGAGGGTCCGAGACGTGGGTGGTGAAGAAGAGGAAGCCTCGGGCGTGGGCTTCGGCCTCTATCTCGGCGCTGGTGATCACCGCGGCCAAGGGGAGGCCCGCGCCCAGGGTTTTGGACAGGGTGAGGATGTCGGGGGCTACGCCGTCGCGTTCGAAGGCGTACCACTGGCCGGTGCGGCACAGGCCGGTCTGCGCCTCGTCGAGAATCAGCAGCATGCCCCGCTCGCGACACTTCCGCTGCAGCGCGGCCAGGTAGCCGAGGGGCGGTTCGATGACGCCGCCGGAGCTGAGGATGGGCTCGACGATGCAGGCGGCCAGGCTGCCGGTGGACTGGGCGTCGATCAGGTCGAAGGCGTAGTCGAGCTGGCGCTGCCAGTCGAAACCGCCGGCGGCGTCGACGAAGTCGGGGCGGAACGGGTTGGGGGTGGGGATGGCGAAGTTGCCGGGGGTGGTGGGGCCGTAGCCCTTGCGGCCGGAGCTGTAGGTGGCGTTGGCGGCGGCCTGGGTCATGCCGTGCCAGCTGCGGGCGAACGAGACGATCTCGTGCTTGCCGGTGACCAGCTTGGCCATCCGGATCGCCGCCTCGTTGGACTCGGCGCCGGTGGTGAGCAGCAGCACCTTCTCGAGCGGGTCGGGCAGCGATTCGGCCAGGCGCCGGGCGAGCTCGAGTACGGGCCGGCTGAGCATGCCACTGAACAGGTGGTCGAGCGTTGCCACCTGCCGCTGGACGGTGGCCACGACCTCGGGGTGGCTGTGTCCGAGGATGGCGCTCATCTGCCCGGACGTGAAGTCGAGCAGACGGCGCCCCTCCTCGGTCCAGAGGTAGCTGCCCTCGGCCCGGGCGATGATCTCCGGCGTGAAGCTGCCCGCCCCGGAGTAGCGGATCAGGTGTCTTGTCACATGACAAATTTAGGCGCTTGTCATGCGGGACGCGATCAGCTCTTCGACCTCGATGTGCTCGGTCATGTAGGCGTGGAACGAGTCGGCGATGGTCACGCCGTGGGCGGGCACGTCGGTGACCACGATGGCGTCGCCGGCCTGGACGTCGCCGGGAGAGACCACTTTGAGGTACGCGCCCGTCCGGTTGGCCTGGGTGAAACGCTTCGTCCACTGGCGCTCGCCCATCCGGGCCTGGAAGGTGGCGCACGGAATGCGCGAACAGGTCGGCGACAGGACGAGGCCACGGTCACCGACGTGCCACAGCTCGCCGACCACCGCCGTGCTCACCCGTACCCCCTCGGTCGTCAGGTTTTCGCCGAACAAGCCACCGGGCAGGGCGCGACCGAGTTCGCCCTCCCACCAGGCGTAGTCCTCCCTGGCGTACGCGTAAACGGCCTGGTCGTCACCGCCGTGGTGCTTGACGTCGAAGATCTGGTCGCCGACGAGCCCGCTGTGCAGACCCGTCCGCTTCGGTCCGGGCGCGCGCACCGCGATCGGATGATCGACCGGCACCTTGTTGATGCCGGTGATGCCGACATTCTTGGCCGTGCTGCGCATCGGCACAGCGACGTTGACCGAGAGCACTCTGCTCACTGGAACAGCACCACCTTCCGGTCCTCCACCGGGCGGTAGCCGAGCCGCTGGTAGAGGGCGTTGCTCGTGGGATTGGCGAGGTCGGTGAAGAGGACGACGTCGGTGGCGCCGTCGTAGAGGTGCGGGCCCCGGCTCGGCGAGGTCTCGGAGAGGGTGAGCGGCACGGTGTTCTCCACCGGGCGGGACCGCAGGAACGGCCCGGCCCGGTCGGGGTAGTCCCGCACGCTGCCGGATATGTGCCAGCTCATCCGGACAGCTTCTTATCCGTTCCAGGCCTTTGCCAAGCGGATTAGCGAGTCCTGGCGCGTCGCCGGGTCGTAGACGACGCCGGCGATCATCAGCTCGTCGGCGCCGGTCCGTTCGACCAGCTGTTCCAGGCCCGCGACGACCTCCTCGGCGGTGCCCGCGTACTGCGTACCCGGCAGCTGGTCGAGCAGCGTCCGGTCCAGGTCGCTGAGCGCGGCCTGTGCCGCGGTCTCGGGCGAGACGATCGGACCGAGCCGGCCGGTACGCAGGCTGAGCGCCATGATCCGGCTCGGGCCGGCCAGGTACTGCGCCTCCTCACTGGTGCCGGCCACGATCACCGAGGCGCTGACCATCGCGTGCGGGGCGGGGTGCCGGGCCGACGGCTGGAACCCGTCGCGGTACAGCCGCAGCGCGTTGTCCACATCGGACGTCATCGCGAAGTGATATGCGTAACAGAAGGGCAGTCCCAGCGCCGCGGCCATCTGCGCGCCGAAGGTGCTCGACCCCAACATCCAGACTTCCGGGTACGAGGTGGGCTCGGGAGTGGCCCGCAGACGTGGCGCACCCTGCTCACTGAGCAGCGCCAGCACCGTGCGCAGATGATCGGGGAACTGCTCGACGGTCAGGTAGGGCGACACACCGCGCAGGGCGGCCGCGGTGGCCTGGTCGGTGCCCGGCGCCCGCCCGATGCCCAGGTCCACCCGGTCCGGGTAGAGCGCCTCGAGCAGCGCGAACTGCTCGGCCACGACGAACGGCATGTGGTTGGGGAGCATCACCCCGCCGGACCCGACCCGGATGCGCGACGTCTGGGCCGCCACCGCCCCGATCAGCGTGGCCGGGCTGGTGGAGGCGACGGCCGGCATGTTGTGGTGCTCGGCGACCCAGAACCGCGCGTACCCGTGCTGATCCGCGGTTTTCGCGATCTCGACCGTGCCACGCAGCGCATCGCCGCTGGAGTGCCCGGCACGGACGGTGGCCAGATCGAGAACGCTGAGCGGAATCTTCGTCACCCACCCAGTCTGCCTCCACCTTCGCTCAGCGACGATGTCGTCGTGGTCACGGCGGCGGCGGTCATAGCGGCGGCCACGAACGCGGCCAGCAGCGGGCGGCGGTCGTGGTCGGGCCAGGCGAGCAGGAGGCGGCTGGGCGGGGCGTCACTTACTGGCACGCCGGTGACGCCGGGCGGGAACGGTTCGACCAGGGAGCGGGGTACGACGGCGGCCATGCGGCCCAGCCTGACCAGCTGGAGGAGCTGGGTCAGGTCGGTGATCTCGGGACCCGGCATGGTCTCGCCAGCCAGATCGGCCAGACCCAGCCGGGCACGGGCGGCCAGCCGGTGGCCGGCGGGCAGCACCGCCACCCGGTCCTCCTCGATCAGCGTCTCGTGGGCCAGCCCGGTGAGGTCGTCGAACGGCGCGTAGAGCAGGCCCACGTCGGCCCGCCCGTCGAGCAGGAAATCGGCGCGGTCGGCCGGGCCGCTGAACACGATGTCGACGCGGCGGGCGCCGGGCTGCCGGGCGTACGCGGCCAGAATGCCGGACAGCAGCCCGGCGTCGCCGCCGGGCTTGAGGACGAGGCGCAGCTGCGACTGACCCTCGGCGGCGCGGCGGGCGTTGCGGACCGCGGCGCTGACCGCGTTGAGGGCGTGCCGTCCATGCTCCAGCAGCGCCTCCCCGCCCGGGGTGAGCTCGACCCGGCGGCTGGACCGGACGAACAGCGGCACACCGAGCCGCGCCTCGATCCGCCGGATGGCCTTGGACAGCGCCGGCTGGGCGATCGACAGCCGGACGGCGGCCCGCCCGAAGTGCAGATCCTCGGCCACCGCGATGAAGTATTCGAGCTCGCGGTTCTCCAGGTCAGCCATGCCCGCAGGTTATCGCTGAAGATCAAAAAGGTCTTGGACGGGTACGCCCGGAGCGGCCGAGAATTGGCCCATGCTCGAACACACGATGATCGTCGCCTTCGAAGAACCGCTGCCCGACGCGGAGCTGGATCAATATCTCGCCGACATCGAAAAGGTCATGCTCGACTCCGGCACCGTGCGGTCGTTCGTCGCACGGCGGCACATCGCCGTCCCCGGTGAAGAGGACATCCCGGCGCTGGTCGCCACCGCGATCGTCCGGTTCACCGTGGCCGACCGGGAGGCCCTGGCCCGGGCGTTCACGGTGCCCGGGCTGCACGAGCTGATCGGACGCTGGCAGGCGCGGCATCCGTACCGGGTCGGATACGCCAACCACGAGCCGCTCACGTTCAGCGACTTCACAGCTACTTCCGGATGATTTCCACGGTTTCCGATGTTCCATCGAGGTGCGAGCCCACCCCGCTCGCAAGTCGAAGGAGTGTCCTGTGCACCGCCATCACAACGGCCTCAAAACGGCCGCTCTGCTGGGTCTGCTGACCGCGCTGATCCTGGCCCTGGGCTACTGGCTCGGCGGCAGCGGCGGCCTGGTGTTCGCTGTGTTCCTGTCGCTGGCCATCAACGCCGGCAGCTACTTCTTCTCGGACAAGCTGGCCCTGCGGGCGATGCGCGCCCAGCCGGTGACCGAGGCGGAATTCCCCGCGCTCCACCAGATCGTCCGGGAGCTGTCGGCCGATGCCGGCCAGCCCATGCCCCGCCTCTACGTGTCGCCGTCGATGCAGCCCAACGCGTTCGCCACCGGCCGCGACCCACGGCACGCGGCGGTCGCCGTCACGGTCGGCATCACCCAGATCCTGGACCGGCGCGAACTGCGCGGCGTCATCGGCCACGAACTGTCGCACGTCTACAACCGCGACATCCTGATCTCCAGCGTCGCGGCCGCCCTGGCCGGCATCGTCACCATGGTCGCCCAGCTGGCGATCTTCCTGCCCTTCGGCGGGGGCGACGACGAGGACTCGCCCAACCCGGCCAGCCTGCTGCTCATGCTGATCCTCGGCCCGCTGGCCGCGACCATCATCCAGCTGGCGATCAGCCGCAACCGCGAGTTCCAGGCCGACGCCTCCGGAGCCACCCTGACCCGCGACCCGCTGGCCCTGGCCAGCGCCCTGGAAAAGATCCACTACGGCGCCCAGCATCTGCCGCTGCCGGCCCAGGGCCAGCTGACCAGCGCCGCCCACCTGATGATCGCCAACCCGTTCAACGCCCGCGGCGTGGCCAACCTCTTCTCCACCCACCCCCCGATGGGCGAGCGCATCGCCCGCCTGCACCGGCAGGCCGCCCTCATCGGTTCCCGCTGACAGCGCGCGCCCGCCCGGCCGGGACTTCGTTCTGCGCGCCGACCACCGCGGCCCGGCCGACGCGGGCGACGCCTCCGGCCGTTAGGGTCGGAGGCGTCGTCTGCTCGTTACGTGGAAACATGCTGGGGGTGGGTCCGTGACCGCGCTGCGGCAATACCTCAGCGTGTGGCGGATGCCCGGCACACCCGTCCTGTGGATCGTCGGCATCCTGGCCCGGCTCGGCATCGGCATGACGCCCCTCGCCCTGCTGCTGCTGGTGCAGAACGCCACCGGACGGTACGCGGCCGCCGGCCTCGCCGGAGCCGTGTACGCGATCGCCGGCGCCGCCGTCAGCCCCCTGGCCGGGCGGCTGGCCGACCGGGCCGGCTCCCGCCCCGTGCTGACGGTCACCGCCGTGTCGCATCCCCTCGGCCTGGCCGGCCTGCTGATCGCCAGCCGCGGCGGAGAGGACGCCCTGCCCCTGATCGTGGTCGCGGCCGGCGTCGCCGGGGCCACGTTCCCACCGGCCACCGCCGCGATCCGCCGTGCCTGGACCGACATGACCGAGGTCGGCTCCGGGCAGCACGACCTCCGCCAGGCCGCCCTGGCCGCCGAGACGTCGCTGTTCGAGCTGGTCTTCGTACTCGGGCCCATGCTGGTGTCGGGGTTCATCGTCATCACCGGCGGCCCCGCGGCGGCAATCATCGCGGCCGGCTCCACCACCCTGGCCGGCACGCTGTGGATCGCCCGGCTGCCCGTCATGCGCCGCAGCCACGAACACGCCGCCGCCACCCGCACCCGAGGCCTCGGCCCGCTGTCCACGAGCGGTTTCCCCGCCCTGCTGGCCTGCGTGTTCGCACTGGGCATCGCCTTCGGCGCGGGCGGCGTGGTCGTCCCCGCGTACGCCGAACAACACGGCGGCGGCGACAGCCTCGGCGGCATCCTCCTCGGCGTCTGGGGCCTGGGCAGCGCCGTCGGCGGCTTCTGGTTCGGCACCCGCCGTCCCACCATGGCCCTGCCGAAGCAGTTCGCCGGCCTGCTCGCCCTGGTCGGCGTCAGCTTCGCCTTGCTGTCCCTGCTGTCGCGCCCCGCGGGTCCCGCGGTGATGGGCTGCGCCCTGGTCATCGCCGGTGCCACCATCGCGCCGGCCCTGACCGTCGAGAACGGCCTGGTCGGCCGCATCGCCCCCGCCTCGATGCTGAACGAGGCCTTCACCTGGATCGTCACCGTCTCGGTAGCCGGCAGCGCCGCCGGCGGCGCCCTCACCGGCGTGATCGTCGACCAGCCCGGCGGCCTGCCGTGGGCCTTCGTGATGGCGGCCGGCGCGCTACTGGCCGGCGCGGCGATCGCCGGTTTCCCCTCCGGTCCGATGGCGCGAGCCGACGAGCGGGCGGCCGCCCGCCTCCGCGAGGCCCTCGGTTGAGCGGCGTTTCAGGCCCGTGCCCGCCCGAC
The DNA here is from genome assembly GCF_043197135.1 of Actinoplanes sp. NPDC049265. Lineage (NCBI taxonomy): Bacteria > Bacillati > Actinomycetota > Actinomycetes > Micromonosporales > Micromonosporaceae > Actinoplanes > Actinoplanes sp. NPDC049265. The sequence continues at coordinate 166,108 of NZ_JBICSP010000011.1, read as the reverse complement.
GCCGCGGTTCGACTTGGTGGCTTCTGTGGTGTCCGGATTCACCAAACCGCACTTTGATCCAATTCAACATCATTCGGCATGCGCACACCTCAGCGTCCCACTCGACGACCATCGCAGCTTGAATTCTGACAGCAACCCTGACAGCAGCCGACCCGCATGGCGGCGGACACGCATGATCGATCCGCCCACACGCCGACACCGGCGGCCGGTATCGAGTCCCTGGTGTCCCCGCTGTCCCCCAACCCGCTGTGAGCAGCGAAAACGAGGGGGACAGCAGGGGGACAGCCGGACTGTGGTCGTGAGCCACCGAACATGCGGCGGGTAGCGGGCCCGCCAGTGCGCTAGTGACCGACAGTGACCGGTTGGAGCAGCTGGTTCCGTGCGACGATCGCTTCCTGGGTGAGTGGCACCAGAAGCGCGCCACCCTCCTTGACCGTTCCCTGGGCGAATTCGACATAGGGCCTCTGGCGGGCCTCGTATCGCGGGAAAGCCGCGACGTGATCTCCGTTCGATCGGTCGAGTTCCTCAGCGAGGAATTGAGCTCCGGTCATCGCCAGGGAGGTGCCCCGCCCCGCGAGCGGGGATGCGCAGTGGGCGGCGTCGCCGACAAGCGCGACCCGGCCTCTGTGCCAGGCCGGCATGTGGATCTGGCTGACCGAGTCGAAGTAGACGTCGGGATCGGCGCGCATCGCTTCGAGGATCGGCTGGACCTTCCACGAACGGCAGTCGGCGAACTGGTCGGACAGGATCTTTTTCTGCGCTTCGACGTCGCGGTAGTCGTAGTCGATGGGGTCCGACGCGAACATCAGAAGGCCGATTGCCTTGTCCTTGAACCGGGCGATGCCGGCCATGTGCCCGGGATAGCTGTACATGGGGTTGATCCGCTCGGCTTCGGCGTCAGCCTCGTCGGGCATGTCGAAGATGGCGACGTAGAGGCCGAGATGCCGGATCCAGTTCTGCTCCGGACCGAACACGAGCCGTCGCACCGCCGAGTGCATCCCGTCGGCGCCGAGGACCAGGTCGAAGCCCTCCGCGTTGCCGGAGGCGAACCCGACATCGACCCCGTCGTCGTGCTCGGCGATCGAGTTCACCGACTCGCCCAGACGCAGGTCGACGAGGTTGGGCAGTGCGTCGGCCAGGATCCGGTACAGGTCCTCGCGGGTGATCTCGATGTCGTCGGGCGAATCGCCGATGTCCTCGGGCAGGCGGCCGACGGCCGCGCCGTTCTCGTCGACGAAGTGCACCTGCTCGGTCATGCTGATCCGCTCGTCGCGGACCGCAGTCAGGATTCCCATCTTGCGGGCGACCTCGATCGCGTCGCCGCGGACGTCGATGGGCGAACCGTTGCCCCGGAGCCGTTCGGCCCGCTCGACGATGGTGACGTGATGGCCTCGCATCCCGAGGTCACGTCCGAGTGCGAGACCGGCGACACCCGCGCCGGAGACAAGGATTTTCATGCGTACTCCAAACCATCGACGTTGACGGGGTGCGCGAGCACGAAATCGCGAAGCAGCTGGGCGGTTTCCTGCGCGAACTCGATCGTGATTCCGTGGCGTGCCCCCGGAATCACCGCCAGCCTCGCCCCCGGGATGGCGGCGGCGATCTTCCGACCGATGTCGGGGTGAGCGGCGGGATCGTCCTCGCCGTAGATGAGCAGGGTGGGAGCGGTGATCTCGGGCAGTCGCGCGGTGATGTCGAAGCCCGGGATGGCGGCCAGCCGTCGCGCATCCGCCTCCGGTGAGCGGTGGACCAGGACCGACTTGAGTTCGGCCACCATCTCCTCGTCGGCCTGCCCGCGGTCGGACAGGGCGAAGGCGAGCATCCGAGCGTCGCGCTGCGAGGGCGACAGTTCGACGATCTCCGAGGCCACGGGCGCCTGAAGGGCCGAGGCGTCGGAGAAGGTGGCGCCGACCGTCAGCGACTGCACGACGCCGGGATCCGAGACCGCGACCTGCAGGGCGATGAAGCCGCCGAACGAGGAGCCGAAGATGTGGGCTCGCTCGTACCCGAGGCCCCTGATCAGCGCGGCGCAGTCCGCGGCCAGGTCGGGGATGCCGTACGGCTCGGGCGGGTTGACCGATGCTCCGGAATCACGCTGGTCGTAGGCGATCGCGCGGATGCCGTCACCAAGCCGGGGCCGGAACGTGTCGTACTGGATGTGGGTGCTCTCCCCGCCGTGCAGCAGGATCACCGGCTCGCCGGCGCCGGACTCGGCGTAGGCGATCTCGATCTGGCCGGCCTTGAACGTCTTCATCATCATCACATCCTTAAAGAGACTAGCTGTCGCTTTAAGGTAGCTCGCGCTCCGCCGTCGTGTCCACCCGGGAGGCAGGTGTGAGAATCGAGGCGTGGCGCAGGACAAGGAGACCGCCGGGGCGAGCGACGCCGGCGTACGCCCGGCCGCGCGGCCGGGTGGCCGTAACGCTCGGGTGCGGTCGCAGATCCTCGCGGCGACCACCGAGCTCGTCGCCCGCAACGGCGTGGCCGGGCTGCGCTACGAAGAGATCGCCGAACTCGCCGGAGTCAACAAGAACAGCGTCTACCGCAACTGGCCCGACCGCGCCGAGCTGGTCAGCGCCGCCCTGAAGCGGTATGCGGAGGAGTCCGCACCCCTACACGACTCCGGCGACCTCCGCCGAGATCTGGTCGACTTCCTGCTGGTGCTCGCCGAACGCATGACCACCCCGACCGGACGGGCCCTGATGCAGGCCGCCATCGCGGCCCCCGGGCACACGGAACTCGACGAGGCGGTGCGGGCCGCTTACGACCAGCAGTTCGCCACCGCCCGCCGCCGATTCGACAGCGCCGCCGCCAAGGGAGAAATCCCACCGGTCGACAGCTACTTCTTCATCGAACTGCTCTCCGGCCCGGTGTACCTCTACGTCAACCGGCGACGCCACCCCTTCACCCGCGAGGTCGCCGAGAAGATCGTCGACGTCATCCTGGCCGGCCTCCACGCGACCGCTAGCGCGTAGCCCCGGCGTCGGTCATGACTGAGCCGGGCGTGGTGCCGGCGGCGGCGTACGACCCGGTAGGCGTCTGATCTCGGCACCGTGTAGCCGGTCGAACCTCTGAAGCTTTCGCGACGGATGTGCAGTCCGTGCCTCTGACTGTCCCTGACGTGCCGGGATGCCCGTCCGTGAGCGGGCGTTGCTGTGCATTCGCCGCGGCCAGGTTCTCGGTCAGGTCGTTGGCCGGGGCACCGTAGGCGGCACGGCGCCCTGGAAGCGACACACCGGCGAGGCACAACGAGACCGCCCTCTTGGATGCGTGCGGTGCGACTCGCGTGTAGTCCAGTTTCCGCTCACAGGCGGGTGTGGGAGAGCAACGGGACGACGCTGAAGGTCGACGACTCCTGAGCGGGGCTGAAGGTCGACGACTCCTGAGCGGGACCGACGAAGAAGGCCCCTCCCCGCCGGTTCGGCAGGTGAGGGGCCTCTTTGCGCTTGTGGTGGCGGGTAGAGGATTCGAACCTCTGAAGCTTTCGCGACGGATTTACAGTCCTGTCACCACAAGGGCCATGACCAGGCAGTTTGGTCGGAATCTGTACGTCGTGGGGACGCATAGGGGAGAGGGCTGAAACAGGGCGACTGATCTCGGACTGTCACTCCGCGGTCACTGTCTGCCCGGCTGCGTCGGAACTTGCTTCGACTCCGAACCTTGTCGTACCCCCATGCGAGGCTGGCCAGCATGCAATTGATCGACGACCGGGGCGTGCCGATCGACGCTGAGTACACCGCCGAGGTGGACGGCGGTCACCTCGCGATCGTCCTTGAGAGCATGAGCGGCAAGTCAGCCGCCAGGGCGGCACGGAACACCGACTACCGGCCCGCTCTCGAACTCCTCCTGGCCCGGCTGAGAGACCTCGGCGCAGTTGTCGAAGCCGCGGTTGTCGACTCCCTCGCCACCCAGCGGCGACAGATTCCAGAAGCCGATCGAGCGCTGCTCCCCGGCCCGGTCCGACTTGCGGATGAGCCAGACCTTCCGGCCCTCCGGCGGCACCTCACCAACGCCCAGATGACTATCGGCCAGGCCTCGGATGCGCGACGGCCGGGCAACAGCACCAAGCGGATACGGCTACGCCTCGCCGTCCCTGGCTACGGCGTCGATGACGCCGAACGCCTCGCTGCCGACCTGGCCACCGGGTTTGCGTCCCAGCCCGACCATGCCGTCCAGGACCAACAGGCGGGGGAAGCCCTGCTCGCTGCATTGGGTATCCCTGCCGAGATCGTCGACGCGGAGAAGACCCACGTAACCTCCACCAGCTACGAACGTACGTCCGGCACTGTCGTCGTTCGCCGCGCCGAGGCGGCCCTGCTCGCACGCTACCGACAAAGCATCGCCGGCTCAGGCGACCACCGATTGCTGTCGGCGGTCGGTCACACCGATCTCTACATCATCGAGACCGGCGAGATCATCGAAGCGAAGCGAGGCGCTGTACATCGCTACGTCCGTGACGCTCTCGGCCAGCTCCTGGACTACGCGGTCAACGTGACAGCCCCGGTCGGCAGGCTGACCGCTCTCTTCCCGGCCGAGCCCAGCAACGCGGACATCGGGCTTTTGCACACCTACGGCGTGGACTGCCTCTACTGGGACGGGGACAGCACCTTCCCTAGAAGGCCAGCGCCGGATGAGGCGCGGGAAGCGATGCGCCCGCTGTGGGCAGCAACCCTGAGAAAGTAAGCCGGGACCGGCTGACCGGCTCGGTGTCACTCACTGGTCACGCTCGTTCTCGCAGTTAAACCGCGATGGAGTGACACCAGTGACAAGAGTGACACCAGTGACACGCCGACCCGTGCCGAGCGCGGGTTCCCCGAGCGGCGGGCCTCCGGCCCAGCCCTGCTGGGCCGGCGCAAGCGGCCTGCGAAGTGGGCCGCCCTGAATCCGTGCAGAGAGAGCTCACCGGGTTTCAAGACCGGTCGCAGCACGGCTGTTACCGGGGCGAACACTTGGAACCCGCAGCGCATTGGGCAGTATGCGGGCAGCAGCGGTGCGCACCCGTCAACCGCAGCGCACACCGCCAGGGTTGGAGACAGCGGGGACAGTCGGGACGCCCGCCAGACCTAGGCGCTCGTATGAGGGGGCTGCCGCGGCTGCGCCGTCCACATACCACCCACGTTCACGGCCGAACCGTCACGCTGGAGGTAGGACAGGCTTGCGCTTACGGCATCGACCGTCGCGTCGTACCCGTTGCTTGCGAGCCTTTCAGCTATGGCGTGGCGATCGAGAGGGGTTGCTGCCTCAGTGAGCAAGGATCGTATGACCGGTGTGATCCGACGCCGAGTGAGAGAGGTCGGCCTCTTGACTCCACCCATGCGTTCGGGCGGGGGAGCGTCGGCAAGACGAGCGAGTGACAGCGCCAGGCCATACTCCTCATCTTGGAGCTTCTCAAGCCTTGTGACGACGGACGCGATCTCGGCGCGCACCGACGCCAGACGGCTGCGCAGTGCTTCGCCCTCCGATTCCACGCCAAGAAGCTACCAAGGTGCATCCCTTACCAACGGAACGGCGGAGCTTGACTTGACTTGACTTGAGTTGGGATGATCGGTAACGTGCCGTTGTTCTCAGTCCGGTGCGGGCTCTCGGCTGTACGGCCGCTGGCCAAGTAACGTACGGACGTCACGAGGAGGAACTAGCTTGCGCCAGTCAACGTACTCAACCATCGACCTGTTCTCCGGCGGTGGCGGCATGAGCTATGGATTCCATGCTCATGACAGCTTCACCATGGTTGGCGCTGCGGACGTAGAGGTCGGCAAGCCAAGCACGGGGCACGGCGCTATTGGGTGCAATGCGACGTACGAGGCCAACATGGGCATCGCTCCTCTACACGTCGACCTTTCTGCCGTTGAACCAACAGAGTTAGCAGCGCAGATCGCTCCTGACGAACAGCTCGATGTCCTATTGGCCTGTCCTCCGTGCACCGGATTCTCCCGGGCGATATCCAGAAACTATGTCGAGGATGACCCTCGCAATTCCTTAGTAGCGCGGGTGGCTGACTTTGCCGCCGCCCTCCGCCCAAAGGTAATCGTGATGGAGAATGTGCCACAGCTCTTGAACGGCAACTTTAGGCACCATTACGAAGCACTCTACGCAAAGTTGGCGACGCTAGGTTTCCGCGTCCACGCCTCTTCGCACCTGTTGACCCGCTTTGGTTTGGCGCAGCAACGTGAACGTGCGCTGGTGATTGCTGTTCGCGACGAGTACCCAATGAGGTCATTGGAGGATCTCTGGGATGGGTACAAAGTTAATCCCGCTGCTGTGACAGTCGAGCGAGCCATCAAGTGGCTTCCCGCTATTGTCACAGGACAGACGGACCCGCACGATCCCAATCACACCAGCCCACTACTAGCAGGGGATTCGTTGGAGCGTATCCGGGCGATGCCCCATGACGGGGGCAGCTGGCCGGATCTCCTCAAGGACCCCGATACCGAGAAGTACCTCATTCCCTCCATGAGGCGCGCAGTCGAAATTGGACGCCTGAACGCATACTGTGATGTCTATGGAAGGATGGCCTGGAGCCGGCCCGCGCCGACGATCAAGCGTGAGTGCTCGCATGTCGGGAACGGCCGTTACGCGCATCCGGAGCAAGACCGTCAGTGTACTGTGCGCGAGCTGGCCATCCTTCAGGGCTTTCCAAGCGACTACCGCTTCGTGGGAACAAGCCGGAAGAACCTCTATCGGCAGGTCGGAGATGCAGTTCCGCCCTTGATCTCATTTCAGCTGGCTCACGTCGTGAATTGGATGCTTTCCGGCAAGCAGCCGGATATGGACCAGGTCTTTCTTGCGAATACCCACCTGACATCGTCGGATCTTGTAAGGATCGACACTGGCAATAAGCAGCTGGCGCTTCTCTAGTCTTTAATCGTTAGCTCTTGATTGCGGGGAATCATCCACGAACCATGATCGATAGCGCGTGAGGTCTGATACCACAGCCGAACCTTTTCGACGCTTGAGTCCAGCAAGATTCGGAAGGTCCTGCCCTGGTGGCCAGGGTAGGTGAAATTGGCGCCGAAGCTTGGTGACTTACCTGTCTTGCTGAACTCGGCCGGACTTGCATTCTCGAAGAGGTCTACGAGGATTCGAACTGGGATCTCTTGTAGGCGATAGATGACGGCTTCGGGGCGCATGAACGCCCGCATTACCACAATCCGATCATAGCCAGCCAAGTGCCTCGGCAGCTTTTCTCGAACATCGGTCGCGCAAGCTTCCGGTGTAACGCATTCCCTAATCCATCGCGCCTCCATGAGCTTCTCGATCTTAATCTGGTTGACCGATATACCCGCAGCAGCTTCCGTCTTGAGTGACCACTTCGTTCCAGCTCCGATGACGTCATAGGGGTAGGCGCCCGGCGTTATATTGAGCTGGGCATCATGACCCTGCGCGATCAAGCACTGTTTGAACACGTATTCGAACGGCTTTTTGCTGAGTGCTTCTTCGTGCAGCGCATGATGAAGGACCAAGAAGTTCGACATCATCTCGGCGAAGGTTGCGTCGACGAAGTCGCTGTGGTGGCCGCTCTCGAAAGCGATAGGTACCTTCAGGGCATCCACGACGGATCGGACTATCTTCAGCTGGTTTTCAGTAAGGCCGTCGACGCCTTGCATGAGGGCGTCGCGAAGTGGGCGTAGCGGGTCGTCCTTCGGCATGGCGGGATCGTACGGCCGGCGCGTGTCGATGCCGAGCAGTCCCCCCGGGTGGTTCTCGGCCCGCAGACCGGGTATGAGAGGTCGGTTCGGTTACTGGACACCACGCCCCAGCAACGACCAGGATGGACGGACGAGTGTGGCCTCCAGTGCTACGCCCTTCAGGAGGACGTCCTGTGGACCCGGTGCATGGCGATCTGGCGAAGATGCTGGCGGCCAACCAGCTAGAGCCCTTCATCAGGCACATCAGGTTTCCACACTTTCGTGGACTTCGTGACGGTACTCATGTCGACTTCGAGCATCCCGTCACTGCCCTCGTGGGCCCCAATGGAACGAACAAGACTGCCATCCTAAGGGCGTTGCAGGGTGCCCCAGAAAACACCAACCTTGGCCAATATTGGTTCTCTACGAACTTGGACCCGATTATCCCTGAAGATCGTCATCGCTTTATCTATGGTTACTTAGCTCAGTCCGTTGGCGAGGTAGTCGAAGTCGTGAAGTCAAGGATCGCCAGAGAAGGTGACCCGGACTACTTCGAACCCGCTCGCCCCATCCTACAGGACGGCATGGCAAGGATGACGCCGATTCCTAAGGGTGGGCCTATGCCTGCGGATCGTACCGCCACTCGATGGAAAACACTCCCAAAGAATGTGGTTTATCTAGACTTCAGATCTGAGCTTTCCGCGTATGACAAATTTTTCTATCACTCTCCCTACCGTAAGGGCACGACGCCTGCGACTAAGAAGTCTCATATTCGCCGGAGGGCAACGTATGTGTCTTACGCACTAAGCGGGAAGGTCGCCAGTCATACTTTCTATCAGAAAGAGCGAATAATCTCGCCTGCCGTCAGCTTGAGCAAGCAGCAAGTTGAGGCGATTTCCCTGATTCTCGGACGTGAGTACGACTCCATCGACGTCCTTGTCCATAGCTATTTCGACGTGCCGGGAGCAACTGTCGTTCTTAAGTCTGTGGGAGTCCGCTACTCCGAAGCCTTCGCGGGGAGCGGTGAATTTGCCGTTGTCATGTTGGTCAAAGCAATTACTGACGCCGAACCTCGGTCTCTGATCTTGCTCGACGAGCCCGAGGTGTCTCTTCATCCTGGAGCCCAGCGTCAGTTGATGGCATTTGTTGCCAAGCAAGCAAAGAGCAAGCGTCATCAAGTGGTTGTCTCTACCCACGCACCCGCAATCGTCAGTGACTTGCCTCCTTCTGCAATCAAAGTTTTTCTGCGGAGTGAGAGTGACGGGAAGGTTGATCTCGTCAGTCAACGAACGGATCCAGTCGACGCATTCTTCAGGCTTGGACTGCTGCCAGCGGAACGGTGGACAGTCTACGTCGAGGACAAGCTCGCAGCTTCAATCGTGCGAACGGCAACGAGGCCATTGGGAGAGGGACCAAACTCCCGATTAGCAATCGAGGTTCTGCCCGGTGGCGCAGGAACGATCAAGAGCCAGTTTCTCCCTAATCTAGCGCTCACGAAGCGTAAACGTTGCCTCATTCTGCTTGATGGCGATCAGCGGCCATCCACTGTACTCCCCGATCCAAGCACGCTGGTAGAAGCGAGCATTGAGGGCGCGCTAGGCGATGCTCTGGGCGTGGCGCTCAAACTGCCGCTTGATAGGGGGCCGGGTGGGGTCGGGACCCAAAAGTTTCAACTGCAACGACTGATCATGGAATGGACGTACCGGAACCTGGATTACCTTCCGGGTTTAAACCCTGAGGCTCTTTTGCTCGATATGGAAGGTCATGAGGGATCACCGGAGAATGGGAAGGGAGTATGGGTCGAGCGAACTAAGGCTTCCTTAGGTCTGGCGGAGTGGGAGGAAGTAAACGCGAACGACATTCTGCAAGAGCAATACCGCGCTTTGGGCAAAGTAGATCCGAAACGCGAAGAATTGGCGGCTATTCGTGAGCGAGTTGAGAAATTCTTGCATGGGGCGGACGAATAGTCCCGGCTACGCGGCTGACCATGGGCCAGATTAATTCGGTCTGATGAGCGATCCCGTTGCGTTGTCACGTGCCTTGCCTGTCAGCGGCGAAGATCTGGGCTGATTCGCTCGCTCGGACAGCAGCGATCAAGCTGGCGACCCCGGAGTATGAGCTTTTTGAACCTCTTGAAGGCCGGGTGGGCGGACTCAAGCACCGTGCAAAGAATGCGACTCCATCGGTGCCCGCCCCGCCGCCGCTTATGTTCTACTCGTCCGCCAAATCGCTGAGTGCAGACCCGCCCCGGACGGCAGGCCGTTCGTCACCCGTCGAAGCCCGGGTGGTCGCTACATGCCCGACGGCAGCCCAACCATCCAGAGCAACTCCTACGGGAAGGCGTGGCGAGACGTCCGTGAGGCCGCCCTCACGCCCGTACAGGTCCGGTCCCCGCTAGCTGGCTGTCCGTACGACTTGCGGCGCTCCCTCGTACCGCTTTGCTCAACGAGGGAGCGCCGGCCACACAGGTCGGCAAGTGGGCAGGGCACAGCGTCCGGTGCTTATGAGGGTCTACGGGAAGTGCATCTATGGCCAGGACGAAGCTTCCCGCCGCTGGGTCGAAGCGGCCTTGCAACAAGAGGACGGCTAGCCGTGCCCGCCGTCAAGCTCGCGCTGTTGGGCGGCTCGCTTCTCTTCTCGTTCGTCTGCCTTCGACAAGATGGACTCGACCTGCTTCGCTGAGTAGCCGACCATGGTGGCGGTTTCATCCCCTAGCTGAATCTCGACACGCTTATTGTCGTGCCTGCTCAGGAACGCCTTGAGGGCCGGAGTGAGCGCCTTGAACAGGGGCGCGGCGGCCCCAGCGAAGATCCCGACACAGGCCAAGGTCTCGCCCGCGCTCGCCTTGATGACCTCAGAGTTGGGCACATCGGCTGCGTCAAGCGCTGCCCTGAGTTCATCGCGGTAAGCAGGAGAAACCTGGATCTCGCCCCATGTCGGATCCCATGAGGGTTGGAGGCGAAGAACCAACGTGTCGACCATCTGCCGCTCCCCGCGTTGTCGTCTATGACGAGCACCAAGACTAGGCGGTACTCACCCGAGCGCTTCATCCGCAGGTAGGAACCTCGAAGTCTCAGTCGGTGCTTTCTGGATCTTCGGCGAGCTTCGGGCGGTTTTCCCGAATCCACCTCTCGACGACTTCGGCGTCCCACACGGCGCCCATCTCCAGCGTGTCCATTGGCTCAGGGAACCCACGCTGCCGCGAGATGACGTACGCCCGCTGCCGCCCTACCCCGAGCGCCTTGGCGATCTCGGCGGTTCCCATCAACCTCATAGCCGATCACGCTAGGTACACGTCCGGGTTACGTTCGAAGTGTGCCTGATCTGTTAACACCTGACGTGTACACGTGTAGCCTTCACTAAATGGAGGCGACGGACGACGCGCCGCAAGACACCTCGGGCGCCCTGCCCGCCGCTTCCCTTCGGCCCGTTCGACATGGATGCGAAGAGGCCCCGATGGTCAACTACCGCTTACCGCAGAACCCCGACGACCGGGGGACTGAGGTCACCGAGCACATCGCGCACCGGCCGTCGTGGGATTGCCAGCAGTGCCGCAAGCCCTGGCCGTGCGACGCGGCCCGCGAGGCGTTCATGGCGACGATGAACCGGGTCGAGCGCGCTATTTTGATGTGGGTCTACCTCGAAGCTGCCGCCGAGGAGATCCGGGGCATGCCGCTGGACGAGATCTTCACCCGGTTCATTCGCTGGACTCGGTAGCGCGAGGCGAGCCAGCGGCCCGGTCGATCAGCACGCTGGCGATTGCCCCCATGCTGTCGATCACGACGTCTGCCCCGGCTTGTCGGAACGCCTCGGCCTTTGGCGGCCGGTTGGCGTAGCCGATGGACCGAACGCCGGCGGCGCGGCTGCCTTCGATGTCTGACAGCGAGTCGCCGACGAGAACGGTGCGATCCGGCGCCAGCCCGAGGGTGTGCACGACGCGCAGGATGGGCTCAGGGTTGGGCTTCATCCGTCGTGGCTCGGCATGCGCCCGACCCACGATCGGCGACACGTACGCCGCCAGGCGGTGCGCTGTCAGGTAGGCGGTCACGGCCCCGGCCGAATTGTTGCTGACCACCGCCACGGGCAAGCCTGCTTGCCGGGCCGCGACGATCACCTCCCGACCGTACGGCGTGGGTCCGGCGCTCGCGACGGCACGAAGTTCGGCCGCGCACAGCGCATCCTCCACCATCCGTACGACTCCCGGATCTCCTGATGTACCGGCCCAGCGCAGGACTTCGAGCGGGTCCGGCTCGGTCGTCAGGCCCGGTGGCATGGTGACCCCCTGGCGTTGCAGCAGGTCGACCAATTCCGCAGCGACCTTGGGTGCCGGGTAGCCGGCGAAGATGCTGCAAACCGGGCCGTCGAAGTCGAGCAGGATGGCGTCTACCTCGGCGAGCAGCCGAGCGAGGCTGGCGCTCATCCGTCGTACCGGTAGGCGATCGTCGACCACATCGAGTCGAACCACTGACGGGACGCCTGCACGAACTGGGTGCCATTGGACGCGTCATCGTCGGTCACGGCGTAGTGGAACAGCGGCACGTCCTTGCCCATCAAGTCGTAGATGGCTGTGGGCTCACCCTTGATCGAAACGGTGCGCTCCACGACGGGATAGAAGCCGTAGAACACTTCCTCACCGTTGATGATGTAGAGCTTGAACAGCGGCGATGCCCGGTGCATCCGGACTTCGACGGTGGTGGAGCGGACTAGCCCCAGGTCACCCAGCTCGGCGACTTGGTCGATGATGCCGTCTGCGGCGCGGCGGGTGATCCGCTCGGCGCGTTCCCGCACGGCCGGATCGTCGGCCTGCGTCTCGGCGCGTGCGGGCAGCGCCATCGGCACCGTCATGTCAGAGATCAGCACCCGTACCGCGATCGTCTCCGGGGCGAGTCGGCCGCTGCGCACCTTGTCGAGGGCCTCGGCGACCGCGTCTCGCAGCGTCTCGCCGGAGAATCCGGCGAAGTCGATCGAGACGTGTGGCCGGTCGAATGCGGCCTCGATGTGCGGCCGCAATTCCACCGCGAGCCGCCACCCAGCTCCCGCTCATCTACGCCGCCCTCGAGCCGTACGCGCAGATCTGGGCGTTCGACTTCAAAGGCACCGGCGGCCTCGACCCGATCGCCAAAGTGTGCGCTCGGTACGAGTCCGGCATGGACGACGACACCGCCGAAGCCGGCCTAATTGCCCTGCGGGAGCTGCGGCAGGAGTGCATCAAACGCGCCGCGATCATCAAGCGCCTACCCAAGCACGTCTGCCCGGACAACAAGGTCACCGCACAGCTCGCCCGCCGCAAGGGCCTCGGGCTGCACTGGCTGATCGCCGCGTTCGACGAGTGCCAAGAGCTGTTCACCCACCCGGAGTTCGGCAAAGAAGCCTGCGAGCTGGCAGAGAAGATCATCAAGTTGGGTCGTGCCCTGGGCGTGATTCTGCTGTTCGCCACCCAGCGCCCGGACGCCAAGAGCCTGCCCACCGGCGTCTCGGCCAACGCTGGCACGAGGTTCTGCCTGCGGGTCATGGGCCAGACCGAGAACGACATGATCCTCGGCACCTCGACGTACAAGAACGGCATCCGGGCCACCATGTTCACCAAGCGGGACAAGGGCCTGGGCTACCTCATCGGCGCGGCCGACGAAGCGCAGATCACCAAGACGTACTACCTCAACGGCCCCACCGTGGAGCAGATCATCGAGCGGGCGTACGCAGGCCGGCAAGCAGCCGGCACGCTGACCGGACACGCCGCCGGACAGGCCACCGTGACCCCGGCGGCACGGCGGGACACGCTGCTCGATGACGTGCTCGCGGTCATCCCCGTGGCGGAGGCGAAGGTGTGGACCGACACCGTCCTGGAGCGGCTCACCGAGTTGCGGCCCGAGGCGTACGCCGACCTGACCCGGGACCAGCTGACCCTGGCGCTCAAGACCTACGGCATCAACCCCGGGCAGGTATGGGGCACCGACCCCGCCGATGGCAAGGGCAAGAACCGGCGCGGTATCGAACGTGACCACGTCCTGAGCGCTGTGACCGAGCGTAACGCCAAGCGGCGGGCCGGATAGCCCGTGCAGGGTGCTAGGTCTAGCGGCACCCCCTGCTAGACCTAGCACCCCTGCTAGCACCTCACACAACCCCTGATCAGCGCCCTAGTCCCTAGCGGCGCTGGCCCTTCTTGCCCTGAAACCGCCTCTGGAGGCGTTCCGTGGACTCCCTCGCCCTGCTAGCTAGCCTCGCCACCCTCGGTTACTCAGCGTTCTACCTGCTCATGTGTGCCGCGTTCCCGTTCGGTCACTGCCGCCGCTGCCACGGCACCGGCAAACTCTTCTCGAAGATCTTCACCAAGTCGTTCCGGCTCTGCCCGCGCTGCGAGGGCACCGGCCGCCGCGTCCGCATCGGCCGCCGCGTCTACGAGTACCTGCGCGGCGAGTACAAGGCGGGCAACCGATGACCGCCCGGACCATGGCCCGCTTCCACCGCCAGCCCACCGAGCACACCGACTGGTGCACCCGCGATCACCGCTGCGGCATCAACGAGCACCGTTCTGCTGACCTCATCACCGACGCCGGGAGCGGCCGGGCCGTCATCACCCGCGTCCGCGCCGGCAACACCGAATACGCCGAGATCCGCGCCCGAATCCCCTTGCATAGCACCGAAACCGGCGCCCGCTGGCAGATCACCGCGACGTTGCGGCTTATGCGCGAGTTGCTCGCCGCCGTCGCGGTCAGGCCCGGTGTGCTGCGCGGCCGGACCGAGCGGCCCGCGATCGACCGGCGGGCTGGCTGATGGCGCGGTTACGGGCCGCGTACTGGGATCCCGAGGGCGCCCGGTACGGCCTGCCGACCTACTGGTGGCGCGGCGCTCCCGAGGGCTACGCCACCCGCCGTCAGCTCCGCGACCAGGGTTTGCGTCCCGGCCGTCAACCGATCGCCGCACAAGTCCTCTGGACCGGGGTCGGTGGGACCCGGGCCGCGTACCTGTACCGCCTTGACCTTGCCCGCCCGAAGCGCCCCGCGACGCCTGCCCAGCTCCGCGCGGTCCGGGCCGCGCTGCGCGCCCGACGCACCTGCCCAACCTGCCGTGAGCTGCGCCCCTACTACATCCCGCGATCACTCGGCGAATGCCTGACCTGCCACGCCACCGCCTGACCCGGAGAGGACCCGTCATGCCGCAAGCCTTTACGCCCCAACGGATCCACGCCGATCACCTCGCGCATGCCCTCGCCGCCGCCGCGCGCGGCTGGCCCGTCTTCCCGCTCCGTCCCGACGACAAGCGTCCCGCCGTCCGCGATTGGGAGACCCGCGCCACGGTCGACGCCGACCGCATCCGCCGCTGCTGGAACTCCGGGCCGTACGGCGTCGGCATCGCCTGCGGCCCGTCAGGGCTGGTCGTCATCGACCTGGACACGCCCAAGGACGGACAGACCGCACCCGCCGAGTGGTCGGATCCGTTGTGCCGCAACGGCGTGGACGTGTTCGGGCTGCTCTGCGCCCGCCACGACGACGACGGCACACCCGAGGCGTGGCACACCTACACCGTCGGCACCGGCCGGGGCGGCACCCACCTGTACTACCGGCACCCGGCCGGCGGCCCGGCGCTGCGCAACACCGCCGGGGAACGCGGCAACGGCCTCGGCTGGCTGGTCGACACCCGCGCCCACGGCGGCTACGTCGTCGCCGCAGGCTCCACCGTCGCGGGCCGCCCGTACACCGTCACCCGCGACGCCGACGTGGCCGACCTGCCCGCCTGGCTCGCCGAACGGCTGCGGCCCGCGCCGCTGCCCGCACAGCGACCGGTCACCGTCGACCTGCCGCACGGCCGGGCCGGGGCGTACGTGAACGCGGCAATCACCCGCCAGCTCGACCACCTCCGCACGGCCCCCGAGGGCGAACGCAACCACACGCTCTACTTCTCCGCCGTCGCCCTCGGCCAGCTCGCCGCCGGAGGCGCCCTGCCGGTCGACCAGGCCGCAACGCTGCTCGAACAGACCGCGCTTTCGATCGGGCTGACCCGCTTCGAGACGCTGCGCACCATCCGCTCCGGGCTCACCGCCGGCGCCCGCCGCCCCCGGACGGTGGCGGCATGACCGCCGAGGCGCTCAACGTGCTGGAGCTGTTCGCCGGCATCGGCGGGATGTCCCTCGGCCTTGAGCGTGCCGGGATGCGCATCGTCGGACACGTCGAGATCAACCCGTTCTGCCGCGCCGTCCTGCACCGCCACTGGCCGGAGGCCCTCGCCCATGACGACGTACGCACTGCCGCCGCCTGGTGGCACTCCGAGCCCCGCCCCCGAGTCGACGTCGTCGCCGGCGGCTACCCCTGCCAAGGCGAGTCCACCCTGGGAAAGCGTCTCGGCGACGCCGACCCACGGTGGCTGTGGCCTGCCATGGGCGACGTCATCCACGCCCTGCGACCCACCTACGTCATCGGGGAGAACGTCCTCGGCCACCGCACCCGAGGACTCGCCCGCGTCCTGGCCGACCTGGCGGACCTCGGCTACACCGCCCGCGCCGGCGTTGTCCGAGCTTGCGCAATGGGCGCCCCACACCCACGCGCCCGGCTGTTCGTCCTGGCCCACACCCAAGACAGCCGATGCCCGCCGGGGTGCTTTGAGCCCCGCCGGGATCACCCGACGTCTAGCCACCCGCAAGAACGGCCTGAACATCCCCGACCTGATCGGTGGCCGACCGAACCCGCAGTGGATCGAGTGGCTTATGGGCTTCCCGACCGGGTGGACCGCCTCGCCGCCCTCGGCAACGCCGTCGTGCCCGACGTCGCCGAGCACATCGGCCGCATCGTCCTCGACCACCACAACGACGGCAGGTGACCTCATGACACAGCAACCCGCACCGGCCGAACGGCCGACCCTGCACGTCGTCGGCCCGGACGACGCAGGCGAGGTCCTGTCACCTGCGCCGAAGAACCCCGGCCGGATCCGCACCTCCTGGACCGCCGCCGACATCATGGCCATGGAGTTCACCCCACCCAAGTGGGCCGTACCCGGGGTGCTCTCGGAGGGCTGCAACCTGCTCTGCGGGCCGCCGAAGGTCGGCAAGTCCTGGATGTCGCTCGGCCTCGGCCTCGACGTCGCCATGGGCGGCAAGGCGTTCGGCGCGATCGACGTCGACCCGGGACCGGTGCTATACCTCGCCCTGGAGGACACCGCCCGCCGGCTACAGAACCGGCTCGGGAAGGTCCTCGCCGGACGGCCCGCCCCGGCCGGACTCACGCTGGCCACCGAGTGCCCGCCGCTGCCCCAAGGCGGAGATCAGGCCATCGCCGCATGGCTCGACCGCAACCGCGACGCCCGGATGGTCATCATCGACGTATTCGCCAAGCTCCGAGGCAACTCCGCCCCTGGCGCCTCCGCGTACGACGCGGACTATGCCGCCGTGGGTCGGGCTAAGCGGGTTGCCGATGACTACGGCGTGGCGTTCGTGCTCGTGCACCACGTCCGCAAGGCCGGATCCGACGACTTCCTGACCGAGGTGTCCGGCACCAACGGTCTCGCCGGAGCGGCAGACGCCACGCTCGTGCTCAAGCGGGCACGTAACCAGGGTGACGGTGTCCTGCACGTGACCGGCCGCGACGTCGACGAGTCCGAGTACGCGCTGACGTTCAACGCCGACGCGGGCGCGTGGCAGATGCTCGACGGCCCGGCCGAGGACCACCAGATCGGCGACACCCGGGCCGCGATCCTGCGCTGGCTGCGGCAGGCACCCGGCTCCACCCCGAAGACGATCGCCGAGGGCATCGGGCTCAAGCCGGACACCGTGCGCCAGACCTGCACGCGGATGCTCGCCGATGGCCAGCTTGCCGCCGAGCCTGGCGGCCGGTACCGGGTGCCGGGTGTCACCGCTGTCACTGGTGTCACTCAACCGCCCGTGAGCTGCGAAAACGGCAGTGACAGCCCCGGTCAGCCGGAGCTGTGGCCGTGACCGGCTCGGATCGGCTGAAACAGGGAGCATCCAACCTGTTTCAGCTCAGACCCTTACTTAACACCTTCGGATAGTCGAGATCTTGGCTCAGCGCGGCTCTCAGTGGGTCGCTGTACGCCTTTCTGCCGAGACCCTCCCTGCACCGTCCACCCCGGACGGTCACGCCCTGAATACCTGCCAGCAACACGCACAGCGCCCCGTATCACCTCGCCAATGGGAGGCCGGACCCGATGGCACGCACCTTTCTGACCCTGGACGAATTCCTCGCCGAGCTGGACGTCCCGCGATCGACGTTCTTCCGCTGGAAGGCACTCGGGCAGGCGCCCAGGACCTACAAGCTCCCTAACCGATCAATCCGCATCCGCCGCACCGATTACGACGCCTGGTTGTCGAGCCGTGAGGAGCCGCAGGCCGCATGAGCAGCTACGACGTTCGCGTCTACAAGATCGAGGAACGCAAGAGCAAGAGGGCAGGCAAGCCGACCTTCACCTACCGGGTCCGCTGGCAGGTGGCGGGGGAGCGGTTCGGGGACAGCTTCAAGACCAACGCACTCGCCGAGAGCTTCCGCGCGAAGCTGATCACTGCCCAGCGCGAAGGCGTCGCGTTCGATGAGCGCTGCGGGCTGCCCGAACCGATGGCCCGAGCGCTGAACACCCGAAGCTGGTACGAGCACGTCGTGGCTTTCGTGGACCTGAAGTGGCCGCGCGCCTCGGCGAACCACCGCAAGGGCATCGCCGAGACGCTGGCCGGAGCAACAATGCTGCTGCTCTCCTCGACGCGGGGCATGCCGCCCGAGGCGACGCTACGCAAGGCCCTGCGCACCTACGTCTGTAACAAGAACCGTCGCGACGCCGGGCCGCCGCCGCCCGATCTGGCTCCGGCTGTCGCGTGGGTGGCGGAGAACACGGTCAATCTCACCGATCTTGCCGGTGCGCCCCTCGTGCGGAAGGTGCTCGACGGCCTGGCGCTGACCCTCGACGGCCGGGCCGCCGCCGCCAGCACGGTCCATCGGAAGCGGGCCGTGTTCAGTGGCGCGCTCCGCTACGGGGTCGAGCTGGGCCACTTCACCGGCCACCCGATGGACAACGTCAAGTGGTCAGCGCCCACGGCCGAGGACGAAGAGATCGACCGGCGGGCCGTCGCCAACCAACAGCAGGCGCGGCGACTCCTCGTAGGGGTCCGCCAGACCACGCCCGAGCTGGAGGCGTTCTTCGGCACTCTCTACTTCGCCGGGCTGCGGCCCGAGGAAGCCCTGCACCTGACCAATGACGAGTACGAGCGTCCCACCCGGAAGGGTGAATGGGGCTGGCTACACCTCACCGGGGCAACCGTGGAGATCGGCAACAGTTGGGGCGACACGGACGACACGACCGAGGACCGAGGGCTCAAGCACCGGTCGCGGAAGGCTGTCCGCGACGTCCCCGCCTCGCCGCCGCTGTGCGCACTGCTTGACCGGCACATCAAGAAGTGGCCACCCGGAACCAACGGCCGGCTCTTCGTCACCCGACGTGGGCCGGGCGGCATGTACGTGCCCACGGCCGGGCGACCGGTCACCCGAAACGCCATCTCGACCGCGTGGCGCAAGGCACGCAAGGCCACACTGACGCCTGCCGAGTACCGGTCGCCGCTGGCCACCGTGCCGTACCAGCTTCGGCACGCCTGCCTGTCGCTGTGGCTCAGCATGGGGATCTCCCCGGCGCTGGTGGCGCGGTGGGCTGGTCACGGCATCAAGGTGCTACTAGCCGTGTACGCAAGCTGGATCTTTGGGGAGGAGCGGGCAGCCATGGACCGCATCGCCGAGCGCTACGAAGAACTGCCGGAGGTCGACGAATCGACCGAGTGATCTTGCCCCGTCCCCGTGGGCACGTATTGGGCACAGCGACCGAGTCTGAGCCATCCTGAGTGATCACGAGTGAGACTCACGAAGAAGGCCCCTCACTGCTGTTTCAGCAGGTGAGGGGCCGTTTCTTGCTGCTTGTGGCGGGTAGAGGATTCGAACCTCTGTAGCTTTCGCGACGGATTTACAGTCCGCTCCCATTGGCCGCTCGGGCAACCCGCCTCGCCATCCGCACGCCAGGGGTCGAGCCCCCAACGTGGCAGCGGACAACAGGATAGCCGTCCGCCAAGGTGCCTCCACAACCGGGTACGGTCGGCATGTCGGACAGCCCCGGCCGACGCACTGACTGGCCCGAGCAACAGCAGACCCAACGGAGTTTGATCATGGCAGCCAACCCGTCGTTCGACATCGTGAGCAAGGTCGACCGGCAGGAGGTCGACAACGCGTTCCACCAGGCTGAGAAGGAGCTGGGTACCCGGTTCGACTTTCGCGGCACCGGCACCACGCTCGCCCAGTCGGGTGAGAACGGGGTGACGATCACCTCGGAGACCGAGGAGCGGGCCAGCGCCGCGCTCGACGTCTTCAAGGAGAAGCTGGTGAAGCGGAACATTTCGCTGAAGTCGCTGGAGGCGGGCGATCCGCGGCAGTCGGGCAAGACGTACAAGATCGACTGCAAGGTGATCGAGGGCATCGAGGCGGACAAGGCCAAGGCGATCAGCAAGAAGATCCGCGACGAGGGGCCCAAGGGTGTCCAGGCGCAGATCCAGGGCGACCAGCTGCGGGTGACCGGCAAGAAGCGGGATGACTTGCAGGCCGTGATCGCGCTGCTCAAGCAGGAGGACTTCGGGGTCGCCCTGCAGTTCACCAACTACCGGTAGAAAACGGGCCGGGGGCCGCAGAATCGGACCATGAACACGAGTACGTGGACACTCGTCGTCGGTGGTCTGATCGGTCTGGCCCTGACCGGCTTCGGCGTGAAGGTGCTGGTCACCGGGCAGGCCCCGGCCAGCACCGCCCGTGCGTTCGGGTCGGTCCGTGAGGCAGGGCTCTATCACCTGTTCTTCGGGGTTGCGCTGATCCTGCTGGTGGGGGGCACCAAGCTGCCGGGGGAGAAGACGAGCATCGTGACCGCGGTGGTCGCGGTGATCCTCGCGTTGTGGGCGATCGTGCGATACCGCCCGAAGCGGCAGAAAGAGGTCGACGAGCACCGATGATCCCTCCCGTTCTGGACCTGGCCGCGGCCCGCGCGCTCGACCGGGTGGTCTTCGCCGATGTCCGTTACTACCTGGACGGCCGGCGCGGCCGGGACGCCTACGACGGGGGACACCTGCCGGGGGCGATCTTCGTGGACGTGGACGCGGATCTGGCCGCGCACGGGGCGCCGCCGACCGAGGGCCGGCATCCGCTGCCTGATCCGGGGGCGTTCGCCGCGCGGATGGCCCAGCTCGGGCTGGCCGATCAGGATCGGGTGGTGGCGTACGACGACAGCGGCGGCGTGATGGCCGCCCGCCTGGTCTGGATGCTCCGTGCCACCGGCCACGAGGCGGCGCTGCTGGACGGCGGGCTGGCCGCGTACCCGGGGGATCTGGACACCGAACCGCCCAGCCGGACCCCGGCGGTCTTCTCGGTGCGGCCGTGGCCGGCGGACCGCCTGGCGACGATCGACGAGGCGGCCGACCGGCGCAACACCGTGCTGGACGCGCGGGCGCCGGAGCGGTTCCGCGGCGACAGTGAGCCGATCGACCCGCGCGCCGGCCACATCCCAGGCGCCCGGAATGTTCCGTGCCGTGACCATGTCGACGCGAATGGCCGGTTCAAGAGCGTCGAAGTGGTTCGGGGCAATTTCGTCGGTATCGAGCCGGGTACGGACGTCATCTCCTATTGCGGCTCGGGCGTTACCGCCTGCCACAACCTGCTCGCGATGGAATACGCCGGCCTCGGCGCCGGCCGCCTTTATCCGGGTTCCTGGAGTGCCTACAGCAATACCGATCGCCCGGCCGCGACCGCCTAGTCCGGTTCGCCGGCCAGGCCCCGGGCCGACCGCGCCTGGTCGGGGTCGAAACCTTCGTACCCGGAGATCTCGTGCTGGCGCGCCTGGTCCTCGATCCAGCGGTTGTGCGCCTCCCACGCCGCCTGCTTGCTGGTGCCCAGCGCGGCCCCGATCCGCGTCCAGGACGCGCCGGCGGCGCGAGCGCTGCGGACCATGGCCTGCCGCCCGTACCCGGCCTTGCGGATGACGACCTCGCTGAGTGCGAGCAGCTCGAGCGACTCGTCGCGCCCGAGTGGCGACTCGCCGTCGCTGTCCATCGCGGCCAGCGCCTCCCGCATCCTCAGCTCGTCGTAACGCGTTGTGGCGGTGGAGAGCGTGTGGGCGCGTTCCAGTTCGTCGGGAGTACTCATGTCAACACTCAAACGTCAAGGCCGCCTGACGTCAAGTCGGCCTGACGAAGCGGTGCGAATTGGACTCACGTATACCGTTAAATCGGACTCAAAGCTCTCAATATCGCGCGGCTGAGTTTCGTGAGTAACTCAGCCGTTCAGCCAGGATTTCGGTATAGGCGGTCCTGACCCGCCGAAGGACGATGCCCGACGCACAACGTGTGTGGCACCATCATCACACCCCCCAACGGAACCACCTTTTCTCTTTACGGGAGTCATAGATGTCCGCAAGGAAGCTGAGCCGCCTCGCCGGCTTCGCGCTCGTGCTCGCCGCCGTGTTCGGTGGCGTGGGCGTCGCCGGCGCCGCGCAGGCCGCCGTTGCGGCTCCCGCCAGCGTCTCGGTCTCCGACGCCTCGATGCAGACCCTCGGGGACATCATCTGGGCCTGACCGGCCAGGTCCTTCCATGAGGGAGTGAGATGACGGGCCGTCCCGCGCCACGGCGTTCGCCGCAGCTCGCGTGGCTGATCACCAACCCGCTCGCTCTCGTCGCGCTTCTCTGTGTCATCGGTTTCTGGGTGGCCGACCCGCGGTGGTACACCGCCTGGCTCGGCGGCATCATCGCGCTCGTCTTTCTGACCATCGCCAACGTCGGCGTGTTCACCGTGGTCATCCGCCGGCAGAGCTTCATGGTGGTGGTCACCGAGATCCCGCTGGTGCTGTCGCTGTTCTTCCTGCCGCCGGTGATGGTGATCGTGGTCAGCGCGCTGGCCACCCTGATCTCCCTGGTCTACCAGCGGTTCGCGCCGATCAAACTCTGGTTCAACGTGGCCAAGGCCGCGGCCGCCGCGTCGGCCGCCGTCCTGGTAATCGCGGCCGCCCCGCCGATCCGCGGGGTCGGCCCGGGCACCTGGGCCATCCTGTTCGCCGCGGTGATGGCCAGCGCCGCGCTCGGCCCGATCGCGTTCGCCGGCGTGATGTCCATCATGCAGGGCTGGCACGCCGGGCAGGAGGCGCTGCGGGCCGGGGCCGCGATGCTGGTCGCGGCGGCCGCCAACACCGTGATCGGCCTGGTCTTCCTGATCGTGCTGGCCGCGACCCCGTGGGCCGCGGTGCTGCTGGCCGGCCTGGTCGCCGCGCTCTACATCGTCTTCCGCTCGTTCGCCGAGTTCTTCCGTCAGCACCGCACCCTGGCCGACGTCTACCAGCTGACCCTGGCCATCCGCGAGCACGGCAACGACGGCGGCCTGCCCGACGTGCTGCTCGTCCGGGTCCGTGCGCTGATGCGGTCGGAGTACGCGACGCTCTGGCTGCCCGCCCAGGGCCGCCACCCCGAGGTGCTGCTCACCTCCAGGATGGACGACAGCGGGCTGATGGACATCTCGCCCACCCCGGCCGAGGTGCGCGAACGCGCGGTCGCCACCCAGCACGCGGTGGCCGTGGGGGACCGGTTCGCCGAGAGCGAGGACCTGCGCCCCAAGCTGCACGAGGCCGGCCTGAAAGACCTGGTCGTCGTCCCGCTGCGGTCCGGTCAGGTGACCGTCGGCACGCTCGAGGTGGCCAACCGGATCGGCGCCCAACTGACCTATCGCGACACCGATGTGCAGGTGATGGAGACGGTCGCGGCGCATGCGGCGGTGGCGGTGGAGAACAGCCGGCTGGTCGAGCGGCTGCGCTACGACGCATACCACGACCGCTTGACGTCGCTGCCCAACCGCCGCCGGCTGACCGACGCGCTGACCGAGTCGGTCAAGGTCCGGGCGCCGGGCGAGGTGGTCGCGGTCATCGCCTTCGACGTGGACGGTCTACGCGACGTCAACGAGTCGATGGGTCACGCGGCCGGCGACAAGCTGCTGGCCGAGGTGGCCAAGCGGCTGCGCGGGATCGCCGGGCCGGGTTCGCTGGTCGGCCGGATCGGCGGTGACGAGTTCGTGGTGACGCTGCGGTCGGAGAGCACCGAGGCGACGGTCCAGCTCGCCACCCAGATGCGCGAGCAGCTGCGCGGGCCGATGGTGGTCGGCACCCTCACGCTCGATGTGGACACCGCGGTCGGTGTGGCCGTGCAGCCCGACCACGGCGACGACCCGGAGGCTCTGCTGCGCCGGGCCGAGCTGGCGGCCAACGCGGCCAAGGTGGTCCCGTACGGCGTTCAGCTCTTCCACCCGGCCCTGGAGTCCCGTGCCGTCCGCCGCCTCGGCCTGGCCGGTGAGCTGCGCAAGGCCCTGGAGAACGGCGAGCTCGAGGTCTACTTCCAGCCCAAGGTCACGATCGGCGACCGGCACCTGGTCGGGGTGGAGTGCCTGGCCCGGTGGAACCACCCGGCGCACGGCGAGGTGGCGCCGGAGGACTTCATCGCCGTGGCCGAGCACACCGGGCAGCTGTCCCGGCTCACCGAGGTGGTGCTCACCGAGGGGCTGCGGCGGTGCCGGCAGTGGCAGGACGCCGACCGTCCGCTGGCCATAGCGGTCAACCTCTCGGCGCGTACCCTGCTCGATCCGCGTTTCCCCAACACCGTCCACGACCTGCTCAAACAGCATCACGTGGCGGCCGGTCAGGTCACCTTCGAGATCTCCGAGCCGGGCATGCTGGGCGACATCGAGCGCACCCTCCCCGTCCTCTATCAACTGCGTGATCTGGGGGTACGCCTGTCCGTCGACGACTTCGGGACGGGCGCGTCGTCGCTGTCGTACCTCCGGCAGCTGCCCGTGCACGAGGTGAAGATCGACGACTCCTTCGTGCAGGGCATGGCCACCGACTCCGGCGACCTGGCCATCGTGCGGGCGGTGATCAGCCTGGCCCGTGAGTTCCGTCTCACCGTGGTGGCCGAGGGCGTGGAGAGTGAGCTGACCCTCGACCTGCTCGAGGAGATGGGCTGCGAGATCGGGCAGGGCTACCTCTTCAGCCGGCCGCTGCCGTACGAGCGGCTCGAGGCCTGGTTCAGCGCCCAGACCGAGCCGGAGTCCACGCCGACGGGTGAGGTCCGCCGCCTCCGCGCCGTGATCTAGCTGGGAAAATGTGGAATCGGGTATCCGATTTCACCCCGGCTGGGGTGCCGTGTAAGCTTCCTTCTGCGCACCAAGCGAGAGATCGCGCGCGCCCCCTTAGCTCAGTCGGCAGAGCGTCTCCATGGTAAGGAGAAGGTCTACGGTTCGATTCCGTAAGGGGGCTCCAACCGGGCCCAAGCTCTGATCTGGGGTTTTCAGCCTGGCTCGGCGGTGTAGCTCAGATGGCAGAGCAAGCGGCTCATAATCGCTGTGTCGCCGGTTCAAGTCCGGCCACCGCTACTGCAGTTTTGCATGTCCGCGACCCCAGCCGTTACGCTGGAGCGTCGTACATTCAGCTTTTAGCAGGAAGGCACCCCGCCGTGGCCAAGGCGACCGACGTCCGTCCGAAGATCACTTTGGCGTGTACGGAGTGCAAGGACCGGAACTACATCACTCGTAAGAACCGGCGCAACGACCCGGACCGCATCGAGTTCAAGAAGTTCTGCCCCCGGGACGGCAAGCACACCCTGCACCGCGAGACCCGCTGACCAGTCAGCGCCAGGTCTTCGGCAACTCAGCTTCACCTCCCTGCGGCGGTCCGGTTCACCGGGCCGCCGCAGAGTAGTTTCTAGGCATGTCCCTGGACCTCTCCTTCGTCGGCCGAAGCTGGCCTCCCACCGATGCCTACGTCGTCGGCCGCGAGAAGATTCGCGAGTTCGCCACGGCGATCGGCGCGACCGACCCGCTGCACCACGACCCTGTGGCGGCCCGGGCAGCCGGCTACCCCGACGTGGTGGCCCCACCGACCTTCCCGACCGTGGTGACGATGAAGGCGAGCCGCCAGATCATCGACGATCCCGGCCTCGGGCTCGACTACTCCCGGGTGGTGCACGGCGACCAGCGGTTCACGTACACCCGCCCGGTCGTGGCCGGTGACGCCCTGGTCTGCGTCAACACGGTCGAGGAGATCGTCGCGCGTGGCGGTCATCACTTCATCACGACGCGTACCGATGTCACCACCGAGTCCGGCGAGCCGATCGTGACCGCCTGGTCCAAGCTGGTGCAGCGAGGGGAGGAACAGTGAGCGAGGAGTTCCCGCCCCAGACGTTCCGGATCACCCGGGCCGACCTGGTGCACTACTGCGGCGCCTCGGGCGACTTCAACGTGATCCACTGGAGCGACCGGCTGGCCCGCCAGGTCGGGCTGCCCGGGGTGATCGCCCACGGGATGTACACGATGGCCCTGGCCGGCCGCGCGGTGACCGCCTGGGCCGGCGCGGCCGACGCGGTCGAGGACTTCAGCGTCCGGTTCAGCCGCCCGGTCCCGGTGCCCGATGACGACGAGGGCGCCGAGGTGATCTTCACCGGGCGGGTGAAGAGCGCCGACGACGAGGGGCGGACCACGATCGCCATCACCGCGACATGCGACGGCGAGACGGTCCTCAAAATGGCGCAGGCCACGATCCGTAAGAAGTAGGGGCGGGTTGGGCAAGCGCGCGCTGTACCCGTACACTATCCCGCTGTGGGGTAAGTGACCCCTGCTCGCGCGCGTGCCGTCGAGCGGGACCCACGTAGGGGTGTAGCTCAATTGGCAGAGCAGCGGTCTCCAAAACCGCAGGCTGCAGGTTCAAGTCCTGTCACCCCTGCGACAACCCGAGCGACGCGCCGACCGTCGGCACCGGTGGTCAGCGCGTTGCCAACCACCACCAACCGACGGAAGAGGGCGAAGTGGCCGAGAGGAAGCGACCCGGCGACGATCCGGCCGGCGACCGCCCCGAGGATGAACTCCGGGACGAGATCGTTGAGGACGACGACGTCGAGGACGATGACGTCTCCGACGAGCCGGTCTCGCGCGGCGGCACCGCCGTCAAAGAGCGCAAGGCCAACTCCGACAGCCCGACGTCACGAAAGAAGGACGTCCGCCGTGGCGGCTTCTTCGGGCGCATCGGTGGTTTCTTCCGCGAGGTGGTCAGTGAGCTGCGTAAGGTCATCTGGCCGACGCGCAAGGAGCTGCTGACCTACACGGGTGTCGTGATCGCCTTCGTCACCGTGATGACCGCGATCGTGGCCGGCCTGGACTACCTCTTCGCCAAGGGCGTCCTCTTCGGTCTCGGTAACTAGCAAGTATTTGATGGAAGTGAGCCAGCGTGCCTGATTACGACGACGAGACCGCCGAGACCACGGACGAGCAGTCCGCGGTGGCCACGGCGGCGAGCGACGAGTCGGTCGAGGCCGCCAGCCCCGCGCCCGAGCCGGTGGCGCCCGCCGCCGCGGCCGATGACGACGACGATTTCGACCCGGTCGCCGAGCTGCGGCAGAAGCTGCGGTACGCGCCCGGCGACTGGTACGTGGTGCACTCGTACGCCGGTTACGAGAACAAGGTCAAGACCAACCTCGAGACCCGCATCACCAGCCTCGACATGGAGGACTTCATCTTCCAGGTCGAGGTGCCGACCCGCGAAGAGGTCGAGGTCAAGAACGGCAAGCGCAACCAGGTGCAGGCCAAGGTCTTCCCGGGCTACATCCTGGTCCGGATGGACCTGACCCCCGAGTCGTACTCCTGTGTGCGCAACACCCCCGGAGTCACCGGCTTCGTCGGCGCCACCGACCGGGTCGACCGGCCGGCCCCGCTCTCGCTCGACGAGGTGCTCAAGTGGCTCGCCCCGGCCGTCGAGGCCGAGGAAAAGAAGGCGAAGCCCGAGATCAAGGTCCTCGACTTCGAGGTCGGCGACTCGGTCACGGTGACCGACGGCGCGTTCGCGTCGCTGCCGGCCTCGATCAGCGAGATCAACGCCGACCAGCAGAAGCTCAAGGTGCTGGTCTCCATCTTCGGCCGGGAGACGCCGGTCGAGCTGAACTTCAACCAGGTCGCCAAGATCTGAGTTTCTCGTGGGAGGGGCGGCGAACGGCGCCGTCCCGCCAACTACCACAGGAGTTAGTGGAAATGCAGCGCAGCAAGGGCTACCGCAAGGCAGCCGAGAAGATCGACCTGACCAAGCTGTACGAGCCCGCCGAGGCCGTCAAACTGGCCAAGGACGGCAGCTCCACCAAGTTCGACGCCACGGTCGAGGTGGCCATGCGGCTGGGCGTCGACCCGCGTAAGGCCGACCAGATGGTCCGCGGCGTCGTCAACCTGCCGCACGGCACCGGCAAGACCGCCCGGGTGATCGTCTTCGCCCAGGGCGCCAAGGCCGAGGAAGCCGTCGCGGCCGGCGCCGACGAGGTCGGCACCGACGAGCTCGTCGCCCGGATCCAGGGTGGCTGGCTGGACTTCGACGCCGCGATCGCGACGCCGGACCAGATGGCCAAGATCGGCCGGATCGCACGTATCCTCGGTCCCCGCGGCCTGATGCCGAACCCGAAGACCGGCACCGTCACCATGGACGTGACCAAGGCCGTCTCCGACATCAAGGGCGGCAAGATCACCTTCCGGGTGGACAAGCACTCCAACCTGCACCTGATCATCGGCAAGGCGTCGTTCAGCGCCGAGCAGCTGGTCGAGAACTACGGCGCAGTGCTCGACGAGGTCCTGCGGGCCAAGCCGTCCGCGGCCAAGGGCACCTACCTCAAGAAGGTCACCGTGACCACCACGATGGGCCCGGGCATCCCGGTCGACCCCAAGGTGGTCAAGGGCCTGCGCGAGAACGCGCCCGCCTGATCGTTCGCTGACAAAGGCCTCCGGGGACTCCCCGGAGGCCTTTGTCGTGTGGGAGGCTTCCGGCCGTGCGTTTCGACGGGGTGTGGTTCCGGTACGGCCGCCGGACCGAGTGGACGCTGACCGACGTCAACCTGGCCATCGAACCCGGCCAGACGATCGTCGTCCTGGGCCGCAACGGCGCCGGCAAGTCCACTCTGCTGCAGCTGGCCGCCGGTGTGCTGACCCCCGGCCGGGGCCGCGTCACCGACCGTCCCGCCGTGATCGGCTGGGTGCCCGAACGCTTCCCCGCCGACCAGCCGTTCACCGCCGAACGGTACCTGCGGCAGATGGCCGAGATCCGCGGCGGCACAGGCGTCGACGAGTGGTTCGAGCGGCTCCGGTTCGCCGAGCACCGCGATACCCGCCTGGCCGACCTCTCGAAAGGCACCGCGCAGAAGGTCGGCATCGTCCAGGCGCTCCTGCTCCCGCCCGGCCTGCTGGTGCTGGACGAGCCGTGGGAGGGCCTCGACTCGGTGGCCCGCGAGCTGATCCCCGAGATCGTCGCCGAGGTCACCGCGGCTGGGGGAGCGGTACTGGTCAGCGACCACCGCGGCGAGATCGCCCGGCTGCCCGGCGCGATCCGCTGGACGGTCACCGACGGCGCGGTCCGGCCCGGCGGTCCCGGCCCCGACGACCAAGACGTGATCATCGAGGTCGCGGCCCGCCGTTCCGAGGCCGACCGCACGATGGCCGAGCTGCGTGATTCCGGTCACCGTGTGCTGGGCGTACGGGCGGAGCAACGCAAATGACCTCACTGGTACGCATGCGCCTGGCCGCCTTCACCGGAAGCGGCCGCGTCGTCGCCCCCGCCATCCTCACCCTGGCCATCTTCGGCGTCCTCTACGGCGGCGGCGCCTCTCAGGCCGGCTCGGCCTACGGCTACTCCGCCACGGTGTTCTTCCCGGTTCTGGCCTGGACGACCAAACTGATCCTGGACACCGAACCCGACGTCCAGCGCCGCCTCGCCCGCATAGCCGTGGGCCCCCGCCGCGAGTGGCTGACCGGCCTGACCGCCGCCGCCCTGGCCGGCCTCCTCCTCTGCGCCGTAGCCCTGGTCGTCCCCTTAGCCGTCGGCGCCATCACCGGCCCGAAGCCCGGCACCCACCAGCCGTCCCTGCTCGCCGGCATCCTCCTCGGCGCCCTGGCCCACCTGCTGTCCCTGGCCGGCGCTCTGGCCCTGGGCGCCCTGTCCAGCCGGGTCGTGGCCGGCACCCTGGCCAAGGGCCTGATGATCCTGCTCGCCGGCATCATCCTGGTCATCGTCCTCGGCCTGTCCGGTTCCATCGCCCCCTGGCTGGTCCCGCCGGTCATGGCCACGGCCCGGGCCCTGAACGCCGACACCCTCCCCGCCGCGTCCCGCTTCCTGTTCCTGACGGCGTGGACCGCGGCCTGGTGTACCGCCACCCTGACCGCCTACGCCCGCCTCCGCTCCCGCCGCGCCTGACCCCTCCGGCGAGCAGTGCGAGAAGTGGTAGCCCGGGGCGGTATCCGGGCCCCGGACACCGCCCCGGGCTACCACTGAGGGTCGGCCGCCGGCGGGCGCGGCAGGGAGGGTGACCCGTGACGTAGGTCGCGGGCCGGGCGGGACGCCGCGATTTGGACGTGACGGGCGGGACGCGTACCCTTGCCTTCGAAGTTCCACCCAAAGACCGCTGGTCGCCGCAGTGAGCCGCCGAGAGACGGGTCGCCGCGGTCGAAAGTCCCGCACACGCGGGCGGCCCGCGCAGGGAGAGAACGGATGCGACCGGCCGCCGTCAGACGCGACCGATTCCGCCCCGTGGCCGCCCTGCGCCCGGGGCGTTTCTCGTGTTCGAGACCGATCAGCGTTTCGAGCATCGAGAGGAGGGACATGGCGGACAAGCCGGTCCGGGCCGACAAGGCCACTGCCGTCGCCGAGCTCACGGAGCAGTTCCGGAGCTCGTCGGCCACGCTGCTGACCGAGTACCGCGGCCTCACCGTCGCGGAGATCACGGAGCTGCGGCGCTCGCTGGGCAAGCAGACCAAGTACTCCGTGTCGAAGAACACGCTGGCGAAGCGTGCGGCTACCGACGCGGGCATCGAGGGCCTTGACGCGCTGTTCACCGGTCCTACCGCGCTCGCCTTCGTGGAGGGTGACCCGGTCGAGGCGGCCAAGGGCCTTCGAGCCTTCGCCAAGGACCACCCGGCCCTGCTGATCAAGGGCGGCGTCTTCGAGGGCAAGGCCATCTCGGCCGACGAGGTCAGCAAGATCGCCGACCTCGAGTCCCGTGAGGTGCTGCTGGCCAAGCTGGCTGGCGCCATGAAGGGCAACCTGACCAAGGCCGCGGGTCTGTTCCAGGCTCCGCTGTCGCAGGTGGCGCGCCTGGCCGCGGCCCTGCAGGAGAAGCGCGAGAAGGACGGTTCCGCCGAGGGCTGATGCCCTCCGCGCGGAGTGACTTACCACCACCAGGAAACAACGAAAGGTTGCCAGACATGGCGAAGCTCAGCACCGACGAGCTGCTCGACGCGTTCAAGGAGATGACGCTGATCGAGCTCTCCGAGTTCGTGAAGCAGTTCGAAGAGGTCTTCGAGGTCACCGCGGCCGCTCCGGTCGCCGTCGCGGCCGCCGGCCCGGCCGGTGCCGCCCCCGAGGCCGAGGTCGAGAAGGACTCCTTCGACGTCGTCCTCGAGGCCGACGGCGGCAAGAAGATCCAGGTCATCAAGGTCGTGCGCGAGCTGACCGGCCTGGGCCTCAAGGAGGCCAAGGACGCCGTCGAGGCCGCCCCCAAGGCGATCCTCGAGGGTGTCAACAAGGAGAAGGCCGAGGAGGCCAAGGCCAAGCTCGAGGGCGAGGGCGCCAAGGTCACCCTCAAGTGACCTGAGCATCCCGACCGCGATGGCGGGGACCCGGAAGGGTCTCCGCCATCGGCCTTTCGACCCCCGCAAAGCCCCGCAAGATCCACCAATCGTGCGTTATGGTCGCTATGCCGCGTCCGATGGGCGACGGCACAGGGCGGAACCCTTGACTGAGTGTCCGCTGACGGGCACGCTGACTAGAGCAAGTTCCGCGCTTGCGACCGCCCACCGATGGGGTATTCCCCATCCGGGCACCGAGGGACAAGGCTTGCGTTCCGAGCGGCGTTACGCCTGCTCCGCAGCGTCCTGAGGTTGGGGCTGGACAGCGGTTGGCCGAGCGGCTACACTGCTAGTTTGCGCTGCCTTCTGCCTGGATCCCTGCCGTCATATCCATCCGGATAATTGTCGGGGGGTCCATTGGAGTGCACGCAGACACCTCGCACACCCGCAGCTCAAAGCCGCAATCGCAGCACCGGTCCTCGGAAGGACGCATCTTGGCAGCTTCCCGCCCTGCGAAGACCAGCCGTACGTCGAGCGCCTACGCTCCCCGCCGTATCTCTTTCGGCAGGATCACCGAGCAACTTGAGGTTCCCAACCTCCTGGCCATCCAGACCGAGTCTTTTGACTGGCTGGTGGGCAACGAGGCATGGCAGGCCCGATCGACGGACGACCCGCACGCCCACTCGGGCCTCGCAGAGATCCTCGAAGAGATCAGTCCCATTGAGGACTTCTCCGGCACAATGTCGCTGTCCTTCTCGTCTCCCCGATTCGACGAGGTCAAGGCCTCGATCGAGGAGTGCAAGGAGAAGGACCTGACCTACTGCGCGCCACTGTTCGTGACCGCGGAGTTCACCAACAACACCACTGGCGAGATCAAGAGCCAGACGGTGTTCATGGGTGACTTTCCGATGATGACCCCCAAGGGGACGTTCGTCATCAACGGCACCGAGCGCGTCGTGGTGAGTCAGCTCGTCCGGTCCCCCGGTGTGTACTTCACCAAGGAACCGGACAAGACCTCCGACCGCGACCTGTCGAGCGTCAAGGTCATCCCGAGCCGGGGTGCCTGGCTCGAGTTCGACATCGACAAGCGCGACACGGTCGGCGTCCGGATCGACCGCAAGCGCCGGCAGGCCGTCACCGTCCTGCTCAAGGCGATCGGTTGGTCGGCCGACCAGATCCGTGAGCGTTTCGGCTGGTCCGAGCTTCTCATGACGACGCTGGAGAAGGACCACATCGCCGGGCAGGACGAGGCCCTGCTCGACATTTACCGCAAGCTCCGCCCTGGCGAGCCCCCGACCCGGGAGAACGCCCAGACCCTGCTCGACAACCTCTTCTTCAACCCGAAGAGGTACGACGTGGCCAAGGTCGGGCGCTACAAGTTCAACAAGAAGCTCGACATCGACGTCCCGATCGTCCGGGGCACGCTGACCGAGGAAGACATCGTCAAGACGGTGGACTACCTCGCTCGGCTGCACGCCGGCGAGGAGGGCTACGAGGCCGACGACATCGACCACTTCGGCAACCGGCGTCTGCGTACGGTCGGCGAGCTCATCCAGAACCAGGTGCGTGTCGGCCTGTCCCGGATGGAGCGCGTGGTCCGTGAGCGCATGACGACCCAGGACGTCGAGGCGATCACGCCGCAGACCCTGATCAACATCCGCCCCGTGGTGGCGGCGATCAAGGAGTTCTTCGGCACCTCGCAGCTGTCGCAGTTCATGGACCAGACCAACCCGCTGGCGGGTCTGACCCACCGGCGCCGGCTGAGCGCGCTCGGCCCGGGCGGTCTGTCCCGTGAGCGGGCGGGCTTCGAGGTCCGTGACGTGCACCCGTCCCACTATGGCCGGATGTGCCCGATCGAGACCCCGGAAGGCCCGAACATCGGCCTGATCGGTGCCCTCTCGACCTTCGCACGGGTGAACCCGTTCGGTTTCATCGAGACCCCGTACCGCCGGGTCGAGAACGGCCGGGTCACGGACGAGGTCAACTACCTGACCGCGGACGAGGAGGACCGTTACATCAAGGCGCAGGCGAACGCCACGCTGAAGAGTGACGGCACCTTCGCCGACGACCGCGTCCTGGTCCGCCGGAAGGGCGGTGAGGTCGACTACGTGCCGGGCACGGAGGTCGACTACATGGACGTGTCACCGCGGCAGATGACCTCGGTCGCCACCGCGATGATCCCGTTCCTCGAGCACGACGACGCCAACCGCGCCCTGATGGGTGCGAACATGCAGCGTCAGGCGGTTCCGCTGGTCAAGGCCGAGGCGCCGCTGGTGGGTACGGGCATGGAGTACCGCGCCGCGGTCGACGCCGGTGACGTGGTCGTCGCCGAGGTCGGCGGCGTCGTCGAGGACCTGTGCGCCGACTACGTGACGGTGCACCAGGACGACGGCCACCGTCGCACCTACCTGCTGCACAAGTTCCGCCGCAGCAACGCCGGCTCCTGCGTCAACCAGAAGCCGGTGGTGTTCGAGGGCGACCGGGTCGAGGCCGGCCAGGTCATCGCCGACGGACCGTGCACCGACGAGGGGGAGATGGCCCTCGGCCGCAACCTGCTCGTCGCGTTCATGTGCTGGGAGGGCCACAACTACGAGGACGCGATCATCCTGTCGCAGCGCCTCGTGCAGCAGGACGTCCTCACCTCGATCCACATCGAGGAGCACGAGGTCGACGCCCGCGACACCAAGCTGGGCCCGGAGGAGATCACCCGCGACATCCCCAACGTCAGCGAAGAGATGCTGGCGGACCTGGACGAGCGGGGCATCATCCGGATCGGCGCCGAGGTCGTCCCCGGCGACATCCTGGTCGGGAAGGTCACGCCCAAGGGCGAGACCGAGCTGACCCCGGAGGAGCGGCTGCTGCGCGCGATCTTCGGTGAGAAGGCCCGGGAGGTCCGGGACACCTCGCTGAAGGTGCCGCACGGCGAGACCGGCACGGTGATCGGTGTCCGCACGTTCTCCCGCGAGGACGGCGACGAGCTGCCCCCGGGCGTGAACGAGCTGGTCCGTGTGTACGTGGCTCAGAAGCGCAAGATCCAGGACGGTGACAAGCTCGCCGGCCGGCACGGCAACAAGGGCGTCATCTCGAAGATCCTGCCGGTCGAGGACATGCCGTTCCTCGAGGACGGCACCCCGGTCGACATCGTGCTCAACCCGCTCGGCGTGCCGAGCCGGATGAACATCGGCCAGGTCCTGGAGACCCACCTCGGGTGGATCGCCAAGACCGGCTGGGAGGTCGAGGGCGACGACGCGGAGTGGAAGCGGCAGCTGCGGGCCATCGAGGCCCACGAGTCGCCGAAGGACATGAACGTCGCCACCCCGGTCTTCGACGGTGCCCAGGAGGAGGAGATCAAGGGCCTCCTGGAGTCGACCCTGGTCAACCGTGACGGCAAGCGGCTGGTCAACGGTGACGGCAAGGCGCAGCTGTTCGACGGTCGTTCCGGCGAGCCGCTGCCCGACCCGATCGCGGTCGGCTACGTGTACATCCTGAAGCTGAACCACCTGGTCGACGACAAGATCCACGCTCGGTCGACCGGCCCGTACTCGATGATCACGCAGCAGCCGCTGGGTGGTAAGGCGCAGTTCGGTGGCCAGCGGTTCGGCGAGATGGAGTGCTGGGCCATGCAGGCCTACGGCGCGGCCTACGCGTTGCAGGAACTGCTGACCATCAAGTCCGACGACGTGCTGGGTCGCGTGAAGGTCTACGAGGCCATCGTCAAGGGCGAGAACATCCCGGAGCCGGGCATCCCCGAGTCCTTCAAGGTGCTGCTCAAGGAACTGCAGTCGCTGTGCCTGAACGTTGAGGTGCTGTCCAGCGACGGTGTGGCCCTGGAGATGCGCGAGACGGACGACGAGGTCTTCCGGGCCGCGGAGGAACTCGGCATCGACCTGTCCCGGCGCCCGAACGAGGGCGTCAGCAGCGTCGAAGAGATCTGACGGAGTGCGGCGTCCGGGGCTTGACGGCCCCGGACGCCGCCCCGCCGGCCTGGAATTTATCCGAGCAACGAAACACGAGGGATAGTCCAAGTGCTCGACGTCAACTTCTTCGACGAGTTGCGCATCGGCCTGGCTACTGCTGACGACATCCGCCAGTGGTCGCACGGCGAGGTCAAGAAGCCCGAGACGATCAACTACCGCACGCTCAAGCCCGAGAAGGACGGACTCTTCTGCGAGAAGATCTTCGGTCCGCAGCGGGACTGGGAGTGCTACTGCGGCAAGTACAAGCGGGTCCGGTTCAAGGGCATCATCTGTGAGCGCTGCGGCGTCGAGGTGACCCGGTCCAAGGTCCGCCGTGAGCGCATGGGCCACATCGAGCTGGCCGCGTCGGTCACGCACATCTGGTACTTCAAGGGTGTGCCGAGCCGGCTGGGCTACCTGCTCGACCTGGCGCCCAAGGATCTCGAGAAGATCATTTACTTCGCTTCGTACGTGGTCACCAAGGTCGACGCCGAGGCGCGTCACCGCGACATGTCCACGATCGAGAACGAGATCTTCGCCGAGAAGCGGCAGAGCGAGAACGGCCGCGACTCGGAGATCGAGAAGCGCGCCGCCAAGCTCGAGCAGGACCTGGCCGAGCTGGAGGCCGAGGGCGCCAAGGCCGACGTCCGCCGCAAGGTCAAGGAGGCCGGCGAGCGGGAGATGCGCCAGATCCGCGACAAGGCGCAGCGCGAGATCGACCGGCTCGACGAGGTGCTCGACACCTTCCGCAAGCTGGACGCCAAGCAGCTGGTCACCGACGAGTTGCTGTACCGCGAGCTCCGGGACCGCTTCGGCGAGTACTTCGAGGGCGGCATGGGCGCCGAGGCGATCAAGGCGCTGCTGCAGAACATGGACCTGGACGCCGAGGCCGAGTCGCTGCGGGAGACCATCCGCAGTGGCAAGGGCCAGCGCAAGATCCGTGCGCTCAAGCGGCTCAAGGTCGTCGCCGCGTTCCTGAACACCCGCAACTCGCCGCTGGGCATGGTGCTGGACTGCGTTCCGGTCATCCCGCCCGACCTGCGTCCGATGGTGCAGCTCGACGGTGGCCGGTTCGCCACCAGCGACCTGAACGACCTGTACCGCCGCGTGATCAACCGGAACAACCGGCTCAAGCGTCTGATCGACCTGGGCGCGCCCGAGATCATCGTGAACAACGAGAAGCGGATGCTGCAGGAGGCCGTCGACGCGCTGTTCGACAACGGCCGCCGCGGCCGGCCGGTCACCGGCCCGGGTAACCGTCCGCTGAAGTCGCTGTCCGACATGCTCAAGGGCAAGCAGGGCCGGTTCCGGCAGAACCTGCTGGGCAAGCGCGTCGACTACTCCGGCCGTTCGGTCATCGTCGTCGGCCCGCGGCTCAAGCTGCACCAGTGCGGTCTGCCCAAGCAGATGGCGCTGGAGCTGTTCAAGCCGTTCGTGATGAAGCGCCTGGTCGACCTGAACCACGCGCAGAACATCAAGTCGGCCAAGCGGATGGTCGAGCGTCAGCGGCCGGTCGTGTGGGACGTCCTCGAAGAGGTCATCAGCGAGCACCCGGTGCTGCTGAACCGCGCGCCGACCCTGCACCGCCTGGGCATCCAGGCCTTCGAGCCGCAGCTGGTCGAGGGCAAGGCGATCCAGATCCACCCGCTCGTCTGCACCGCGTTCAACGCGGACTTCGACGGTGACCAGATGGCGGTGCATGTGCCGCTGTCGGCCGAGGCGCAGGCCGAGGCCCGGATCCTGATGCTCTCGTCGAACAACATCCTCAAGCCGGCCGACGGCAAGCCGGTGACCATGCCCACCCAGGACATGATCATCGGGCTGTACCACCTGACCCACCTCACGCCGGGCGGCGTGGGCGAGGACCGGGTGTTCAGCTCGGACGCCGAGGCCCGGATGGCGTTCGACAACGGCGAGCTGCACCTCCAGTCGCCGATCAAGATCCGGCTCCAGGAGATCGTCGGCGTCGACAACGGCAAGGCGGCCGCCTGGGAGCAGCCGGAAGGCTGGCAGCCGGGCGACCAGGTGGTGATCGAGACCACGCTCGGCCGGGTGCTGTTCAACGAGACCCTGCCGCCGGGCTACCGGTTCGTGAACTACGAGATCCGCAAGGGCCAGTTGTCGGCGATCGTCAACGACCTCGCCGAGCGCTTCCCCAAGGTCGCCCTGGCCGCGACCCTGGACGCGCTCAAGGAGGCCGGCTTCCACTGGGCCACCTGGTCCGGTGTGACGATCGGCATGGGCGACGTCATCGGCCCCCCGCGCAAGCCGGAGATCCTGCAGCGCTACCAGGTCGAGGCCGACCGGATCGACAAGCAGTACCAGCGTGGTCTGATGACCGCCGAGGAACGTCGCGGCGAGCTCATCGAGATCTGGACCAAGGCGACCAACGAGATCTCCAAGGAGATGGAGACCGCGCTGCCGCAGGAGAACCCGCTCTGGGTGATGATCAACTCCGGCGCTCGCGGTAACCTCCTCCAGCTCCGGCAGATCGCCGCGATCCGTGGTCTGGTGGCCAACCCCAAGGGCGAGATCATCCCGCGGCCGATCACGTCGTCGTACCGCGAGGGTCTGACCGTTCTGGAGTACTTCATCTCCACGCACGGTGCACGGAAGGGTCTGGCCGACACCGCGCTGCGTACCGCCGACTCGGGTTACCTGACCCGTCGTCTGGTCGACGTGTCGCAGGACGTCATCATCCGCGAGGAGGACTGCGGCACCGACCGCGCGATCCCGATGCCGGTGATGGTGCGCAACCAGGGCGGCGAGCTGGAACTGGACTCGCACGCCGAGACCGGCATCCACGCCCGGACCATCGCCGACGACATCACCGATGCCAGCGGTAACGTCGTCGTCGCCCGCGGCGAGGACCTGAACTCGATCCTGGTCGACAAGCTGATCGCCCTGAACGTCGAGAACATCCGGGTGCGCAGCGTGCTGACCTGCGAGTCCAAGCTGGGTGTGTGCGCGGCCTGCTACGGCCGGTCGCTGCCGACCGGTAAGTCGGTCGACATCGGCGAGGCGGTCGGCATCATCGCGGCCCAGTCCATCGGTGAGCCGGGTACGCAGCTGACGATGCGTACCTTCCACACCGGTGGTGTCGCGGGTGAGGACATCACCCAGGGTCTGCCGCGTGTCCAGGAGATCTTCGAGGCCCGCGTGCCCAAGGGCAAGGCGCCCATCGCCGACACCCCGGGACGCGTGCGGATCGAGGACGGCGAGCGGTCCCGCAAGATCGTCGTCATCCCGGACGACGGCAGCGAAGAGATCGTGTACGACAAGATCTCGAAGCGCGTCAAGCTGCGGTTCCACGACGGCGACCACGTCGGCGTGGGCGAGAAGCTGACCGAGGGCACCATCGATCCGCACGAGCTTCTGCGGATCATGGGTCCGCGGGCGGTCCAGGTCCACCTGACCCAGGAGGTCCAGGAGGTCTACCGCTCGCAGGGTGTGCTCATCCATGACAAGCACATCGAGATCATCATCCGCCAGATGCTCAAGCGGGTGACGGTCATCGACTCGGGTGCCGCGGAGTTCCTGCCGGGCATCCTGGTCGACCGGGCGCTCTTCGAGTCGGAGAACCGCCGGATCGTGGGCGAGGGTGGCGAGCCCGCCGCCGGTCGCCCGGTGCTGATGGGTATCACCAAGGCCTCGCTGGCCACCGACTCCTGGCTCTCGGCGGCCTCCTTCCAGGAGACCACCCGGGTGCTGACCGACGCGGCGATCAACTCGCGCAGCGACTCGCTGGTCGGCCTCAAGGAGAACGTGATCATCGGAAAGCTCATCCCGGCCGGTACGGGCATCAGCAAGTACCGCAACATCCGGGTCGAGCCGACCGAGGAGGCCAAGGCCAAGGTGTACTCGATGACCGGGTACCCGGAGACCGACTACGGCTTCGGGCCGGCCAGCGGGCAGGCTGTGCCGCTGGACGACTTCGACTTCGGGTCGTACCGCTAAGGTCTGAACGCATCGGAGGGCGGTCGCGCGTGAGTGCGGCCGCCCTCCGGGCTTTAATGGGTACGTGAGTATGCCTGCCGCCGCGCCCACCCGGCACCCCTTGGACCCGGAGCCGGCGTCGTCCACGAAGGCCCGGGCCGTCTTCGCGCTCGGTCTGGCCGCGTTGCTCACCGGCGCGATGATCGGCGGGGTGATCCCGGCCACGATCGCCCTCGTGCTGGCCCGTCAGACGCATCGCGAGCAGTTCGCCTCGGCCGGTTACCTGACCGGCAACAAATGGGTCCGCCACGGCCGGAAGCTGGCCTGGGCGGGCATCGTGCTGGCCCTGGCGGCCCTGGTCGTGGCCGGCATCGCCGGCCTTCTGCACCTGGCCACCCCGGGCGGTCAGGACTTCGACACCAATACCGACTGATCGCACCGGCCGCACTGACCGGGCTGCACGTTTTCACCTTCGAGTGACAAGCTTGAGGCATGACGTACTCGGGTTACCCGGCTCCGCAGGCCCCGCCGCCCCCTCCGGAGGACGGGCGCTGGCAGCCGGCCCGGGTCGATCCCGTCCCCGGCACTGAGTACGGCCTGGTCCAGATTCAGGTCCGGCCGGTCGTCTCCGGGCTGGCCACCGGTTCGATGATCGCCGGCATCGGTTCGATCCTGGTCTCGTTGCTCGTCCTGTGCTTCGGCTCGGCCGGTTCCTCGGCGGGCTGGGGTGGCTGGGTGGCCGGCGCGTTCACCGTTCTGGCGGTGCTCCTGGGCGGCGGGGCGATGGCCGTCGGATACACCGCCATGCGACAGATCCGCAGGTCAGGGCGCGAGGGCAAGCTGCGTTTCGTCGGCTGGGGGCAGGCCATGGCCGGTCTGGCCTGTGGCGGAACGGGCGTGGGAATAGCCGTGCTCGCGCTGGGGTTCTCCCTCCTGGTGCAAGTGTCCTGACGGTGCTGCCTTGCGGATTCGGGACACCCGGTACACTTGACCCTGCGGAGATATCCATCATGGCTGGCGGGGTTCGTTTTGACCGCTGAGCATGTGGTGGGTAATCTTCCTCCTTGTGCCTGGGCTTGCCCGGGCAAGTCGTGCGTGCGCCCAGAGTCGTAGGCAAGACCAGGGCAGCAGCATGACTCGGGCAGGAGCCCGATGACAGATACAAAACTCGGCGTGCGTTCAGCGACGCGCGGCGGGACCGTGAGCCGGACGACACGCCCGACCGCGGGTGCCGGACGATCCCCCCGGGTCGTACGACACACAAGGCATACGAAGACGGTGCGGCCGCAGCAGGAAGCGGCCGAAGGGAGCGGAGAAACCCGGTGCCCACGATCCAGCAGCTGGTCCGAAAGGGCCGTCAGGCGAAGACGAGCAAGACCAAGACGCCGGCGCTGAAGGGAAGCCCTCAGCGGCGCGGCGTGTGCACGCGCGTCTACACAACCACCCCCAAGAAGCCCAACTCTGCGCTGCGCAAGGTCGCTCGTGTGAAGCTCAGCAGCCAGATCGAGGTGACCGCGTACATCCCGGGCGTCGGCCACAACCTGCAGGAGCACTCGATCGTGCTCGTGCGTGGCGGCCGTGTGAAGGACCTCCCGGGCGTCCGCTACAAGATCGTTCGTGGTTCGCTGGACACCCAGGGTGTCCGCAACCGCAAGCAGGCCCGCAGCCGTTACGGCGCCAAGAAGGAGAAGAGCTGACATGCCGCGTAAGGGCCCCGCGCCGCGCCACCCGGTGGTAGCCGACCCGGTCTACAACTCGCCGTTGGTCACCCAGCTGGTGAACAAGATCCTGGTCGGCGGCAAGCGTCAGCTCGCCGAGCGCATCGTCTACGGCGCCCTCGAGGGTTGCCGTGAGAAGAACAGCACCGACCCCGTGGTGACGCTCAAGCGCGCGATGGACAACGTCAAGCCGACCCTCGAGGTCCGCAGCCGCCGTGTCGGTGGCGCGACCTACCAGGTGCCGGTCGAGGTCCGCACCCCGCGGCAGACCACGCTGGGGCTGCGCTGGCTGGTTCAGTACTCCAAGGCCCGCCGCGAGAAGACCATGATCGAGCGTCTGCAGAACGAGCTGCTGGACGCGAGCAACGGCCTCGGCGCCGCGGTCAAGCGTCGCGAGGACACTCACAAGATGGCGGAGTCCAACAAGGCCTTCGCGCATTACCGCTGGTAATGAGAGTTTTTCAGGACCAGCCATGACCCCGACGGTCGCTGCCAGCTTCGCGCTTGGTCTCCACCGTCCTGAAAAATTCTCACCTAGCTGACGACGACGAAGACGAAGAGGGATTGAAGTGGCCGCCGCAGACGCGCTCGCCAACGTACGCAACATCGGCATCATGGCGCACATCGACGCTGGTAAGACCACGACGACCGAGCGCATCCTGTTCTACACCGGCATCACGTACAAGATCGGTGAGGTCCACGAGGGCGCGGCCGTCATGGACTGGATGGAGCAGGAGCAGGAACGCGGTATCACGATCACTTCCGCCGCCACCAAGTGCGAGTGGAAGGGTCACACGATCCAGATCATCGACACGCCGGGTCACGTCGACTTCACGGTCGAGGTGGAGCGGTCGCTGCGTGTTCTGGACGGTGCCGTCGCCGTGTACGACGGTGTGGCCGGCGTGGAGCCGCAGACCGAGAACGTCTGGCGGCAGGCGGACAAGTACAACGTCCCGCGGATGTGCTTCGTCAACAAGCTCGACCGCACCGGAGCGGACTTCTTCCGCTGCGTGCAGATGATGATCGACCGGCTGAACGCGACCCCGCTCGTGCTGCAGATCCCGATCGGGCTCGAGGGCGACCACATCGGCGTCGTCGACCTGATCGGTATGCGCGCGCTCACCTGGCGTGGTGAGACCCAGAAGGGTGAGGACTACGCGATCGAGGAGATCCCGGCCGACCTGGTCGACTCCGCGAACGAGTGGCGCGAGAAGCTGATCGAGACCTTGGCCGACGTCGACGACGCGGTCATGGAGAAGTACCTCGAGGGCGAGGAGCTCTCGGTGGACGAGATCAAGGCCGCCATCCGGCGGTCGACGATCGCCAGCAAGGCGAACCCGGTGCTCTGCGGTTCGGCGTTCAAGAACAAGGGCGTTCAGCCCATGCTCGACGCCGTCGTGGACTTCCTGCCGTCGCCGCTGGACATCCCGGCCATCGAGGGCACCGCGACCGACGGCGAGACGCCGCTGCTGCGCAAGCCGTCAAACTCGGAGCCGTTCTCCGGCCTGGCCTTCAAGATCCAGACCGACAAGCACCTCGGCAAGCTCACCTACTTCCGGGTGTATTCCGGAACGGTGGAGACCGGGTCCCAGGTGGTCAACTCCACCAAGGACCGCAAGGAGCGGATCGGCAAGATCTACCAGATGCACGCGAACAAGCGTGAGGAGCGTTCGTCGGCGCAGGCCGGCGACATCATCGCGGTGCAGGGTCTGAAGCAGACCACCACCGGCGATACGCTCTGCGACCCGCAGAACCCGGTCATCCTGGAATCGATGACGTTCCCGGAGCCGGTCATCCAGGTCGCCATCGAGCCGAAGACCAAGTCCGACCAGGAAAAACTCGGCGTCGCGATCCAGCGGCTGGCCGAGGAGGACCCGACCTTCCGCGTCTGGAACGACGAGGAGACCGGTCAGACCGTCATCGCCGGCATGGGCGAGCTGCACCTCGACATCCTCGTCGACCGCATGCGGCGCGAGTTCAACGTCGAGGCCAACATCGGCAAGCCGCAGGTGGCCTACCGCGAGACGATCCGGGGCACGGTCGAGAAGCTGGACTTCGTCCACAAGAAGCAGACCGGTGGTTCCGGCCAGTACGCGAAGGTCATCGTCAAGGTCGAGCCGTTGCCGCTC
Organism: Actinoplanes sp. NPDC049265; assembly: GCF_043197135.1. Lineage (NCBI taxonomy): Bacteria > Bacillati > Actinomycetota > Actinomycetes > Micromonosporales > Micromonosporaceae > Actinoplanes > Actinoplanes sp. NPDC049265. The sequence continues at coordinate 123,113 of NZ_JBICSP010000011.1, read as the reverse complement.
GAGGCCGACGGCCCCACGTACGAGTTCGTCAACGCCGTCACCGGTGGCCGCATCCCCAAGGAGTTCATCCCTTCGGTGGACGCGGGCGCCCAGGACGCGCTGCAGTACGGCGTGCTCGCCGGCTACCCGCTGGTCGGCGTCAAGCTGACCCTGCTGGACGGCCAGTACCACGAGGTCGACTCGTCCGAGATGGCGTTCAAGATCGCCGGCTCGATGGTGATGAAGGAGGCGGCCCGCAAGGCCGACCCCGCGTTGCTCGAGCCGATGATGGCTGTCGAGGTGACCACGCCCGAGGACAACATGGGCGACGTCATCGGCGACCTCAACTCCCGCCGCGGCCTGATCCAGTCGATGGAGGAGCGCTCCGGCGCCCGCGTCGTCAAGGCTTCCGTGCCGCTGTCGGAGATGTTCGGCTACGTCGGCGACCTGCGGTCGAAGACTCAGGGCCGGGCGAGCTACAGCATGCAGTTCGACTCCTACGCCGAGGTTCCGGCCAACGTGGCGAAGGAGATCATCGCGAAGGCCACCGGAGCCTGATCGGTGAGGCACGTGCGGCCCGTCGTGGGCCGCACGTGCACAAGCAGTCGACAGAGTCCCCATCGCCTTATCGGGCGTGCCGGGCGATTAGAAAACCAAGTCCACAGGAGGACACCAGTGGCGAAGGCGAAGTTCGAGCGGACTAAGCCGCACGTCAACATCGGCACCATTGGTCACATCGACCACGGTAAGACGACGCTGACTGCGGCCATCACGAAGGTCCTGCACGATGAGTACCCGGACCTGAACCCGTACACCCCGTTCGACGAGATCGACAAGGCGCCGGAGGAGAAGGCCCGCGGCATCACGATCTCGATCGCGCACGTCGAGTACCAGACCGCGGCGCGGCACTACGCGCACGTGGACTGCCCCGGCCACGCCGACTACATCAAGAACATGATCACCGGTGCCGCCCAGATGGACGGCGCGATCCTGGTGGTCGCCGCGACCGACGGCCCGATGCCGCAGACCAAGGAGCACGTGCTCCTGGCCCGCCAGGTCGGTGTTCCGTACATCGTCGTCGCCCTGAACAAGAGCGACATGGTCGAGGACGAGGAGCTCCTGGAGCTCGTCGAGCTCGAGGTTCGCGAGCTGCTCAGCACCTACGAGTTCCCGGGTGACGACGTGCCGGTCGTGCGCGTCTCCGCCCTGAAGGCGCTCGAGGGTGACAAGGAGTGGAGCGGCAAGCTCATGGAGCTGATGAACGCGGTCGACTCCGCGATTCCGCAGCCCGAGCGCGACACCGACAAGCCGTTCCTGATGCCGATCGAGGACGTCTTCACGATCACCGGTCGTGGCACGGTCGTCACCGGTCGCGCGGAGCGCGGCATCCTCAAGCCGAACGAGGAGGTCGAGATCGTCGGCATCCGCGAGAAGTCGACGAAGACCGTCTGCACCGGCATCGAGATGTTCCGCAAGCTGCTCGACGAGGCCCGCGCGGGTGAGAACGTCGGTCTGCTGCTCCGCGGCATCAAGCGCGAGGACGTCGAGCGCGGCATGGTCGTGGTCAAGCCCGGCACGAGCACCCCGCACACGGAGTTCGAGGGCCAGGTCTACATCCTCTCGAAGGAAGAGGGCGGCCGGCACACCCCGTTCTTCCAGAACTACCGCCCGCAGTTCTACTTCCGCACCACGGACGTCACCGGCGTCGTCACGCTGCCCGAGGGCACCGAGATGGTCATGCCCGGCGACTCCACCACCATGTCGGTCAAGCTGATCCAGCCGATCGCCATGGACCAGGGCCTGAAGTTCGCGATCCGCGAGGGTGGCCGCACCGTCGGCGCCGGAACGGTCACGAAGATCAACGTCTGATCGCGACCCCCGATTAGCGTTGCCGCGATAGATACGGCATACTAGTCAGGTTGCGTCCGAGCGGGGTGGTCAGCCGCGATTGTGGCTGACCACCCTCGCCGGGTGTCCGGTGTGTTTTGAATGGCCGCCGGCGCCCCGACTTCCCGGTACAGAGGGTTGGGTCGTGCGCTGCATTACGTCAGTGAGCGCGACACGCCCGACCGCGGGGGTCGGACAAACAGGCGAAGGTTGGCCTTCGCGCACGTAGCGGCATCGAGAGAAGGAAACAGAAGCCATCATGGCGGGACAGAAGATCCGCATCCGGCTCAAGGCCTATGACCACGAGGTCGTCGACTCCTCGGCACGGAAGATCGTCGAGACGGTGACGCGTACCGGGGCGCAGGTTGCGGGCCCGGTGCCGCTGCCCACGGAGATCAACCGTTTCTGCGTGATCCGTTCGCCGCACAAGTACAAGGACTCGCGCGAGCACTTCGAGATGCGTACGCACAAGCGTCTGATCGACATCATCGACCCGACTCCGAAGACGGTCGACTCGCTCATGCGTCTCGACCTGCCGGCTGGCGTCGACATCGAGATCAAGCTGTAGGGATCTGCGACTAATGGACAGGCAAGTTAAGGGCATCCTGGGCGCCAAGCTCGGCATGACCCAGGTCTGGGACAACAACAAGGTCGTCCCGGTGACTGTGGTGCAGGCCGGCCCGTGCGTCGTGACCCAGGTCCGCACCCCCGAGACCGACGGCTACTCCGCGGTCCAGCTGGCGTACGGCGCCATCGACCCGCGCAAGGTGAGCAAGCCCAAGAGCGGCCACTTCGCCAAGGCCGACGTGTCGCCCCGGCGCCACGTCGTCGAGCTGCGTACCACCGACGCCGGTGAGTACGAGCTCGGCCAAGAGGTCACCGTCGAGACGTTCCCGGTCGGTTCGCCGATCGACGTCACCGGTAAGACCAAGGGCAAGGGCTACGCCGGCGTCATGAAGCGGCACGGCTTCCACGGCCTCAAGGCCAGCCACGGCGTCGAGCGCAAGCACCGCTCGCCGGGCTCCATCGGCGCCTGCGCGACCCCCGGTCGCGTGTTCAAGGGCGTACGGATGGCCGGCCGGATGGGCAGCCGCCGCTTCACCGTGCAGAACCTCACGGTGCAGGCGGTCGACACCGAGAACAACATCATCCTCGTCAAGGGCGCCGTTCCCGGCCCCAAGGGCGCGCTGATCCTGGTCCGCAGCGCCGCCAAGAAGGGCGGTGCCAAGTGAGCTCGGTCGACGTGATCAACGCGAAGGGCGAGAAGGCCGGCTCGGTCGAGCTGCCCGACCGCATCTTCGACGCGCAGGCCAACATTCCGCTGATGCACCAGGTCGTGGTGGCCCAGCTCGCGGCGGCCCGGCAGGGCACCGCGAAGGCCAAGACCCGCGGCGAGGTGGCCGGCGGCGGCAAGAAGCCGTACAAGCAGAAGGGCACCGGTCGCGCCCGCCAGGGCTCGATCCGCGCGCCGCAGTTCACCGGCGGTGGCGTCGTGCACGGTCCCGTGCCGCGCGACTACAGCCAGCGGACCCCCAAGAAGATGAAGGCCGCCGCCCTGCGTGGCGCCCTCTCTGACCGGGCCCGTGACGGCCGGGTGCACGTGGTCGAGTCGTTCATCGACGGCGACACCCCGTCCACCAAGGCGGCGCTGGCGGTGCTGCGCAAGGCCACCGAGAGCACCAAGGTGCTGGTCGTGCTGCACAGCGAGGACCACGTGGCGTGGTACTCGCTGCGTAACGACGCCGGCGTTCACCTGCTCGAGGCGGGTCAGCTCAACACGTACGACGTGCTGGTCGCCGACGAGGTCGTCTTCACCAAGGCCGGCCTCGACGAGTTCCTCGACCGGACCGAGACCTCCGGGGAGGGAGACAAGTGAGCACGATCGCCGACCCGCGGGACATCATCGTCGCGCCCGTGATCTCCGAGAAGAGCTACAGCGTTCTCGACCAGAACTGGTACACGTTCCTGGTCCACCCGGACGCCAACAAGACGCAGATCAAGATCGCGATCCAGCAGATCTTCGACGTCCGCGTACTGACCGTGAACACCGCCAACCGCGAGGGCAAGCGCAAGCGCACCCGGACCGGCTTCGGGCAGCGCAAGGCCACCAAGCGCGCGATGGTCAAGCTGGCGGAAGGCGACCGGATCGACGCCTTCGGCGGACCGGTCAGCTAAGGGGTTATGACTCATGCCTATCCGTAAGTACAAGCCGACCACGCCGGGCCGTCGCGGTTCGAGCGTCTCGGACTTCGCCGAGATCACCCGGTCCACGCCGGAGAAATCTCTGGTCGTCCCGCTGCCCAAGAAGGGTGGCCGCAACGTCCACGGCCGCATCACCACGCGGCACCAGGGCGGTGGCCACAAGCGTCAGTACCGGCTGATCGACTTCCGCCGGAACGACAAGGACGGCGTGCCGGCCAAGGTCGCGCACATCGAGTACGACCCCAACCGGACCGCGCGCATCGCGCTCCTGCACTACGCCGACGGCGAGAAGCGCTACATCATCGCGCCGAAGGACCTGAAGCAGGGCGACCGCGTCGAGGCGGGCCCGGGCAGCGACATCAAGCCCGGTAACAGCCTGCCGCTGCGCAACATCCCGGTCGGTACGACGGTCCACAACGTGGAGCTTCGTCCCGGCGGTGGCGCCAAGCTGGCCCGTTCGGCCGGCGTCGGCATCCAGCTGCTCGGTCGCGAGGGCGCGTACGCCACGCTGCGTATGCCCTCCGGTGAGATCCGTCGCGTCGACGTGCGCTGTCGCGCCACCGTCGGCGAGATCGGCAACGCCGACCAGTCGAACATCAACTGGGGCAAGGCCGGCCGCATGCGGTGGAAGGGCAAGCGCCCGACCGTCCGTGGTGTCGCCATGAACCCGATCGACCACCCGCACGGTGGTGGTGAGGGTAAGACCTCCGGCGGTCGCCACCCGGTCAACCCGGCCGGTAAGCCGGAGGGCCGTACCCGCCGCAAGGGCCAGGAGAGCGACAAGCTGATCGTTCGCCGCCGCTACGCCACCCGCAAGCGCGGGTAACGGGAGTTAAAAGATGCCTCGCAGCCTGAAGAAGGGCCCGTTCGTCGACGACCACCTGCTCAAGAAGGTGGAAGTCCAGAACGATAAGAACTCGAAGAACGTCATCAAGACCTGGTCGCGGCGCTCGACGATCATCCCCGACATGCTCGGGCACACGATCGCCGTGCACGACGGGCGCAAGCACGTCCCGGTGTTCATCACCGAGGCCATGGTCGGCCACAAGCTCGGCGAGTTCGCTCTGACCCGCACGTTCAAGGGTCACGAGAAGGACGACCGCAAGAGCCGTCGCCGGTAACAGACACACGGATTAAGAGGATTTAGGAGCTACAGCGATGCCAGTCAAGGGCGACGCTCCGGTGCTTCCGGGCGCGCGGGCGGTTGCGCGGCACGTGCGCCTCTCGCCGAACAAGGCACGCCGGGTGGTCAACCTCGTCCGCGGTCTGCCCGCGAAGGAGGCTCTCACCGTCCTGCAGTTCGCACCGCAGGCGGCCAGCGAGCAGGTCTACAAGGTGCTGGCCAGCGCGATCGCGAACGCGGAGAACAACGAGCGGCTCGACCCGGACGCACTCCTGGTCAGCGAGGCGTTCGTTGACGAGGGCCCGACGCTCAAGCGGTTCCGGCCGCGGGCGCAGGGTCGCGCGTACCGGATCCGCAAGCGCACCTGCCACATCACCATCGCGGTCGAGGCGGTCCAGGTGAGCCGTCCGGCCAAGAAGGCCGCACCGGCCAAAAAGGCCACTGCGGCCGCCGAGCCGAAGCCGGCCGAGACCACGGAGGACGCCGAGTAATGGGTCAGAAAGTTCACCCCACCGGGTTCCGCCTCGGCATCTCCACCGACTGGAAGAGCCGCTGGTTCGCGGACAAGCTCTACAAGGACTACATCGGCGAGGACGTCAAGATCCGCCGGATGATGTCCAAGGGCCTGGAGCGCGCCGGTATCTCCAAGGTGGACATCGAGCGCACCCGTGACCGGGTCCGCGTCGACATCCACACCGCCCGGCCGGGCATCGTCATTGGCCGTAAGGGCGCGGAGGCCGACCGCATCCGCGGCGAGCTCGAGAAGCTGACCGGCAAGCAGGTCCAGCTGAACATCCTCGAGGTCAAGTACCCCGAGTCGGACGCGCAGCTGGTCGCCCAGGCGGTGGCCGAGCAGCTGTCCAGCCGGGTCAGCTTCCGTCGCGCGATGCGCAAGGCCATGCAGTCGGCCATGAAGAACCCGATCTGCAAGGGCATCCGGGTGCAGGTCTCCGGCCGTCTCGGCGGCGCGGAGATGAGCCGCACGGAGTTCTACCGCGAGGGTCGCGTCCCGCTGCACACGCTGCGCGCCAACATCGAGTACGGCTTCTTCGAGGCCCGTACCACGTTCGGCCGGATCGGCGTCAAGGTGTGGATCTACAAGGGTGACGCCGTCGCCGGTCGCGAGGCCGTGCAGGAGGCGCCCGCCCGTCCGCGCCGGGACCGTGCCGAGCGTCCCGCCCGTCGTGGCCGTTCCGGTTCGTCCGGCACGACCGCGGGCGGCACCGAGGCCGGCCGTGCCGCGGCCCAGGCGCGGGGTGGCGACGCCCCGTCCGGTGAGCCGGCTTCCGACGCGGCCACCGCCGCGGCGCCGGCCACCGCCGACCCGCAGCCGAAGGAGGGCTGACACATGCTGATGCCGCGCAAGCCCCCGAAGGGCTTCCGTAAGCCGCACCACCCGGACCGCCACGGCGCGTCCAAGGGCGGCAACCGGGTGGTCTTCGGCGAGTTCGGTATCCAGGCGCTGGAGCCGGCCTACGTGACCAACCGGCAGATCGAGTCGGCTCGTATCGCCATGACCCGCCACATCAAGCGTGGCGGCAAGGTGTGGATCTCGATCTTCCCGGACCAGGCGCTGACCAAGAAGCCCGCCGAGACCCGGATGGGTTCCGGTAAGGGCTCGCCCGAGTGGTGGGTGGCCAACATCAAGCCCGGCCGGATCCTGTTCGAGATGTCGTTCCCGAACGAGACGGTGGCGCGCGAGGCGATGCGCCGCGCGATCCACAAGCTGCCGATGAAGTGCCGCATCGTGACGCGTGAAGGAGTGGAGGGCTGATGGCAGCGGGCGTTAAGGCAGCCGAGCTGCGCGACCTCTCCGACGAGGATTTGATCGCGAAGCTGCGGGAGGCCAAGGCGGAGCTGTTCAACCTCCGCGTGCAGGGCGCTACCGGCCAGCTGGACAACCACCGCCGGCTCCAGGTGGTCCGCAAGGACATCGCCCGGATCTACACGATCATGCGTGAGCGGGAGCTGGGTCTCTCGGCCGCGCCGGATGAGGTGACCGCATGAGTGACAACACCACCACTGACGCCACGCGGGCCCGGCGCAAGGTGCGCGAGGGTCTCGTCGTCAGCGACAAGATGGACAAGACCGTCGTCGTCGAGGTCGAGGACCGCGTCAAGCACGCCCTCTACGGCAAGGTGCTCCGGCGGACCCGCAAGCTGAAGGTGCACGACGAGCAGAACGCGTGCGGCATCGGCGACCGGGTTCTGATGATGGAGACCCGTCCGCTGTCCGCCACCAAGCGGTGGCGGGTCGTGGAGATCCTCGAAAAGGCCAAGTGAGTACGCCGGGCCGGCTCGTTCCGGCCCGGCGAACCATCGTTCCGCCAAGCTCCGCCGCTCCGGCGGCGGAGAACTGGCAGACATAGGAGACAGACGTGATTCAGCAGGAGTCGCGACTCCGCGTCGCTGACAACACGGGTGCCCGGGAGATCCTGTGCATTCGGGTGCTCGGTGGCTCCGGTCGCCGCTACGCGAGCATCGGCGATGTGATCGTGGCCACGGTCAAGGACGCCATCCCGGGCGCCGGTGTGAAGAAGGGTGACGTCGTCAAGGCGGTCATCGTCCGCACCGCCAAGGAGAAGCGTCGTCCGGACGGCTCGTACATCCGCTTCGACGAGAACGCCGCCGTGATCATCAAGGACGGCGGGGACCCCCGCGGCACGCGTATCTTCGGGCCGGTCGGCCGCGAGCTGCGCGACAAGCGGTTCATGAAGATCATCAGCCTGGCGCCGGAGGTGCTGTGACCGTGAAGATCAAAAAGGGCGACACGGTCGTCGTCATCGCCGGCAAGGACAAGGGCGCCAAGGGCAAGGTCATCGCGGCCTACCCGACGCGTGACAAGGTCCTCGTCGAGGGCGTGAACCGCATCAAGAAGCACGAGCGCATCCGCACGACGCAGCGCGGCGCCAAGACCGGCGGCATCGTCACGCAGGAAGCCGCGATCCACATCTCGAACGTGCAGATCGTGGACTCGGACGGCAAGCCGACCCGGGTCGGTTACCGCATCGACGACAACGGCCAGAAGGTCCGCATCGCGCGTAGCAACGGTAAGGACCTGTGATGACCGCAGCCACCGAGACCAAGACCCTGCCCCGGCTCAAGCAGAAGTACCGCTCCGAGGTCATCTCCGCGATGCAGGAGCAGTTCCAGTACGGCAACCCGATGCAGATCCCCGGCCTGGTCAAGGTCGTGGTCAACATGGGTGTCGGCGAGGCTGCCCGGGACGCGAAGCTGATCGACGGCGCGGTCCGCGACCTGACCACGATCACCGGCCAGAAGCCGCTGATCCGCCGGGCGACCAAGTCCATCGCGCAGTTCAAGCTCCGCGAGGGCATGCCCATCGGCGCCAAGGTGACCCTGCGCAACGACCGGATGTGGGAGTTCCTGGACCGCCTGCTGTCCATCGCGCTGCCCCGTATCCGCGACTTCCGCGGCCTGGACGGGCGCAAGCTCGACGGTCACGGCAACTACACCTTCGGTCTGACCGAGCAGTCGGTGTTCCACGAGATCGACCAGGACAAGATCGACCGGACCCGCGGCATGGACATCACCGTGGTGACGACGGCCACGACCGACGACGAGGGCCGGGCGCTGCTCAAGCTCCTGGGCTTCCCGTTCAAGGAGAACTGAGCATGGCGAAGAAGGCCCTGATCCTGAAGGCTGCCGCGAAGCCCAAGTTCGCTGTGCGCGCGTACACCCGCTGCCAGCGTTGCGGCCGGCCGCACTCGGTGTACCGCAAGTTCGGTCTCTGCCGTGTGTGCATCCGCGAGATGGCGCACCGCGGCGAGCTCCCGGGCGTGTCGAAGGCTTCCTGGTAACCAACAGCAATACCGCTTCGCCGTAGGCCCTGTCCCAACCGGGGAACCCCGGCGAGAAAGGTTGACGAATACCCATGACGATGACGGACCCGATCGCAGACATGCTCACGCGTCTGCGTAACGCTAACCAGGCGTACCACGACAAGGTGACCATGCCCTTCTCGAAGATCAAGGCGCACATCGCCGAGGTCCTCAAGGCCGAGGGCTACATCGCCGCCTGGACGGCTGAGGACCCCGAGGAAGGCGCTGTCGGCAAGCGTCTGGTCGTTGAGCTGAAGTACGGCCAGAACCGCGAGCGCAGCCTCGCCGGCATCAAGCGCGTGTCGAAGCCCGGCCTGCGGGTGTACGCGAAGTCCGACGAGCTCCCCCGGGTGCTCGGTGGCCTGGGCGTCGCGATCATCTCGACGTCCCAGGGACTGCTGACCGACCGGCAGGCCCGCAAGCGGAGCGTTGGCGGGGAAGTCCTCGCCTACGTCTGGTAACGGGAGAACTCTGACATGTCGCGAATCGGACGTAAGTCGATCCCGGTCCCGGCCGGCGTCGACGTCACCATCACGGGCCAGACCGTCAAGGTCAAGGGCCCCAAGGGCGAGCTCTCGCACACCGTGGCCGAGCCGATCACGGTCGAGAAGGACGGCAGCGAGCTGCACGTCAACCGCCCGAACGACGAGCGCCGGGCCAAGGAGCTGCACGGCCTGTCGCGTACCCTGGTCGCCAACATGATCGTCGGCGTCACCGAGGGCTACAAGAAGACGCTGGAGATCAACGGCACCGGTTACCGCGTGACCGCCAAGGGCAAGGACCTCGAGTTCGCCCTGGGCTTCTCGCACCCGGTCCCGGTGGCGGCGCCGGCCGGCATCACCTTCTCGGTGGAGCGGCCGACCCAGTTCACGGTCGCCGGCATCGACAAGCAACTGGTCGGCGAGGTCGCCGCCAACATCCGGAAGATCCGCCCGCCGGAGCCTTACAAGGGCAAGGGCGTCAAGTACCAGGGCGAGGTCATCCGTCGTAAGGCTGGAAAGGCAGGTAAGAAGTGACCGCCACGCTCCTCAAGCGCCGCAACGGTGGCGGACCCGCCGCGAAGCGGGTCGTCGGGAAGGCGCGCCGGCACTTCCGGGTCCGCAAGAACGTCCGCGGCACCGCCGAGCGCCCTCGCCTGGTCGTCACCCGGTCCTCGCGGCACATCACCGCGCAGATCATCGACGACCTGCAGGGCCACACGCTGGCCTCGGCCTCGACCCTCGACGCCTCCCTGCGGGGCACCGAGGGCGACAAGAGCGCCCTGGCCGCCAAGGTCGGCACGCTCCTCGGTGAGCGGGCCAAGGCCGCCGGACTGTCCAAGGTCGTCTTCGACCGCGGCGGCAACAAGTACGCCGGGCGCATCGCCGCTCTGGCGGACGCCGCCCGCGAAGCCGGACTCGAGTTCTAGGAAGGAATACCAATGCCTGGTCAGCAGCGCCGTGGCGGCGGGTCCGGCGGCAACAACGAAGGTGGCGGCCGCCGGGACAACCGCCGCGAGGGCGGTCGCGGCAACGCGCCCGTCGAGAAGACTCCGCACCTCGAGCGGGTCGTCGCGATCAACCGTGTCGCGAAGGTCGTGAAGGGTGGTCGTCGCTTCAGCTTCACCGCCCTGGTGATCGTCGGTGACGGCGACGGCACCGTCGGGATCGGATACGGCAAGGCCAAGGAGGTGCCCGCGGCCATCGCCAAGGGTGTCGAGGAGGCCAAGAAGCACTTCTTCAAGGTGCCCCGGATCGGTGCGACGATCCCGCACCCGATCACCGGCGAGGCCGCCGCGGGTGTCGTGCTCCTCAAGCCGGCCTCCGCCGGTACCGGCGTCATCGCCGGTGGTCCGGTGCGTGCCGTGCTGGAGTGCGCGGGTATCCACGACATCCTCAGCAAGAGCCTGGGGTCGTCGAACCCGATCAACATCGTGCACGCGACTGTGGCCGCGCTGAAGGGCCTGGAGTCGCCGGAGAAGGTCGCGGCTCGCCGTGGTCTGCCGGTCGAGGACGTCGCCCCGGCCGCCATGCTGGCGGCGCGTGCGGAAGCGGCGGTGCACTGATGGCTCGCTTGAAGGTCACCCAGACCCGGTCCGCGATCGGGCGCAAGCAGAACCAGCGGGACTCCCTGCGGTCGCTCGGCCTGAAGCGGATCAACGATGTGGTGGTCAAGGAGGACCGTCCCGAGATTCGGGGCATGATCTTCGCCGTGAGCCACCTGGTGAGCGTTGAGGAGGTCGAGTAATGCCGATCAAGGTCCACCACCTGCGCCCGGCTCCCGGCGCGAAGACGGCCAAGACCCGAGTGGGTCGTGGTGAGGGTTCCAAGGGCAAGACCGCCGGTCGCGGCACCAAGGGCACCGGCGCCCGCAAGAACACTCCGGCGGCGTTCGAGGGTGGGCAGATGCCCATCCACATGCGCCTGCCGAAGATGAAGGGGCTCAAGAACAAGCCCCTGAACAAGGTCGTGTTCCAGGTCGTGAACCTGGACCGGCTGGCCGAGCTGTTCCCCAACGGCGGCGAGATCGGCCCGGCCGAGCTCGTCGACGCCGGTGCGGTTCGCAAGAACCAGCCGGTCAAGGTGCTCGGCTCCGGCGACCTGAACGGCGTCAAGCTGACCGTGAAGGCGCACGCCTTCAGCGAGTCGGCCAAGGAGAAGATCGCAGCCGCCGGCGGGTCCACCACCGAGCTGTGAGGCTTGTGGGGGTGCTCGCCCGGGGCCCGAAAGGGACGCCCGGGCAGCATCCCCTTTGTGACGTCTGATGCACCTCGGGGCCGATGAGGCCACCGTGACTGACCGCAGGCGTGCACGACTGTTAGAGTCCGATCCCAGCTGACAACATCGGTCGTCCGGACCGAAGCTCCCACCCCGTCCGCCACCCCGGCGGTGATCCGCGCAGGAGGAAGAAGTTGCTCTCCGCCTTTTCCAGTGCGTTCCGTACGCCTGACCTGCGCAAGAAACTGCTGTTCACAGTAGCGATCATCGCGGTCTACCGGCTCGGTGCCACGTTGCCCAGCCCGGGCGTCTCGTACACCAACGTACGGAACTGCATCGACACGCTGAACCAGTCGGGCGAGGCCGGCGGCGTGCTCACGCTGCTCAACCTCTTCTCGGGTGGCGCGCTGCTCCAGCTGTCGATCTTCGCGCTCGGCATCATGCCGTACATCACCGCATCGATCATCCTGCAGCTGCTGACCGTGGTCATCCCGCGTCTGGAGCAGCTCCGCAAGGAGGGTCAGTCCGGCCAGGCCAAGATCACCCAGTACACCCGGTACCTCACGCTGGGCCTGGCGATCCTGCAGTCCTCGGCCTTCGTGGCGCTCGCACGGACCGGTCAGTTGTTCGCCAACCAGTGCCCTCAGGACCAGGCGAACTTCCAGATCATCCCCGAGAACACCGGCATTCCGACCTGGCTGACGCTGAGCGTCCTGGTGCTGACCATGACCGCCGGTACCGGTGTGGTCATGTGGCTCGGTGAGCTGATCACCGACCGCGGCGTCGGCAACGGCATGTCCGTCCTGATCTTCACCTCGATCGCCGCCCGCCTCCCCGGTGAGGGCTGGACGATCAAGGAGAGCAACGGCTGGGGCAAGTTCTGGCTCGTGATCGCTCTGGTGCTGCTGGTCATCACCGCGGTTGTCTTCATCGAGCAGGCTCAGCGCCGCATCCCGGTGCAGTACGCGAAGCGGATGATCGGCCGCCGGATGTACGGCGGCACCTCGACCTACATCCCGCTCAAGGTCAACCAGGCCGGTGTGGTCCCGGTGATCTTCGCTTCGTCGCTGCTCTACCTGCCGCAGCTGTACCTGCAGTTCTTCGACCCGAACAACCTCAAGGGCTACCAGCAGTGGATCCAGAACTGGCTGGCCGACCCGACGAGCTACCTGTACATCGCCGTCTACTTCCTCATGATCATCTTCTTCACGTACTTCTACGTGTCGATCACGTTCAACCCGACCGAGGTCGCGGAGAACATGAAGAAGTACGGTGGATTCGTTCCGGGTATCCGCCCGGGTAAGCCGACCGCCGACTACCTGGACTTCATCCTCAGCCGGATCACGCTCCCGGGCGCCCTGTACCTGGGTCTGATCTCGGTCCTGCCGAACTTCTTCTTCATCTGGCTCAATCAGTCGCAGTACCAGAACTTCCCGTTCGGCGGTACCGCGGTGCTGATCATGGTTGGTGTGGGTCTGGAGACGGTGAAGCAGATCGAGAGCCAGCTGATGCAGCGAAACTACGAAGGGTTCCTCCGGTAGTGGGGGCGCGGAGCCGGGGGGCTCTCGCGTGGTCGGTCGGTTCTCACCGAAGCGAGGCGATGTAGGTGCGGCTGGTACTGGTGGGCCCTCCGGGGGCCGGCAAGGGGACCCAGGCTGAGTTCATCGCTGCCCATCTCGCCGTACCGAAGATCTCGACCGGGGACATCTTCCGGGCCAACGTCTCTCAGGGCACGCCGCTGGGCGTCGAGGCCAAGCGCTACATGGACGCGGGTCACCTCGTTCCCGACGAGGTGACCATCAACATGGTCCGCGACCGCCTGGCCGAGCCCGACGCGGGCGACGGCTTCCTGCTCGACGGGTTCCCGCGCACGGTGCCGCAGGCGTCGGCCCTGGACAAACTCCTGGCCGACCTGGGCACCGCGCTCGACCTGGTGATGGAACTCGTGGTCGACGACGACGAAGTGATCCGGCGGCTGTCCGGCCGGCGTACCTGCCGGGGCTGCGGGAAGATCTGGCACGTCGAGTTCGACCCGACCAGCAAAGAGAACATCTGCGACCGGTGCGGGTCGGAGCTGTTCCAGCGGGACGACGACAAGGCCGACACGATCGCCGCGCGCCTGGTCGAGTACACCGACAAGACCGCGCCGCTGGTCGACTTCTACGGGGCGCAGGGCAAGCTGGTCGGCATCGACGCCACCGGGCCGGTGGAAGATGTCACGGTGCGCGCCATCGAGGCGCTGCGTTCGTACGGAGGCTGAGCAATGCCCCGCCAGCAGCTGGACATCCAGCTGAAGACGCCCGAGCAGATCGAGCTGATGCGCGGCGCCGGCCTGGTGGTCGCCGCCGCGCTGGACGCGATGCGCGAGGCGGTGGCACCGGGCGTGTCCACGGCCGACCTCGACGCCATCGCCGAGCAGGTGATCCGTGACGCCGGGGCGATCCCGTCGTTCAAGGGCTACCAGGGCTTCCCGGCCTCGATCTGCGCGTCGGTCAACGAGCAGGTGGTGCACGGCATCCCGTCCGCCCAGCAGGTGCTGCGCGAGGGTGACCTGCTGTCGCTGGACTGCGGCGCGATCCTGCACGGCTGGCACGGCGACTCGGCCATCACCGTGGGCGTCGGCGAGACCGACCCCAAGCTGCTCAAGATGGCCGAGGTGGCCGAGGACGCGATGTGGGCCGGCATCGCCGCCGCCGCGCGCGGGGTGGCCAACGGCCGGGGCCGGCTGACCGACATCTCCTTCAATGTGGAAAAGACGGTCAGAAAGGCCGGTCGGTACGGCATCGTCGACGGCTACGGCGGCCACGGCATCGGCACCGAGATGCACATGGACCCGCACGTGCTCAACCACGGCAAGCCGGGCAAGGGCCCGCAGCTGGTGGTCGGCATGGCCCTCGCCATCGAGCCGATGATCACGATGGGTTCACCGCGTACGGCCGAGCTGGCCGACGGCTGGACCGTGGTGACCCGCGACCGCTCGATGGCCGCGCACGTCGAGCACACGATGGCCCTGTGCGACGACGGCGTCTGGGTGACCACCGCTGTCGACGGCGGCCGCGCCCGCCTCGGCGAGCTCGTGACCGGGCGCCAGCCCGCCACCGTCTAGCCCTGGCCGATCGGCAGCGCCTGGCGCATGCTGGCGGGTATGGATCGGGCGGAGATGCGGGCCGGCGACGGCGATCGTGAGGCGACGGCGGCGCGGCTCAAGCAAGCATTGGATGACGGCCGGCTCGATCTGCACGAGTACGACGAACGCCTGCAGCGGGCGTTCGCGGCCAAGACGTACGCCGACCTCGACGGCCTGACCGCCGACCTGCCCGGCACCGTCCCGCCGGCGCGGAGCCGGATCCAGCCGGCGACCTCGGCCCCGGTGGCCGAGTCGGCCGATCCGGGTCGCGGCGGCGCCACCTGGGTCAAGGGCTACGCCGGCGTGGTCGCGGTGTGCGTAGTTATCTGGGCTATCACCAGTCTGTCCAGCGGCCACTTCATCTACTTCTGGCCGGTCTGGATGCTCATCCCGCTGATCTTCGGCATTGTCGGCAATGCGAGCGGCCGCCGAGATCGACGGGGCAGAAGGCGCTGACACGCCCTGACAGAATGGTTCGTATGGCCTCCGACGAGATGCGTGCCGGCGACGCGGACCGTCAGCAGGTGGCCGAGCGCCTCCGTGTGGCGCTCGACGACGGCCGCCTCGACCTCTCCGAGTACGACGACCGCCTGCGGCAGACCTATGCCGCCAAGACCTACGGCGAGCTCGAGCGCGTCACCACCGACCTGCCCGCCGTGCCGGTCACTCCGGCGGCGCCCGCGCCCGGCACCAATCTGACCGGCCGCTGGCTGGTGCACGTCTGGGACGAATACGTGACGGCCGTCGCCATCTGTGTGGCGATCTGGCTGACCACCGGGATCGGCGGCGACCTGGGCTTCTTCTGGCCGATCTGGGTGGCCGGCCCGTGGGGTGCCCTGCTGGTCTGGCGGACGGTCTCCGGCCTGGCCTCCGACGAGCCGCGGAAGTGGCATGAGGCCGGCGAGCGCAAGAAGCTCAAGAAGGAGCGCAAGCGGCGTCGCAAGGAACTCGAAGGCCGCCCGTCGGAGGACTGAGGTCGATCCCTTTTGTCGGCTTTCCGAACGGGCGACACACCCGACCCCGGGTGTGGGGGACCTCGGTTTGGTGTCGATGCAAGGGCGCGCGTACACTGGCTAGCTGGCGCGCAGCGTCCACTCTTGCATGTCCTCAGCGCTTCGAGGAAAGCGGGAGCCGCGGCTGGGCCGACCTCGGGTCGGGTGGCGGTGCGAG
Source organism: Actinoplanes sp. NPDC049265 (assembly GCF_043197135.1). Classification (NCBI taxonomy): domain Bacteria; kingdom Bacillati; phylum Actinomycetota; class Actinomycetes; order Micromonosporales; family Micromonosporaceae; genus Actinoplanes; species Actinoplanes sp. NPDC049265. The sequence continues at coordinate 107,088 of NZ_JBICSP010000011.1, read as the reverse complement.
CTAGTCCAGGAAATCTGATGTCAGGTAGCGGAGGACATGCCAAAGAAAGACGGAGCCATCGAGATCGAGGGCCGAGTGATCGAGCCCCTGCCCAACGCGATGTTTCGCGTCGAGCTGGCGAATGGTCACAAGGTACTGGCACACATCTCCGGCAAGATGCGGCAGCACTACATTCGCATCCTTCCCGAGGACAGGGTCGTCGTCGAGCTCTCGCCGTACGACCTGACCCGTGGGCGCATCGTCTACCGCTACAAGTGACTCAACCCGTCTGAAGGACAAGGCAAACCGTGAAGGTCAAGCCGAGCGTCAAGCGGATCTGCAACAAGTGCCGGGTTATCCGACGGCACGGCCGGGTCATGGTCATCTGCGACGACCCGCGTCACAAGCAGCGCCAGGGCTGACGCCCACCCTGAACAAGCTCGTTCCAGCCGCGGTCAACTCACCCAACGGGTGCTGACGTGTGGCTACACCCCCGGTCGGAGGCCGGGGCCCGCCCGGGCAGGCGGGACGGATCGGGCACAGACCTCCGAGACATCTGAGGAGTTCGCCCGCACATGGCAAGACTCGTCGGCGTCGATCTGCCGCGCGAAAAGCGCATGGAGATCGCGCTCACCTACATCTTCGGGGTCGGCCGGACCCGCTCGGTCGAGGCCCTGACCGCGACCGGCATCGACCTGGACAAGCGCGCAAAGGACCTCACGGACGAGGAGCTGGTCCAGCTCCGCGACTACATCGAGGCCAATTTCAAGGTAGAAGGTGACCTGCGCCGCGAGGTCGCCGCGGACATCCGTCGCAAGGTCGAGATCGGCTGCTACGCCGGCATCCGCCACCGTCGTGGGCTCCCCGTGCGGGGTCAGCGCACGCGGACGAACGCTCGTACCCGCAAGGGTCCGAAGCGCACGGTCGCCGGTAAGAAGAAGCCCGGTCGGAAGTAAGGCCTTAAACGGAATGATGGGGCGCGGTCCGTGCGGCCCGGCCCATCTCCCAGTACTCAGTAGGAGCGCAGAAGACTTATGCCACCGAAGGCACGCGCTGGGGCCGCAGTCAAGAAGGTCCGGCGCAAGGAACGCAAGAACGTCGCCCACGGGCAGGCGCACATCAAGAGCACCTTCAACAACACCATCGTGTCGATCACCGACCCGACCGGTGCCGTCATCTCCTGGGCCTCCTCGGGCCAGGTGGGCTTCAAGGGCTCCCGCAAGTCGACCCCGTTCGCGGCGCAGCTCGCCGCGGAGGCCGCCGCCCGTCGTGCCATGGAGCACGGCATGCGCAAGGTCGACGTGTTCGTCAAGGGACCCGGCTCCGGCCGGGAGACCGCCATCCGTTCGCTGCAGGCCGCCGGCCTCGAGGTCGGTCAGATCGCCGACGTCACGCCGCAGCCGCACAACGGTTGCCGTCCGCCGAAGCGTCGCCGGGTCTGAGGGATAGAGAGAGAAGATGGCTCGTTACACAGGTGCGGACTGCAAGCGCTGCCGCCGCGAGAAGATGAAGCTGTTCCTCAAGGGCAGCAAGTGCGACGGGCCGAAGTGCCCGTTCGAGTCGCGTCCCTTCCCGCCCGGCCAGCACGGCCGTGGTCGTACGAAGGAGACCGAGTACCTGCTCCAGCACCGTGAGAAGCAGAAGGCCCGCCGCACCTACGGCGTGCTGGAGAAGCAGTTCCACGGTTACTACGAGGAGGCTGTCACCAAGCCCGGCAAGACCGGTGAGGTGCTGCTGCAGATCCTCGAGTCGCGTCTGGACAACGTCGTCTACCGGGCCGGCTACGCCGCCTCCCGGGACATGGCCCGGCAGCTGGTCAAGCACGGCCACATGCTGGTCAACGGCAAGAAGGTCGACATCCCGTCGTACCGGGTCAAGGAGCACGACATCGTGCAGGTCCGGGAGAAGTCCCGGGAGATGACCCCGTTCGTCGTCGCGCAGGCCCAGGCCGGGTCCAAGCCGGTTCCGGCCTGGCTCGAGCCGATCCCGAGCGAGATGAAGATCCTCGTTCACACGCTCCCGTCCCGCGGTGTCATCGACACGCAGGTCCAGGAGCAGCTGATCGTCGAGCTCTACTCGAAGTAACGATTGGTCCGGCGCCCTCACGTGAGGGCGCCGGAAAAGACGGGCGTCATATAGCGGATGCCCTGGCAGAAGGAAGAAACACGTGCTCATCAGCCAGCGCCCGAGCCTCTCGGAAGAGTCGCTCAGCGAGACCCGTTCCCGGTTCACCATCGAGCCGCTGGAGCCGGGCTTCGGCTACACCCTCGGCAACTCGCTGCGTCGCACCCTGCTGTCGTCCATTCCGGGCGCGGCCGTGACCAGCATCAAGATCGACGGCGTGCTGCACGAGTTCACCACGATCCCCGGTGTCAAGGAGGACGTGGTCGAGCTGGTCATGAACGTCAAGGACCTCACCGTCAGCTCCGAGCACGACGAGCCGGTCAGCATGTACCTGCGCAAGCAGGGCCCCGGCGACGTCACCGCGGGCGACATCCAGCCCCCGGCCGGCGTCTCGGTGCACAACCCGGACCTCAAGCTGGCCACGCTGAACAGCAAGGGCCGGCTCGACATGGAGCTGACCGTCGAGCGTGGTCGTGGCTACGTCACGGCGGCGCAGAATAAGAACGCGGGCGCCGAGATCGGCCGGATCCCGGTCGACTCGATCTACTCGCCGGTCATGAAGGTGACCTACCGCGTCGAGGCGACCCGTGTCGAGCAGCGTACCGACTTCGACCGCCTGATCATCGACGTCGAGTCGAAGGCGTCGATCTCGCCGCGGACCGCGCTCGCGTCAGCCGGCTCCACCCTGGTCGAGCTGTTCGGCCTGTGCCGCGAGCTGGACGAGACCGCCGAGGGCATCGACATCGGCCCGTCGCCGCAGGACGCCCAGCTGGCCGCCGATCTGGCTCTCCCGATCGAGGAGCTGGACCTCACCGTCCGGTCGTACAACTGCCTCAAGCGTGAGGGCATCAACACGGTGGGCGAGTTGATAGGGCGTACGGAGGCCGACCTTCTGGATATAAGGAATTTCGGTCAGAAGAGCATCGACGAGGTCAAGATGAAGCTCGCCGGTATGGGCCTGGGCCTCAAGGACAGCGCGCCGTCCTTCGACCCCGCGCACGTCGTGGACTCGTTCGGCGACGTGGACTACGACACCGACGACTACCGCGAGACCGAGCAGCTCTAATCCCGGCTGCCCGGCACTTACCAAGGAGCATCTGAAATGCCCACGCCTACCAAGGGTGCCCGCCTCGGCGGCAGCCCGGCGCACGAGAAGCGCATGCTGGCCAACCTGGCCACGGAGCTCTTCCGGCACGGGAAGATCAAGACCACCGAGACGAAGGCCCGGCGGCTGCGTCCGCTGGCCGAGCAGCTCATCACGAAGGCCAAGCGCGGCGACCTGCACGCCCGCCGTCGCGTCCTGACCGTCGTGAAGGACAAGGACGTCGTCTACTCGCTGTTCGAGCAGATCGCTCCGCGGTACACCAACCGGCCGGGTGGCTACACGCGCATCACCAAGACCGGCATCCGCAAGGGTGACGCCGCTCCGATGGCCGTCATCGAGCTGGTCGAGGAGCTCGAGGTCGCCGCGACCACCGCGCCGGCCAAGAAGACGGCCGCGCGCAAGGCCGCCCAGCAGGACAAGGTCGAGGCCCTGGCCCGCGAGGACGAGGTGCCCGCCGCTTCGTCCGACGACCAGGACTCCGAGCCGCCGGTGAACGCGTCCGGCGACAAGGGTGCCGAGGGCCCCGGCGACCAGGCCGAGGGCGAAGACACCAAGTAAGACCGCTTCTGGTGAGCCCGGTACCTCTTCGTGGGGTGCCGGGCTTACTTCTTTGGTGGGTACGCGCGTTCGTCGTCGTGCACCGGCTCAGTGGGAGAGGTTCGTCGTGGTCGAGGCCGTAACTCAACCATCCGGGCTGGACGATGTGGTCCGGCTTCGGCTCGACGTGTCGTACGACGGCACCGACTTCTCGGGGTGGGCGGCCCAACCGTCGCAGCGGACCGTGGCCGGTGTCCTCGTCGCCGCGCTGGAGACGCTGGTCGGCCCGGTGCCGCTGGGGCTGACCGTCGCCGGGCGCACCGATGCCGGGGTGCACGCCTCGGGCCAGGTGTGCCACATCGACCTGCCCACGCCGGTGTACGCGGCGCTGGAGAGCTCGCTGGTGCGCCGGCTGGCCGCCCTGATGCCGCCGGATGCGCGGGTTCGTTCGGTGACGCGGGTGCCGTCCACCTTCGACGCCCGGTTCTCGGCCACCTATCGGCGGTACGAGTACCGGGTCGCGGACAACGTGTGGGGCGCCGAACCGTTGCGCCGCAAGGACACGCTGGCCTGGGTGCGGCGGCTCGACCTGGACCGGCTGCGGGCAGCGGCGGCCGGGCTGCTGGGGGAGCACGACTTCGCCGCGTACTGCAAACGCAAGGACAACGCGACCACCATCCGCGCGATCACCCACCTGGACTGGCACCGGGCCGCGGACGGGGTGGCCGTGGCCACCGTGCAGGCCGACGCGTTCTGTCAGGCGATGGTGCGCAGCCTGGTCGGCGCGATGCTGAGCGTGGGTGACGGGCGGCGCGAACCGTCCTGGCCGGGCTCCCTGCTGACGTTGCGCGAGCGGTCGAGCGCGGTGACCGTGGCTCCCGCTCACGGCCTCACCCTGGTGGCTGTCGGCTATCCCAGCGAGACCGACTACGCCACCCGCGCCGACGCCACCCGCCGCCTCCGCACGCCCCACCCCCTCAGCGGTAGCCCCGGGCGCCATCCGAGCCCCCGATAGCGCCCCGCATACCACTCGGGTTGGGAGTGGTAGGCCGGCGCGTCGCCCGGTGGGTCCGTGGTCCGGCGGTGGTAGCCCCGGGCGGGTGTCCAGGTCCGCGGTGGCGCTCTTGGCAACCACTGGGGGTGGGGGTGGGTAGGGCTGGGCGGTGTTCAGGTCCGCGATAGCGCTCTTAGCTACCACTGGGGGTGGGGGTGGTAGGGCTGGGCGGTGTTCGGGGTGGCGGTGGCGCTCTTGGCGACCACTGGGGTTAGAGGTTGAGGGCGCGAGCGCCGATCACCTCGCCGGACAGGTAGGTGTCCAGGAGGTCGGCGGTGATCTGGCGGGCGTACGGGTCATCGGCGGCGATCGGGATCGTGTCGGGGCGGGAGATCACGCAGTAGACCAGGTAGTGGCCGCGGTCGTGCCAGCCGACCTGGGAGCCGGGGCGGGCCATCGGGTCGCTGCCGGGGGCGGCGCCGGCGGCCATCGCGGCGAAGCTGCCGCTGCCCAACTCGACCAGTGGGCGGATCCGGTCGCCGACGCGGGCGGCCGCCGGTGCGTCGGTCAGGTTGAAGACGCCGGCGGTGACCTGATAGTTGCCGTAGGGGGCGGTCATCGACGCGCGGATCACCTGGGAACAGCCGGCCTGGCGGAGCAGCGGGCCGATCGCACCGGTGGACGCGGTTTCGCACACGTTGTCGATGTGGGTCAGCGTCACCCGGTAGGGGGCGTCGCCCGACCTCAGCCGCACCTCGGCGCCGGAGAAGACCTCGGTCAGGCTGAGCGGTTCGGGATCCAGGTGGCGGGAGCTGATCGCGTACGGGGACTCGGCCGCCATCGTGCCGTTGTCCGGGGCGCCCAGGCCGCGTCGCTCGTCGGCGATGACCAGGAAGGCGCTCAGCCCGACCAGGCTGACCATGATCAGGGCGCCGAGGCCGGTCATCATCAGGTGCATCGCCCGTTGTGGCTCACGCAGCCTCCACGCCCGCGCGGGTGGCTGGGCCTGTGCGTGTGCCGGCGGTTGGGCCTGAGGTCGGTCGCGCGACGGGGCCAGGGCTCGGGCTGGAGGTTGTGCTGGTGGCTGGGCCTGTGCGCGCGCGGGTGGCTGGGCGTGGGCCCGGGCGGGAGGCTGGGCGTGAGGGTGTGCTGGTGGCCGGCGGCGGAGACGGGACAGCAGCTGGCGCCGGGGGTGCGCGGGGGGCTGGCGGTGCAGGCCCGGCGTCGGCGCGACCACCGAGCGGACCAGCACGGTCAGACCGCCGGGGGCGGCCATCCGGCGGTGGGCGGCGCGAGACGCTGATGCATGCAGCATGCGGCTGAAGATAGAAGCGGGCCGAAATCGACGAACGCACTGGCTGTGCGGCACCCCGGCCAGCGTGAACTCGTTGCCCGGAGGATGATTCATGGCGTGAGTACCGAGCACTATTTCAGCGCCGATCCGAGCACGCCGGGCCGCCCGGCCGAGGTCACGTTCGCGATCAACGGGCGTGACTATCGCCTCGCCTCGGCCGGCGGGGTGTTCTCCAACGGGCGGCTCGACGGCGGCACCTCCGTACTCCTCAAAAAGGGTGCGCTGCCCACCGCCGCGACCACCGGCGCGCTCCTCGACCTGGGGTGCGGCTGGGGGCCGATCGCGTGCGTGCTGGCCACCGAGGCGCCGGCGGCGGCGGTCTACGCGGTCGACGTCAACGCCCGCGCCCGCGAGCTGACCAGTGCGAACGCCGAGCGGCTGGAGTTGCCGATCACGGTCGCGGGGCCGGACGACGTGCCCGGTGACGTGACGTTCGCGCAGATCTGGAGCAACCCGCCGACCCACGCCGGCAAGTCCGAATTGCACGCGATCATGGAGCGTTGGCTGCCGCGGCTGGCCCCGGACGGCGTCGCCTGGCTGGTGATCAACCGGCACCTGGGCGGTGATTCGCTGCACACCTGGCTGGTCGACGGCGGCTGGGCGGTCGAGCGAAAGGCCAGCCAGAAAGGGTTCCGGGTGCTGCGAGTGACCCGGAAAACCGACTGACCAGACCCCTGGCGGCCAGGGAGGATGCCGAGCATGGGTTACGTGGATGTCGCCGGGGTGGGCTTCGTGCTGCCGGATGGGCGCGAGCTGTTCGCCGAGGTGTCGTTCCGGGTCGGCGAGGGCGCCAAGGTCGCGCTGGTCGGGCCCAACGGCGCCGGCAAGACCACGTTGCTCCGGATGGTGGCCGGCGACCTGCCGCCGCAGACCGGCACCGTCGCGCGGTCGGGTGGGCTGGGCGTGATGCGCCAGTTCATCGGCATGATCGGCGACGACCGGACCCTCGAGGACCTGGCGTTGTCGCTGGTCGAGCCGGCTCTGCGCGAGGCCGGGGAGCGGCTGGCCAAGGCCGCGGCGGGGCTCGGCGAGTCGGAGAAGTCGCAGATCGCGTACGCCAATGCTCTGTCGCATTGGGGTGAGGCCGGCGGGTACGACGCCGAGGTGCTCTTCGACACCGTCGCGGTGGCGATCCTCGACAAGCCGTGGGACCAGGTCCGCACCCGCCCCGTCCGCACTCTCTCTGGCGGCCAGCAGAAACGCTTCGCCCTCGACCTGCTGCTCCGTGGCCGCGACGAGGTGCTGCTGCTCGACGAACCGGACAACTTCCTCGACGTGCCGGGCAAGCGGTGGCTGGAGGCGCGGCTCGGGGAGTCGCCCAAGTCGGTGCTGTTCGTCTCGCACGACCGGGAGCTGCTGGCGCAGACCGCCGACCGGGTCGTCGCGGTCGAGGGCGGCAGCGCGTGGACGCATCCGGGCGGTTTCGAGTCGTGGCATCAGGCCCGGGCCAACCGGCACGACCGGCTGATCGAGGTGCGCAAACGCTGGGATGAGGAGCGCGAAAAGCTGCGCGAGCTGATGTTCATGTACAAGCAGAAGGCCGCCTACAACTCGGACATGGCGTCGCGTTACCAGTCGGCGCAGACCCGCCTGCGGAAGTTCGAGGAGGCGGGACCGCCACCGCTGCCGCCCAAGGAGCAGTCGCTGCGCATGAACCTGCGCGGTGGGCGTACCGGGAAACGGGCCGTGATCTGCGAAAACCTCGAGCTGGAAAACCTGACGTTCCCGTTCGACCTGGAGATCTGGTATGGCGACCGGGTCGCGGTGCTGGGCGCCAACGGCACCGGCAAGTCGCATTTCCTGCGCCTGCTCGCGGCCGGCGGCACATCGCCGGACGTCGAGAACAAACCGGTCGACGGGGCGCCGCTCGCGCACGTCGCGCACGAGGGGGTGGCCCGGCTCGGCGCCCGGGTGCGGCCCGGCCACTTCTCGCAGACCCACGACCGGCCCGAGCTGGTGGACCGCACGCTGGTCGAGATCCTCTGGCGCGGCGACGACCACCGTCCCGGGAAGGACCGGGCCGGCGCGATGAAGGCACTCAACCGGTACGAGCTGGCCGGCCAGGGCGACCAGCGGTTCGGGACGCTGTCCGGCGGGCAGCAGGCGCGGTTCCTGGTGCTTCTGCTGGAACTCTCCGGTGCCACGGTGCTGCTGCTCGACGAGCCGACCGACAACCTGGACATGGCGTCGGCCGAGGCGCTCGAGGAGGGGCTTTCGGCATTCGAGGGAACAGTTGTCGCGGTTACCCACGATCGGTGGTTCACCAGGGGATTCGATCGCTTCGTGCTGTTCCGGGCGGACGGCGAGGTGGTCGAGACCCCCCACCCGGTGTGGGATGTACGTTAGGTTTTCGTCCGCAAGGATCTCCTTAGTGGACGGAGCTCGACATTGCGTACCAGAAGACTCATCGCGGTCGTCGTCGCCGGCCTCCTGGCCGGCCCGATGACCACCGGGGCCGGCGCGAGGGCATCGGCGCCGCCGCTCGACGATTTCCTCCGCTCGACCATGGACGGGCTGGCCTTTCAGGAGGTGCTCGACCTCGCGCCGCCGGCCCGCTCCGTCGCCTCGCTCGACAAGGAAGCGGCGCCACGGGTCAAGGCCCTGGCCGATCCGCAGCCGATCTCACAGCAGCCGCAGATCGACGCCACGGTCCTCGAACTGGACGGTGACGGCCGGATCACGGGCTCGGCCACGGTGCTGATGAGCCCGCAGTACCCGAACGGCGTGATCGTGCCGGTCGACGACAACCAGCACACGACTGCCGTGCGGTGGCGGCAGTGGGACGACGCTGGTTGGTACGCGAACCACGCGCAGGGGACGATCGACGTGGTGCCGGGGCGGGAGAACGCGCCGCTGGACTTCATGTCGCCATACCCGGCCTCGGTGCTCAAGCTGATGGTCGGCTTCGGTGTGCTGCGGCTGGTTGACCAGGGCACGATCGCGCTGGACGACACGTACGCCTACGAGCCGGCCACGATCAGCTCGCTGTGCGGGCCGGCCAGCCGCGGCACGATCCGCGACTACCTCGACAAGTCGCTGACCGAGTCGTCCAACGCCGCCAGCTGCGCCCTGATCAAGATGCTGTGGGACCACAACGCGGTCGCCGGCCTCAACCAGTCGTTCCAGGACCTCGGCCTGGAGACGTTGCAGCTCAAGAACACCAACCCGGTCAACGGTGGGCGGTGGGGCAACCCGGTCACGATGAGCTCGCTGGACACGGCGAAGCTGCTGGCCATCGTCAACGGCGGGCCGGGCACGCTGTGGACCACCCCGGCCGGTATGCCGGTGACCCGCGACGTGCTGTCCGACGCGTCGCGCGAACTGTTCCTCCGCGAGCTCGGTGACCAGGGCTGGAACTGGATGCTGTCGACGCCGAACTACTGCGGGCGGGACTACCCGGCGGCGGGCATCCCGCAGCGGGTCGCCGACCGGTGGATCGGCCCGGACGGCAAGGTCACGGTGGCCGGTTCGGCCTTCGGGCAGGACGTACGGCCGTGCAACGAGGCGGCCGAGGTGACCTTCGCGCACAAGCCGGGATGGGTGAACAACACCGGCTCGGACGCGGGCATCGTGAAGTCGCTGCCCGGCAAGGCCGAGCGGCACTACATCATCGCGGTCTTCTCCAACCTGGGCGACCAGTACCAGGACCCGGGCCGTCCGGCGACCCCGCCGGGCACCGTTCCGGTCGAGTACACGCAGAAGTTCGCGCAGCTCGGCGCGGCTCTGGACGGGTTCGAGGCCGCGCGCGGCTGACCGCTGTTCCTGGGGTCTGGCTGGTGGAGCGGCCCTGACTGATCCACCAGCCAGACCCTAGCCATTGTCGTTCCAGGGGGTTATGGTCCGAGGAGAACCAACCCCACGGGAGTCCGGTGCACCGGGCTGAGAGGGGGGCTGACGCGGCCCCCGACCGTCGAACCTGATCCGGATCATGCCGGCGCAGGGAGGAGCGATGGTGGAGCCTATCTTTCCCCGGCTGCACGTGGTGACCGCGTCGTTGCCCGTTGTCGAAGCTGTGTTGTCGGTGTCGCCGCGGGTGGCGATCCAGGTCCGCGTCGACGATGCGCTCACCGACCGCGATGCCTACGCGTTGACCGTCGCCGCGCTGGCGCGATGCCGCGAACGCGGGGCGATGTGCCTGGTCAACGATCGGCTCGACGTGGCCGTGGCGGCGGGCGCGGACGGCGCGCACGTGGGCGCCGACGATCTGCCGCCGGCCGCCGCGCGTAAGGTGCTCGGGCCGTCGGCTGTGCTCGGGGTGACGTTGCGGGCGCCGGCCGTGGTGCCCGAGGCGTCGTATTTCGGGGTCGGGCCGGCGTTCGCCACCTCCACCAAGGACGGTCTGCCTGATCCGATCGGGCCGCCGGGGGTGGGGGCGGTGGCGGAGGCGGCGACGATCCCGGTCATCGCGATCGCGGGGGTGACGCCGTCGCGGGTGCCGTCGCTGTTGGCCGTGGGCGCCTACGGGGTGGCGGCGGTCGGGGCGATCGCACGTGACCCGGTCGGGGCGACGAGGGAGTTCCTCGAGGCGCTGTCATGAAGTGCGCGGTGGTCGGTGGCGGGATCATCGGCCTGTCGATCGCGTGGCGACTCGCCGGGCGCGGGGTCGACGTGGAAGTCCATGACGCGGGCGTGCCGGGGGCGTGGTTCGTCGCGGCGGGGATGCTGGCTGCGGGGAACGAGGCGACGTGGGAATCGCGTGAGCTCGGTGCGTTGATGCGGGAGTCGGCGCGGCGGTGGCCCGGATTCGCCGCATCGCTGGGCCTGCCGGTGCCGGAGGGCGGGACGCTGGTGGTCGCCCTGACCGCCGATGACGCGGCCGAGGCGGGCCGCGAGTGGGATCGCCGGCCGGCGGGGGAACCTGCGGGCGGGTGCGAGTGGGATCGCCGGCCGGCGGGGGAACCTGCGGGCGGGCGTGAGCGGGATCGTCAACCGGCTGCGGAACCCGAGGGTGGGCGCGGGGGCGGGCGGCTCGGGCCGAGTGCGTTGCGGGAGTTGGAGCCGGCTCTGTCGCCGCGGGTGCGAGCCGGATGTCACCTGCCCGACGACCGGCAGGTCGACCCGCGGAAGGTGGTCGCCGCGCTGCGGGAACGGCTTCCGCTCGTACCCGGCACGGTTGAAGATCTTGGTTCTCTGGATGCGGACCAGGTCGTCGTCGCGGCCGGGACCGGGACGGCGGCGCTGACCGGACTGCCGGTGCGGCCGGTCAAAGGGGAACTGCTGCGGCTGCGCGGGGAACCCGGCCTGCTGCGGCACGTGATCAGCGGGTACGCCGACGGGCGACGGGTCTACCTGGTGCCGCGGGCCGACGGGGAGATCGTGGTCGGCGCCACCCAGGACGAACGCACCGACGACACGGTGACCGCCGGGGCCGTGCTCGACCTGCTGCGCGCCGCCATCGACCTGGTGCCCGCGCTGGCCGACTGCGCTATCACCGAGACGCTGGCCGGGCACCGGCCGTCCACACCGGACAACGCGCCGCTGCTCGGCCGCCTGGACGACCGCACCGTGGTGGCCGCCGGGCACCACCGCAACGGCGTACTCCTCGCGCCGGTCACCGCCGACCTGATCGCCGACCTGGTCGTGACCGGGACGGCCGGCCCACTCCTCGAGCCCTTCGCCCCCGGGAGATTCGCATGACCATTCTCGTGAACGGTGACCAGGCGACCTTTCCACCCGACGCCACCGTGGCCAGCCTCGTGGCCGGGCTCACCCGGGCCGAACGGGGCGTCGCCGTCGCGCTCAACGGCGAGGTCGTGCCCCGGTCGGAGTGGGCCGGCACCGGGCTGAGCGACGGCGACCGGGTCGAGGTGCTGACCGCGGCCCAGGGAGGGTGACGTGGAGATCTTCAAGTCGTCCCGGCTGATCCTCGGCACCGGCGGGGCGCGCAGCCTCGTCGAGCTCGAGACGGCCATCGAGGAGTCCGGCACCGACCTGGTGACCGTGGCGCTGCGCCGGATCGACGCGGCCGGGCCGGGGCTGTTGCCGATGCTCGACCGCCGCCAGGTGCGCGTGCTGCCGAACACGGCCGGCTGCTACACCGCCGCCGACGCGGTCAAGACGGCGCGGCTGGCCCGGTCGGCGTTCGAGACCGACCTGATCAAGCTCGAGGTGATCGGCGACGAACGCACCCTGCTGCCCGACGCGGTGGAACTGCTGCGGGCGGCCGAGACACTGGTCGCGGACGGGTTCACGGTGCTGCCGTACACCAACGACGACCCGATCCTGGCCCGCCGGCTGGAGGCGACCGGCTGCGCCGCGGTGATGCCGGCCGGTTCGCCGATCGGTTCCGGGCTCGGCATCTCCAACCCGCACCACATCGAGCTGATCCGGCAGAACGTCACGGTGCCGGTGATCCTGGACGCGGGCATCGGCACGGCCTCGGACGCGGCGCGGGCGATGGAACTCGGCTGCGACGGCGTCCTCATCGCCAGCGCGATCACCCGGGCCGAGCATCCGGCGCGGATGGCGGCGGCGATGCGGCACGCGGTCGAGGCGGGGCGGCTGGCGTACGGCGCCGGGCGGATCCCGCAGCGCTTCCACGCGGTGGCCTCGACCCCCGACGCCGGGAAACCGACGTGGTGACGCCGGCCGGGCTCGTCGTGCTCACCGACCGCCGGTCCGCCGCCGGGCCGCTGGTATCGGTGGTCAAGGCCGCGATCGAGGGCGGTGCCGGGTGGGTGGTTCTGCGGGAGCGCGATCTGGGGTACGCCGAACGCCGCGCCCTCGCTGACGACCTTCGAGCCTTGCTGCCGCCCGGCCGGTTGATCGTGGCCGGCCCCGATCCCCTCGGCGGTGACGCCGTGCATCTGGCCGCCCGCGACCTGCTGCCGGCGCCCGGTCCGCGGCTGGCGCCCCGCGAGGTTGCCCCCGCGCCCGGTATCCGGCTGGTCGGCCGGTCGTGTCATTCGCTGTCCGAGATCCGGCGGCTGTCCAGTGAGGACTTTGTGACGCTGTCGCCGGTGTACGCCACGGCGTCGAAGCCGGGCTACGGTCCGGCGCTGACCCCGTCCGGCGCGGCCCGGCTCGGCGGCGGCCTGCGGTGGCTGGCGCTGGGCGGGGTGACCACCCCGGACCAGGTGGCCGAGTGTCTGGCCGCGGGGGCGGACGGCGTGGCCGTGATGGGCGCGATCATGACGGCCCGCGACCCGGCCGCCGTGACCGCGTCCCTGCTCGCCGCCTGCTCCCCGGCACCAACCGCCCCACCGGCGTCCGTGGTCGGCGCGGGCGCGGTGGTCGCCGCGGACAGTCGTAGGGCGGGGCGGTATGCGGGGCGTGAATACCGCGCGGGGCTATCACTGGGGGAGGAGGCGTGACGCCGGCGGTGGTGTTGACGATCGCGGGGTCGGACTCCGGGGGCGGGGCGGGGATTCAGGCTGATCTGAAGACGTTCGCGGCGCTCGGGGTCTATGGCGTTTCGGTGGTCACGGCGATCACGGCCCAGAACACGCTGGGCGTCACCGGGGTGCACGCGGTGCCGGCGGCGATGGTGGCGGCTCAGCTGGACGCGGTGCTGGACGACTTCGAGGTGGCGGCGGTCAAGGTCGGCATGGTGCCGGATCGGGCGGTGGCCGAGGTGATCGCCGCCCGGGCCGCACGGCTGCCGAACCTGGTCGTCGATCCGGTGCTGGTCGCCACCTCCGGCAGCCGGTTGTCGGCGGTTGCGTCTGTGGAACCTCTGCTGGCGTACCCCCGCGTCCTGACCCCGAACCGCCACGAAGCCGGCGCCCTCCTCGGTGGGCGACCGGTGACCAGCGTGGCCGAGGTCGAAAGCGCGGCCGAGGAACTGGCCCGGCGCGGGGGCGGCGCGGTCGTGGTGACCGGCAGCGAGAGCGCGCTCGACATCCTGCACTGCGACGGGACGACCACGCACCTGCCCGGCGACGCCGTCGACACCGCCAACAACCACGGATCGGGGTGCACGTTCTCGTCGGCCATCGCGGTGCGGCTTGCGCTGGGTGACCGCGTTCCGGTTGCGGTGCGTGCGGCCAAGTCCTATGTGACCAATGCGCTGCGTGGCGGGAAGGACTGGAAGCTCGGCGCGGGGCCGGGTCCGCTCAACCACTTCGTCTGAGTTTTCACGCTCTGATCCCGGACAAACGCGGCCTTGTGCTGCCCGTTTTATACCGAAAGGGGAGGAACATGCGACGGAAGGTGTACGACCAAGGGGTGCCGTTCGCGGAGATCGAACTGAGCGGGGACAACCCGCCGGTACGGCTCTACGACACATCCGGTCCGGGCAGCGACCCGGCGGAAGGGCTGCCGGCGTTGCGCCGGGAGTGGATCACGGCCCGGGAAACGAAGATCACCCAGCTGGCCTGTGCACGGGCCGGGATCGTGACGCCCGAGATGGAGTTCGTGGCCATCCGCGAGGGCATGGACGTCGAGGTCGTACGGGACGAGATCGCCGCCGGGCGCGCGGTGCTGCCGGCCAACGTCAACCACCCGGAGAGCGAGCCGATGATCATCGGGTCGCGGTTCCTGGTCAAGGTCAACGCCAACATCGGTACGTCGGCGGTCACCTCGTCGGTGGCCGAAGAGGTGGACAAGCTCACCTGGGCGACGCGCTGGGGCGCCGACACCGTGATGGACCTGTCCACCGGCAAGCACATCCACGAGACCCGCGAGGCGATCCTGCGCAACTCGCCCGTGCCGATCGGAACCGTGCCGCTCTACCAGGCCCTGGAGAAGGCCGGCGGCGACCCGGTCAAGCTGACCTGGGAAATGTTCCGGGACACGGTCGTCGAGCAGGCCGAACAAGGCGTCGACTACATGACCGTGCACGCCGGCGTGCGGCTGGCCCACGTACCGCTGTCGGTCGGGCGGGTCACCGGCATCGTCTCGCGCGGCGGGTCGATCATGGCGGCCTGGTGTCTCGCGCACCACCGGGAGAGCTTCCTGTACGAGAACTTCGCCGAGCTGTGCGAGATCTTCGCCCGGTACGACATCACCTTCTCGCTGGGCGACGGCCTGCGCCCGGGCTCGATCGCCGACGCCAACGACGAGGCGCAGTTCGCCGAGTTGCGTACCCTCGGCGAACTCACCCACATCGCCTGGGCGCAGGACGTGCAGGTGATGATCGAGGGGCCTGGTCACGTGCCCATGCACAAGATCAAGGAGAACGTGGACCTGCAGCAGGAACTGTGCGACGGCGCGCCGTTCTACACGCTCGGGCCGCTGACCACCGACGTGGCGCCGGCGTACGACCACATCACCTCGGCCATCGGTGCCGCCATGATCGGCATGTTCGGCACCGCGATGCTCTGCTACGTGACCCCGAAGGAACACCTCGGGCTGCCCGATCGGGACGACGTCAAGGCCGGCGTCATCGCGTACAAGATCGCCGCGCATGCCGCCGACCTGGCCAAAGGACATCCAGGGGCGCAGGCCTGGGACGACGCGCTGTCCAAGGCCCGCTTCGAGTTCCGGTGGGAGGACCAGTTCAACCTGTCGCTCGACCCCGAGACGGCGCGGAGCTACCACGACGCCACGCTGCCCGCCTCGCCGGCCAAGACCGCGCACTTCTGCTCGATGTGCGGGCCGAAGTTCTGCTCGATGCGGATCAGTCACGACCTGCAGCAGTACGCCGAGCAGGGGATGCGCGCCAAGAGCGAGGAGTTCCGGGCGGCCGGGGCCTCGATCTATCAGATCTCGCCGGCTTCGTCTCAGAGCTTGTAGAACGTCACATAGTGGTCGGGGGTGAACCAGGTCTCGCGGGTCGACCGGTTCACCACGATCCGGTAGGCGTCCCGGGCCGCGCCACGAGCTCGCGGGTAGACGTCGTACTCGTTGTAGGTCGCGTTGGCGGGCAGCTCACCCTCGCGGTTCTGGTAGGTGCCGCCGGAGAAGTTGTACTGGCCGTAGGGCCACGCGTACCAGGTGCGGTTGGTCGGCCAGCCCAGCTCCGACCAGCCGCTCCGCGCGGTCCGGGCGGCGCCGCACCGGGAGATCGTGCACGAGTTGTAGACGGTCGCCTCGGCCGCCGGGGTCGCGGTGGGCGCCACGATGGCCGGCGCGACCAGCGCGATCCCGGCCAGGGCGAAGACGGTGGCGATGGACGTGAGGAAACGACGCACGCTTACGGTCATGTCCTCATGGTCGGTGCCGGCGGCGGCTCGCGGTACATCCCCGACACGTCATTTCATTGACGTTCGGCCATGGGTTACTCGTTGCTCAGCTTGCTGACCCAGTCGACGTACTCGTCCTCCTTGGCCTGCCGCTTCGACTTCTTCTCGGGCACCGGCACGACGGGCAGGGGCGGCGAGGAGGGTTCCGGCTGGGGGAGTGGCGCTGAGATCGCTTCCGGTTCGGGTACGAGCGGAGCACCCCGCAGCCGCTCGGGGGTGGCGTCCATGTTGACCGGGCGGCGCTGCGGGCGCGGGGCCTCGGGCGGGATCTCGGGCGACGCGGGCGCGGCAACGTGGGGCGCGTCGCCGCCCGGGCCGGCAGCGTCCCGGGCCGGCCGTCGTCCTCGTCGTGAGCTCTTGACGGGCGGCAGCTCGTCGGTCGGCGCGTCTCCGCGCGGTGCTTCCCCGCGACGCGCCCGCCCACGACCTCGCGGCTGGTCGGCGCGAGGCGCGTCCCGCCCATCTCGCGGCTCGTCGGCGACCGGCCGGCCGGCCCGGTCGTCTCGCGGTTCGTCGGCGGGCGGCCGGGCGGCCCGGCCGGGCGAGCGGCCGCGGCGAGCCGGGCGGGCCGACACGTCTTCGGCCGGCGGTCCGTCGGCGGGCCGCGGCTGAACCGGGATCGGCGCGGTGGTCTCCTGATCGTCCGCACCGGAGTGCCGGCCCAGGCCGAGGTCCGCGGTCGGCTCGGTGTCGGTGTAATCGCCGGGCCGGTGGTCCGAGCCGGGTCCGTCCTGATCGAAATCGGCCGATCGGCGGCCCGGCCCGGATGTGGCGGCCGGGCCGGTCTCGTCGTCGGCATCCTCCGGGGCGCGGCGGATGACCGCCGCCAGCACCGACCCGAGCACCCCGGCGCCGGTGGCCGTCATCGCCGCCCAGTACGGCACCACCTGGTAGCGGTCGGCGCCCGACCCGGGGCCGGCGATGAGGTACGAGAGGGTGAGCAGCGCGGGACCCGGCAGGCCGGCCAGGGCGATGGTCAGCAACGGCAGCTCGCGGCGGCGGGCCGCGTACCCCAGGATCGCCCCGGTGACCAGGGCCAGAGCCGGCATCGTGAAGAGCGCGGTCCGTTGCGTCAGCCCCGGCGAGAGATAGCCGGCGTCGAAGACGCCGAGGCGGACGGCCGGAAGCGGATCGTCGGGGGCCAGCGACGGCGCCACCGAGAGCAGGGCCAGCACCCAGACCGCGATTCCGATCACGGTCAGGCTGCGGCGGGCGATCAGCTGGGTCAGCGCGGCGTACGCGGCGAACACCCCGATCGCCGCGCCTATCCCGGCGCAGATGCCGATCACGAAGACCGGATGCACCCCGTCGACCCGCGCCGTGCGGGCCGGCTGCATGGTCAGCGGCACGACCAGCGCCGCACCGAGACCCGCGGCCAGGGCCAGCGCGACGAACGTGCCGGGGGTCGACGGCGCCCGCCAGCGGTCCCGTAGCCAGCGGCCGGCCAGCCCGCCGAGCACCGCGGCGGACATGGCGAACCACGCCACCCAGGCGAGCTGGGCGGTCCACTGGTCGCGGGCGGCCTGCTCGACCACCCTGGTCAGGCGCAGGATGCCCAGGCCGTAGGCCAGGCCGAGCTGACTGGCACCGGCCAGGGCGGCCACACCCAGGGTCGTGCCGAGCAGCTTGGCCCAGGTCCGAAATGCCATGCGGGCACGGTACGGAATGGGCCCCGTCGATCGCCAGTTGAGGGTGGCTACTTAAGGATTCGGTAAGCCTTCACGACATCAACAGTTCGTGCAGGTCAGCACTACACCGTGCGACCTCTTCGAGGTGGGTGGTGCGGCCGAGCGTACGTGGCCTGGGGATCTTGATCTCGAGGATCTCGCGGATCCGGCCGGGGCGCGGGCTGAGCACCACGACCCGGTCGGCCAGCAGCACCGCCTCGTCGATCGAGTGTGTGACGAAAACCGTGGTGGCGTGGTTGTCCATGTGCAGTTTCTGCAGCTCGCCGGCGAGTTCCTCACGGGTCAGGGCGTCCAGGGCCGAGAACGGCTCGTCCATCAGCATCACCTTGGGGTCGGTGATCAGCGACCGGCACAGCGCGACCCGCTGCTGCATGCCGCCGGAGAGCTCGTGCGGCATCCTGCGCTCGAATCCGGACAGACCGGTGAGTTCCAGCAGCTCGAACGCCCGGGGACGGTGCTCGGCCACGCGCCGGCCGAAGATCTTCACCGGCAGGAGCACGTTGTCGAGCACGGTGCTCCACGGCAGCAGCGCCGGCCGCTGGAACATCATCGCGACGTCGCGCCGCGGCCGCCGGACCGCCTCCTCGCCGATCGTCACCGCGCCGCCGGTGGCCGGCAGCAGTCCGGCGATGATCCGCAGCATGGTGGACTTGCCGCAGCCGGAGCGGCCGAGGACGGCGACGAACTCGCCGTCGCCGACCTGGAGGGTGATGTCGCGGAGCGCTTCGACGGTGCCGGACTTGGTGGTGAAGGTCCGGGACACACCGGACAGCCGGATCATCGTCGCGCCCCGGCCGGCATCAGCTGGCCAGCCGCCAGCGGCCGCTGCGCGCCACCAGGAGCGTGAGCGCCTGCGGCATCAGTCCGGAGTGGTTGTCCGGGGTGAGCCGGATCGCCCCGGAGATGCCGTCGAGCTGGGCCGTCTCGACCGCGTCGCGGATCGCCACCCGGTCGGTGCCGTTGCGGGCGATCGCGTCGGCCAGCACGTTGACGGCGTCGGCGGCCAGCGCGGCGACCCCGTTGTAGGTGCCGTAGCGCGAGGTGTAGTCGCGGAACCACTGCTTGCGGGCCGCCTTGGCCGGAGTGGTGGCGATGACGTCGTCGATGGCCAGCGTCTGGGTGAACACCATCTTGGCGCCCTCGGACGCGGCCTCCGCGTCCTGGGGGATGAACAGGTCACCGGCCGCGGCCGCGTCGTAGTAGATCTTCCCGGTGAAGCCGGCCGCCTTGGCGCTGGTCGCGGCGAGCGCGGCCTGATCCGGGCCGATCAGGAAGACCAGCGCGTCCGGTTCGCTGTCGGCCAGCGTCCCGACCGCCTGGGTGATGTCGGTGGCGGACGCCTTGACCGTGACCGAGCTGGGGATCTGCAGACCGGCCTTGGCCGCCTCGCTGGTGAACGCCGCCTTGGCGCCGGTGCCGTAGTCGTCGTCGGTGGAGAGGACGCCGACCCGCTTGACGAAGGCCTTGGCCGAGACCCGGTCGGCCTTCAGCGCGCCGGCCAGGGCGGCCGCGCTGTCGCCCGAGTTCGGGCCGAGCTTGAAGATGAACTTGCGGTCCTGCACCGGCTGGGCGACCTGGTTGGCCGGGGCCAGCGCGATGGTCGGCACCTTCTTCTCATTGATGGTCTTGTACGCGTTGGAGATGCACGCGCTGCAGTAGCCGGACACCACCGCTGCGACCGCCGGGTTGTCGGCGAACGCGCTGATGTTGCGCAGCGAGACGGTGGGGTCGGACCGGTTGTCGAGGACGGACAGCCGCAGCCGGCGGTTGGCCAGCACGCCGGACGCGTTGATCTGGTCGATGCGCAGCTGCAGGGCCCGCCCGTAGGCGGCGTCGGTCGGCGAGTTGGCGGCCAGGTCGGCGCCGATCAGCACGTCGGCGGGGGCGGTGGCCTGGTCGTCGTCCGACGAACACCCGGCCAGCCCGGTGGTGAGCAGTGCCGCGGCCGCGATGGCGGCCGTGACCCGACGGGGGAACCTCACTGCGGGCGCCTTCCTGAAAGGGGATGTCCACATCGCGAACATGTCTGCAGTGGACCAGGTGTGCACGGACACCGCGTCCGTCCGATCGCGAGAAACCTTGCCAACGTGAAGGTTCCTAGGTCAAGCCGACCCGTCACGCGGCGCGAGACATAGATCTCACATAGTGGTTGGAATCTTGAGAGTGATGCGTTACTGCTTGCGTACTTACCGTTGTCAAGGTCATATTCGTGCACGTCAAAGAGATCTGATTGTGGAGCCGGTCACTGAACGAAAGCTTGCCATTCCACAGAGTAGGACGTTTATGGTCGTGACCGGACTTCCCAAAGGCAATGCGGGTCTGATGAAATCGCGGCCGTGCCGCAGGTTGCACGCACCTGTCCGCAGCCATCGGAAAGGCCCGGGTCAGTGGCGCCGGGTGGGTGAACTGCTGCGGGGATGACCAGCGAGGAGATGTCGTGAGCACCGGTTCTTCGACCCAGCCTGCGGCCTACCCTGCGGCGGCGGGCCGGCCGCGACGTGGGCTGCCGCGGCTCAGGGATGCGCGGATCCGTACCAAGCTGGCGCTGATCCTTTTCGTACCTCTGGCCGCCGTACTCGCCCTCGGCGTCATCCGCCTTTACGACATCGGCAACCAGGCCGTCGACGCCCGCGAGGTCGAGAGCCTGACGCGCCTTTCGGCGGATGTGTCCGAACTGAACCAGGTGCTGCACTCCGAGCGGATGGCCGCCGCCCAGTACCTCGCCAACGCGCGGGCGCCGAAGGACGCGTACACCGCGGCGATCGCGCGGAGCGACAGCCGGATCCGCCAATACCAGGCCGATCGGCGCGAACTGGACGACGTGCCGGCCTCGATCGCGGAACGGCTCACCCGCATCGACGACGACCTGCGCACCATGGACCTCACCCGCAGCCGGGTGTCCGAGCGCGACAAGATCTCGATCACCGAGGCCGTGCTGCGCTACGGCGTGGTCGCCACCGACCTGGTCGGCTACGGCGAGGCGCTGGGCCAGTTCGCCGGTGACGGCGCGGTCGGCGACGACCTGCGCGCGGTCAACGCGTTCGCCAAGGCCAAGGCCGGCACGGCCGAGCAGGAGGCGATCGCCTACGCCGCCAGCAACGCCGGTGACATCAGCGCCGAGCAGCAGGCCGCGTTCATCGCCACCCAGACCAGCCAGCAGGAGGCGCTGCTGGCCTTCTCGGTGGTGGCCTCACCGGCCGACCAGGCCCTGGTCGACGGCACCGTCACCGGCGACGCCGTCAGCCTGGCCGACCAGACCGCGATCCGGCTCGCCCGCGGTGAGAACGTGCCGGTGAGCGAGATCCAGCAGACCTTCGGCGCGGTCGTCGACCTGATGCGCTGGGCCGAGCAGCGCCTCGAACAACAGGTCATCGCCGGCGCCGCCGACGAGACCTCGTCGATCAGCCGGCGCGCCGCCGTCGAAGGCTCCCTGGTCCTGCTCGTCCTGCTGATCGCCATCGCGCTGGCCATCGTGCTGGCCCGCTCGCTGGTCCTCTCGCTGCGCCGGCTCCGCGAAGGCGCGCTCGGCGTGGCCCACCGCGACCTGCCCGAGGCGGTGGCCCGGCTGCGCGACGTCCGCAACCTGGGCGACGGCGGCGCCGACGACATCGTCAAACAGGTCCGCGACCCGATCCAGCTGCGCAACCGCGACGAGGTCGGCGAGGTCGCGACCGCGTTCAACACGGTCCACCGCGAGGCCGTCCGGATCGCGGCCGAACAGGCCGCCCTCCGCACCAGCGTCTCGGCGATGTTCCTCAACCTGGCCCGCCGCTCGCAGAGCCTGGTCGACCGGATGATCGGCGAGCTCGACATGATCGAGCGCGGCGAGGAGGACCCGAAGCGCCTGGCCCAGCTGTTCGAACTCGACCACCTGGCCACCCGGATGCGCCGCAACGACGAAAACCTGCTGGTCCTGGCCGGCGCCGACTCCAGCGCCCCCCGGCGCGAGGACGCCCTGATGGTGGACGCGCTGCGCGCCGCGCAGTCCGAGGTCGAGCTGTACAACCGCATCGAGTTCGGCACCGTCGACACCGACATCTCGATCGCCGCGATCGCCGTCAACGACGTGGTCCGGCTGGTCGCCGAGCTGCTCGACAACGCGACCCGGTTCTCCCCGCCGAACACCATCGTGGTGGCCGACGGCCGGCGCATCCGCGACTACGTCGTGATCCAGGTCGAGGACCGCGGTCTCGGCATGTCCGACGAGCAGATGCAGCAGCTCAACCAGCGGCTGGCCGAACCGCCGTCGGTCGACGTGGCGGCGTTCCGGCTGATGGGCCTGGCCGTGGTCGGCCGGCTCGCCGACCGGTACGGCATCCGCGTCGAGCTGCGCGCCAACGTCGAGGGCGGCACCATCGCCCAGGTCACGCTGCCGAGCAACATCGTGCTGCTGCCGCACCGGCCGATCGACGGCCCGCCGCCGGCCCGTGACCCGCTGCCCCAGCAGACGCAGCTGAGCCGCGGCTTCTCCGGCAACATCGACGCCCTGCCCGGCCGCAGCGGGATGGTCACGCTGCCGGCGGCCGAGGAACCGTCCTGGCGGGCCGAACTCCCGGCGCCGGCCCAGGCGCACCCGCTGCTGCCGCAGATGCCGTCGCAGCGGCCGCCGTCCGAACCGATGCCGACGCTGGCACCCACCGCCGACCGGCCGTCGCTGCCCACCCGGGTGGCCCAGCCGATCGCGTCCACCCCCGCCGCCCCGCCGGTCGAACAGCCGGTGCCGGCCGCGCCGCCGAACAGCTGGAGCGACCCGACCCGGGCGTTCCCGGCCGTCCAGCCCGCCTCACCGGACATCCAGGTCGCGGTCGGGTTCGTCACCCCCGACGGCCGCAAGGTCCCGCCGCCGGCCCGCCCGGCCAGCCCGAACCCGTCCGGTTGGGGCGCCGCGCTGGCCGCCATGCCGGCCGCACCGCCACCGCCCGAGCCGGCCCAGGCCGACGACCGCGCCGAAGCGCCGATCTTCCTGCAGATGCAGGCCAGCTGGTTCCGCGCGCACGACGACAGCGGCGACCCGAACGACTGGGGCATGCCGACCGCCGGCTACGCGCCCCCGCCCAGCCCCACCTCGCCCGCCCCGGCCATGGCCGGCGCCGTCTCCGCACCACCCGCTTCCCAGCCGGCCGCTCGCCCGGCCGAGAGAACCGCGCCGGCCGCTCGCCCGGCCGAGAGAACCACGCCGGCCGCTCGCCCGGCCGAGAGAACCACGCCGGCCGCTCGCCCGGTGGAAAAGGCTGTGCCGGCTGCTCGCCCGGCCAGGTCCGCGCCCGCTTCCACATCGGATCTACCCCCGAGGGATGTTTCCGGAAGCGGTTCCGGGCAGAATGGGCCGCGGTCGATGCCGCCCGGCACCGACCACGGCGGCTCCTCCACGAACTCTCGACCGGCTCCCCCGGCCGAGGAACGGTGGCGTACCGCCGCCGACGAGGGATGGCAGCGGGCGATGGCAGCGGCGGAACCCACCGACGGTGGCCAGACCCGCTCCGGGCTTCCCAAGCGGGTACCCCAGGCACAACTGGTGCCCGGTGGCGTGCAGAGCGGAGAACGTAACCAGAGCCGGCGCAGTCCGGACGAGGTACGCGGCCTCCTCTCGGCATACCACCGCGGCGTGCAAAGAGGGCGTACGGCCGGCGGTGCCGAGGCCGGCGCGGGCGCCCCTGCTCCTAAGGAGAACTGACAAGTGACCAGGCCCCCCACCATGCAGGACATGGGCTGGCTGCTCAGCAACTTCGCGGACAGCGTCGCCGGCATCGCACATGTCGTCGCCGTCTCCGCGGACGGGCTGCTGCTGGCCTCCTCCCGCGACCTGCCCGCCGACCGCGCCGACCAGCTCGCCGCGATCACCTCGGGCGTGGTCAGCCTGACCGAGGGCGCGTCCCGCATGTTCAGCGCCGGCGAGGTCCAGCAGACCATCATCGAGATGGACAGCGGCTACCTCTTCCTCATGTCCATCAGCGACGGGTCCTCGATGGCCGTGCTGGCCGCGCGCAGCTGCGACGTCGGCCAGGTCGGCTACGAGATGGCCCTGCTGGTGGAGCGGGTCGGCGCGGCCCTCGTGCCCGCGCCCCGCGAGACCGTCGGCCACCAGGCCTGACGGTCCGGACCCGGCTCTTCGAGGAGGGAGGTGACCGATGGGGCAGCCCAGGCACGACCCACGTGGCAACTTGGTCCGGCCCTACGCGGTCACCCGCGGCCGGACCGAGCCGCAACGAGACATTCCGATCGAGGCTGTCCTGGTCGCCAGCCAGGCCAACGTGCAGGAAGCCCGGTTCGCCGGGCACGACAAATATCGCATCGCGCTGCTGTGTGAGCCGAGGGCCCAATCCCTGGCCGAGATCGCGGCGTACCACCGGTTACCGCTGGGGGTCGCCCGAGTCCTCGTCGCCGACATGGTCGCCGACGGGTTACTGGAATTGCACAGTGCCGCTCCCAGACAAGGATTCGCGGAGCGGATGGATCTGCTGGAGAGGGTGTTGAGTGGACTTCGCAAGCTCTGAGCGGGCGGGGGCGCAACCCAAGGAGATCACCTCCGCGAAGATCGTGGTCGCCGGCGGCTTCGGCGTCGGCAAGACGACTCTGGTCGGCGCGGTCTCCGAGATCGAACCGCTCACCACCGAGGCGGTGATGACGTCCGCGAGCACGGGCGTCGACGACGCGTCCAAGGTGCCCGGCAAGGAAACGACCACGGTCGCCATGGACTTCGGCCGCATCACGATGGCCGACGACCTGATCCTGTATCTTTTCGGCACGCCCGGGCAGACCAGGTTCTGGTTCATGTGGGACGAGCTGATCCGAGGCGCCGTGGGTGCCGCGGTCCTGGTCGACACGCGCCGCATCTCCGACGCGTTCGCCCCGCTCGACTATTTCGAGAACCGCCACCTGCCTTACCTGGTCGCCCTGAACTGCTTCGACGGCGCCCCACGGTACGAGCCGGAAGAGGTCCGCGAGGCCTTGGCGATCGCGCCGCACGTCCCGCTGATCATGTGCGACGCCCGCCACCGCGACTCGGTCAAGGCCGTGCTGGTCGGCGTGGTCGAACACGCCATGGCCACTCTGGTCGAAGAACAGGGGCGAGGCTTCCCCGCGACAGTGGGCTGAGCTCTTTCGTCGTCCGCCGGGCCCGGGTTGGTCCCGTTGTCTTGAAGATCAAGTTCAAGGGCGGGATTTCCCGGGTCCGTTGTGGTCCGGGCCGTCGCTCCCGCCGGAGACCGGTCGCTGCGCTCCCTGCCACGTGCGCAATTGGTTGCGCTCCGTCCGCTACGCGGACAAACCCCCACACTCCCTCCCCCGCCACCGTCGAGCCCAGTGGTAGCTGAGCGTGCTGTCCGGGCCGACGATGCCGCCCGCTCCTACCGCCGTTCGGCTTGGGGGGAGGGATCGGCGGTTGCTGCGTTTGGGGACGGTGGTGGGGAGGGGCTAGGGGTTGGACAGGCGGTAGCCGCGCTTGACGACGGTCTGGACGATGCCGGGGGTGCGGAGGCCGGCGCGGAGGCGGGCTACGGCCATTTCGACGGCGTGTTCGTCGGCGCCTCGGGGGAGCATGTGCAGCAGGGCCGCCCGGGAGAGGACCCGGCCGGGGGTGGCCGCCAGGGCGCGCAGGACCGCCATCGGGGCGGGGGCCAGCGGGCGGAGTTCGCCGTCGACGATGGCCGCGTGGCCGCGCAACGTCACGGCGTGGCCGGCCACCTGGAAGGTGCGGGCGCGGCGGGGCAGTTCGTCGACGATGGTGCGGACCAGGGCGCTGAGGCGGGCCCGCGCGGGCGCTACGACCGGGATGCCGTGGGTGCGCAGCGGCGCGGCGGTGACCGGGCCCACGCACGCGGCCAGGACGTCGGTGCGGAACGCCTCCACGATGCTGTCGGCGGACGGGCCGGCCGCGCGCAGCAGGGCGCTCACGGCGGGGGCCGAGGTGAAGGTGACCGCGTCGACCAGGCGGGCCGCCACCAGGTCGACCAGTCGGTGCAGGGGCGCGGGGTCGGTCGGCGGCGCCCAGCGGTAGACCGGCACCTCGATGACCCGGGCGCCGGCCGCGCGCAGGGTCTCGGTGTATTCGGGCTGGGACTCGCCGTGCAGCTGGATGGCGATGGTCAGGTTGGGCAGGCCGCGGCCGCCGAGGTGATCGAGGACCTCCTCGAAGCTCTCGCCCTCGGGGGCCCACTGGTCGTGCAGGCCGGCCGTGCGGACGGCGGCGCGAGCCTTCGGGCCGCGGGCCACCAGGTAGGCCCGGGACAGCACCGCGCGCAGTGGGTCGGCCAGGTTCCAGCCTTCGGCCGCCTCCAGCCAGCCGCGCATGCCGATGCCGGTGTTGACCAGGACCACGTCGGGTGGGGTGGCCAGGCAGGCGCGGGTGGCGGCGCGCAGCTCGGCGTCGTCGGCGATCGGGACGATGCGCAGCGCGGGGGCCAGGACGACCCGGGCGCCGCGGTTCTCCAGCAGACCGGCCAGTTCGTCCCGGCGGCGGTCGGCGGTCACCCCGACGGTATAGCCGGACAGGGCCGACGTGGGCTCAGCCAGCGACGATGCGGTGATGACCCGGCGTTGCGTCATCCCGCTCGCAATTCGAGAAGCCGCGGCGTGGCCGAACGGTCCACCGAAGGGCACGCTCGGAGATCGCCGTCCTCGGCGTCGACCCGCTCCCATGTCACGCCTGCGCTCTCCGCCGTACCTCCGACCGGCGCACGCCGCGGCTCCTCTAGACCGAGCCTGAGCCCGGCCGGCACCGTCAGGTCCGTCCTCAACCCTGACGGTGGTTTGGGGGTGATGCCGCTGCTCGTGGCGCCTGCGGGCATTGGGCCGCGCCGCCTCGTCGAGCAATCCGCATCACTTGCCATGCCGAGAGCGTGCCGCCGGTCAATTTCGGCCCCGCGTCCCACTTGTTTCGAGCGTGCAAAGACGCATCGGGCACCGGTAGAGCGCCCGCCCGACCCGCTGGCTGAGGGCAACAGAGCTGCGGCTATGCTATAGACGTCTGCAGCCGCCGCGGTCGAGGGCATCGTCACACGCGCCCGTTTTGACCTCGGCGCGCACCGACGGGTATTGTTGCCTGCTGTTGTGCGACAGCTGCGGGCGTACCTGCGGGTACGCTTGATGGTCGAGCTTGCGCCAGACCAGCGCGCGCTTCCCAGAACCGACGACGAGACAAGGTATTTCTGTGCGTACGTACAGCCCGAAGCCGGGTGAGATCGAGCGTCAGTGGCACATCATCGACGCGTCGGACGTCGTCCTGGGCCGCCTGGCAACCCACACCGCGACCCTCTTGCGCGGTAAGCACAAGCCGACCTTCGCGCCGCACGTCGACACCGGCGACTTCGTGGTGATCATCAACGCGGGCAAGGTGGCTCTGACCGGCAACAAGCGGCAGACCAAGGTTGCCTACCGGCACTCCGGCTACCCGGGCGGCCTCAAGCAGATCGGCTACGAGGAGCTGCTGACCAAGCGCCCCGAGAAGGCGATCGAGCTGGCTGTGAAGGGCATGCTCCCGCACAACAAGCTGGCCCGGCAGATCATCAAGAAGCTGAAGGTCTACCCGGGTGCCGAGCACCCGCACGCGGCCCAGCAGCCCAAGCCGTTCGAAATCACCCAGATCGCGCAGTGAGCGCGGGAGAAGGCAGCAGCATGACCGACGTTACTGAGCCCGAGGTCGTCGAGACCGTCGAGGCCGTCGAGGAGCCCGCTGAGACGGTCGTCGTGGTCGAGACGCCCGCGCCGGCCCCGGTCCGCGCCCCGCGTCCCGGTGACCGTCCCGTTCAGACCGTCGGCCGCCGCAAGGAGGCCATCGTCCGGGTGCGTCTCGTGCCCGGCAGCGGCAAGATCACCTGCAACGGCCGCGACCTCGAGGCCTACTTCCCCAGTAAGGTGCACCAGCAGCTGATCCGCGAGCCGCTGGTGACCACCGAGAAGGCCGAGGCCTTCGACGTCATCGCCAACCTGCGTGGCGGCGGCATCACCGGCCAGGCCGGCGCGCTGCGTCTCGGCATCGCCCGGGCCCTGATCGCCAGCGAGCCCGACGACCGGCCCGCCCTGAAGAAGGCCGGCTTCCTCACCCGTGACGCGCGGGTCAAGGAGAGCAAGAAGTACGGCCTCAAGAAGGCCCGTAAGGCTCCGCAGTACTCGAAGCGCTGACCTTGCGCCTCGGCTGACCGGAACGGCCGGGTGCGGCCCCTTTATTGGGGACGCGCCCGGCCGTTTCGTGTTTCTCTGACCCCAAACACTGAAGCAAAGGAAGCCGCCATGGGGCGTCTCTTCGGCACCGACGGCGTACGCGGACTCGCGAACGGCGACCTCACCCCGGAACTCGCCCTCTCGGTCGCCATCGCGGCCGGGACGGTCCTGGTCGAGGCGGACGCCAGCCACCAGCCGCTGGCGATCGTCGGGCGCGACCCGCGGGCCAGCGGCGAGATGCTGGAGGCGGCGGTCGTGGCCGGGCTGACCAGCGTCGGCGCGAACGTGGTCCGGGTCGGTGTGCTGCCCACGCCGGCGGTGGCGTACCTGGTCGGACAGGCCAACGCCGACCTCGGGGTGATGCTCTCGGCGTCGCACAACCCGATGCCGGACAACGGCATCAAACTCTTCGCCGCCGGTGGGCAGAAACTGCCGGACGATCTGGAGGCGCGGATCGAGGCGGCCATCGCCGACGGGCACGGGCTGGTCGGCCGTCCCACCGGTGCCGGCATCGGGCGGGTGCATGACCTGCTGGACGGGGCCGAGCACTACGTGAAGCACCTGGTGTCGTCGACGCCGCACCGGCTCGAGGGCATCAAGGTCGTGGTCGACTGTGCGAACGGCGCGGCCAGCGAGGTGGGCCCGGACGCCTACCGCGAGGCGGGCGCCGAGGTGATCGAGATCCACGCCGAGCCGGACGGCCTGAACATCAACGACAACTGCGGGTCGACGCACCTGGAGGCGGTCCGCGAGGCGGTCCTGGAGCACGGCGCCGACCTGGGCATCGCCCACGACGGTGACGCCGACCGCTGCCTGGCCGTTACCGCCGCCGGTGAGGTCGTCGACGGCGACCAGATCATGGCGATCCTGGCGCTGGCCATGCGCGACGCGGGCACGCTGACCGACGACACCCTGGTCGCGACCGTGATGAGCAACCTCGGCCTGCGCCTGGCGATGAAGCGGGAGAAGATCAAGCTGATCGAGGCCAAGGTCGGCGACCGGTACGTGCTGGAGGAGCTGCAGGCCGGTTCGCTGGCCCTGGGCGGCGAGCAGAGCGGGCACATCGTGATGCCGGCCTTCGCCACCACCGGCGACGGTGTCCTGACCGGACTGCACGTGATGGCCCAGATCGCCGCCTCCGGCAAGTCGCTGGCCGACCTGGCCGCCGTGCTCCACAAGCTGCCGCAGGTGCTGATCAACGTGAGGGTCGCCGACCGCGCGGCGGGCGCCGCGGCGCCGACCGTGCAGGCCGCCGTGGCGTTGGCCGAGGAGGAGCTGGGCGAGACCGGCCGGGTGCTGCTGCGCCCGTCGGGCACCGAGCCGCTGGTCCGGGTGATGGTCGAGGCGGCCACCGAGGAGCAGGCCCAGGCGGTCGCCGCGCGGATCGCCGACGAGGTGCGTTCCGCTAGCCCTGCTTGATCTTTCTGAGGCGCTGGGCGGCGTCGTCGATCACTTCCTCGCGTTTGCAGAACGCGAAGCGGATCAGATGCCGTCCGGCCTCCCGGTGGTCGTAGAAGACCTGGGTCGGCACGGCCACCACCCCGCACCGGGCGGGCAGTGAGCGGCAGAAGTCGGCGCCGTCCTGACCGCCCAGCGGCGTGATGTCCGCGGTCACGAAGTAGGTGCCTTCGGACGGCAGCACCGCGAAGCCGGCGTCGGTCAGCCCGGCGACCAGGCGGTCACGCCGGGACTGGAGGCTGTCCCGGAACCCGGTGAAGTAGGCGTCCGGTAGCCCGAGGGCCACGGCCACGGCGGGTTGCAGCGGGGCGGCGTTGACGAAGGTCAGGAACTGTTTGACCCGTTGCGCGGCGGACACCAGGGCGACCGGCCCGGTGGCCCAGCCGATCTTCCAGCCGGTGCAGGAGAACGTCTTGCCGGCCGACGAGATGCGCAGCGTGCGTTCCCGCATGCCGGGCAGGGTGGCGATCGGCACGTGCGGGCCGGACGCGTCGGTGAAGACCAGGTGCTCGTACACCTCGTCGGTGACCGCGTACACGTCGTGCTCCTGGCACAGGGTCGCGATCAGGGTCAGCTCGTCG
Source organism: Actinoplanes sp. NPDC049265 (assembly GCF_043197135.1). NCBI lineage: Bacteria > Bacillati > Actinomycetota > Actinomycetes > Micromonosporales > Micromonosporaceae > Actinoplanes > Actinoplanes sp. NPDC049265. The sequence continues at coordinate 76,986 of NZ_JBICSP010000011.1, read as the reverse complement.
CGGGTGAAGACCTTGCCGGTCGGGTTGTGCGGCGAGTTGAGCAGCACCAGACGGGTCCGTGGCCCGAACGCCGCCCGCAGCTCGCCCTCGTCGAACGCATACCGCCCGTCCGGACCGGGCCGCAGCGTGACCGGCCGGCGTACCGCCCCGGCGAGCGTGATCGACGCCGCGTACGAGTCGTAGTACGGCTCGAAGCACACCACCTCGTCGCCGGGCTCGCACAGCCCGAGGATGCTCGCCGCGACCGCCTCGGTGGCGCCGGCCGTGACCACCACCTCGGTGTCCGGGTCGAGCTCGATTCCCCAGAACCGCCGGTCGTGCGCGGCGATCGCGTGTCGCAGGGCCGGTATGCCGGCCAGTGGCGGGTATTGGTTGGCGCCGCCGCGCAGCGCCTCGGCCGCCGCCGCCAGCATCTCGGGTGGCCCGTCGGTGTCCGGGAAGCCCTGCCCGAGGTTGATCGAGCCGGTGCTGACCGCGAGCGCGGACATCTCGGTGAAGATCGTGGTCCCGAACGGCCGCATGCGCGCGACCAGTTGATCCGCCGTCACGACAGGAAGCCTAGTTCTACCGGCCGAAGAGTGCCTTGGTGCAGGTGACCGAGGCGAAGGCGCCGGTCTCGGACTTCTTGACGACCTCCTTGCCGTCGACCAGGGCCCGGCAGCTGATGTCGCCCTCGTCGTTGGCGCCCCGGACCGCGGTCACCGACACGACGGTGGCGCTGTCGGTCGTGGTGGTGAACTTCCACGGCAGCTTGGCCTTCTTGATCGTCTTGGGGCCTTCGCCGATCTTGGCGAGGTAGACGATGTCGATCGGCCCGTCGCCGCGGACCTCGTAGGTCACCTTGACCTGCTTGCCGGATTCGGGCCAGCCCGGCAGGTCGGGCAGGGTCGGCACCTCGGTCGGCAGGTCGGGGATGTTCACCGGGTTGGACGGCAGAGTGGGCAGGGTGGGCTTGGTGATCGGCTCGACGATCTCCTTGGCCTTGTTCGTCGCCTGCCGGTAGATCAGCACGCCGGCCGTGGCCACGCCGCCACAGAGCAACAGGCTGACCGCGAGGATGACCACGACGATGGGCAGGTTGCTCTTGCGCGGGGGAGGCGGCGGCGGGCCGTAGCCCGGCTGGAAATCCGATGGGGGCGGCTCGTAAGGCGGTGGCGCCCCGGAACCCGGCTGTGCCCACGGCGAGGTGTCGTCCGGTGGTTGGTAGCTCACGTCGTCTCCCGGGAAGCACAGGGGGTGACCCGCACGGTACACCGCGCCGCAAAGCCTTCCAGGAGACTGACCGAACGGCTATTTCAATCACATCCGATGCGCGAAAGCCTGCGTCTTGCGCATGACGCGTGAGCGAAAGTCGGATACGCTGCCCCACATGTGTGGGATCGTGGGTTACGTCGGCAGTCGTCCGGCGCTCAGTATCGTGCTCGACGGTCTGCGTCGGCTGGAATACCGCGGATACGACTCGGCCGGCGTGGCCGTCATCGACGGCGGAACCGTACGCACCGAGAAACGGGCCGGCAAGCTGGCCAACCTGGAGAAGGCGCTGGCCGAGCGCAACGGCGACGGTATCGCATCGGGTGCGACGGCGATCGGGCACACCCGGTGGGCCACCCACGGCGGGCCGACCGACCGCAACGCGCACCCGCACCTCTCCGCCGACGGCCGGGTGGCGGTGATCCACAACGGCATCATCGAGAACTTCTCCCGGCTGCGGGCCGAGCTCGAGGCCAGCGGCGTCGAGTTCCGCAGCGACACCGACACCGAGTGCGCGGCGCACCTGCTCGCGGCCGAGATGCGGATGCTGCGCGAGAGCGGCTCGGCCGACGGCCCCGAGCTGCTGGCCGAGGGCATGCGCCGCACCGTCCGCCGGCTCGAGGGCGCCTTCACCCTGCTCGCCGTCGACGTCGAGGTGCCCGGCGCGGTGGTCGCCGCCCGGCGCAACTCGCCGCTCGTCGTGGGCCGTGGCGACGGCGAGAACTTCCTGGCCAGCGACGTCTCGGCCTTCATCGAGCACACCCGTGAGGCGATCGAGCTGGGTCAGGACCAGGTCGTCCTGATCACCCCGGCCGGCATCGAGATCACCGACTTCCTGGGCACGCCCGCCGACGGCAAGGAGTTCCACATCGACTGGGACGCCTCGGCCGCCGAGAAGGGTGGCTACGACTACTTCATGCTCAAGGAGATCGCCGAGCAGCCGCAGGCCATCGCCGACACGCTGCTGGGCCGGCTCTCCGACCGCGGCGACATCGTGCTCGACGAGGTCCGGCTCACCGACCAGGACCTGCGCGACGTCGACAAGGTCTTCATCATCGCCTGCGGTACCTCGTACCACGCCGGCATGGTCGCGAAATATGCCATCGAGCACTGGGTCCGCATCCCGTGCGAGGTCGAGCTGGCCAGCGAGTTCCGCTACCGCGACCCGGTGCTCGACCGGTCCACGCTGGTGATCGCGATCAGCCAGTCCGGCGAGACGATGGACACCCTCATGGCGCTGCGCCACGCCAAGGAGCAGAAGGCCCGGGTGCTGGCCATCTGCAACACCAACGGCTCGACCATCCCGCGCGAGTCGGACGCGGTGCTCTACACCCACGGCGGCCCGGAGGTCGCTGTCGCCTCGACCAAGGCGTTCCTCACCCAGCTGGCCGCCTGTTACCTGATCGGCCTGCACCTGGCCCAGATCCGTGGCGTGATGTACGCCGACGAGGTCGCCGCCGTCGTCGACCGCCTCCAGCAGATCCCCGAGCAGCTGCGCGACCTGCTGGCCGGCATGGAGGACGTGCGCGCCCTGGGCCGTGACCTGAAGACCGCCTCGACGGTGCTCTTCATCGGCCGGCACGTCGGCTTCCCGGTGGCCCTGGAGGGCGCCCTGAAGCTCAAGGAACTGGCCTACATGCACGCCGAGGGCTTCGCCGCCGGTGAGCTCAAGCACGGCCCGATCTCGCTGATCGACGAGGGCACCCCGGTCGTCTGCGTGGTTCCCTCGCCGGCCGGCCGCGGCGTGATGCGCGACAAGGTGGTGTCGAACATCCAGGAGGTGCGCGCCCGCGGCGCCCGCACCATCGTGATCGCCGAGGAGGGCGACGACGAGGTCGGTGCCTTCGCCGACCACCTGTTCCTGGTCCCGCGTACGCCCACCCTGCTCGCACCCCTGCTGACCGCGGTGCCGCTGCAGATCCTGGCCTGCGAGATCGCCTCGGCCCGGGGTAACGACGTGGACCAGCCGCGCAACCTGGCCAAGTCAGTGACCGTCGAGTAGGACCGCCGCCAGCCCGTCCAGCGCCGGACGCCCCGGATCTCAGTATCCGGAGTGCCCGGCGTCGGGCTGGCTGGGCACCACCCGGGCCCCGAACCCGGCGTCGGCCGGATTGTGCCCGTGCCACAGATCGTCTTCGGGCAGCCCGAGCAGGTAGCCGCGCGGGCCGGTGCCGGCCTCGAGCCGTGCCGTCAGGTCGGGTCGCCGGTCGCCGAGCAGCAGGCGGTTGGCGAGATCGCGGGCGGCGGCCGGCACACCGTCGCGGCCGCCGACCAGCGCCGGCTCGGTGGCGATGAGCCAGAAGCGCTGCGCCGGGGTGAGCCGGGCCCACCACCCGGCGACCTCGGCCGGTGCCGGTGGTGGCGGCGTGACGGGCGGCGGCGTGGCGCCCAGGTCGCCCATCAGCGAATCGGTCAGCTCGGCCAGCCGCGCGGTGGCGGCGCCGTCGGCCTCGGCGGCTATTCGCAGTGCGTCCTGGATCGAGGACATCGCCGCACCGAAGGCGGGCGCCGCCGGTGGGGTGACCCGGCCGTCGTCGTCCACCCGCAGGCCGGCCCGGGTGGCGATGGCCACCCCGCGGCCGAGCAGCGCCCGGGCCCGCTCCAGCGCGGCGGCCCACTCGCTCAGCGCCTGGTCGGCCGACCAGCAGTGCAGGCGGATCAGCACGGCCACCCGGCGCAGCCGCTGCAGGTGGGCGAGCGCGGCCGTGGCGGCCGGACCGGTCCAGGTGGCCGCGAGCCGGCCGATCTGGGTGCCGAGGTCGGTGGCCCAGTGCCCGGCTGTCGCCGCGTGCCGTCGCCAGGCGGCGGCCAGCTCGCGCCAGCGGGCCGGATCGGTGGCCCGCAGCCGGGCGTACGTGATGGTCAGAGCCGTCATCGCACGGCCCGCAACCGGCCCGCGACCTGCTCGTCGGCCTGCTCGTAGTCGTGTGCGGTGGTGGTCAGCCGGTCGGCCGCGCGGTCGAGGTCGCCGGCCAGCAGCCGGCCCCGCACCCGGGCCGCCTCGGACATGGCGGCCGCCGCTTCGGAGGTGTCCCACCGCGGGACCAGGACCGAACCGGGGACGGCCGCGGCCGCCACCGCGTCGGCGAGCGCGTGCACGGGTGGCGCGCAGCCTCGCAGGGCCTCGGTGTCGACCTCGAGATCGGACCGCATCGGTCACCTCCGGCAGGAGCGGGAATGGAGTGACCGGAACGTTAGGCCGGGCCGGCGGCGGATGCCGGGGCCCTGTGGATAACCATTGATTAGGGTTATCCGCGTGATCGTGGCTGTCGGCATCGACGTCGTCCTGGTGGACCGCTTCGCCGGTGCGCTGGAGCGGACGCCCCTGCTCGCGAACCGGCTCTTCACCGAGGGCGAGCGGCTCACCTCGTCCGGCAACCCGCGCTCTCCGGAGTCGCTGGCGGCCCGGTTCGCGGCCAAGGAGGCGGTGGCCAAGGCGCTCGGTGCACCGGCCGGACTGCGCTGGCACGACTGTGAGATCGTGGCGGACCCGGACGGGCGGCCCTGGCTCACGGTCGCCGGTACGGTGGCCGCGGCGGCCGCCGAGCGGGGCGTCAACCGCTGGCATCTGTCGCTGTCGCACGACGGGGGCATCGCGTCGGCGATGGTCGTCGCCGAATCCTAAAGGGGGAACGAGACATGCGGCTGGCCTGGCGCGTGGCCGACGTCCGCGCGGCCGAGAAAGCGCTGATGGCGACCCTGCCCGACGGCACGTTGATGCGGCGTGCGGCGGCCGGGCTGGCCCGGCGGTGCGGGCTGCTGCTGGCCGAGAGCGGCGGCGTCTACGGCGCCCGGGTGCTGCTGCTGGTCGGCAGCGGTGACAACGGCGGCGACACGCTGTACGCGGGGGCCCGGCTGGCCGAGCGCGGCGCCCAGGTGCGGGCCATCCTGCTCAGCCCCGACCGGGTCCACCTGGCCGGTCTGGCCGCGCTCCGCAACGCCGGTGGCTTCACCGTGCGTGACCTGCCCACCCGGGCCGACCTGGTGCTGGACGGCATCGTCGGGATCGGGGCCAGCGGCGGTCTGCGGCCCGAGGCGGCGGCGATCGTGGGTGCGCTGGGCGGGCTGCGCTCGCGTGCCGGTGGGCGGCCGCCGGTGGTCGCGGTGGACGTGCCCAGCGGTGTGGCGGTGGACACCGGTGACGTTCCCGGCGACGCGGTGACCGCCGACGTGACGGTGACCTTCGGCTGCCTCAAACCGGCCCACGTGGTGGGTGCGGCGGCGCCACGGTGCGGCCAGGTCGATCTGGTCGACATCGGGCTGCGCCCGCTGCTGAGGGGCGATCCGGCGGTACGCGTACCCGACGCCGACGACATCGCCGCGTGGTGGCCGCGGCTGGGCCCGCAGTCCGACAAGTACACCCGCGGCGTGGTCGGCGTGGCCACCGGCTCGGCCACGTACCCGGGTGCTGCCGTCCTGTCCACCGCGGGCGCCTGCGCCGGCCCGACCGGCATGGTCCGCTACGCCGGCAGCGCCCACGCCGAGGTCGTCCGCGCGCATCCCTCGGTGGTGGCGGCGCCCCGGGTCGGCGACGCGGGCCGGGTGCAGGCCTGGGTCTGCGGTTCGGGCCTGGGCACCGACGACGGCGCCCGCACCGAGCTGCGCAGCGTGCTGGCCACCTCGCTGCCGGTGCTGCTCGACGCCGACGCGCTGACCCTGCTGGTGGACGGCAAGCACGCCGACGACCTGCGCCGGGACGCGCCACTGGTGATCACCCCGCACGACGGTGAGTTCAAGCGGCTGGCCGGCGAGGCGCCCGGCGCCGACCGGATGTCGGCGGCGTGCCGGATGGCCGCGTGGATCAACGGTGTGGTCCTTCTCAAGGGCGACCGCACGATCGTGGCCACTCCGGCCGGCGAGGTCTGGGTCAATCCGACCGGTACGTCCGCCCTGGCCACGGCGGGCAGCGGCGACGTGCTCGCCGGTCTGCTGGGCTCGCTGCTGGCGGCCGGCCTGGCCCCGGAACGGGCGGCGGTCGCGGCGGCGTACCTGCACGGCCTGGCCGGCCGCCGGGCCGAGGCGCACGGACCGGTCACCGCACCCGATGTGGCGGCGGCGCTGCCCGGGGCGATCGGCGACACGGTGGGTCCGGCCACCGCTCAGTAGGCTGGCAATCATGTGGCAGGCCGAGGTCCGGGTCGATCTGGACGCGATCCGGGACAACGTGGCGTCGCTGCGCGCCCACACCACGGCCGAGGTGATGGCTGCGGTGAAGGCCGACGGCTACGGCCACGGCATGGTTCCGGCGGCCCGGGCGGCGCTGGCCGGCGGCGCGACCTGGCTCGGCGTGGCCACCCTGGACGAGGCTCTGGCCCTGCGCCGGGCCGGCGTCACCGCGCCGGTGCTGGCCTGGCTGCACGCCCCGGGGCTGCCGCTGCACGAGGGGGTGGCGGCCGGGGTCGACCTGAGCGCGTCGAGCCTGGAGCAGCTGGCCGAGCTGGTCGCCGCCGCCCGTCGGGGCGAGCGGGCTGCTCGCGTACACCTCAAACTCGACACCGGCCTGGGCCGCGGCGGCGCCCTGGCCAGCGACTGGCCCGCGCTGGTCGAGGCGGCCGCGAAAGCGCAGGCGGCGGGCGATGTCGAGGTGGTGGGCACGTGGAGCCACTTCGCGTGTGCGGACACGCCCGGGCACGAGTCGATCGACCGGCAGCTGGCGGCGTTCGAGGAGGGTCTGGCGGTGGCCGCGCAGACCGGTGTGTCGCCGCGTTACCGGCACATGGCCAACTCGGCCGCCCTGCTGACCCGGCCCGACGCGCACTACGACCTGGTCCGGCCGGGTATCGCGATCTACGGGCTGTCGCCGATCGAGGGGGAGACCTACGGCTTGCGGCCGGCGATGACCGCCCGGGCGCGGATAGCGATGGTCAAGCGGGTGCCGGCCGGGCAGGGTGTCTCGTACGGCCTGACCTACGTCACCGAGCGTGAGACGACGCTGGCCCTGATCCCCCTCGGCTACGGCGACGGTGTGCCCCGCCACGCCAGCAGCGCGGGTGTGATCGAGGTCAACGGCAAGGTGCACCGGATCGCCGGCCGGGTCTGCATGGATCAGTTCGTGGTCGACTGCGGCGACGACCCGGTGGCGACCGGTGACGTGGCCACGCTCTTCGGCTCGGGCCCGACCACGGCCGACGACTGGGCCGCGGCCGCCGGGACGATCAACTACGAGATCGTGACCAGGTTCGGCGCCAGCCGGGTACCGCGCCATTACGACGGGGAGCCCTCATGAGCCGGAGCCGGCCGACGATCACCAGGAAACGCGTCGGCATCGTCGGCGCGGCCGTCGGTGTCGCCGCGGCCGGCCTGGCCACGGCCTTCGCGGTCGAGCGGGCCCTGGTCCGCCGCTCGGTGAACGCGCCCGGCGACCCGCACCGCGAGGAGGAGTTCGGCGACCCGCCGTTCGACGAGGAGCTCACGGTCACCGCGGCCGACGGCACCGAGTTGCACGTCGAGATCGTCGAGCCGGTCGGCGGGCCGAACGAGCGCCCGACGATCGTCTTCGTGCACGGCTTCGCCCTGGACATGGGCACGTTCTATTTCCAGCGCAAGGCGCTGACCGAGCGCGGCGACGACCGGATGGTCTTCTACGACCAGCCGGGGCACGGCCGCTCGAGCAAGCTCAAGTCGGGTGACTATGACATCGCGGCGCTGGGCCAGTCGCTGGCCGCGGTCCTCGACAAGACCGTGCCCGAGGGCCACATCATCCTGGTCGGGCACTCGATGGGCGGCATGACGATCATGGCGTTCGCCGAGCAGTACCCGGAATGGTTCGGCCGGCGGGTCACCGGCGTGGTGCTGATCTCGACCTCGGCCGGCCTGATCGACAAGACCAAGATCGGCATCCCGACGCTTGTCGCGCGGGCCAGCGCGCCCTGGTTCCCGGTGTGGAACGCGGCCGCGCGGCTGGGCGGCCCGGCGATCAACAAGGCCCGGGTGGCCACCTCCGATCTGGCCTGGCTGCTGACCCGGCGGTACGGCTTCGGCGAGGACAAGCCGAGCGCGTCGCTCGTCACCTTCGTCGAGCACATGAACTCGAAGACGTCGGTCGAGACGCTGACCAAATATCTGCATACGCTCTACACGCACAACCGGTTCCCGGCGCTGTCCGCCCTGCGCGGCGTCCCGGTGCTGGTCATCGTCGGCACCAAGGATTATCTGACGCCGGTCACCCACTCCGAGGAGATCCTCCGGCACCTGCCCGAGGCCACCCTGGTCAAGATCGACAACAGCGGGCACGTGGTCATGCTGGAGAAGGCGGACGAGGTGAACGCGGCCATCTTGCCGTTCTTGGAGAAGATCACGTGATCGCTGACAGTCCCTGGCCGGCAGAGACTCAGCTCTCCACTGTGGAGGACACCCACGCCTTTGGTCGCCGGCTGGCCGCGGTGCTGCGCCCTGGCGACCTGGTGCTGCTGACCGGGCCGCTGGGCGCCGGCAAGACCGCGATGGCGCAGGGGATCGGGGCCGGGCTGGGCGTGCGGGGGCCGATCACGTCGCCGACGTTCGTGATCGCGCGGGTGCATCGCGGGCCGGTGCCGATGGTGCACGCCGACGCGTACCGGCTGGGTGACCGCCCCGACCCGCGGGCCGAGATCGACGACCTCGACCTGGACGCCTCGGCCGACGACGCGGTGACGGTGGTCGAGTGGGGCGAGGGGCTGGCCGAGCACCTCAACGACGAATACCTGCAGGTCCGCATCGAGCGCCGTGACGACGACACGCGGGTGGTGCACCTGGTTCCGCACGGTGGCGACTGGGAGGCAAGGATCAAGCGATGAACCTTCTGGAGATGCTTCCGGCCGAGTGGCGGGAGGCGCTGGCCCCGCACCTGTCCGACGAGCGCACCGCGGCACTGGGCGAGTTCGTGGCGCGGGAGTACGCCGAGCACACGGTCTACCCGCCGATCGAGGACCTGTTCGCGGCCTATCGCCTGTGCCCGCCCGCGCAGACCTCGGTGCTGATCCTGGGCCAGGACCCCTACCACGGGCCGGGGCAGGCACACGGCCTGAGCTTCAGCGTTCGTGACGGTGTGCGCATCCCGCCGTCGTTGCGCAACGTGTTCAAAGAGATGGCGGCCGACGTCGGAGTGACGCCCCCGGCCACCGGCGACCTGACCGGCTGGGCCCGGCAGGGCGTGCTGCTGCTCAACGCGGTGCTCACCGTCCGGGCGACCAAGGCCGGCTCGCACGCGAACAAGGGCTGGGAGGCGTTCACCGACGCGACGATCAAGGCGTTGAACGCGCGGGCCGAGCGGGTGGTCTTTCTGCTCTGGGGCGGGTACGCGCGGAAGAAGGCCGACCTGATCACGAACCCGGCGCACACCGTGCTGGAGGCCGGGCACCCGAGCCCGCTCAACCGGGCCGGGTTCCTGGGCGCGCGCCCGTTCAGTGCGGCCAACAAGGCGCTGGCCGACGCCGGGCGCCCGGCCATCACCTGGGGTTAGAGATGCTCGTACTAGCCCTGGACACCGCGACGCCGGCCTCTACCGCGGCCGTCGCTCACGTTTCCGGCGCCGGTCTGCACGGCCTGGCCGAACGTCGGACCGTCGACCCCCGCGCGCACGGTGAGCTGCTGGCGCCGCAGATCCACGCGACGCTGGAGGAGGCCGGGGTGCGCCCCGGTGACCTCGACGCGATAGTCGCCGGGGTCGGTCCCGGCCCGTTCACCGGCCTGCGGGTCGGGCTGGCCACGGCCGCGAGCATGGGCCAGGCGCTGGGCGTTCCGGCGTACGGCGTCTGCAGTCTCGACGGCCTGGGCCGCGCCGCCGGGCCGGGCCGCGTCCTGGTCGCGACCGACGCGCGGCGCCGCGAGATCTACTACGCGACCTATGTGGACGGGCACCGAGCCACCGATCCGGCCGTCGACAAGCCCTCGAACGTGCGGGCGGACGCCGACCGGGCCGTAGGCGAGGGCGCGGTGAAATACAGCGAGATCCTCGGCCTGCCCATCGACGAGCACGTGCTCTACCCGCCCGGCGTCGCCCTGATCGCGCTGGCCGCCGACCGGATCCTCGGCCGGGCCGGCAGCGAGCCGCTCACTCCGCTCTACCTGCGCCGCCCGGACGCCGTCGAACCGTCCGCGCGCAAGCCCGTGCTGCCATGACGCTGACCCGGATGCGGTGGTGGCACATCGCCGAGATCCTGCCGATCGAGGAGGACCTCTTCGGGGCCGAGAAGTGGTCGGCCGCGATGTTCTGGAACGAGCTCGCCATGCGCCGCTTCTACCTGGTCGCCGTCGAGGAGCAGCGGATTCTGGGGTACGCGGGACTGTCCGTCGTGGACGCCGAGGAGTCCTGGGTGCAGAACATCGCCGTGCGGCGGGACGCGCAGAAACGGGGGATCGGGCGCGACCTGCTCGAGGCGCTGCTCGCCGAGGCGGCCCGGCAGGGCAGTGGCAAGACGTTGCTCGAGGTGGCCGTCGACAACGAGCCGGCCCAGCGCCTGTACGCCCGCTACGACTTCGAGCCGGTCGGCATCCGCCGCGGCTACTACCAACCCAGCAACACGGACGCCCTGGTGATGATGCGCAGTGCCCACTGAAGAACCCCTCGTCCTCGGCATCGAGACCTCCTGCGACGAGACCGGTGTCGGCATCGTCCGCGGCCACACCCTGCTCGCCGACGCACTGGCCAGCAGCGTCGACCAGCACGCCCGGTTCGGCGGCGTGGTGCCCGAGGTGGCCAGCCGCGCCCACCTCGAAGCCATCGTCCCGACCATGCGACGAGCCCTCGACGAGGCGAAGGTCACACTGGCCGACATCGACGCGATAGCGGTGACGGCCGGGCCGGGCCTGGCCGGTGCCCTGCTCGTCGGTGTCGCCGCGGCCAAGGGGTACGCGCTGGCCACCGACAAGCCCATCTACGGCATCAACCACCTCGCCGCGCATGTGGCGGTCGACACCCTCGAGCACGGCCCGCTGCCCGAACCGGCGATCGCTCTGCTGGTCTCCGGCGGCCACTCGTCGCTGCTGCTGGTGGACGACATGACAGCGGGCGTGACCCCGCTCGGCGCGACCATCGACGACGCCGCCGGCGAGGCCTTCGACAAGGTGGCCCGGCTGCTCGGGCTGGGCTTCCCGGGCGGGCCGGTGATCGACCGCCGGGCCCGCGACGGTGACGCCGGGGCCATCGCCTTCCCCCGGGGCCTCACCGCGCCCAAGGATCTCGCCGCGCACCGCTACGACTTCTCGTTCTCCGGGCTCAAGACCGCTGTCGCCCGCTGGGTCGAGGCTCGTCAGCGGGCCGGCGACACCATCCCGGTGGCCGACGTCGCGGCCAGTTTCCAGGAGGCGGTCTGCGACGTGCTCACCGCCAAGGCGATCGCCGCGTGCCGCGCCAACGGGGTGGAGACCCTGGTCATCGGCGGTGGGGTGGCGGCGAACTCCCGGCTCCGGGCGCTGGCTTCGCTGCGTGCGGAGAAACATGGCATCCGGGTACGCGTACCCCGGCCGAATTTGTGCACCGACAACGGAGCCATGGTGGCGGCCCTGGGCTCCCACCTCGTGGCGGCCGGCGTGGCGCCGAGCCGGCTGGATCTGCCCGCCGACTCCGCCATGCCATTGACTGTGGTCACCGCGTGAGGGTAGGTAGTGGCTCATGATTGCGCGGATGTGGGAGGTGCGTGCGCTCGGCAGTGGCTTCGACGAGCTGCTGACCTGGGTGTGCGACAAGGCATTGCCGCAGCTAGAGGTGCTGCCGCAGCACGTGTCGAGCGAGGTCTACTCATCCACCGACAAGCGCATCGTGGTCATCTCCACATGGCGCCACTCGCCGGTCGCCCTGCCGGAACCGCCGTCGTCACTGGTGGCGCGCTCGCCGCACGTGTGGGACTTCACCCCGGTGGATCGCTAGGGCGCATCCGACGGATCACCCAGGCACGCTCTGGGCGTCGCCTCGCACTCGGGTGATCCACCGGGTCGGTGTCGCGGGCGTGCACGTAGATCTGGTCGCCGCGCACCTCGACGTTCAGATGCGTCCTGATCCGTTAGCTGCGCAGCGCCATGAACAGACCCAGGATGACCAACGTCACCAGCGCGATGGCGAAGACCAGCAGCAGCTCGCGGCGCGGGTGATCGTCCTCGGTCACCGGCAGGTCGCTGGTCACGGCGGCCAGCTCGGACATCGTGCGGGCCTCGGCCGCCGCGTCCACGCGCGCCGCGAACTCGTCCAGCGTCAGACGCCCGGCACCGGTGTGCCGCTCCAGGGCGGCCACCACCCGCCGGCGGTCCTCGTCCGACGCACGGATGTCCACGGCCGGATGATAGCGAAGAAGGGCAATGCCCGGCTCGGCCGAACGGGTGCGCTGAGCAGGCGTAGCGTGGCGGTCAGGAGGTGGCGCCGGATGCCGGAGGACGACTTCGACGAGATCGTCGCGCACCTCCGGGAGGAACAGTTCACCGTGCGCCGCCCGCGCCGCCGGCTGTTCATCGCCGGCGTCGTCTGCTGCCTGCTGGCCGTGGCCATCTTCATCTTCGGCGGCGTCGAGGGCGCGGTGATCGCGATCATCCCGTGGATCGCCGGGATGCTGCTGGTCGTGGCCGGTCGCAGCCGCGACTCTTGAAACAGTCAGGGCGCGCCGTGGGGAGACGGCGCGCCCTTCATGTGGTTCTTCCGGTCAGAAGCCGGGGCCGTGCTGGTGGCTGTGACCACCCGGGCCGTGGCTGTGACCACCGGCCGCGGCCGGCTCCGGCTCGGCCGGCTTCTCGACCACGAGGCTCTCCGTGGTGAGCAGCAGGCCGGCGATCGAGACGGCGTTGGAGACCGCGTTGCGGGTCACCTTGACCGGGTCGATGATGCCGGACGCGGCCAGGTCGACGTACTCGTCCGTGGCCGCGTTGAGGCCGTGGCCCCAGCCCAGCTCGCGCACCTTGCCCACCACGACGTAGCCGTCGTGGCCGGCGTTCTGCGCGATCCAGCGCAGCGGCTCGTCCAGTGCCTTGCGGACGATCTGGACGCCGGTCGCCTCCTCGCCGGTCAGGCCGAGGTCGCCGTCGAGGGCCGGAATGATCTGCGAGAGCGCGGCGCCGCCACCGGGGACGGTGCCTTCCTCGACCGCCGCCTTGGTCGCCGCGATGGCGTCCTCGATGCGGTGCTTGCGCTCCTTCATCTCGACCTCGGTGGCCGCGCCGACCTTGATCACCGCGATGCCGCCGGACAGCTTGGCCAGCCGCTCGCCGAGCTTCTCGCGGTCCCAGTCGGAGTCGGACGCCTCGATCTCCTTGCGGATCTGCGCCACCCGGTCCTGGATCTCCGAAGCGACACCGCCACCGTCCACGATGGTGGTGTTCTCCTTGTCGACCACGACCCGGCGGGCCGAGCCGAGCATCTCCAGGGTGACCTGGTCGAGCTTGTAGCCCAGCTCCGGCGCGATCAGCTCGCCGCCGGTGGCGATCGCCATGTCCTGCAGCATCGCCTTGCGCCGGTCGCCGAAGCCGGGAGCCTTCACCGCGGCGACCTTGAAGGTCTTGCGGATCGCGTTGACCACCAGGGTGGACAGGGCCTGGCCCTCGACGTCCTCCGCGATGATCAGCAGCGGCTTGCCCGACTGCAGAACCTTTTCCAGCAGCGGGAGCATCTCCTCGACCGAGGAGATCTTCTGCGTGGTGATCAGGATGTGCGCGTCCTCGAGGACGGCCTCCTGCGACTCGGCGTCGGTCACGAAGTTCGGCGAGATGAAGCCCTTGTCGAACTGCAGACCCTCGGTGACCTCGAGCTCGGTGCTGAGCGCCGAACCCTCCTCCACCGTGATGACGCCGTCGCGGCCGACCCGGTCCATCGACTCGGCGATCAGCTCGCCGATGGTGGCGTCCTGGGCCGAGATGGTGGCCACGTTGGCGATCGCCTTGTGGTCGTCGACGTCGACCGCCTTGTCGAGCAGCGCCTTCGAGACCGCCTCGGCAGCGGCGTCCATACCCCGCTTGAGGCCGATCGGGTTGGCGCCGGCCGTCACGTTGCGCAGGCCCTCACGGACCAGCGCCTGCGCGAGAACGGTGGCCGTGGTGGTCCCGTCGCCGGCGACGTCGTTGGTCTTGGTCGCCACCTCCTTGACCAGCTGGGCCCCGAGGTTCTCGTACGGGTCGGTGAGCTCGATCTCCTTGGCGATGGTGACGCCGTCGTTGGTGATCGTGGGCGCGCCGAACTTCTTGTCGAGGACGACGTTGCGGCCGCGCGGGCCGAGGGTGACCTTGACCGTGTCGGCGAGCGTGTTGACGCCGTGCTCCAGCAGGTGCCGGGCGTCGTCTGAGAAGCTGAGAATCTTCGCCATTTATTGGTCCCTTCACGCACAGCCGCCCCGGTCCCCAACACGTGGGGACCGAGGCGGTCAGCACATCAGTAGGTCACTTCTCGATGACCGCGAGGACGTCGCGGGCGGAGAGCACCAGGTACTCTTCGCCGGCGTACTTGACCTCGGTGCCGCCGTACTTCGAGTAGAGGACCGTCTCGCCGACCTTGACGTCGACCGGGATCCGGTTGCCGTTGTCGTCGATGCGACCGGGGCCGACGGCGAGGACAGTGCCCTCCTGCGGCTTCTCCTTGGCGGTGTCGGGGATCACGATGCCCGACGCCGTGGTGGTCTCCGCCTCGTTGGCCTGGACCACGATGCGGTCCTCAAGCGGCTTGATCGCAACCTTGGTCGCGGTAGTCACGGGCATACCCTCCTGGGTACAGGTTCTGCCGACCTCGTCAGCGAGGCCGGACTGATGCCTCATGCCACCGGGCGGGGCCGTCGTCGCGGGTGCCGGTCCGCCTGGCGCAAACGTGCCCCATCACTAGGCGCACGCTGGCACCCTCATGGTGAGAGTGCTAAGTCGGAGGTTATGCCGGAACTAGCACTCCGTCAACCAGAGTGCCAACGCGTTCGCCCAGGGGAGAATGTCTCGCCGTGGACGTCGAACTGCTGGCTGAGCTGCGGAACCAGGACGAGCTGCTGGCCGCCGCCGGGAACCTGGCGGGCGGCGACCCGCTGACCGCCGCCACCGCCCTCCGCAGCCGGGGCGCACCGCCCGACCTCGCCGCCGCCGCCCTCACCCAGGCCACCCTGCGCCGCTCGGCCCGGGCCAAGTTCGGCGCCGCGGCCGACCGCATGTTCTTCACCCGTGCGGGGCTGGAACAGGCGACCCGCTCGGTCGTGGCCGAGCGCCGCGCCGCCCGGCTGGCCGCCGCCGGCGTGCGAACCCTGGCCGATCTGGGGTGCGGGCTGGGTTCGGACGCGCTGGCGTGCGCGCGGGCCGGCATCCAGGTGTACGCGGTGGACGCCGACCCGCTGACCGCGGCCGTGGCCCGGGCCAACGCGGCGGCCCTCGGCCTGGCCGACCGCGTCGAGGTGACCTGCGCCGACGCCACCACGGTGGAGGTGGAACGCTACGACGCCGTCTTCGCTGACCCGGCCCGCCGCAAGGCCGGCCGCGGACGCGTCTTCGACCCGGCGTCGTTCTCCCCGCCCTGGGATTTCGTGGCCGGCCTGGCGGCACGCGTACCCCGAACCGTGCTCAAACTGTCCCCCGGCATCGACCACGGCCTCCTCCCACCCCGGGCCGAAGGGGAGTGGGTGAGCGTCGGCGGCGACCTGGTCGAGGCCGCCTTCTGGTGCGGCCCCCTGGCCACCGCCCCGCGCCGCGCCGCCCTGCTGCCCGCGGGTCATGAGCTGACCGGCGACGGCACCACGAACGGACCGGTCGGACCGGTCGGCCGCTTCCTCTACGACCCCGACCCCGCTGTGGTTCGCGCCCACCTGGTGGCGGAGTTCGCCGCGACCGTGGGCGGCCACCTGGCCGACCCCGACATCGCCTACGTCTACTCCGACGACCCCGTCGAGACCCCCTTCGCCCGCCGGCTGGAAGTGCTGGAGGTCCTGCCGTTCTCCCTCAAGCGGCTCCGCTCCGCCCTCCGCGCCCGTGACGTCGGCCGCCTCGAGATCCGCAAGCGAGGCTCGGCCCTGGAACCCGACAAGCTCCGCCGCGATCTGAAGCTTTCCGGCCGCTCGGCCGCCGGCGTGGTCCTGACCCGCGTGGCCAACGCTCCCACCGCCTTGATCACCACCCACTCCTGACCCCCTTACTAGGCGGTCCGCGGGATCCGGGGCGGTTGTCCACAGGCGAGGCGGATGTGGATACCGGTCGGAAGCCCGCGTTAGCCTTCCCATCCGTGGCTAAGAAAGCGGCCGGCACCCCCGCAACGGTGCAGCTCAACGCGCAAAAGGTCGCGCACTCCCTGCACGCCTACGAGGTCGACGCCGACACCCCCGATTACGGCGCCCGTGTCGCCGAGGCGATCGGCATCCCGCCGGCTCAGGTGTTCAAGACGTTGATCGCCGAGGTGGACGGCTCGCTGACCACGGCGGTCGTACCCGTGACCGGGGATCTTGATCTGAAGGCCCTGGCCCACGCGGCCGGCGGCAAACGGGCGGTGCTGGCCGACCGGGCCGACGCCGAGCGAAGCAGTGGCTATGTGCGTGGCGGGATCAGTCCGCTGGGTCAGCGTCGCCGGCTGCCGACGATCGTCGATGATTCGGTGCGGGAGCTGGACCTGATGTACGTCTCGGCCGGCCGCCGGGGGCTGCAGGTCTCGTTGGCGCCGGACGATCTGGTCCGTCTGACCGGCGCAAGACTTGCGCACATTCGGACATAGGCCCCATCCGGCACGGCCGTTACGACACCGTTATGAACAGGGGCTGATCTTTATCCCCGGATCCGGCAGGTTGGGACCCCCGCGTGACTTAGCGTCACGTTGTGGGGTGAAGTCAAGCCACCGGCCCGGAACCGGTTACAGGCGAGAATCTCGGTCGCTTCGGGCATGTTGCCGGATTGTTATCCCCTGTGACCAGAACGCCTGGCAACACGCCTTGTGCTACTGCCCGCTACGGGAATACGTTGCCGGGCACAACAAATGCTCCTGATCCACCTGCGTCCCGGGGAGCGAATCCTCCCTCCACGCAAACTGGAGAATCCGACGAAGGCCCGGATTTACCCGAAAGGACATATTTAATGCGTAAGGGAATGTTCGCCCTTGCCGCGGTCGGCCTGCTGGCCACCGGAAGCATGGCTGCTTGTGGCTCGGATAGCGACAGCGGCGGTACCGGCAGCAAAGGCGGCAGCTCGGCGCCCGGCAAGGTCGGCATCATCCTGCCGGACACCGCCAGCTCCCAGCGCTGGGGTACGGATGACCCGAAGTTCCTCAAGGCGGCCTTCGCGGCCGCCGGCGTTGAGGCCGACATCCAGAACGCCCAGGGTGACAAGAGCCAGTTCCAGACGATCGCGGACGGCATGATCTCCAGCGGCGTCAAGGTGCTGGTCATCGTCAACCTCGACTCCGGTACCGGTAAGGCCGTGCTCGACAAGGCCAAGGCCGCGGGTATCGCCACCATCGACTACGACCGCCTGACCCTGAACGGCGGCGCGAACTACTACGTGTCGTTCGACAACGTCAAGGTCGGCGAGCTGCAAGGCCAGGGTCTGGTCGACTGCCTGACCGCCAACAAGGCCGTCAAGCCGGTCGTGGCCGAGCTCAACGGCTCGCCCACCGACAACAACGCCACCCTGTTCAAGCAGGGCTACGACTCGAAGCTCAAGCCGAAGTACGACGACCAGAGTTACGTCAAGGGCCCGGACCAGTCCGTTCCGGACTGGGACAACACGCAGGCCGGCACCATCTTCGAGCAGATGCTCACCCAGAACAAGCAGATCAAGGGTGTGCTCGCCGCGAACGACGGTCTCGGCAACGCGGTCATCCAGGTGCTGAAGAAGAACAAGCTGAACGGCCAGGTCCCGGTCACCGGCCAGGACGCCACCGTGCAGGGTCTGCAGAACATCCTCGCCGGCGACCAGTGCATGACCGTCTACAAGGCGATCAAGCAGGAGGCCGACGCGGCTGCCGCGCTGGCCATCGCGCTGGCCAAGCAGGAGACCCCGACCACCGCGACCGGCACCATCAAGGACCCGGAGTCGGGCGCGGACGTCAAGTCGGTGCTGCTGACCCCGAAGCCCATCACCAAGGAGACGGTGAAGGACGTCGTCGCCGACGGCTTCGTGACCAAGGAAGCCCTCTGCACCGGCAACTTCGCCAAGCTGTGCACGGACAACGGCATCAGCTGACCTGACTGACGTGGGGGACACCCCCGACGGCTGACGAACGGCGCCGCTCACGCCCGCACCACGGCGTGGGCGGCGCCGGACGTGGCACCCCCCTCATCCGGTCACCAGCAAAGGAGAACCAATCCGTGGCCGCGACACCTCTTCTGGAGCTGCGCGGGATCGACAAGAGCTTCGGTCCCGTTCAGGTCCTGCACGACGTCGGACTTTCCGTCTACCCCGGCGAGGTCACCGCTCTTGTCGGCGACAACGGCGCCGGTAAGTCCACGCTCGTGAAGTGCATCAGTGGTATCTACTCGATCGACGCGGGCACGGTGACGTTCGAGGGGAACCAGGTGGCTGTCCACAGCCCCCGGGACGCCTCCGCGCTGGGCATCGAGGTCGTGTACCAGGACCTCGCACTCTGCGACAACCTGGACATCGTCCAGAACATGTTCCTCGGGCGCGAGAAGAAGAAGGGCCTCACCCTCGACGAGGCCACCATGGAGCAGATGGCCGGCGACACCCTGGCCAGCCTCTCCGTACGCACCGTGAAGTCGCTGCGCCAGCTGGTGGCCAGCCTCTCCGGTGGTCAGCGGCAGACGGTCGCTATCGCCAAGGCGGTGCTCTGGAACAGCAAGGTGGTCATCCTCGACGAGCCGACCGCCGCCCTGGGTGTGGCGCAGACCGCCCAGGTGCTCGAGCTGGTCCGCCGGCTGGCCGACAACGGCCTCGGCGTCGTGCTCATCTCGCACAACATGAACGACGTGTTCGCGGTCTCCGACCGGATCGCGGCGCTCTACCTCGGCCGCACCGCGGCGCAGGTCAAGGCCACCGACGTGACCCACTCCCAGGTGGTCGAGCTGATCACCGCCGGGCGCAGCGGCAATCTGGGCCTGCCCCCGGAGAAGCCGAGCGAGTTCGTCGACATCACTCCGGGAGACGACCAGTGAGCACAACCACGACCGGCCCCACGGCCGGAAAGGTCCAGGTGGCCAAGCCTACGGTCGCCAGCCACGTCAACGACTACATCGGGCGGGTCCGCGGCGGCGACATCGGCAGCCTGGCCGCCGTACTCGGTCTGATCGTGCTCTGCCTGGTCTTCGGCATCGCCCGGCCGGACACCTTCCTCAGCGCGCTGAACTTCAGCAACCTGTTCTCCCAGGGGGCGGCGGTGATCTTCATCGCCATGGGTCTGGTCTTCGTGCTGCTGCTCGGCGAGATCGACCTGTCCGCCGGTTTCGCCAGTGGTGTGTCCGGCGCGGTGATGGCCGTGCTGCTCACCAACAAGGGCTGGCCCTGGTACGGCGCGATCCCGGCGGCCCTGGTCACCGGCCTGGCCATCGGTTTCCTGCTCGGCTTCCTGGTCGCCAAGGTCGGTATCCCGTCCTTCGTGGTCACGCTGGCCGCCTTCCTCGGCTTCCAGGGTGTGCTCCTGGTGCTGCTGAAGGAGGGCACGAACATCTCGATCACGGACTCGTTCACGCTCTCGCTGGCCCGCGGCAACATGCCGGTCTGGCTGAGCTGGGTCCTGGCCATCGTCGGCATCGCCGCGTACGCGCTCTTGAACTTCATCAAGATCCGCGGCCGGGCCTCGCGCGGCCTGCCCACCGAGCCGATCGGCATCGTGCTGGCCAAGATCGTCGGCCTGGCCCTGGTCGTGCTCATCCCGACCGCGATCCTGTCCCAGGAGCGCGCGATCAACCCGGCCATCAACTCGCTCAAGGGCGTTCCGGTCGTCGTGCCGATTCTCGCCGTCGTGGCCGTCATCTGGACCTTCGTCCTGGGCCGGACCACTTACGGCCGGCACGTGTACGCGGTCGGCGGCAACACCGAGGCGGCCCGCCGCGCCGGTATCCCGGTCGACCGGATCCGCATCTCGGTGTTCGTCATCGGCTCGTTCATGGCGGCCATCGGCGGCATCGTCGCGGTCAGCCGGGCCAGCTCGGTCGACCCCCGCACCGGCGGCTCGAACGTGCTGCTCTACGCGGTCGCCGCGGCGGTCATCGGCGGCACCAGCCTCTTCGGCGGCAAGGGCCGCGTCATCGACGCCGTGCTCGGCGGCACCGTGATCGCGGTCATCGACAACGGCATGGGCCTGATGAACTTCAGCTCCGGCACCAAGTTCATCTTCACCGGTGCGGTGCTGTTGCTCGCGGCCGGTGTGGACGCGCTGTCCAGGCGCAGAGCGGCCGCGACCGGCAACCGATGAACAGTCTCCTGGTGACGGGGACGGCCCGCTGATGCGGGCCGGCCCCACCCAGGAGGAGGTGCGCCGGCACAACTTGGGAACGCTGCTGCGCTATGTCCACGTGCACGGCGCGACCACGCGTGCCGAACTGACCACCCGGCTCGGCCTCAACCGCAGCACGATCGGGGCGCTCACCGCGGAACTCACCACCGCGGGGCTCGTCAACGAGCGGACTCCGGGCGAGACCGGGCGGGCCGGTCGCCCTTCCCTGGTGGTCCAGCCCGAAAGTGCCAAGGTCTTCGCGTACGCGGTCAGCATCGAGGTGGACCGCCTGCGCGCCGCGCGGATCGGCCTCGGCGGCCGGATCCTGGACCGGCGCGACGCCGAACGCCCGCGCGGCATGCAGGCCATGGACGCTGTCGACCCGCTGGCCAAGTTCATCGACGAGATGCGCGCGGACGTACCCGACGGTTCCCGCTACGTCGGCGGCGGATGCGCCGTGGCCGGCATGGTCCGCCGTGACGACGGCGTGGTCCGGCTGGCCCCCACCACCGGCGTCGTCGACGAACCGGTCGGCGCGGCCCTCAGCGCGGTGGTCGGTGGCGAGGGCCCGTTCACGGTCGGGAACGTGGCCGACGTGTCGGCCCTGGTCGAGCACAGCCGGGGCGCGGCGATGGGCTGTGACAACGTCATCTACCTGTACGGCGACGTGGGCGTCGGCGGCGGCATCATCGCCGGCGGGCGCCGGGTCACCGGGCACGGCGGCTACGGCGGCGAGGTCGGCCACATGGTGGTCAACCCGCAGGGCCGGCCGTGCAGCTGCGGATCGCGCGGCTGCTGGGAGACCGAGATCGGCGAGTCGGCGCTGCTGCGGGCGGCCGGCCGCGGCGGCGACTCCGGGCGGGAGGCGGTGCTGGCCGTGGTCGAGGCCGCGATGCGCGGCGACCGCGAGGCCCAGCGGGCGGTCCGCCAGGTCGGCGACTGGATCGGCTTCGGCGTCGGCAACCTGGCCAACATCTTCAACCCCGAGGCGGTCGTCTTCGGCGGCACGCTGCGCGACGTCTACCTGGTCGCGGCCGCGCACATCCGCAGCCGGCTCAACTCGGTCGCGCTGGCCGCGACCCGCGAGCACATCCGCCTGCGTACCCCCGAACTGGGCACCGACGCGGCGCTGATCGGCGCGGCCGAGCTGGCCTTCGAACGGATCCTCGAGGACCCGCTGTCAGCGCAGTGACGGCAGGGCACCGACCAGTTCGTCCAGCAGGCCGGCGTCGGTGCGGGCCGGGCGCGGCTCCGGCAGTTTGGGTACGCCGGCGTTCGGCAGCCCCCAGATCACCCGCCCCGGGCTGAGCGAGTCCAGTGCCTCGTACCACTGCCGCAACGGCTCGCGCAGCTGAACGTGCGTCGCGAAGTTCCGCCGCCGCCGGGTGCCGTCCGCGTCCCGCCGCGCCTGCAACGTCTCCGCGTCCGGCATGCCGACCAGCACCGCGTCGGCCAGCCCGAGCCGCCCCGCCTCGAAGGCCGACCGCAACAGCACCAGTTCCCGGTCGAAGGTGGCCCGCGGCGCCAGCCCGAGCGCGGCCATGCCCCAGGCGTAGTGCAGTTTCACCGGATCGGTGTCACAGAAGGCGATCCCGTCGGCCCGCTCCAGCCGCTCGGCCTCGGCCCAGCGCCCCATGCTGACCCGGGCCCAGTACCGCGCGAGCACCTGCCCGTCGCCGGGCTCAGCAGGCACGACGCCGCTGTGCTCGGGGACGAAACGACCCACCTGACGCCGGCACCACGTCGTCTTGCCCGCGGCCGAGGGCCCTTCCACCACCACGATCACCCCGACACCTTACGAGTTCCACCTCCACCGAACGGACGGTGGGCTTCGGTTTCGCTCCTGACTACGTTGGGTGACGAATGGAAGGGGCTCAGCCGCGATGAGCAGGGTAGTTGGTCATTTCGCACCGGGACTGTTAGTGACCGTGGTGGGTGCACTGATCGTGATGACGGTCGTTCCCGCGCTGGGTCAGGTGGTCCCGCTGGTCGCGTTGCTGGCCCTGGTCGGCGTCACCCTGTTCCTGGCCTACACGGTGCTGGCCCACAACCGCGGCCTGTGCGAGCGCTGCGTGCGAGCGCTGCCCCTGGACGCGGGCGCGGTGGCCGGCCGGTACCGGTTACGGTTCCGGGTCGCACACCTCTTCGAGCGCAAAGCCTTCGTCGCGCTGTACCTGCTGGTGGTGGCCGGCTCGGCGTTGCTGTCGACGCACCCGGTCGGAAGGTACGGCTGGGCCGCGGTCCAGGCGACGATGGCCTACCTGCTGTTCGTCTACGTGACCCATCAACGCCTCCAGCCGTGGTGCCCGAAGTGCCGCAACGGCGGCGAAGAAACCCGAGCGCCGATCCAGCCAGTCTCGATCAACAGCTAAGGATCAAGTTCAAGTTCTGGATCTGGTCGTCGCTGGGTGGGTGGTGCAGACCGTCGCTCCCGCCGGCCGCGACGCCTTGCGCGGCTTGGCGACGCCTCGGGAACGCCGGCGTGCGGGCGAACGCGGGAGCGGTCGCCACTCCACCCCTGTGGGTGGGGGAGAACGTAGCGCACGGGTCCGACAGTTTCGGTTCGTCGTCCACAGGCTGACGGACGGAGAGGCGCTGCGGCGCGGGCGGTGTTGAGACGTCAGCGGACGGTAAGGATCATCGGGCCGGGGCGGGTGCACGATAGAGGTGTGAATTCCTCTGTGCGGGGCGGGCTGGCCGGGGTCGGTGCGGCCGCGGCGGCTCTTGGTGTGGCTGAGCTGATCGCGGTCGGCACCGGGCCCAACTCTGCGCCGCTGCTCGCCGTCGGTGGGGTCGTCATCGACACCGTGCCGGCGCCGGTCAAGGATTTTGGCGTCGCGGTGTTCGGGGTGCACGACAAGACGGCGCTGCTGACCGGGACGGCGATTCTGCTGGTGGGCTATGCGTTCGTGGCCGGTGTGGTGGCGGCGCGGCGGTGGTGGGCCGGGGTCGCGATGGTGTCGGCCTTCGGGGTGGTGGGGGTCGCGGCTGCTGTGACCCGGCACGACGCCGGAGTGGTGGCGGCACTGCCGTCGCTGGTCGCGGCAGTGGTGGCGGTGGTTGTGCTGCGTGGGCTGCTCGCTGTCTCGGCCGGGGTGCCTCTCGCGCGGGCGTTGGTGCCGGCGGGCGGTGCGGCGGCGGGTTCGGATGCGGCCGGCGATGGGGCGTCGGGGGTGGGCACGTCGCCACGGGCGGGTGGCGGGGGTGGGGACTCGGAGGTGGTGTCACGTGGGTCGGCGGGACGCAGGCCTGGGGGAGCGGGTGTTGCGGTCGGGGGAGGCGGGGAGGCGTACCCGGAAGAGGGCCGGCGGCGGTTTCTCAAAGGTCTCGGCGTCGTGGTGGGGGTGTCCGCGCTCGGGGGCGTTGTGGGGCGGCTGCTGACCGGGCGGCGGGCGGTCAGTCAGGCGCGGAACGACGTTGTGTTGCCGGCTGCGCGGCAAAGTGCGCCTGTGGTGCCGGCGGGGGTGCAGGCTCCGGGGGCGACCGCATACGTGACGGGGAATGACAACTTCTATCGGATTGACACGGCGCTTTATCCGCCGCAGGTTGATCCGGCTACGTGGCAGTTGCGGATTCACGGGATGGTGCGTAATCCGATCACGGTTTCGTGGGCCGATCTGCTGCGGCGGCCGATGGTTGAGCGGTATGTGACGTTGACCTGTGTGTCCAATGAGGTCGGTGACACGCTGGTCGGGAATGCGCTGTGGCTGGGCACGCCGATCAGGGAACTGCTGGAGGAGGCCGGTCCGCTGGCGGAGGCCGACCAGGTGGTGCAACGGTCGGTGGACGGGTGGACGTGCGGCAGCCCTACCGCGGTTCTGCGGGACGGGCGGGATGCGCTGCTGGCGGTGGGCATGAACGGGAAGCCGCTGCCGGTCGAGCACGGCTTTCCGGTGCGGATGGTGGTGCCAGGGCTTTACGGGTACGTCAGCGCCTGTAAGTGGATCACCGAGATCGAGTTGACCCGGTTCGCCGACTTCGACGCCTACTGGGTGCCGCGCGGGTGGTCGGCGCAGGGGCCGATCAAGACCCAGTCGCGGATCGACACGCCGCGGGCGGGAGGCACCCGGGCGGCGGGCGCGGTGACGGTCGCGGGGGTGGCGTGGGCACAGCACAAGGGCATCGCCAAGGTCGAGGTGCAGGTCGACGACGAACCGTGGCGGGTGGCCACCCTCGCGGCCACGGTCAGCGCCGACACCTGGCGACAATGGAGCTACGTCTGGAACGCGGCGCCGGGCAAGCATCGGATTCGGGTGCGGGCTACCGACACGACCGGCTATACGCAGACGAGCACCCCGGCGCCGCCCGCCCCGGACGGGGCCACGGGTTGGCACGCCATCGATGTCACGATTGAGTAGAGCTGAGTAGTCGAGGACGCACTTTTCGTCCGACTCAGCGACTCTGTTCGCTCATACGGTGGCTTGCATGTCCACCGATGCGGTCGATGAGCCGCTGAACACAACGACGCGGACCCCCGCAGGGGACCGCGTCATGAGCTGTGTGGTGAGTTCGCGCGGCGCCGCGCGGCGTCAAGCGGCTGGTGCCTGCCGCTGTGCCGGCACCGACTTGTGGGGACGGCCGAGGCGCGCCTCGAGCCGGGCAAGGTCGACGCGCCCGTGACGACGGTCGGCCAAGTCCTCCCAGCCGACGGCGAGCAGCCGCAGCCGCTCCGCTTCGCTGAAACCTCCCCAGACCCCGTACGGCTCACGGATCGCCAGAGCATGCGCGGCGCACTCGGCCCGGACCGGGCACGCGCCGCACATCGACTTGGCCTTGGCCTCGCGACGGTTGCGGGACGAGCCGCGCTCACCGTCGGGGTGGAAGAACTGGGCACTGTCCCGCCCACGGCAAAGACCGAGTCGCTGCCAGTCCCACAGGTCGGCGATGGGCCCGGGCAGTCTGCGAACGTTCGACATCAACACCCTCCTCCCGCGCGGCACCGCGGAGTGTTGTCACGAGGGCCTGGCTCAGGCCTGACGCCGGTGTACCCCGGTGGTCGCGCGCTCAACCCGACTTTGTCGATGTCATCTGCGGGCGTATCCCATCGCGGCCGTAACTCGTACCCATCTTTCCCGTTTTTTCCATCTAAAGCGCGTAATGCTGCGGCCCTCGCGTGATCTCCTCTGAGAGAGAAGGAGGATCACTGTGCGTACCGTCCTCGTGTGCGTCCGTACCCCGCTGGCGGCTCAGACCGTGGCGTCCACCGCGGCCCGGCTCGGCATGACCGGCGTCGTCCGGACCGCGGTCAGCGAGACCGAGGCCATGATCCGTCTGGCTGAACGGCCGGCCGAAGTGGTCCTCGCCGACACCGCCGTGACCCGTCCCGACAGCGTCGGTTTCACCCGGCGCGTCCTGGCCCGTGCCCCCCAGGCTCAGCTGGTGCTCTTCGGCGCCGAAGACCCCCGGGTCGCCGCCGCAGCGGTCGCCGCCGGTGCCCGTGGTGTCATCCGCGGCGTCGAGCACGACCTGGTCAGCGTCGTCGCCAAGGCCCTGTTGCTCCTGCTCTTGCCGGTACGCCCCCAGGGCATGCCGATCAACGGCGCGAACGCCCAACCGGCGACGGTGGCCGGTGGCGTCCGCAACACCAACTCGACCGTGGGCCGCCCCGCCTACCGCGACGGCGTCCCCATGACGGCGGCGAACGCCGCCAGCGTCCCCGCGATGCTGGGCCCGAACAGTCTGGTCCCCGCCCAGCGCGGCGACGCCCCCATCGACCCGGCCACCGGCCGCCCGATGGTCTCCTGGCCCGGCAACGAGGCCGGCGTAGGCGTGGCCGAGGCCCAGCCCACCGGCCGTCGCCTGACCCTCACCGAGCGTGAACTCCAGGTCCTCCGAGGCATGGCCGACGGCAAGAGTAACGCCGAGATCGGCCGCGAACTCTTCGTCTCCGAGGACACAGTCAAAACCCACGCCCGCCGCCTCTTCCGCAAACTAGGCGCCCGAGACCGAGCCCACGCAGTAGCAGCAGGCTTCCGAGCCGGCCTAGTAGCGTAAAAAACCCAACCCCCCACACGAGCCAAAAGCACAAATAGGCCACCCCCCCGCCCACCACGCCCACCACGACCCCCACGCCCACCACGACCGCGACCGCCCCACCAAAGGGCACCCACACTCCGTGCAGGCGTAAAGCGCAACCAAAGTCGCATGTCGTCGGCCGCCCCCA
Organism: Actinoplanes sp. NPDC049265; assembly: GCF_043197135.1. Lineage (NCBI taxonomy): Bacteria > Bacillati > Actinomycetota > Actinomycetes > Micromonosporales > Micromonosporaceae > Actinoplanes > Actinoplanes sp. NPDC049265. Next base: position 50,278 of record NZ_JBICSP010000011.1, on the reverse strand, counting down.
GGGCGAAATGCCGGAGGAGCGAAGCGACGACCAGCAAACTCAGCAGCCGTGTGCAACCACCCCAGCCACCCTCGGGGTGCACCTGACCCAGCCACCTCAACCCCGAGTAAGCCCAGCCACCGGCGGGTTGCTCCCCGGTGGGGTCCAGCCGTCGGTGGGTTGCTCCCCGGTGGGGTCCAGGCGCCGCAGTGGGGTCCAGCCACCGGCGGATTGCTCCCCGGCGGGGTCCATCCGTCGGTGGGTTGTGCCCGCCGCGGGTCCAGGCGCCGCAGTGGGGTCCAGCCACCGGCGGGTTGCTCCCCGGTGGGGTCCAGCCGTCGGTGGGTTGTGCGCGCCGTGGTGGGTCAGACGCCGGTGGGTTGTGCCCGCCGCAGTCAGTCCAGCCACCTAGCGGTTTGTGCACTCCGCGTTAATCCGGGCCGAACAAACAACCCACCTCAACTGCCCGAGTCGTCAGTTCCCTCGGCGAGAGTGTCGTGTACGCCATCGGCGTAACCCCGCGCATACTCCCACGTAACGTAATGATCCGGATCCGGGTCGTAAGCGGGTTCGTGCACCCGAGGCCGCCCACTGGTCAGTAAATGCCGCAGGTTTCCGCGAAGCAGATCCCAGTCGAAGTAGTGCGGCTCGTGGCAGTCCTCACACTCGATGACGAGCCCTCGAATCCCGGTCGGGCTGAGCAGGGCCTGGTAGACCTCGAGGTCACTGAGATCCTCGAGGACGTCCTGGCGCTCGGCCTCGGTCAGCGGGTCGCTCTCGGCGTCCTCCCCAGGATCGTCGAGTCCGGCGGCCGGGTCGGCGGGATCCCCGTTGAACGGGTCGATGGGTTCATCCTGCACCCTGTCACCGTACCCACATCCGCGTCGTCTGTGCTGGCCCGGACCGCTTGTCCGCCCCGCGGGCGCGCGCGGGCCGATGGGTAGGATGAACAATCACCTCGACGCACTCCCGACAAGGATGATCTGTGGACGCCGACTCCGCCCGTACCGTGCCTCTCGGACTCACCTTCGACGACGTTCTGCTCCAGCCCGGCGAGTCGGATGTCGTGCCCAGCCGAGTCAACACGATCACCAAGCTGACCCGCGAGGTCACGTTGAACATTCCGCTGCTCTCCAGCGCGATGGACACCGTGACCGAGGCGCGTATGGCGATCGCCATGGCCCGTGAGGGCGGCATCGGTGTGCTGCACCGCAACCTTTCCGCCGAGGACCAGGCGATCCAGGTCGACCTGGTGAAGCGGTCCGAGTCGGGCATGATCACCAACCCGGTCACCTGTGGCCCGGACGACACTTTGCAGCAGGTCGACCATCTCTGCGGGCAGTACCGCATCTCCGGGGTCCCGGTGGTCGACGCCGACGGCACTCTGGTGGGCATCGTCACCAACCGTGACATGCGCTTCGTCACCGATCACAGCGTGAAGGTGCGCGAGGTGATGACCCGCACGCCGCTGATCACCGCGTCGGTGGGAGTGGGCAAGGAGGAGGCGCTCGGCCTGCTGCAGCGGCACAAGGTCGAGAAGCTGCCGCTGGTCGACGACAACGGCCGGCTGCGTGGGCTGATCACGGTCAAGGACTTCACCAAGTCCGAGCAATACCCGCAGGCGACCAAGGACGGCCAGGGCCGGTTGCGGGTCGCGGCCGCGATCGGGGTCGGCGACGAGTCGTACAAGCGGGCCCGGGGTCTGATCGACGCGGGTGTCGACGTGATCATCGTGGACACCTCGCACGGCCACCAGCGCCAGGTGCTGGAGATGATCGCCCGGCTCAAGAAGGACACCACCACTCAGATCGTGGGCGGCAACGTCGCGACCTACGCCGGGGCCAAGGCGATCGCCGAGGCCGGTGCCGACGCGGTGAAGGTCGGGGTCGGGCCGGGCGCGATCTGCACCACCCGGATCGTGGCCGGCGTCGGCGTGCCGCAGATCACCGCCGTGATGGAGGCGACCCGGGCCTGCAAGCCGCTCGGTGTTCCGGTGATCGCGGACGGTGGCGTTCAATATTCCGGCGACATCGCGAAGGCGATTGTGGCCGGCGCCGACTCGGTGATGCTGGGCGGGCTGCTGGCGGGCTGCGAGGAGAGCCCGGGCGACCTGATCTTCGTCAACGGCAAGCAGTACAAGGCGTACCGCGGGATGGGCTCGCTGGGTGCGATGCAGTCGCGTGGTCAGGCCAAGTCGTACTCCAAGGACCGTTATTTCCAGCAGGATGTTCCTGAGGAGAAGCTGGTTCCCGAGGGCGTCGAGGGTCAGGTGCCGTACCGTGGTCCGCTGTCCCGTGTCGCCCAGCAGCTGGTCGGCGGTCTGCGTCTCGCGATGGGCTACGCGGGTGCGGAGACCGTCCCGGACTTGCAGGAGCGCGGTCAGCTGATCAGGATTACCGCGGCCGGTCTCAAGGAGAGTCACCCGCACGACATCCAGATGACCGTCGAGGCACCGAACTACCACACCCGCTAAGAGGGGCAAGAGCATGCGTGACGTCGTCGAGATCGGGCTGGGCAAGACCGCGCAGCGGGGCTATCACCTCGACGACATCGCGATCGTGCCGAGCCGGCGGACCCGTGACGTCGACGACGTGTCGACGGAGTGGAAGCTGGACGCCTACCCGTTCAAGATCCCGTGCGTGGCTCATCCGTCCGACGCGACGATGAGCCCCGACTCGGTGATCGCGCTGGGCCGGCTCGGCGGTCTCGGTGTGCTCAACGCCGAGGGCCTCTGGACCAGGTACGAGGACCCGACCAACGTCCTGGCCGACCTGGCCAAGCTGGACGAGGAGGCGGACGCCACCCGGCGCCTGCAGGAGATCTACGCCGAGCCGATCAAGCCGCATCTGATCGCTGAGCGGGTCCGCGCGATCCGCGAGGGCGGCGTGACGGTCGCGGTCCGGGTGTCGCCGCAGCACACCCTGGCCCTGGCCCCGGTGGTGCTCGACGCCGGCGTCGACCTGCTGGTCATTCAGGGCACGCTGGTCAGCGCCGAGCACGTGAGCACCACCGACGAGCCGCTGAACCTCAAGGAGTTCATCGCCGACCTCGACCTGCCGGTGATCGTCGGCGGCTGCACCGACTACAAGACCGCCCTGCACCTGATGCGTACCGGCGCGGCCGGCGTGATCATCGGTGTGGGCGCGGACGAGTGGTCGACCACCGACACCGTGCTGGGCATCCGGGTGCCGATGGCCACCGCGATCGCCGACGCGGCCGCGGCCCGCCGCGACTATCTGGACGAGACCGGCGGCCGGTACGTGCACCTGATCGCCGACGGCGGCATCCAGACCAGCGGCGACATCGCCAAGGCGATCGGCTGCGGCGCCGACGCGGTGATGCTGGGCGAGCCGTTGTCGCTGGCCGAGGGCGCCCCGGCCGGTGGCGCGTGGTGGCATTCGGCGGCCAGCCACCCGCAGCTGCCGCGCGGCGGTTTCTGCATCGCCGGCGAGCCCGACGGCACGCTCGAGGAGCTGCTGTACGGCCCGGCCAACCGCCCGGACGGCCAGCTGAACCTGTTCGGCGGGCTGAAGCGGGCGATGGCCAAGTGCGGCTACCACGACGTCAAGGAGTTCCAGAAGGTCAGCCTGGTCCTGGACCGGTGATGCGCCGGGCCGTCGCGGTCCCGCTGGTCCTGCTGCTGGCCGCGGCCGGGTGTACGCGTGCGTCCGATCCGGTGCCGGTGCGCACGCCGGTGCCGCAGCCGACCTTCTCGGCCGGGACCGACGGGATCGGGGACGACTACTTCCCGGCCTACGGCAACGGTGGCTACGACGTCGCCGGCTACGACCTGAACCTGCGTTACGACCCGGCGTCCGGGAAGCTCGGTGGCACGGCCACGATCACGGCCACGGCGACCCAGGACCTGTCGGCGTTCAACCTGGACCTGGCCGGTCTGACGGTGAGTTCGGTGACCGTCGACCGGGCCACGGCCCGGTTCTCGGCGGCCCGGAACGAGCTGACCGTCACGCCGGCCGTCGGCATCGTGCGGACGACCCAGTTCACCACGGTCGTCGAGTACGCCGGCACGCCGCAGGCGATCGGCAACGACACCCTGGGCGAGGGTGGCTGGCAGCGTACCCGGGACGGCGGTTTCGCACTGGGCCAACCGGAGTCGGCGAGCACCTGGTTCCCGGTCAACGACCATCCGGCCGACAAGGCGACCTTCGAGCTGGCGATGACCGTGCCGGACGGCGTGGCGGCGATCAGCAACGGCGTGCCCGGCGGCCGCACCAGCTCCGGCGGCTGGAGCACCTGGACCTGGACGGAGTCGAAGCCGCTGGCGTCGTACCTGTCGTTCGTGGCGATCGGCCACTACCGGGTCGAGTCGGCCACGCATCTGGGCAAGCCGATGGTGATCGCGATCCCGGAGTCGCTGCCGGCGGACGGCCCCGCCGCGAAGTCGCTGGCCCGGACCGGGGAGGTCGCCGATTTCCTGGCGACCCAGTTCGGCCCGTACCCGTTCGACGCGTACGGCGGGGTGGTCCTCGACGACCAGCGGGTGAGCTACGCGCTGGAGACGCAGTCTCGCCCGGTCTACGGGTCGGTGTTCTTCCGGGCCGAGAACGCCGGCGTGGTCGCGCACGAGCTGGCCCACCAGTGGTTCGGCGACAGCGTGGCGCTCGAACGCTGGCAGGACATCTGGCTCAACGAGGGCTTCGCCACGTACGCGGAATGGCTCTGGTCCGAGCACGAGGGCACGGCCACCGCGCAGCAGATCTTCGACCGGAAGTACGAATCGTTCGACTGGACCAGGACGCCGGGGCGGCCGGGCACGGCGGGACTGTTCGGCGAGGCGGTCTACGACCGGGGCGGCATGACCGTGCACGCCCTGCGCAAGGCGATCGGCGACGCGGCGTTCTTCGGGCTGCTGAAGTCGTGGCCGGCCGAGCACGCCGACGGCAACGCCACCACGGAGGATTTCGTCCGGTCGGCGGAGAAGGCGGCCGGCGGCAAGGACTTGTCGGCGTTCTTCGACGACTGGTTGTACGGCAGGACGAAGCCGCCGCTATCGGTGAACCAGTGAGGGGTGCGCGGCGAGGAACGGCCCGGCCCGGTCGGCCACGACGGCCCGGAAGAAGTCGCGGGCGATCGGGCGCAGCTGCTCGCCGGCGTAACCGCCACCGCTGCTGACCGAGTCGCCCGGCAACGACACCATGGTGATCTTCTTCGGGTCGAGGTCGCGCAGGGCGTACGCGAACTCGATCGGGCTGCGCGACCCCGAGAAGCGCATCGTCTCGCCCAGGGCCCGGATCACCGCGTCCAGCTTCGTCGTGTCGGTGGCCAGCCCGCCGCTCATCGCCTTGCTGAACAGCGCGGTCACCAGCTGTCGCTGATGCCGTTGCCGGTCGTAGTCGCCGTTCTCCAGCCCGTACCGCTGCCGCGCGTAATCCAGCGCCTGCCAGCCCTTGAACGTGCGCACCCCGGGCAGATAGGTCGCCTGCGGCCCGGTGTAGTCGCCGCCGCCCGGGCGCAGCGGCCGCAGCGAACCGTCGGGTTTGCGGTGGTGGGACACGACCTTGGTGTCGACCCGCATGGTCACGCCGCCGAGCGCGTCGGTGAGCCGGCTCAGCCCGGTGAACGTCAGCACCACCCCGGCGTCGAACTTCTTGATCCCGGTGTAATTGGAGATCACTTGCCGCAGGTACGCGTACCCCTGCTCGGGTCTGGGTTTGCTCGAACCCGGCACCTTCGCGCCCCGGCTCATCGCCTCGGTGATCTTGAAGCGTCCGCCCCGGAAACCGGCCGGACGGTACGCCGGCATGTCGACGCGCAGGTCGCGGGGGAGCGAGTAGAGGTAGGCGCTCCGCCGGTCGGGCCCCAGGTGCAGCAGCATGATCGTGTCGGCGTGCGGTTCCCAGTCCGGGACGCTGACCCGGGTGTCGACACCGATCAGCAGCAGGTCGAGCGGACCGGTGATGTCGGCGCCGGGCGGTGGGGCAGGGCTGGCCGAGGTGGGAACGACCGAAGGTGTCGCCGTGGCCACCGGTGGCGGCGCCGGCTCGTCCCTCCTCGTCAAGGCGAACGCGACCCCGCCGATCAGCACGAGGAAGACCGCCGCGGCGGCCACCACGAACACCCGCTTCCGCGTCATGGACGAACACTAGTTGAATCCGCGCAACGACTTCGCTCCCGAACGAGACCGGCCGATGCCCCGGTGCTCCCCGACCCTTCCTCTCATGCGGGTTGTTGCGAGTGTCCTGGCCGGTCTGATGCTGACCGCCGCGGTGCCGGCGACGGCGGCGTCCGCTGCCGAAGAGCCGGTGGGCCTGGTCGTGGGCGTGCGCGGCGCGGTCGATCTGCCGGCCCGGGCGATCGAGACGGGTACGCTGCCCGGCGCGCTCACCGTTGACGTTCCCCGCGACAAGGTCGCCTCGGTGGCCGACGAGCTCCGGGCCGACCCCGATGTGGCGTACGTCGAACCCGACCACATCGCGCACGCGGCCGCCGTGGTGACCCCGGACGACCCGTACTTCGGCCAGCAGTGGGGCATCGCCAAGACCCGGGTGAGCACCGCGTGGACCGCCTCGCGCGGCTCGTCGGCGATCACCGTCGCGGTCGTCGACACCGGCGTCAAACGGATGCCCGACCTGGTCGGCAACCTGCTGCAGGGATACGACTTCGTCAACGACGACAACGACCCCACCGACGACGACGGGCACGGCACGATGACCGCCCAGGTGATCGCGGCCACCCCGAACAACGGCGTCGGCGTCGCCGGTATCTGCTGGACCTGCAAGATCCTGCCGGTCAAGGTGCTGGGGGCGGGCGGCAGCGGCTCGTACTCCGACATCGCCGCCGGGATCCGGTACGCCGCCGACCGCGGCGCCGACATCATCAACCTGTCCCTCGGCGGCTCGGCCGACAGCCAGGTGCTGCGCGCCGCCGTGGCGTACGCCGTCAGTAAGAACGCCCTGGTCATCGCCGCCGCCGGCAACGAAGGCAGCGCGGCCACGCACTACCCGGCGGCCATCCCGAGCGCGCTCGCCGTCGGCGCCACCACCCCCGGCGACGCCCGCTACCCCTGGTCCAACTACGGCGCCTCCTGGGTCGACGTGGCCGCACCGGGCTGCAACCCGGCCCTCAACACGGCCGGCGTGCTGACCAACTTCTGCGGCACCTCGTCGGCCACACCGTTCGCCTCCGGAGTCGCGGCCCTGCTCGCGGCGGCCAAGCCCGGCACTACGCCGGCGCGTATCCGCACCGCCCTCACCGCCACCGCGGTCAAGCTGGCCGGGAACTGGCTGCCCGCCGGCTCGGGCCGGATCGACGCCGTCGCCGCGCTCGGCTCGGTGCGCGGGCAGGCGGTCGACGTGACCGGTCCGGTGGCGACGATCACCCGCGGCGCCCCCAGCGGTGCTCACGTGGCGAACACGTCGCCGTACGGTGTGCGAGCGACCGACTCGTCCGGCGTGACCCGGATCGAGATGATCGTCAACGGGACGGTGGTCGGGCGGGTGACCGGCTCGGCGTACACGTTCGCGGTGCCGGTGTGGAAGTTCGGCAAGGTCGTACGGGTGCAGGCCCGCGCGTTCGACCGGCTCGGCAACGCACGGTTCACCCCGACCCGGACCTGGTACCGCTGACGCCGGTAAACTTGCTGGTCATGACGACCCCCCGACCAGTGCTCGTGGTTGACTTCGGTGCGCAGTACGCCCAGCTCATCGCCCGGCGGGTGCGTGAGGCGAGGGTCTACTCCGAGATCGTGCCGCACTCGATGCCCGCGGCCGAGATGCTGGCCAAGAACCCGGCGGCGATCATCCTGTCCGGCGGACCGTCCAGTGTGTACGAAACCGGGGCCCCCGGCCTCGACGCCGGCGTGTTCGACAGCGAGGTTCCGGTGTTCGGGATCTGCTACGGGTTCCAGGCGATGGCCCAGGCCCTCGGCGGCACGGTCGCGCACACGGGGGCGCGGGAGTACGGGCGTACCCTGCTCACCACCCAGGCCGGCACCCTCCTGCGTGACCTGCCCGCGGACCTGCCGGTCTGGATGAGCCACGGCGACAGCGTGACCATCGCCCCGGAAGGGTTCATGGTCACCGCGTCGTCGGGCGGGGCGCCGGTCGCGGCCTTCGAGAACCTGACCGCCCGGCGGGCCGGAGTGCAGTTCCACCCCGAGGTGGCGCACACCGAGCAGGGGCAGCGGATGCTCGAGCGGTTCCTGTGGGACATCGCCGGGATCGAACCGACCTGGACGCCCGGCAACATCATCGAGGACCAGGTCTCGGCCATCCGGGCCCGTGTCGGGGACAAGCAGGTCATCTGCGGGCTGTCCGGCGGGGTCGACTCGGCGGTGGCCGCGGCGCTCGTGCACAAAGCCGTGGGAGACCAGCTGACCTGCGTCTTCGTCGACCACGGGCTGCTGCGGGCCGGGGAAGCCGAGCAGGTCGAGAAGGACTACGTGGCGGCCACGGGCATCCGGCTGCGCGTCGTCGACGCGGCCGACCGGTTCCTGGGTGCGCTCGCCGGCGTGGAAGACCCCGAACAGAAGCGGAAGATCATCGGGCGGGAGTTCATCCGGGTCTTCGAGCAGGCCGCCCGCGAGATCGACGACGAGCGGCACGTCGAGTTCCTGGTCCAGGGCACGCTCTACCCGGATGTGGTCGAGTCCGGCGGCGGCACGGGAACAGCCAACATCAAGAGCCACCACAACGTCGGCGGGCTGCCCGACGATCTGCAGTTCGCGCTGGTCGAGCCGCTGCGGACGCTGTTCAAGGACGAGGTACGGGCGCTGGGCGCCGAGCTCGGGCTGCCCGAGGAGATCGTGCAGCGGCATCCGTTCCCGGGGCCGGGGCTGGCCATCCGGATCATCGGGGCGGTGGACAAGGGGCGGCTCGACATTCTGCGGGCGGCCGACCTGATCGCCCGCGAAGAACTGAGCGCGGCGGGGCTCGATCGGGAGGTCTGGCAGTTCCCGGTGGTGTTGCTGGCCGACGTGCGCAGTGTCGGTGTGCAAGGGGACGGGCGGACCTATGGGCATCCGGTGGTGTTGCGGCCGGTGTCCAGTGAGGACGCCATGACCGCGGACTGGTCTCGGCTTCCCTATGAACTGCTGGCCAAGATCTCTACTCGGATCACCAATGAGGTGCCTGAGGTCAACCGGGTGGTCCTGGACGTCACGTCCAAGCCGCCGGGCACCATCGAGTGGGAGTGAGTTGGCTTACTGAGCTGTGACGCATACCCCGGGGAGCCTGCTGGGTGGTGCGTGACGCAAACCCCGGAGCTGGCTGGGGTTGGTGCGTGACGCGTACCCGGGAGCTGGCTGGGGGTTGGTGCGTGACGCAAACCCCGGAGCTGGCTGGGGTGGTTGCGCACGGCTGCTGAGTTACTTGGTCGTCGCTTCGCTCCTCCGGCATTTCGCCCTGAGGGCGGCCGGGGGGGGGGGGGGGGGGGGAAATCTATATAGTGGGGGCGGGGGGGGGGAAGGGCACGCAACCACCCGCGCGC
>NZ_JBICSP010000011.1:0-40842 GCF_043197135.1 Actinoplanes sp. NPDC049265 | reverse complement strand
GGGGGGTTGTGGCGGCTGTTTTTGCGGGGCGGGCCGGCGCGCCTCCGGCATTTCGCCCTGAGGGCGGCCGGCGACTTGGGCACGAAAAAGTGCTTCGGCTTCGCCTGGCACTTTTTCGCGCCCAAGTCGCCGGCGGGGCGAAATGCGTGGTGGTCGCTGCTAGACCACGTTGGGGTTTGGGTCGTAGGCAGGGTTGACCGGGTGGTCGGGGGTGTTCGCGGCGGTGGGCGAAATGCGTGGTGGTCGCTGTTAGACCACGTTGGGGTTTGGGTCGTAGGCAGGGTTGACCGGGCCGTCGGGGGTGTTCGCGGCGGCGGGCGGGGTGCTTGCGGGGCTCGGGGTGGGTGGCTCGGTGGGGGTGGGTGCTGCGGTGGCGGCCGGGTGGAATGTGTCGTCGGGGGCGACGGTGCTGAACGGCGCGGCGGCGGGCGTGGGGGTGGCGGTGAACGGGAAGTTGGGGGGCGGGGGAGCGGCCTGGGACGGGCCGTCGGCGTCGGGGATGAGGAACCACATCACGGGGTAGGCGAGCAGAGCCACGCCCCAGGTGAGGACGGCCAGGACGGCGAACGCCACGCGGATCAGGACGGGATCGACCTTGAAGTAGCGGCCGATGCCCGAACAGACGCCGGCGACGATGCGGTCGTCCAAGGGGCGGCGGAGTTGCTTGTACGGGGTCACGGTCGGTGTGGGCATGGGTCTACGGTGCGCCTCCGGAAGGGCCCGCAACCTCGGTGATGGCCCGGAGTCGGACCCTGAAGTTTGGCCCTTACTGCAGGTGACGGGGTGGGTGCGTAACGTACGTCACAGGGCCCTGAGCTGCGGTTACGTAGGGCGATCGCCCTGTCAGGAATCCGACAGACCTTCTCGCTAGGTGACGCAATCCGGGCACAATTCGGCTCTGTGACCCCCGCACTGGAACCTTTACGCCGCATCGCCGCGTACGCCGTCTGCACCGATGTCGACGGGCGTGTGCTGCTGGTCCGGGCCTCTAGCCGGTCCGGGACGCCCGGAGTCTGGTCGCTGCCCGGTGGGGCCGTCGACCATGGCGAGGACCCCAATCACACAGTCGTCCGGGAGACCGCGGCCGAGACCGGACTATCGGTTTCCGTCGCCGGCCTCGCCGACGTCCTGGCCGACATGCGGTCCATGCCGCACCGCGGTGTCACCATCCACACCGACCGGCTGATCTACCGGGTCTCGGTGCGTGGTGGGACGCTCGTCGACCGGGTCGGGCACCCGACCGACCTGGCCCGCTGGACGTCGCTGGAGGAGGCGGCGAAGCTGCGGCTGCGTCCGTTCACGGCGGCGGCGCTCGGGCTCGACGCCGAGGCGGCCGACCTGCGGCCCGAGGAGGCGCCCGACTTCCCGTCGTTCTACGCGTACCCGGGGCCCGATGGTCTGCACCGGGCGCAACGGTTCGCGGCCTATGCGATCGCCACCGACCCGTACGACAACATCCTGCTCACCCGCATCGCGCCGGGTTATCCGGGCGAGGGGCGGTGGCACCTGCCGGGCGGCGGCACCGACTACGGCGAGCAGCCGGGGACGGCGCTGATCCGCGAACTGGTCGAGGAGACCGGTCAGCGCGGGCGGATCATCGAACTACTGGGCGTGGCCAGTCACCGTGACGCTGCGTCACTGGGCCCGGAGGGCTACCCGATCGACTGGCACGGGGTGCGGGCGTTCTACCGGGTCGTGGTCGAGCGCCCCACCGAGGTCCGGGTCGGCGACGTCGGTGGCTCCACCTCGGAGGCCTGCTGGATGGGCCTCAAGGGCGTGCGTGAGCTGCCGGAGGAGGCGCTCACCGAGGTGACGGCGGACGCTCTCCGGGCGGCGGCGCTAATTTAGATCCGGTGAAGGTCAGACAGATCGGTGTGTACGGCCTGGCTCGCGACGCCGCGGGCCGGGCGCTGGCCACGGCGGCCGGCGCGCTGCCGGGTGGGCTGGTCGGGCACGGCGAGAACCCCGGCGACGCGGTACGCCGCACGCTGCTGGCCGCCATCGGTGGGCCGGTCCGGGTCGACGGCGTGCGGGCGGTGTCCGCGGAGCTCTCGGCCGACGGGCTGACCCACACCGACCGGATTCTCTATGACGTTTCTCCCATCGGCGACTTCGCCGGGACGTACCCCGGCATTCCGCCCTTCCCGGTCGAAACCCCGGTGGAGCGGCTGGAGGGACGGGTCCAGCGCTTCGGCGCGTACGCCCGGGCGTACGCGCCGGACGGCCGTGTGCTGCTCACCCGCATCTCCCGGGGGTACCCGGGCGCGGGACTGTGGCACTTGCCCGGCGGTGGCACCGATCATGGCGAGACCCCCGAGGAGGCGCTGGCCCGCGAACTGATCGAGGAGACGTCCCAGCAGGGGCGGATCGTCGGTCTGTTCGGGGTCTCGCACCGCTACGACCCGGGCGCGCTCGGGCCGGAGGGCGTGCCGATGGACTGGCACGTCGTCCGGGTGTTGTTCGACGTTCTGGTGGAACACCCCGGTCAGGCCCTGGTGACCGAGGCGGCGGGCGGATCGACCGAGGTGGCCGGGTGGTTCGGGCGTACCGAACTGTCCGACCTTCCGCTGACCGAGGTCGCTCGCGAAGCGGTGGAAAGCCCGCCGTTGCCGTGATCAGTTAAACTCGTCACAGGGAGAGGGCGTCGTACCACACGAGAGCTGGACGGTCTCGCCGAGATCATCGGGCTGTGCAATGGTGTAACCCGCCAAATCAGCACCTGCCAATTCAGCACCCCTAACCCATGGAGGAGACACCCGTGGCGCGAACCCCCTGGCGCCGGCGACGTACGACGGACAGTCCGCGTCCAGCCGGTCGTCGTTGGGCAGGACGGCTGCGTCGCGGCGGTAACGCCGCGCGACAGGCTCTGCTGGTTCGAGTCGGCCGCCGCGGCCGTGATTCCGGCCGCGCCGCCACCGCCACGCACCCCGAGGTGATCTACACCGGCTTCGAGCCCTCGGCCCCGGCCCGCCTGGCCCTGCCGCCCGCGTCCCCCGCGCCCGTGGTGGCTGAGCCCGAGGAGGTCTCGCTGCTCCCGGGCGAGCACACTGCCCGCCGTCGCGTGTCGTTCGCGCTGGTCAACGGGTGCACGCTGGCCAGCCTGGCCCTGGGCATGACGGCGATCATGCTGGCCATGCACGGCGACGTCCGTGCGGCCGCGGCCTGCCTGGTGGCCTGTGTGGCCTTCGACGGCCTGGACGGCGCGCTGGCCCGCAAGCTGGGCGTGTCCAGCCCGTTCGGCGCGCAGATGGACTCGCTGGCCGACATGTGCTCGTTCGGCCTGGCCGCGCCGGTCGTCGTCTATGCCTCCCTGCAGCATGAGGTGCCCCGCTCGGTCGCCGCGGCGGCCTGCGTCCTGGTCGCCGGCTGCGCCGCGATCCGGCTGGCCCGGTTCAACGTTTCGGCCAAGGACGGCAAGTTCTTCTCCGGCGTACCGACCACGATGGCCGCCGCCGTGCTGGCCCTGGCCGTGCTGATCGGCCTGCCCATCCCCGGCCTGGCGTTGCTGGCCGGCGTGGCCGTGCTGGCCGTGGCCATGGTTTCCTCGTTCCCGTACGCCAAGCTGGCCCGCATCATCAAGCTGCCGCCGTGGCTGTGGCTGCTGCCGGTGGTCGGCGTGCTAGTCGACCCGCGCCTGACCTTCGTCGCGGTCGTCTGCGGCTACCTGGCCAGCGGCCCGTTCCTGTGGGTGAAGCACCGCCGCGCGGCCGCCAACCTCGCCTGACCCTCCCGCCCCGCGCCCCAAAAACAGTGGTAGCCCCAGGTGGTATCCGTTCCACGGATGCCGCTCAGGGCTACCACTCGTGGTTTTGGCGGTGGGCCGGGAGTTGATGCGCGGCGGGCGCCCTGGGCTGGTGGTAGGTCAGGGCGAGGGCTGATGCGCGGCGGGCGCCCTGAGCTACCAGTTCGGGTTGGGTGGTGGGTCGGGGCGGAGGGTGATGCGCGGCGGGTGCCCTGGGTGGCGGGTCTGTGCTGTTACTTCCAGCGGGCGATGATCGAGCTGCCGCCGACGACCTTGTCGTTGACCGTGACCAGCGGAGTGGCGGCCCCGGCGGGCAGGAAGACGTCGGTGCGGGAGCCGAAGCGGATCAGGCCCATCCGCTCGCCCTTGGCCACCAGGGTGCCGATCGGCACGCGCTGCACGATGCGCCGGGCGACCAGACCGGTTCGCTGGGCCACCACCACGGTGCCACGGTCGGTGTCGAGCACGGTGTAGGCGGCCACGTTGTGTTCGGCGGCGGCGGTCATCGCGTTCGCGTACCCACCCTCCTCGACGAAGTGGTCGACCACCCGGCCGGCCACCGGCACCCGGTTGACGTGCACGTCCAGCACCGACAGGAAGACGGCGATCCGCAGGTATTCCTCGTCGTTGAAGGTGACGTGCTCGACCGAGAGCACCCGGCCGTCACTGGCCGCCACCACGGTGCGCGGGTCGGCCGGCACCTCGCGCTCGGGGTCGCGGAAGAACGCCGCCACCGGTGCCGCGGCCAGCGCCGGCAGCAGCCACAGCCGGGACTGCGGGCGGGCCGCCCGGGCGACAGCGGCCAGGCCCAGCGCGATGCCGGCGGCCACGACGCCGTTGGAGTCGATGTGCATGGTCCGGGTCACCGGGACACTGGACGGCCGGTACGCCGGGGCCAGCGTGGCCGCGGTGGCCGTGCTCGGCTCGGTGAACCGGAGCTTGTGCACGCGTACCGGCGGATTGTTGCGGACCACCAGGTCGGAGCCGACCCCGAAGAGCGCGCTCTGCCGGAAGAGCTCGGCCGCCGCGCCGCCGGTCTGGCCGGGCACCGCGGGGGTGGCCACCGTGACCACCGCGCCGTCGGTCAGGTATTTGCCGAGGCCGTCGAGCTGGGCCCGGGCCTCCTCGGCGGTGCCGGTCAGTGGCTCACCGATGATCACCACGTCGGCCGGGTCGGCCTCGGCCAGGGTGTCGAGGATGGTGACCCGGTCGGCGACCCAGCTGCCCAGCCCGGCGATGTGGTCGCGGAGCAGGTCGGCGGTGCTGCGCTCGCCGGCCACCAGGGTCAGCGTGTCACCGGGGAGCAGCGCCTCGACGGCGGTGGCGACGACCGCTGAGGCGTGGTCGGCGCCGATCACCAGGGCCGAGCCGGCGACGTTGCGGCGGGCGAGCTCGGCGGTCAGCGCCCGGGCGGCGCGCTGGCCGATCCCGGCCACCGGCGCCGTGGAAACGGCGGGGAACGGCGTCATGACGGTTGGGGCCTCTCACGTCGATGGCGGTGACCACCCGTGAGGTGGCCACCGCCGAGCATATGACGTCGAGCTGATCAGTCGGTGTGAGGCTCCGGCCGCACCGGGGCCGCGGCCGCCGGCGGTGTCGCCGCCGGTGTTGACGACCCCGCTGACGCCGTGTGCTCGCGATCGAACTTCTCGGCCGGGTCGTCCAGGAGTTCGCGGACGATCTCGGCGTGCATCTCCGGCGGCAGATCGCCGTGCTGCTCTTCCTCGACCGGCGGGCCGACAGTGGCCGGGACCGGCTCCGGGCGGCGGCCCGAGCGGATCGCCCCGAGCAGGCCGATCATGCCGAAGACGATCAGCGCGCCGGCGATCAGCCAGCCGAGCCTCACGGGGGCCAGGTTGACCACCTTGGAGGCGGCCCACCAGCCGGCGATCAGCAGGAAGATGGTGCCGAAGCTGAGCGAGACGGTGTCGGTGCGGTGCGGCTTCATCGGGTCACCTCCACGTTCCCGGTGGTCATCAGGATGTTCAGCTTGAGCGAGCCGCCGCCCGGGCCGTCCTTGCCCTGGTCGGTGAAGGGCTGCGCGCCGGCCTGCTGGGCGTCGTACTCGGTGCCGAACACGACGACCCGGCCCTCGTTCATGCCGACGTCGGCGGTCACGTCCACGTTCGGCGGCAGCAGCACCTGGATCTGGCCCACCTTCATCTCGATCGTGGTGGTCTGTTCGGCACCGGCAAAGTCGATCCGGCGCAGGTCGAGCACGGCGTTGCCGACGGTGAAGTCGTACCGGTCGGCCACCGCGGACAGGGCCGCCGGGCGGTAGACGTTGCTGCCGATCTGGCCGCCGAAGCGCTCCAGGCCGGACGAGACGCCCAGGCCCAGCGTGGCGATCAGGGCCAGCGCGATCAGCCCGCGGGCCCGGCCGATCCAGGCGCCGACGATCAGGCCGAGCGCGATGGTGGCCAGCGCGGCGGCGAAGAACGCGGACACCGTGACGTGCACGCCGCTCAGGCTGAGCATGGTCAGCAGGCCCATGACCAGGACCAGCGCGAAGAACGTCATGCTGCCGAGCTTGGACTTCTCCTTCGGCGCCTTCGGCTGCCTCGGCGGGGCCGGCGGCGGCGGAGCGGTGGCTTGCTGAGCCGGCGACGCGTACGGGCCGTGCGGCGCGAACGGCGGCCGGTAGCCGGAGGCGGGCGGACCGAACTGCGGCGGCCGTGGCGCCTCGGGCGCGGGCGGGATCAGCGGCTCGGTGGGCGGCTCCGATGCGGCCGGCGCCTCCGGGGCGGCGGCGGGCTGGGCCGCCCCGGCCGCCGGAAACTGGGCGGTGGGTTCCTCGCCCGGAGCGGCCGGGCCGGCCGGCGCCGGCGGGGTGAAGGGCGGAGGGGCGGATGCCGGAGGAGCGGCCGCCGGAGGCGTGAAAGGCGAGGTGAAGGGCGTCCGGGACGGCCCGCCCCGGCGGATCAGGACGGCCGCACCGACCAGTACGGCTATCGCCAGCAGGGCCGCGCGGAACCCGTCGTTGACCACGAACGCGAAGGTCAACACCGCGGCCGCGCCGAGCAGCACGATCGACAGCGGCTTCATGCTCGACCGGCCGCGACCGAGCAGCGACTCGACCGGCGAGGCGGTGTCGTTCTCGGCCGGGATGGCCAGCCAGCCGACCAGATAGATCAGTACGCCGGCGCCGCCGAAGATGGCGAGCACGGTGAGCAGCACCCGCCATAGCACCGGGTCGGTGTTGGTGGCCCGGCCCAGCGCGCCACAGACACCGGCCACGTAGCGGGGCCGGAGCGGGCGGATCAGCTTGGCCCGGTCGAAGGTGGGTCCGTCACCGGCCGGCCGGTCGTCCGGGGGCGGCTCGTACGGCGGCGGGGTCGGCGGCGGGAACGGCGGCGGCAGCGAATCGGTTGAGGATGCCGCACCGCGGGACTGGTCGGCATCGCGGGCTGAGGCAGCATCGTCGGTCATGCCATCGATACTGCGGCCCGCACCCGCCGGCTCGCCTCCGGCGCCTACCCTGACGGGACCCTGAGATGTCCGGGCGACAGACCTCGGGGTAGTTCCCCGTGGTCTGCCCGCCCCTTCCGTGTGACGATCGGAGGAGACCACCGGGAGGACGAGATCACCGCGACCACAGCACCGACGCCCACGCGCCGCCTGTACCGGCAACGCGACCACCGGATCATCGCCGGTGTCGCCGCCGGGGTGGCGCGTCACCTCGGCATTCCCGTGATCGCGGTGCGCGTCGCTCTGGTCGTACTCCTCGGCTTCAATGGTCTCGGTCTGCTCCTCTACGCCGGGTTCTGGGCCGTCGTGCCCCAGCAGGTCCCGGACGGCACACCGGCCCCCCGCCGCAATCTGGGCTCGCTGATCCCGTTCGCCGCGATCGGGGTCGGGGTGGTGCTGCTGCAGGGGCTGCTCTTCGGCGATCACGGCGTGGCCGGTACGGCCGGCTGGCTGATCGCCATCATCGCCCTCGGCGCCGGCGTCATCTGGCACCAGTCCGACCCGGATCGCCGCGCGCAGCTCTACCCGGACACCCCGCAGGCGCCGTGGCTCCAGGCGGTGATCGCGGAGAGCGACCGCCGCTCGTTCATCTTCCGGTTCATCGGTGGCGGCGTGCTGGTCGCCACCGGCATCATCGGCATCGTCGCGGTGTACGCCCCGCGCGGCAGCCTCACCGCGGTCGTCAACGGCGTGATCTTCGCGCTGGTCGGCCTGGCCGGGGTGGCCGTGGTGGTGGCCCCGCTGATCTGGCGCACGTTCAGCCAGCTGCGTTCCGAGCGCGAGGGCCGGATCCGGGAGCAGGAACGCGCCGAGCTGGCCGCCATGATCCACGACCAGGTGCTGCACACGCTGGCCCTGATCCAGCGCAACTCGGCCGACATCAAGGAGGTCCAGCGGCTGGCCCGCGGCCAGGAGCGCAGCCTGCGCAACTGGCTGTACAAGCCGGCCGCGTCGCCGACCGAGCGGTTCTCGGCCGCGCTGGAGGAGGCCGCCGCCGAGGTCGAGGACACGTACGCGATCTCGGTCGAGACGGTGGTGGTCGGCGACACGGACTGTGACGAGCGGGTGGCCGCCCTGGTTGCCGCGGCCCGCGAGGCCCTGGTGAACGCCGCCCGGCACGCCGGGGTGCAGACTGTCTCGCTGTACGCCGAGGTCGAGGCGGACGAACTGAGCGTGTTCGTCCGTGACCGGGGCAAGGGCTTCGAGATCGACCAGGTCGAGGAGTCCCGGCACGGCGTGCGCGGCTCGATCATCGGCCGGATGTCGCGGCACGGTGGCAAGGCGAAGATCCGGAGTGCGATCGGCGAGGGCACCGAAGTACGGCTGACCCTGCCGGCGTCCCGGGAGAGCGTGACTGCGGGAAAGGACACGAACCGATGACCGACGAGCCCACTGCCGCCGCCCGGCTCAAGGTCTTCCTGGTCGACGACCACGCCATGTTCCGGGCCGGCGTACGCGCCGAGCTGGGCGTGCACGTGGACGTGGTCGGGGAGGCGAGCTCGGTGAGCGAGGCGATCGCCCGGATCGCCGCCACCACGCCCGACGTGGTGCTGCTGGACGTGCACATGCCGGACGGCGGTGGGCGCGCGGTGCTCGAGTCGATGCGGCGTACCCATCCGCAGGTGAAGTTCCTGGCCCTGTCGGTGTCGGACGCCGCCGAGGACGTGATCGGCCTGATCCGGGCCGGCGCCCGCGGCTACGTCACCAAGACCATCTCGCCGGACGAGCTGGCCGCGGCGATCAAGCGGGTGGCCGACGGTGACGCGGTGTTCAGCCCGCGGCTGGCCGGCTTCGTGCTGGACGCGTTCGCCGCCCGGCCCGACGTGCCGGTCGCCGACCCCGAGCTGGACCAGCTGACCAACCGTGAGCGCGAGGTCCTGAGGCTGCTGGCCAGGGGTTACGCGTACAAGGAGATCGCCAAGGAGCTGTACATCTCGATCAAGACGGTCGAGACGCACGTGTCGAACGTGTTGCGCAAGCTGCAGATGAGTAACCGTTACGAGCTTTCCCGGTGGGCCGCGGACCGTCGCCTGGTGTAATGGCGTCTGTCCATTGAGGGAATCGCGCCGAGTATCGGCTTGGTAACGGGGTACGGAGCAAGCGTTTTCCTGTGGAAAAGTGGCTCCAACTCACTCACCACCCCTCGTGAGCGCCCCCGAAGGAGGCACTCCCATGCTTGGGAAACGCCCATGGAAGGTGGCGGCCGTGCCGGCCGCCATCCTCTTACTGGCCGCCGGTTGCAGCGGCGGATCCGACGACGATGCCGGGGGCAGCGGTAACACCGTGTCTATCGGCATCGCGGAGCCGAAGCATCTCATCCCGGCCAACACCACGGAGTCGAGCGGCTCACAGGTGCTCAGCTCACTCTTCTACCCGCTGGTCAGCTTCAACGAGCAGAAGCAGCCGGTCGAGAAGGCCGCCGAGTCCATCACCTCGGACGACAACAAGGTGTGGACGATCAAGCTGAAGCCGGGCTTCACCTTCAGCAACGGCGAGCCGGTCACCTCGGACAGCTACATCAACGCCTGGAACAACGGCGCCTACGGCCCTAACGGCAACGACGGCGCCGCCTTCTTCGAGCGTGTCGCGGGGTACGCCGACCTGCAGTCGAAGGACCCGGACGGCGAGGAGGGCCCCGAGAAGGCGCCCGAGCCCAAGGCCAAGACCATGTCCGGCTTGAAGAAGGTCGACGACACCACCTTCACCGTCACGCTGTCCGCGCCGTTCGCGGGCTGGAAGTCGGTGCTCGCATACACCGTGTTCTACCCGCTGCCGAACGCGGCGTTCTCGTCGCCGGGCGTGCTCAACGAGCAGTTCGAGCAGGCACCGATCGGTAACGGCCCGTTCAAGATCGTCGGCAAGTGGGAGCACGACCAGTCGGTCACCGTGGCCAAGGTCGAGGGCTTCAAGGGCGACCCGGTCAAGGTCGACGGCATCACCTGGAAGATCTACCAGGACCAGACGGCCGAGTACGCCGACCTGGTCGCCGGCAACGTCGACGTGCAGACGCTGATCCCGATCGAGAGCCTCGGCTCGGCCGCCGGTGACCTCGGCGACCGGCTCAAGAAGACCCCGAGCTCGGACTTCGCGTTCGTCGGCTTCCCGACGTACCAGAAGGAGTTCAGCAAGCCCGAGGTCCGCCGGGCCCTCTCCATGGCGATCAACCGCAAGGAGATGACCGACCAGATCTTCCTCGGCTCGCAGACGCCGGCCACGTCGTTCGTGTCGCCGGTGGTCGCCGGCTACCGCGAGAACACCTGTGGCGACAACTGCGTCTACGACGCGGCCAAGGCCAAGGAGCTGTACACCGCCAACGGTGGCCCGGCCGAGATCAAGATCACGTACAACGCGGACGGCGGCCACAAGGCCTGGGTCGACGCGATGTGCAACCAGATCAAGGCCTCGCTGGGTGTCAACTGCACCGGTCAGGGCGAGCCCAAGTTCGCCGACCTGCTGACCAAGGTCGAGAACAAGCAGCCGGTGGGCCTGATCCGGATGGGTTGGATCATGGACTACCCGCTGATGGAGAACTACCTCGGCCCGATCTTCAGCACGACCGGTTCGTCGAACTACTACGGGTACAGCAACCCGGCCTTCGACAGCCTGGTCAAGCAGGGTTCCGAGGCGGCCACTCCGGAGGCCGCGATCAAGAAGTGGCAGGAGGCCGAGGACATCCTGGCCAAGGACATGCCGGTCATTCCGCTGCGGTTCGGCCAGAACACGTACGGCTTCTCCGAGCGGGTCCAGAACGTCGACGTCGACCTGTTCAAGAAGGTCGACATCTACAAGATCGAGCGCGTCGCATCCTGACGCTCGCCGGCTGAGCGGTGGCGCCACGTCAACAGGCGTGGCGCCACCGCCATGTCTCCCCCGGAAGAAAACATGTTCCGATATCTGATCCGGCGCCTGCTGCAGATGGTGCTGACCTTCTTCGGCGCCACGTTCATCGTGTACGCGCTGATGTTCGCCAACCAGACCGACCCGATCCGGGCGCTGGCCGGCGAGCGTCCCATCACCGACTCCCAACGGCAGGCGCTGACCGAGCGCTACCACCTCGACGAGCCGTTCATCGGCCAGTACTGGCACTACATGAAGGCCCTGCTGACCGGTGACTTCGGCATCTCGCTGACCAACCGGAAGATCTCCGAGATGATGGCCGACGCCTGGCCGGTGACGATCCGCCTGGCGCTGATCGCCATCGTCGTCGTGGCCGTCGTCGCGATCACGGCCGGCGTCATCTCCGGCATCCGCCGCGGCGGGGCCTTCGACAACGTCACGCTGGTGCTCACGCTGGTCGTGCTGTCCATGCCGATCGTGGTGCTGGCGCCGCTGGCCCGGCTGGTCTTCGGCATCCAGCTCGGCTGGTTCCCGCCGACCGCGACCCGGGACGCAACCTTCTATCAGCTGCTGCTGCCCGCCCTGGTGCTGGGCAGCCTGGTGGTCGCCACCGAGCTGCGGGTGACCCGCTCAGCGGTGGCGGAAAACCTGCGGTCCGACTACGTGCGTACCGCGCGGGCCAAGGGGCTGACCAACCGGCGTGTGGTCGGCGTACACGTGCTCCGCAACTCGCTGATCCCGGTGGTCACGCTGATCGGTGTCGACCTGGGCAACCTGATGTCCGGCGCGATCGTGACCGAGGGTGTGTTCAACATCCCCGGCGTCGGCTTCAACCTGTTCCGCGGCATCCGCACCGAGGACGGCCCGCTGGTGGTCGGCTTCGTGAGCGTGCTGGTGATCGTCTTCCTGGTGGTCAACCTCCTGGTCGACCTGCTGTACGCCGCCCTCGACCCGAGGATCCGCTATGAGTGACATGCAGACGATCACCGCGGCCGAGTCGGCCGGCCCCCGCGACAAGCCCCGCAGCCTGGCCGGCGACGCGTGGCGCGACCTGCGCCGCAACAAGATCTTCTGGATTGCCGCGGCGCTGGTGCTGGTCTTCGTGGTGATGGCGATCGTGCCGCAGCTCTTCGGGGCGGGCGACCCGCGCGCCTGCTCCCTCAGCCGGCAGCACCACGGGCCCAGTGGCAACGCGTTCTTCGGCTACGACTTCCAGGGCTGTGATGTGTACGCCAACGCCATCTACGGCGCCCGCAACTCGATCCTCGTCGGCCTGTTGTCCACGCTGCTGGCCGGCACCATCGGGCTGATCATGGGCCTGAGCGCCGGCTACTTCGGTGGCTGGATCGACGCCGTGCTGTCCCGGTTCATCGACGTCGTGCTCGGCCTGCCGTTCCTGCTGGCGGCCATCGTGCTGGCGCGGCGGCTGTCCTCCGACCCGAGCGACGACGGGTTCTGGGCGGTGATCATCACGCTCGGTTTCCTCGGCTGGACCACCGCGGCCCGGGTGATGCGCTCGTCGGTGATCGCGTCGAAGAACCAGGACTACGTGGCCGCCGCCCGGATGCTCGGCTCCGGCCCGGCCCGGCTGATGATGCGGCACATCCTGCCCAACTCGACGGCCGCGTTCATCGTGGTGCTGACCATCCTGCTCGGCACCAACATCGCCACCGAGGCCACGCTGACCTTCCTCGGCGTCGGGCTCAAGGGCGAGGCGATCAGCTGGGGCATCATGATCAACGAGGCCGGCCCGAACGTGCGTACCGCGGCCGCGCCGTTGGTCTGGCCCTCGGTCTTCCTGGCCCTGACCGTGCTGGCCTTCATCATGCTGGGCGACGCGGTCCGTGACGCCTTCGATCCGAAGCTGCGGTGACACGAGATGACTGACATCAGGGCCGAGATGGACGTGGTGGCCGGGGTCGACCCGATGGCGCCGCTGCTCGAGGTCAACGACCTGCACGTGGAGTTCCGCACCCGGGACGGCGTCGCGCACGCGGTCAACGGGGCCAACTTCCGGCTCAAGCCGGGCGAGACACTGGCCATCCTGGGCGAGTCCGGCTGCGGCAAGTCGGTGACCGCCCAGGCGATCATGGGCATCCTCGACACCCCGCCCGGCTACATCACCCGCGGCGAGGTCAAGTACCGCGGCGTCGACCTGCTCAAGCTCTCCGAGGAGGAGCGTCGCAAGGTCCGGGCCAACCGGATCGCGATGATCTTCCAGGACGCGCTGTCCGCGCTGAACCCGGTCTTCACTGTCGGGTTCCAGCTCGGCGAGCTGTTCCGCAAGCACCGGGGGATGAGCCGGGCCGACGCCAAGAAGCGCTCCATCGACCTGCTCGAACAGGTCAAGATCCCGGGGGCCCGGGAGCGCATCGGCGACTACCCGCACCAGTTCTCCGGCGGCATGCGGCAACGCGTGATGATCGCGATGGCGCTCGCCCTCGACCCGGAGATCCTGATCGCCGACGAGCCGACCACGGCCCTCGACGTGACAGTGCAGGCGCAGATCATGGGGCTGCTGGCCGAGTTGCAGCGGGAACGCGACATGGGCCTGATCCTGATCACGCACGACATGGGCGTGGTGGCCGACGTCGCCGACCGGATCTCGGTGATGTACGCCGGCAAGGTGGTGGAGGAGGCGCCCGTGTACGACATCTACGAGCGCCCCGCGCACCCGTACGCCAAAGCCCTGCTCGCCTCGATCCCCCGGCTCGACCTCAAGGGACAGCAGCTCAACGTCATCCGCGGGCTGCCGCCGGCGCTGACCGCCATCCCGAAGGGCTGCCCGTTCAACCCCCGCTGCGGCTACGTGCAGGACGTCTGCCGGGAGGACCCGCCGCCGCCGGCCTACGACGTCGCGCTCGGCCGCACCGCCCGGTGTCACTTCTGGAGGGAGGTGGTCGGCGATGAGTGAGGTCGTGCTCGAGACCAAAGGCCTGGTCAAACACTTCCCGATCACACAGGGCATCGTCTTCAAGACCAAGGTCGGTGCGGTCCGCGCGGTCGACGGCGTCGACCTGCAACTGCGCCGCGGCGAGACGCTGGGCGTGGTCGGCGAGTCCGGCTGCGGCAAGTCGACCCTGGCCAAACTGCTGGTCGGGCTGGAGAAGCCGACCTCCGGGGCGGTGCAGGTGCGCGGCGAGGACATGGTGCGGCTCAAGGGCGGCGCGCTGCGGCGGGCGCGGCGGCACATCCAGATGGTGCTGCAGGACCCGTACACCAGCCTCAACCCGCGGATGACGGTCGGCGACATCATCGGTGAGCCGTTCGAGATCCACCCCGAGGTGACCCCGCGCAAGGGCCGCGAGCAGGCGGTGCGCGACCTGCTCGACACGGTCGGCCTCAACCCCGACCACATCAACCGCTACCCGCACCAGTTCTCCGGCGGCCAGCGGCAGCGCATCGGCATCGCCCGGGCGCTCGCCCTCAAACCGGAGATCATCGTCTGTGACGAGCCGGTCAGCGCGCTCGACGTGTCCATCCAGGCCCAGGTGATCAACCTGCTGGAGGGGCTGCAGGACGAGTTCGGGCTGTCCTACATCTTCATCGCGCACGACCTTTCCGTGGTACGCCACATCTCCGACCGGGTCGCGGTGATGTACCTCGGCAAGGTGGTGGAGATCGGCAACGACGAGCAGATCTACGAGCAGCCGACCCACCCGTACACGCAGGCTCTGCTCTCGGCCGTGCCGGTTCCCGACCCCCGCCTGCGCGGCCGGCGCGACCAGATCGTGCTCGAGGGTGACGTGCCGTCGCCGGCCAACCCGCCGTCCGGCTGCCGCTTCCGCACCCGCTGCTGGAAGGCCGAGGACATCTGCGCCGAGCAGGAGCCGGTGCTCGAGGTACGGGACGGGTCGGCGCACCCCAGCGCCTGCCACTTCGCCCGGCCCCGGGACGTGCTGCACGCCTCCTGACGCCTTTTCGCCCGGGAGCCACGCGCGCTCCCGGGCGAATCGGTAGCCTCAGTTCAAGGTTGAGCCAACAGCCGGAAATGAGGTCGCGGTGCGCATCGAGGCGCTGAACGTCCTGATCGGACAATGGACCCTGACCGGGCGTACGAACGGGGCGGAGTCCGACGACATCCGGGGCGAGAACACGGCCGTCCCCCTGCTCGGCGGCCGCATGCTGCAGCTGACCGGGGGCATCCAGGTGGGCGAGCACCTGATCGAGAGCGTGGAGTTGATCTGGGCGTCCGGCGACGGCTTCAGATCCCACGTGTACGACGGGACGAGCGAACCGATCGAGTACCGCTGGGCCATCCGGGGCAACGCGCTGATCCACGCCGGCCTGGGCATGACGTACACCGGCACGATCAGCGCCGACGGCAACACCATCATCGGCCGCTGGGACGCGGATCCCGACCGGCCGGACATGGCCCACGCCGCCTACGACGCGATCATGCGCCGAGTGCGCTGAAGGCCCGCGCCGCCGGGTGACGCGGGCCTTCGGTGTCGCTCGGATCAGCTGGTCAGAACCTTGGCGTCGTCCCGGCCGGAGACGGCGATCTTGCGGGGCTTGGCCTTCTCGGCGATCGGGACCCGCAGCACCAGCACGCCGTTGTCGTACGTCGCGTTGATCTGCTCGGTGTCCAGGGCGTCGCCGAGGAACAGCCGGCGGGCGAACACCCCGAACGACCGCTCCGAAACCTGAACGGTGGCGTTGTCGCCGAGGTCGATCGGCCGGCGCTCGGCGCGGACGGTCAGCACATCCCGCTCCACGTCGATGTCGATCGCGTCCCGGTCGACGCCGGGCAGGTCGAACGCGATCACCAACTCGTCACCGTGCCGGTACGCGTCGACCGGCATGGCCGTCGGCCGCGTCCACGTGCCCGCCTCGGTCAGCCCGAGCACCTGCTGGGCGATCCGGTGCATTTCGGTGAAGGGCTCGCTGCGCATCAACATCTGGCACCTCCCTGATCTCGACTTACGAGGTCAATGCGCGATAACTTCTTTGTACTACGTCGTCGCAGTGATGACAAGTGGAATGTCGTCGAAAAGATGACGAGGTTGGGGGAGGGGCGGATGGTGTCGGATCTGGTGGCGGCGGTGGCGCTGGTGGAGTCGGTTGTCGCCCGCGCCGGCTTGGGGGTCGGCGGGGCCGCGACCGGCGCTGATCCTGCTGATGACGGCGCTGCTCCCGGTGGCGCGGCTGGGGGCGGTTCGGCTGGGGGCGACGTGATGGGGGACGGCGCGGGCTCGGCCGGGGCCGGCGTGACGTCGGCGGACGTGCTGGAGGCGTTGGTGGTGCTGCGCGGGGCTCAGGCCGGGCTGGCCGCGTTGGAGCCGTCGCTGGTCGCGGCCGCGCGTTCGGCCGGAGTGTCGTGGCAGGAGCTGGCGCCGGCCCTAGGCGTCGGAAGCCGCCAGGCCGCGGAGAGGCGCTTCCTGCGTTCCCGGGCCGGCGCCGACCACCGCCCCACCGGCGAACGCCAGGACGACCGGGTACGAGCCGAACGCGACCGCCGCGCCGGGCAGCGCGCCGTCGACCAGTGGGCGAACGACCACACCGCCCACCTGCGCCGCCTGGCCGGCCAGGTGACCGCCCTGACCGACCTGGACGAGAGCGCCAGCCCCGACGTACACCGGCTGCAGTCCGCCTTGGGCGCCACCGACGCGACCGACCTGCCCACCCTGCTGGCCGAAACCATCCGCCACCTGAGCGCCCACCCTGACCTGGCCACCCGCATAGACGAGATAGCCGCCGACACGGCCCGAGTCCGCCGTGAGACTCAGGCCCGTCGCGACGCCTCCTGACCCGCCGGCTTCAGGGGGCCGCGTCAGCGGCGGGGGCGACCACTCACTCAGGCCGGAGGGAGGCGGCCGCGGAAGCGAAGCGTGCGGCCGCCGGACCGACCTCGGCGGGAGCAGCGGTCGGCACCACCCACCCCGCTACGACCGAAGCATTTGACTGGGGATCGCGGGGGTTCAGCACCAGCAGTTTCTGGCGGCGGCTCTCGCCGAAGACGACGTGGCAGTCGAGATCGATGCGGCCGGCCGACGGGTGCAGCACG
This sequence comes from Actinoplanes sp. NPDC049265, assembly GCF_043197135.1. Lineage (NCBI taxonomy): Bacteria > Bacillati > Actinomycetota > Actinomycetes > Micromonosporales > Micromonosporaceae > Actinoplanes > Actinoplanes sp. NPDC049265. Next base: position 23,788 of record NZ_JBICSP010000011.1, on the reverse strand, counting down.
GCCGTGGTTTTTTGCCGGCAGGCATGCACCTCGTGGCGGCTCCACAGGGCGGCGAACTCGGTGCTGACGGCCAGCAGCTCCCTTACCAGGCCGGTCATCTCCGCGGTGTCCGGTCCGATGTCCAGCGCCGCGCGGACACTCGCCGCGTAGGTGCGGCTCTGCGCGGCGTGGACATCGACGGGATAGAGGGCGCGTTCCTCGGGGCGGGCGAACCAGCGGTAGTAGCCGCTGCGGTCGAGCCCGGTGAACCTCGTCTGGTCCCCGAACAGGGCTTCTGCCAGTGGGTTCTGCAGGAGGGTCTGTCCGATGTTGGAGGTGACCAGCGCCGCGCCGCGATCCAGCGAATCGAGAACCAGGCGCAGGGCCGGATCGATCGGCGCGGTGCCGGAGTCACGGGTCGGCGGATTGTGCCCGATCAGAGTGAACAGGTGGTCGCGTTCGTCGGCGGTGAGCCGAAGGGCCTTCGCGAGCGCGGCCGTCACCTGCTCGGACGGGCGCGGTCCGCGCCGTTGCTCCAGCCGCGTGTAGTAGTCGGTGGAGATGAAGGCCCGCTCGGCGACCTCCTCGCGACGCAGGCCGGCGGCCCGGCGAGTCGTCGGCGACCCCGCGTCGAGGGTCGCACGCCGACGTCGGAGGAAATCCGCCAGTGCCGATCGATCCATTGCCCCATCTTGTCGTGCGTCGAGAGGGATCAACAATCCCTCCCGGCCGCCCCTACGGCGTGCGAGGGTCGGAGCCGATCGACAGGAAGGGATCGCGGTGGTCTACAAGATCGATGTGCCGGCCCGCATGGTCGGCGGGGATGTGGACGAAGGCTACGGCGCGGTGGCCGACGCCTTTCGCCGCAACTTCGCCGACCATCACGAGATCGGAGCCGCCTGCGTCGTCTACCACGGCGGCCGCAAGGTCGTTGATCTCTGGGGTGGCTACCGGGACGGCGTCACGCGTGCTCCCTGGGAAGCGGACACCATGGTTCCGGTCTTCTCCACCTCCAAAGGGGTGGCCGCGGTGGCCCTCGCGGTGTTGCACGCACGCGGCCGGCTCGACCACGACGAGCGCGTGGCCACGTATTGGCCCGAGTTCGCGGCCTCCGGCAAAGGCGAGGTCACCGTACGCCAGCTGCTCGCCCACCAGGCCGGACTGGCCGTGATCGACCGTCCCCTCGAACTCGCCGAACTGACCGATATCCACACGTTGTCCACAGCCCTCGCGGACCAGCGTCCAGCCTGGGCGCCCGGCACCCGGCACGGCTATCACGGCCAGTCACTGGGCTGGTACGAGAGCGAGCTCATCAGCCGGATCGACCCGCGTGGACGCCGTATCGGCCGGTTCTTCGCCGACGAGGTCGCGGCCCGGCTCGGCCTGGACTTCCACTTCGGCCTGCCGCCGGACACCGACCGCGACCGGATCGCCCGCATCCACGGGTTCCGCTCCTGGGAGATGATGCTGCACCTGCGCGCGATGCCGGCCTCGTTCGTCCGGGCGTTCGCGAACCCGCGCAGCCTGAGCGCGCGGGCGTTCGGCAATCCGCGGGTGCTGCGCACCGTGGAGAACTTCAACCGGCCGGACGTGCAGGCCGCGGAGATCCCGGCGGTCAACGGCATCGGTCAGGTGCGGTCGATCGCCCGGCTCTACGGCGAGGTGGCGACCGGCGGCGCCGGCCTCGGCCTCACCGGCGCCTCGATGGACGCGCTGCGCGACGCCGCCGCGCCTCCCACCGGCGGGTTGTTCGACGAGGTGCTGCGCGTCGAGACGCGGTTCTCCCTGGGTTACGTCAAGCCGTTCCCGGCGTTCCGGTTCGGATCCGAATCGGACCGGGCCTTCGGGACGATGGGCCTGGGCGGATCGTTCGCCTTCGCCGACCCGGACACCGGCACGGGATTCGCCTACGCGATGAACCGCACCGGATTTCGGCTCTGGGACGATCCGCGTGAGGTGGCGCTGCGGCAGGCGCTGTTCACGCGGGTCCTCGGCCAACGGCCGCAGCGGCCCGATCTGGCTTCTCGGGCGTGATGGCTGACGGGGGCGGCCTCAGCGGGCTTCTTGCGGCGTCAGCGGGCTTCTCCTGACGCCTTGGCCGGGTCGTCAGAGGGGCCTCGACCGGGTCGTCAGGCGGCGCCTCGGCCGGGTCAGAGCGGGCGCCTTGGCCGGGTCAGAGCGGGCCTCGGCCGGGTCAGAGCGGGCGCCTTGGCCGGGTCAGAGGGGGCGCCTTGGCCGGGTCAGAGGGGGCCTCGGCCGGCTCGCAGGATCATGAGGGCGACCTGGGTGCCGTCGGCGCCGAGGGCGTTGCGGAAGCGTTCGACGATTTCGCGTTCGCGGCTCAGGACCAGGCGAGTGCCGCCGCTGGCCATGCGGGTCTTGCCGACCTGCTGAGACAGGCGGGCCCGCTCCAGCCAGAGGTCGATGATGGCCTGATCGATCTCGTCGATGCGCTCGCGGGCCGCTCGGATCTCGTCGGCGGCCATCGGCTCGTCGGTGCCGGTCGGCTGCGGGACAGGCTCGGCGTTCGAGCTCATCGCCCGCTCGATGGCGGCGTTCGAGCTGGTGGGCTGCGAGATGGCCGCGTTCGAGCTGATGGGCTGCGCGATGGTCTCGGCGTTCGCGGCGGCGGGCTGCTCGATGGTCTCGGCGTTCAAGGCGTGCTCCTCGGGTGCGGAGGCTCGCTCGGCCCGGGCAGACTCAAGCCCCGGGCCGTCGAGCCCGGGGCTTGGTGGAAGTCTGTCGTTCAGACGCGTCCCACGGCCGCCGGACCCCCGGTGCCATAGGTAAAAAATCGCGTCTGCTGGATCACGAGGCCGAGTATGCCCCCGCCCCGGGCGGTCTCGCAAGGAAACCGCCCGAAGCGTGGGAACCCAGCTCGGACCGGACCTGAGACATGTCTCGAATTCGCGTTCGGGGCGCTGTGGCAGTGCCCCGAACGCGAGACAGGTCTTAGCTAGGCGCCGACCGTGATGCGGTTGGCCAGGCCGGGGGCCACGGGGGCACCGGCGCCGAGGTGTGCGGTGAACGCGTCGATGTCGAAGCCGGGGGCCGTGGTCCGGTCGGTGCCCTGGCTGAGATTGGTGAAGCCGTCGCCACCGTTGGCCAGGAAGTCGTTGGTGGTGACGCGGTAGGTGGCGGCCGGGTCGATGGCGGTGCCGTTGAGGGCCAGGTTGCTGATCTTGCTGCCGGGCGCCGCGCTGGTGCTGTACGTGTACGTCAGGCCGGCCGACGGCTGCAGGATGCGCTGCGTGGTCTGGCCGCCGAAACCGACGAACTGCTGCTCCAGCACGTTCTTGATCTGCGCCCCGGTGAAGGTCTGGGTGACCACCAGGTTGTTGAAGGGCTGGACCGTGAACGCCTCGCCGTAGGTGACCGCCCCGGGAGCCTCGGCGCCGCTGGGCGCGTAGGCCAGGGACGCCCGGACACCGCCCGGGTTCATCAGGGCGAGCTGGGCGCCGGCACTCGTCCTGGTGTACGCCAGCTGCGCGTCCGCGATGACGTCGCCGAGCGGCATCTCGCCGTTGGGCTTGGCGTCCCGGACGATGTCACCGGTGATCTGACCGACCACCCGGTTGGCGATCGGAGCGACAGCGGTGCGGTATTTGTCGGCCACCTTTTTGGCCTTCGGGTCGACGGTGGCCGGGTTCTTGACGAACGCGCCGGCCGCGTCCACCTGCCAGGTGCCGTTGGGGTTGCGGACGCCGTTCTCCACGATCACGTTCTTCGCGGTGATCGCCCCGAACTTGCGGGTGCGCTTGTCCAGCGTGTAGTCGATGTCGGTGATCAGCTGGCCGTTGCTGCCGGCGCTGGTGACCACGGCCTGGGTGCCATCCCGGGTGGGCAGCGTGCAGCTGTAGAAGCGATGCGTGTGACCGGACACGACCAGCCGGAACTCGGGGTTGAGCCCGGCCACGATGGGCACGATCGGGCCGCTGAACCCGGCGCAGCCGCTCGGGTCGGCGTTCGTCGACTGGCCGCCGCCCTCGTGCACCAGCAGCACCTGCGCCTTGACGCCGAGCAGCTTGAGCACGTTGCCCCACTTGTTGGCCGTCTCGACCTCGTCGGCGAAGGTTACGTTCTTGATGCCCGCAGGGTTGACGATGCCGGGGGTGCCTTCGAGGGTCATGCCGACAAACCCGACGGGTACGCCGTTGACGATCTTGATGTCGATCGGCGGCAGGATCGGCAGCTTGGTCTTCTTGCTGATCGTGTTGGCCGCGAGGTAAGTGAATTTCGCCCCGCGGAACCCGTCGCCGTCCTGGCAGCCGTCGACCGGGTGGCAGCCGCCGCGCTGCATCCGGATGAGCTCGTCGACCCCCTCGTCGAACTCGTGGTTGCCGACCGAGCTGACCTGCAGGCCGACCTCGTTCATCAGCTCGATCGTCGGCTCGTCGTGGAACGCGGCGCTGACCAGCGGCGTGGCACCGATCAGGTCACCGGCGCCGACGGTCAGGGTCGAGCGGCCGTCGGCCCGGCCCTCGGCGCGCAGCCGCTTGAGCCAGGTCGCCAGGTATTCGACACCGCCGGCCGGGGTGCCGTTGACCGCGGCGCCGCTGCCCGCGGGCGGGTCGATCGCGCCGTGGAAGTCGTTGTAGCTGAGGAACTGCCCCTTGACCGTGCCGCCGTGCGGCAGGCCGTAACTCACGCTCACGGGCGCGAGGCCGGTGGCGGCGGCCGGTTGCGCCTGCGGCACGACGGCGATGACCGCCAGGGCCAGCGCCGGCACGGCCAGGCGGCTCAGAATGTGGCGTTTCATATGTGGTTCTCCCCGAGGTCTTCGGTTTGGGAACGTCTGACACTCTGCTTCATCGACGCAGGTCGCGCTACCACCTGTGGATGACGAACGGTTGTCCACAGGGCAGAGGAAGTTGTCGTAGGCCGGGCATAGACTTCACGCCGTCATGCGAACGCTCCCGGAAAACCCCCAGCTGCCCTTCGGCACCCCTGCCGTACGGGAAAAGAAACCTGCCCACCGGCCCAGTCCAGAGTCGCTGCTCGACGGCCTCAACGGTCCGCAACGCGACGCCGTCACCCATGCGGGGTCGCCGCTGCTCATCGTGGCCGGGGCCGGCTCGGGCAAGACGCGGGTGCTCACCAACCGCATCGCCTACCTGCTGGCGGCCCGTGACGTGCACCCGGGCGAGATCATCGCGATCACGTTCACCAACAAGGCCGCCGGTGAGATGAAAGAGCGGGTGGCCGCGCTGGTCGGCAACCGGGCCCGGCTGATGTGGGTGTCCACGTTCCACTCGGCCTGCGTGCGCATCCTGCGCGCCGAGCACGACCACGCGGGGCTGAAGAGCACGTTCTCGATCTACGACGCGGACGACTCGCGCCGGCTGATGCAGCTGGTCGCCCGCGAACTCGACCTCGACCCGAAGAAATACCCGGCCCGCGGGCTGGCCGCGCAGGTGTCGAACCTGAAGAACGAGCTGGTCGAGCCCGAGGAGTTCGCCGATCGGGCCAAGGGGCCGCAGGAGCGGGCGGTCGCCGAGGCGTACGTGCTCTATCAGCGCCGCCTCAAGGAAGCGCACGCGCTCGACTTCGACGACATCATCATGACCACCGTCCACCTGCTGCAGTCGCATCCGCACGTGGCCGAGGCCTACCGCCGCCGCTTCCGGCACGTTCTGGTGGACGAATACCAGGACACCAACCACGCCCAGTACGTCCTGGTCAAGGAGCTGGTCGGGCCGGGCACGCCCGAGCTGCCGCCGGGGGAGCTGTGCGTGGTCGGTGACGCCGACCAGTCGATCTACGCCTTCCGGGGCGCGACGATCCGCAACATCCTGGAATTCGAGCGCGACTACCCGGATGCCCGCACGATCCTGCTCGAGCAGAACTACCGCTCGACCCAGACGATCCTGTCGGCCGCCAACGCGGTGATCGACCGCAACACGTCCCGCAAGCCCAAGCGGCTGTGGAGCGACCAGGGTGCGGGTGAGCAGATCGTCGGGTACGTCGCCGACACCGAGCACGCCGAGGCCGACTGGGTGGCCCGCGAGATCGACCGGCTGCACGACCGAGAAGATGTGCGCCCCGGTGACGTGGCCGTCTTCTACCGCACCAACAACCAGTCCCGGGTCTTCGAAGAGGTGTTCATCCGGGTCGGCCTACCGTACAAAGTGGTCGGTGGGGTGCGGTTCTACGAGCGCAAAGAGGTCCGGGACGCGCTGGGTTACCTGCGGGCGATCGCCAACGACGACGACACGGTCAGCATCCGGCGGGTGCTGAACACCCCCAAACGCGGGATCGGTGACCGGGCCGAGGCCTGTGTCGAGGCGCTGTCGTCGCGGGAGCGGATCTCGTTCGGGCAGGCGCTGCGACGGGCCCGGGAGGCGCCCGGCATCGCCAGCCGGTCGGTGAACAGCATTCTCGACTTCGTGCAGCTGCTCGACGACCTGCGCGACATCGCCCGCGAGTCGCCGCCCGAGGAAGTGCTCGAGGCCGTGCTACAGCGGTCCGGGATGCTGGCCGAGCTCGAGGAGAGCATCGACCCGCAGGACCAGGGCCGGGTCGAGAACCTGCAGGAACTGGTCAGCGTGGCCCGCGAGTACACCGAGCGGGTCGAGGCCCAGGCCGACGAGGACGAGCCGCAGCGGGCCACGCTGGAGGGCTTCCTCGAACAGGTGGCGCTGGTGGCCGACGCCGACCAGCTGCCCGACGACGACCCCGACCACCAGGGCGTGGTCACGCTGATGACGCTGCACACGGCCAAGGGGCTGGAATTCCCGGTGGTGTTCCTGACCGGGCTGGAGGACGGCGTCTTCCCGCACATGCGGGCCATGAGCGACAACTCCGAACTGGAGGAGGAGCGGCGGCTGGCCTACGTGGGGATCACCCGGGCCCGGCAGCGGCTCTACCTGTCCCGGGCGGTGACCCGGTCGGCCTGGGGGCAGCCGCAATACAATCCGCCGTCGCGGTTCACCGACGAGCTGCCGACCGAGCTGGTGCGGTGGGAACGGACAGGGTCGTCGTACACCTCCTGGTCGGGGACCGGGGGCGGCGTGGGTGGTCGCGGTGGGGGCGATCGGTCACGCGGTGGGGGCTTTTCCGGGGGTACGCCGAAAGCTCAGCGCCTCGCTGAACGGCTCGGGATCGACGCGAGCAAGCTGGCCACCGCCAGCGATCTGCCGCAGGCGCCCAAGGTCGAGACCGGTGATCGGGTCAACCATCAGCGGTACGGGCTGGGCCGAGTGGTCGCGGTCGAGGGGCACGGGCCGGGGGCGCGGGCGCAGGTCGACTTCGGTGACCAGGTGATGTGGCTGGTGTTGCGGCACGCCCCGATCGAGAAGCTGTGATGGTCGGGCTGAGTTGCGGCTGAGTTTGCTGGTCGTCGCTTCGCTCCTCCGGCATTTCGCCCTGAGGGCGGCCGGCGACTTGGGCACGAAAAAGTGCTTCGGCTTCGCCTGGCACCTTTTCGCGCCCAAGTCGCCGGCGGGGCGAAATGCGTGGTGGTGCTGGTCGGACCATGTGGGGGTTGAGCTGAGTGCTCGTCCCCGGGTTGCGGGCGGGGTGAATGCGTTGTGGTCCCGGTCAGAGCACGTTGGGATTGAGCTCAGTGGTCGTCTGCGGGAGCCGTGGTGGTACAACCCGGGATGAGTACATTGTGGGCGCGCATCCAGGTGGTGGGCTCGATCGGGTTCTTGTAGTGGCCCTCGTGCACCTCGAAGTGCAGGTGCGGGCCGGTGGAGTGGCCCGTCGAGCCCTCGTTGCCGATCTGGGTGCCGGGTAGGACGCGCCGGCCGACGGTGACCGTGATGGCCGACATGTGGCCGTAGTGGGTGAGGAAGCCGTTGCCGTGGTCGATCAGGACCGCGTTGCCGTAGCCGCTCTCCGCTCCGGCCGCGACGACCACGCCGGCGCCGGCCGCGCGGATCGGGGTGCCGTTGGGGGCGGCCAGGTCGACGCCGGCGTGCAGACGGCCCCAGCGCTGGCCGAAGCACGACGTGACCCGGGCCTCGGGGAGGGGGTTCACCCAGGCTACGGCGGTAGCGGTGGCGGTGGCCGGCTTGGGCTGGGGCTTCGGCTTGTGCAGGGCCACGGCCGACGAGCGCTGGGGGGCGTCGGACGGCATGTCCTCGGTCAGGGTCACCGGGTCACGGGTGGCCATGTCCCGCTCCACCAGGTTGTGGGCGACGGTGCCGGGCAGGTCGGCGGTGGGGTCGACGGCGGGCTGCTCGGCGGCCGGGCGGTGCTGGACGGCGGCGGCGACGGGGATGCTGTCGGCGCGGCTGGGGGAGGCCGCGGCGGCCACGCCCACGCCGAGGCCGGAGACGCCCACGCCGACGGCCAGGGCGGTGGCGACCAAAGTGTTGCGGTTGAAGGCGGGAACGCGGGTGGTCGCCGTCGCCGGAAGGAGGCCGGCGGGGGTGAGCGGGGTGTCGGAGGCGAGCAGCCCGAGGTAGGCGCGGGCCGCAGGATCGGCGGGAGTCGACGGGGAGGCGGAGGTCAGCGGGGCGTCGGAGGCGAGCAGCCCGAGGTAGGCGCGGGCCGCAGGATCGGCGGGAGTCGACGGGGAGGCGGAGGTCAGCGCGGTGTCGGAGGCGAGCAGCGCACGGTAGGCGAGCTCCGCGTCGGTGGGCGGCGCGGGCAGAGGCTCGGTCGAGGCGAGCAGGTCGAGGTACGCCCGGAGGCCGGCGTCGTCGGAGTGGGAGTCCACGGCGGTGGCGGCACGGTGCTGCACGACTCGACGACCTCCTGCGGTTCAACGACTGTCCGACACCTGAGCAGTCGGCAGGAGCGGGGAACCAATGAAGGAGGGCGGGGCTACATCCAACTCAGCTGCAACCCTCGGCGTACCCAGAGAGGCCGTTGGGGTTTGAGGGATGTTTGGGGAGCACTATCGGGCATCGCCCTGAACAGAGCGGCTCGGGTCGCGTCAGAGGGGGTGTGGCGCGGCGATCAGGAGTATGGCGAGTCGATCTGCAGCTTGACGTCGGCGCCGCGCTCGCGGAGGAACGGCACCGGGTCGATCGGCTTGCCGCCCTCGTGGATCTCGAGGTGGAGGTGCGTGCCGTACGAGTAGCCGGTGTTGCCGACCTGGCCGATGACCTGACCGGCCTTTACCTTGTCGCCGGCCTTGACCACGAGCCGGCGGGCGTGGGCGTAAACCGCCTCGGTGCCGTCGTCGTGCCGGACCGTGATCGCGAAGCCGTAGCCGCCATCCCAGCCCGCCTTGGTGACCGTGCCGGCGTGCACCGCCTTGAACGGCAGGCCCTCGGGGGCGGCCAGGTCGATGCCGGAGTGCAGCTGGCCCAGGCGCATGCCGAACGGCGCGGTGAACTGGAAGTCTTCCAGCGGAAGCAGCCACGCCTTCGCTTCGAGGTCTTCCTCGCTGAGCGTCGTGGCGGCCTCGGCGTCGCGGGATGACCGGTCGGCCTTGTCGTGGTCGCGGGCCGCGATGTCCTGCGACAGCTTTTGCGCGTCGAGGTCACGGAGAACCGACGGGCTGACGTCCTTGGTGTCGGGGAGGTTCGCCGCGCCGAGGGCGACGACGCCGGCGCCGAGCAGGGCGGCCGTTCCGACCACCGCGTAGCGGCTGCGCGGAGGTGTGGGTACGCGTCGACGACCGCGGTAACGATCGGGCTCGGACGACAAGCGCTGACGCACGTACGATCCTCCGTCGACACTGAAAAGGCCGGGCATTCGGGCGACCCCTAAGGGCCGTAACTCCAGTTGACCGGGCGCCTTCCGGGACTTATCCGGTTGACAGCCGTGGGCCACGGTAACGAAGCAGCGTCCACGTCACAAGTCGCACCGCCAATTCCCTGACAGTTCCGGAACGGCCTTCGGCGGTGGATGTCCGAATTAATAGCCTTCCCGGCGACGCTCGGCCAGCGGGTAGTTACGTTCTGCTCAATCAACGACTGAATAGATTGGCACGTGCGCGGAGTGATGTATCAAACACGCACCGAAACTGGCCGTGCTTGGGAACGTGCTTACCGCGTACCCCTGAGGGGGGTTACCGTTCGTTCAGCCGAGGCCGACCGGGGTCGTTCGTCGAGGAGGGGTCGAGGATGCAGGCACGGATCAGGGTTGTGGTGGCCAAACCGGGCCTGGATGGCCACGACCGCGGGGCCAAGGTGGTGGCGCGGGCGCTGCGCGACGCCGGCATGGAGGTCGTGTACACCGGGCTGCATCAGACGCCGGAGCAGATCGTGGCGACCGCGATCCAGGAGGACGCCGACGCGATCGGCCTTTCCGTGCTCTCCGGCGCCCACATGACGTTGTTCCGCAGAGTGATGGAACTATTGGCGGAACGTGACGCAGTCGACATTGTCGTGTTCGGCGGCGGCATCATTCCCGAGGACGACATCGCGGAATTGCGGCAGCTGGGGGTTGCTCAGATATTCACCCCGGGCGCGACCACGGCATCCATCATCGAATGGGTGCGCGCCAATGTGGCAACCCCAGTAGCGTGATGACCTGCGTAAATACCCTTGGGTAAGGGGAGAGGCCGGACGCACCCCTCACACGTCCGGCCTCTCTATGCACGATGCCCCGCCGCCACCCCTCGACCGACAGGGCATCGGCCGTTTCCGCCGGCCCGCTCAGCGCTCCGACATCACTCTCAACGACGCCCCTGACCGGGGGTTACGCGCGTTCTCTGAACTTTCCCACCAGCCTCGTTGTGTGCCCTCTTGCACAGCTTCTACCCGCGCGGGTACGGCGCCTCACCGGGTGGCTAATCTCCACAGGAGGTGGCCTGCGGAAGCGGGGCGGAAGGAGACACGTGGACCTGTTCGAGTATCAGGGGCGTGACCTGTTCGAACGGCACGGCCTGCCCGTGCTGGGCGGCGGCGTCGCGGAGACCCCGCAGGAGGCGCGCGCCATCGCCGAGCGTCTCGGTGGCAAAGTGGTCGTGAAGGCCCAGGTCAAGGTCGGTGGCCGGGGCAAGGCGGGCGGCGTCAAGCTGGCCGACGGCGCGGACGAGGCCGAGGCTCGGGCGACCGACATCCTCGGCATGGACATCAAGGGCCACACCGTGCACAAGGTGATGCTGGCCGAAACCGCGGACATTCAGGAGGAGTACTACTTCTCTTACCTGCTCGACCGGGCCAACCGCACCTTCCTGTGCATCGCCAGCGTGGCCGGCGGCATGGAGATCGAGCAGGTCGCCGAGGAGCAGCCGGACCGGGTGGCCAAGGTCGCGATCGACGCGAATCTCGGCGTCGACGAGGCCAAGGCGCGCGAGATCGTGACCCAGGCGCAGTTCCCGACCGAGGTGGCCGACCAGGTGGTCGACATCGCGGTGAAGCTGTGGGCCGCCTTCGTGGCCGAGGACGCACTCCTGGTCGAGGTCAACCCGCTGGCCAAGGTGGGCGACGGCCGGGTGCTGGCCCTGGACGCCAAGGTGACGCTGGACGAGAACGCCGAGTTCCGGCACCCCGACCACGAGGCGCTGGTCGACCAGTCCGCGGTCGACCCGCTGGAGCAGGCGGCCAAGGCCAAGAACCTCAACTACGTGAAGCTGGACGGCGAGGTCGGCATCATCGGCAACGGCGCAGGCCTGGTCATGTCCACGCTCGACGTGGTCGCGTACGCCGGTGAGGCGCACGGCGGCGTGAAGCCGGCCAACTTCCTCGACATCGGCGGCGGCGCCAGCGCCCAGGTGATGGCCAACGGCCTCGAGGTGGTGCTCTCCGACCCGTCGGTGAAATCGGTGTTCGTCAACGTCTTCGGCGGCATCACCGCCTGCGACGAGGTCGCCAACGGCATCATCCAGGCCCTCGCCCTGCTCGGCGAGCGCGGCGAGCAGGTCACCAAGCCGCTGGTCGTCCGGCTGGACGGCAACAACGCCGAGGCCGGTCGCGCGATCCTCGACGGCGCCAACAACCCGCTGGTCGAGCGGGTGGACACGATGGACGGTGCGGCCGAACGCGCCGCCGAGCTCGCGGCTGCGGGGAAGTGACGTAATGGCTATCTGGCTCACCAAGGACTCCAAGGTCATCGTCCAGGGCATGACCGGCTCGGAGGGCTCCAAGCACACCCGCCGGATGCTCGCCGCCGGCACCAACGTCGTGGGCGGGGTCAACCCGCGCAAGGCCGGCACCAGCGTCGACTTCGACGGCACGTCGCTGCCCGTGTTCGCGAGCGTGGGCGAGGCGATCAAGGAGACCGGCGCCGACGTGTCGGTCATCTTCGTGCCGCCGGCGTTCACCAAGGCCGCCATCGTCGAGGCCATCGACGCCGAGATCCCGCTGGCCGTGGTCATCACCGAGGGCGTGCCGGTGCAAGACTCGGCCGCCGCCTGGGCGTACAACATCTCGAAGGGTGAGCGGACCCGGATCATCGGGCCCAACTGCCCGGGCATCGCCTCGCCGGGCGCCTCCAACGCCGGCATCATCCCGGCCGACATCACCCCGGCCGGGCGTATCGGCCTGGTCTCCAAGTCCGGCACGCTGACCTACCAGCTGATGTACGAGCTGCGCGACATCGGCTTCTCCACCTGCGTCGGCATCGGCGGCGACCCGGTCATCGGCACCACCCACATCGACGCGCTGCGGGCCTTCCAGGACGACCCGGAGACCGACGCGATCGTGATGATCGGTGAGATCGGCGGCGACGCCGAGGAGCGGGCGGCCGACTTCATCAAGGCCAACGTGACCAAGCCGGTGGTCGGCTACATCGCCGGCTTCACCGCCCCGCCCGGCAAGACCATGGGCCACGCCGGCGCGATCATCTCCGGCTCGGCCGGCACCGCCGACGCCAAGAAGGTGGCGCTGGAGGCGGCCGGGGTCAAGGTCGGTAAGACGCCGTCCGAGACCGCGCGGCTCATGCGCGAGATCATGAGCTGACTGCCTTGCCCCGTTACGCACAAAACCCGCGTGCGTAATGGCCCGGTGTACGCCCGAACGACGCGCCGTCCCGATAGAAGGGGCGGCGCGCCGTCGTTTCTGCCTAAAGTAGGCGGCAATGCCAGACACTCCCGACCGCACCGACGACTCGATGGCCCCCGAGGTCTTCGAGACGCTGGACGACGCCGTGCGCGAAACGGTCAGGGTCGATCTGGCCAACCACGAGACCCGGGTCGTCGACACCGGCGCCCGGCCGACCGTGCCGCTCGACCGGGCCAACCACGAGACGGTCAAGGTGCCCGGCCAGCGCCGCCCGCCGCAGCGCCGAGGACGCGCGCCGATGCTGGTGGCAGCCGGGTTCGCCACACTCTGGGCGGCCCTGATCGGCTACCTGCCGGTGGCCGCGGTCGTCGGGCTGGCGCGCACCTTCGAGGGGGCGGGCGGGCTGCGCGGCGCGGCCGCCGGTGGGCTGGCGGCGTGGCTGCTCGGGCACGGCGTACCGCTGGGCACCGCGATCGGCCCCGTGTCCTTGGCCCCGCTGCTGGTCACCCTGCTCGCCGCCTGGCGACTGAACCGGGCCGGCCTGCATGTGACCCGGGCCATCGGTGCCCGCCGCAGCGGCTCGCTCCGGGCCGCGCTGCTGGTCGGGCTCACCGTCGGGCTCTGGTACGCGCTGCTCGGCGCGCTCGCCGCCATGCTGTTGAGCGGGCACAGCATCGAGATCAGCCCGATGCGCGCGGCCGGGCAGTTCTTCCTGATCGGCACGGCGGCCGCCCTGATCGGCTCGTTGCGGTCGACCGACGCGGTGGTGGTGCTCGCCCGCAAGCTGCCGGCGGCGGTGCGGCACGGGATGCGTACCGGAGTGGTGGCGGCGCTGATCCTGCTGGCGGCGGGGGCGGCGTTCACCGGTCTGTCGGTGGCCATCGGTGGCGGCGACGCGGCCGACACGATCGCCGCCTACCGGACCGGGGTGGCCGGGCAGGCCGGCATCACGGTGGTCAGCCTGGCCTACGGCGCCAACGGCGTGATCTGGGCGGCCGCGTACCTGCTGGGTCCGGGTTTCGCCCTGGGCACCGGCACCGAGGTGAGCCTGACCGAGGTGCCGGCCGGGCCGCTGCCGCTGCTGCCGCTGCTGGCCGGGCTGCCCGCCGGGCCGATGGGCGGCGTCGGCGTGCTGCTGCTGGCGGTGCCGGTGGTGGCCGGGTTGTGTGCCGGCGTGATGCTGACCAGCCGGCTGCGTCGCGACCTCGAACAGGCCGAGCCGCGGTGGGCGCTGGTGCTGGGTTCGGCCGTGCTCGCCGGCCCGGCCGGTGGTCTGCTGATCGGCCTGCTGGCCTGGTTCTCGAGCGGCTCGCTGGGCGGCGGCAAACTGGCCGTGATCGGCCCCAACCCGTGGCTGACCGGTGCGCTGGCGGCCGGGGTGATCGCGGTGTCGGCGGCGCTGGGCGCGGCCGCCGCGCGCACCTTCCGCAAGAAATGACGAACGCCCCGGCCATCCGGCCGAGGCGTTCGCTGTTGCTATGTCGAGCGGATCAGTTTCCGCTGTTCATGTACCCCGAGTACGCGCCGGTGGCGCCCAGGATGATGTTCAGGATGATGTTCAGACCGGCGATCACGAACGCGACGATCGCCAGGGTGTTGGGCTTGCCGAACTTCTTCGCCTCGTTGAGGCAGAGCACCGCGAACACGATGCCCAGCAGCGGGCAGCAGAGAGCGAAGACGATGCCGAGGACGCCCCACAGCGTCACCTTGTCGTTACCGCTCGCGGCCGGCGGCTGCTGTCCGTAGTAAGGGGGTGGCGTCACGTGCTTCCTCCGTGCTTGCTGTGAACTTTGTGAAAGAGGTGGCAGCGTAACCGATGATCTGCGGTTTGTGCTGTCCGTTGGTCGACGCGGCGCGGAACTGTCACAAAGGGTGCCCTGAAGTGGGCCGGAAGGCCGAGGGATAGGGTGCTCGGGTGACCGACCCCGAGCCCGCCCGCCTGGTCGTCCTCGTCTCCGGTTCCGGCAGCAACCTGCAGGCTCTGCTCGACGCCGCCGCCGACCCCGGGTACGGCGCCCGGGTGGTCGCCGTCGGCGCCGACCGGGACGGCATCGCCGGTCTCGACCGGGCCACCGCGGCCGGTGTGCCCACGTTCGTCGCGCGGGTGAAGGACCACCCGAGCCGCGACGACTGGGACGCCGCGCTCGCCGCGCTGGTCGCCGAGCACAAGCCCGACCTGGTCATCTCGGCCGGCTTCCTCAAGCTGGTCGGGCCGGCGTTCCTCGCCGCGTTCGGCGACCGTTACATCAACACGCACAACGCGCTGCTGCCATCCTTCCCGGGCATCCACGGCCCGCGGGACGCGCTCGCCTACGGCGTGAAGATCACCGGTGCCACCCTCTTCTTCGTCGACGCCGGCGTCGACACCGGGCCGATCATCGCCCAGGTCAGCGTCCCCGTGCTCGACGACGACACGGAGGAGACGCTGAGCGAACGCATCAAGGTCGCCGAACGCGCCCAGCTGGTTGAGCAGGTCGGCCGCCTGGTGCGCGAGGGGTGGACCATCGAGAACCGAAAGGTACGGATTCATGAGCGGCAGCGGTGAGGCTACGGCCTCGACCACGACGGAGAACGATCGCCGAACCGCGGAGGGTGGGGGCGCCGGCGAGGGCCGTCGCCCGATCAAGCGGGCACTGCTGAGCGTCTACGACAAGAACGGTCTCGTGGAACTCGCGAAGGCCCTGCACGCCGCCGGGGTGCAGATCGTCTCCACCGGCTCCACCGCGAAGACCGTCGAGGGCGCGGGCATCCCGGTCACCAAGGTCGAGGAACTCACCGGCTTCCCCGAGTGTCTGGACGGCCGGGTCAAGACCCTGCACCCCAAGGTGCACGCCGGGCTGCTCGCCGACCTCCGGCTGCCCGCCCATGAGCAGCAGCTCGCCGACCTCGGCGTCGAGCCCTTCGAGTTGCTGGTCAGCAACCTGTACCCGTTCACCGAGACGGTCGCCTCGGGGGCGAGCGAGGACGAGTGCGTCGAGCAGATCGACATCGGCGGGCCGGCCATGGTGCGCGCGGCGGCCAAGAACCACCCGAGTGTGGCCGTGGTGACGTCGCCCTCGGCGTACCCGCTGATCCTGCAGGCCCTCGACGAGGGCGGATTCACGCTGACGCAGCGCAAGCACCTCGCGGCCCGCGCGTTCGCCGACATCGCGGAGTACGACGTGGCCGTGGCCAACTGGTGCGCCACCGTCCTCGCGGCGGACGAGTGGCCCGAGTTCGCCGGTACGGCGCTGAAGCGGGAGACCGCGCTGCGCTACGGCGAGAACCCGCACCAGCAGGCGGCGCTCTACGCCGACCCGGCCGCGCCGCCCGGGCTGGCGCAGGCCGAGCAGCTGCACGGCAAGGAGATGTCCTACAACAACTACGTCGACGCCGACGCGGCCTGGCGCAGCGCCAACGACTTCACCGCGCCCTGCGTGGCGATCATCAAGCACGCCAACCCGTGCGGCATCGCGATCGGCGCCGACGTGGCCGAGGCGCACCGCAAGGCGCACGCCTGTGACCCGGTGTCCGCGTTCGGCGGCGTGATCGCGGTCAACCAGCAGGTGAGCGTCGAGTTGGCCGAGCAGATCGCCGACATCTTCACCGAGGTGATCGTGGCCCCGGCGTTTGCGCCTTCCGCCTTGGAGCTGTTGCGCGAGAAGAAGAACCTGCGCGTGCTGGTCGCCCCGGCCTGGGCGCCGGCGCCGGCCGAGACCAAGCAGATCGGCGGCGGCGTGCTGGTGCAGATGGCCGACCGGATCGACGCGCCCGGCGACGACCCGGCCGGCTGGACCCTCGCCACCGGCGCCGCCGCTGACGCGGAAACCCTGCGGGATCTCGCCTTCGCGTGGCGGGCGATCCGCAGCGTGAAGAGCAACGCGATCCTGCTGGCCCACGACGGCGCGACCGTCGGGGTCGGGATGGGGCAGGTCAACCGGGTCGACTCGGCTCGGCTGGCGGTGTCCCGGGCCGGCGACCGGGCTTCCGGGAGTGTCGCCGCGTCGGATGCGTTCTTCCCCTTCCCGGACGGGCTCGAGGTGTTGCTCGAGGCCGGCGTGCGGGCGGTGGTGCAGCCCGGCGGGTCCATTCGCGACAATCTGGTCATCGAGGCGGCCGAGAAAGCCGGCGTGACCGTCTACCTCACCGGGACGCGGCACTTCTTCCACGGATGAGAACCGTGCACAACGAGACCTTCCGCGGGGAGGACTGGGCTCTCGCCGAGGAGAGCCGGGTGCACTACGAGGACTGCGCGTTCCACGACGTCGACTGGTCCGAGTCGGCGCTGACGGCGTGCACGTTCACGCACTGCCAGTTCGGGAACGTGCGGTTCAACGCGGCGGTGCTCACGCGTACGGCGATCCTGCGCTCGACGCTGACCCGGTGCTCGTTCTTCGACGCCACGTTCACCGAGTGCAAGCTGACCGGCAGCCAGTTCGTCGACTGCTCGCTGCGCCCGCTCACCGTCGACGGCGGCGACTGGGGGTTCGTCGGGCTGCGCGGCCAGAACCTGACCGCGGTCAGACTGGCCGGTCTGCGGTTGCGCGAGGCCGACCTGACCGGCGCCGATCTGACCCGGGCCGACCTCAGTGGCGCCGATCTGTCCTCCGCGCAACTCAAGGATGTTGTGCTGAAGGGCGCCGACCTGCGCGGCGCCGACCTCGGTGGGGTCGCGCTCAAGGGCGTCGACCTCACCGGCGCCAAGATCGACCTGGCCCAGGCAGTGTTGTTCGCCTCGGCTTACGGAGCCGTGGTCTCGAGCTGATTTCACGGCTGATACGTTCGGCGAAAAGATGACTGGGAGTGAGAGCATGGGCAAGAAGGTCACTGTCGTAGGCGCCGGCTTCTACGGGTCCACGACCGCACAGCGCCTGGCCGAGTACGACATCTTCGAGACCGTGGTGCTCACCGACATCCTCGAGGGCCGCCCGGCCGGTCTCGCCCTCGACCTGAACCAGTCCCGCGCCGTCGAGGGCTTCGAGACCAAGGTCGTCGGCGCCACCACCGGCACCGACGGGTCGGGCTACGAGGCCATCGAGGGCTCGGACGTCGTGGTCGTCACGGCCGGCTTCCCGCGTAAGCCCGGCATGAGCCGGATGGACCTGCTCGAGGTCAACGCCAAGATCGTGCGCCAGGTCGCCGAGAACATCGCCAAGTACGCGCCCAACGCCGTGGTGATCGTCGTCTCCAACCCGGTCGACGAGATGACCGCGCTGGCCCAGATCGCCACCCAGTTCCCCAAGAACCGGGTCTTCGGCCAGGCCGGTGTGCTCGACACCGCCCGGTTCACCAACTTCATCGCCGAGACCCTGGCCGTGCCGGTCAAGAGCGTCGAGGCGCTGACCCTGGGCTCGCACGGCGACACCATGGTTCCGGTGCCGTCCAAGTGCAAGGTCAACGGCAAGCCGCTGTCCGACCTGATGCCGGCCGACAAGATCGAAGAGCTGGTGGTCAAGACCCGCAACGGCGGCGCCGAGGTCAACAACCTGCTCAAGACCGGCTCGGCGTTCTACGCGCCGTCGGCCGCGGCGGCCCGCATGGCCAAGGCGGTCGCCGAGGACAGCGGCGCGGTCATGCCGGTCTGCGCCTGGGTCGACGGCGAGTACGGCATCTCCGGCGTCTACCTCGGTGTGCTGGCCGAGATCGGCGCGACCGGCCTCAAGAAGATCGTCGAGACCGACCTCACCGACACCGAGGTGGCCGGGCTCAAGGAGGCGGCCGAGGCGGTCCGGGCCAAGCAGGCCGACGTCGCCAACCTCTGATCTTTCCGCTACCAGCGTTTCCAGGGCGGTCGCCGCGGCGGCCGCCCTGTCTGTTCTCCCGCCGGACGCCGCGCCGAAGAATGCAGTACGCTCGTACTGCTTACATGTGACTGCGGGAAGGGAGCGCCAGGCCGATGGCGAAGATCAAGGTTCAGAACCCGGTCGTTGAGATCGACGGCGACGAGATGACCCGGATCATCTGGAAGCAGATCCGCGAGCAGTTGGTCCTGCCCTACGTCGACGTCCCGCTCGAGTACTACGACCTCTCGATCCAATACCGGGACGAGACCGACGACCAGGTCACCATCGACGCCGCCGAGGCCATCAAGCGGCACGGCGTCGGCGTCAAGTGCGCGACCATCACTCCCGACGAGGCCCGGGTCGCGGAGTTCGGCCTGAAGAAGATGTGGCGCTCGCCCAACGGCACGATCCGCAACATCCTCGGCGGCGTCGTGTTCCGCGAGCCGATCATCATGTCCAACGTGCCGCGGCTCGTACCCGGCTGGACCAAGCCGATCATCATCGGCCGGCACGCCCACGGCGACCAGTACAAGGCCACCGACTTCGTGGCGCCCAAGGCCGGCAAGATGACCATCACGTTCACGCCCGAGGACGGCTCCGAGCCGATGGAGTTCCACGTCGCCGACTTCCCGGCCGGCGGCATCGGCATGGGCATGTACAACTTCGACGAGTCGATCCGTGACTTCGCCCGGGCCTCGTTCCGCTACGGGCTGGCCCGCAACTACCCGGTCTACCTGTCGACCAAGAACACCATCCTCAAGGCGTACGACGGACGCTTCAAGGACCTGTTCGCCGAGATCTTCGAGACCGAGTTCGCCGAGCAGTTCAGCCAGGCCGGCCTCACCTACGAGCACCGGCTGATCGACGACATGGTCGCGGCCGCGCTCAAGTGGGAGGGCGGCTACGTCTGGGCCTGCAAGAACTACGACGGTGACGTGCAGTCCGACACGGTCGCCCAGGGCTTCGGCTCGCTCGGCCTGATGACCTCGGTCCTGATGACGCCGGACGGCAAAACGGTCGAGGCCGAGGCCGCGCACGGCACCGTCACCCGGCACTACCGGCAGTGGCAGAAGGGCGAGAAGACCAGCACCAACCCGATCGCGTCGATCTTCGCCTGGACCGGCGGCCTCAAGCACCGCGGCGTCCTCGACGAGAACGCCGCCCTGACCGAGTTCGCCGAGACGCTCGAAAAGGTCTGCGTCGAGACCGTCGAGGCCGGCCAGATGACGAAGGACCTGGCCCTGCTCATCTCGCGCGACGCTCCGTGGCTGACCACCGACGAGTTCATGAACGCGCTCGACGAGAACCTCGCCCGCAAGCTTTCCTAGATCAAAACCCATTCGCGGGTACGCACACCGAACACCGGCCGTCCCCACACCGCGACCCACTCACCGCGAAAGGCCGTGAACGCGCCTTTCGCGTGAGTGGTGCTCCCGCGCCTGATGCGTGTGCGCGTGCCGTGATGTGCGAGCCCGCGCGTGACGCGTGTGGTCCGTGCGTGTGTGCCGGTGGTGCGTGTGTGCCGTGATGCGTGTGTGCCGGTGGTGCGTGTGTGCCGTGATGCGTGTGTGCCGGTGGTGCGTGTGTGCCGTGATGCGTATGTGTGCTCAGAGCGCTCTGAGCACACATACGCATCACGCGCGGGTCCACGATCTCGACGCACCATCGATGGCGATCGCTGCACGGTATGCTGACCCGGGTCACGGTCGCAGAGGTGGCACCGCGAGGGGGCATTGAGAATTGGCACTCGGCCATTCGGCGGGCGACGACCTCGAGCCCGTGATCGCGGAGTACGGGCGTGCTGTAGTGGCCCGGATCGCCCCCGGTGAGCTGGTTGTCTTCGACGACACCGCGCGGGAATACTTCGCCGATCCTCGGGTGGCGCTGGGCCGGCCGGGGCGGGACGAGGCGGTCGGGTTCGGGCTCGACCTGGCACTGTGGACACCAGCGATTCTGGCTGTGGCCGCCGCCGTCGTGCAGTTCCTGATCGCCGTCGCGGCCGAAGCGCTGGCCGGCGAGTCCCGGCAGCGGCTCGTCGAAGCGGTCCGGCGCATGTTGCGTCGCACCCCGCCGAGCCCGGCCCTCGAGCCGCCTTCCGCACTCGACTCGGCTCCCGCACTCGACTCGGCTCCCGCACTCGACTCAGCTCCCGCACTCGACTCAGCTCCCGCGGTCGGCTCGGCCGCCGCCCTCGAGCCGGTCACCGGGGAAGTTCTCGCCGGCCGGGCGGATGAGATCGGCTCCCGGCCGGCGCTGACCCGCGCGCAGGCGCTGGAACTGCGGGCCGTCGCCATCGAGCGGGGCCTGGCCGTCGGACTCAGCAAGGAGCAGGCTGAGCTGCTGGCCGACGCGTTCGTCGCGGCCGTACTCATCCTCCCTTAGCGCCGATGAACGCCGCCGGCACGCGACGGCCCAACGTCCTGGCCTACCCGTCGCCGACCGGAGGCCGGCTCCTGCTGCTGGTCCTCGGCATGTTGTCGGCCGGCACCCTGGCCGGCCGGGTCATATACGCGTTCGTGCTCTACCCGCGGCAGATGGCGCCGCTGTGTGCGACCGGATCGGGCGCCCCGGCCTGCCGATCGGCGTACCTCGGCCTGTACGCCTTCGAAGCCGGCGGCGGACTGCTGGTGGCCGTGGCGGCCGTGATCGCCGTGCTGGTCACCCCGGCGGTCATCGTGCGGAGGCGGCGGCTGGCCGCACCGGGCGCGACCCTGGCCCCGGTGGTGGCGCGGATCGCCGAGCTGGCCGAGGGAGAGGGGCTGCGCCGCCCACCAGCCGTCATGATCGGGCCGGTGGCCCAGCGCGACGCGTTCAGCTTCGGCCGGCCCGGCCACTACGTCGTGGCCCTGCCGAAAGCGTTGGCCGTCCGCTGGGCCGACCAGAGCGTCTTCGACCCGGTCGTGCGGCACGAGCTCGCCCACATCCGTCATCACGACATCCCGCTGACCTGGCTGGCGCTGTCGGCCGGCCGGGCCGCCCGGCCGGTGTTCGTCGTGCTGGCCGCGCTGTTCTCGGCCGTGCAGCTGTGGCAGCCGGGGGAGGTGAGCGCCGGCCTGCTCTGGCGTACCGCCCTGCTCTGGCTGCTCGTGATCCTGCTCCGTAACCACGCCGTGCGGGCCCGTGAGCACGACGCCGACCTGGCCGCCGACCGCTCCGGCGGCGACGCCATCGCCGGCGTGATCGCGCGTATCCGCACGTCGCCGGTGCGGTGGTGGCGACGTCTGTCGGTGCTGCACCCGACGCCGGACCGGCGGCTGGCCGTACTGGCCGATCCGGTGCGCGGCCCGCGGCCCACCGTGCTGGACGGCTTCGCCGGGGCGTACCTCGGGGCGTTGCTCTTCGCGGTGGTGGACCCGGCCGTCCAGCTGCTGCCGGTCGGCGGGGACCCGCGTCTGCTGCTGCCGGTCGAGGTCGTCCCGCTCGGGGTGGCCGTCGGCTTCGCGGTCGGCCTCGGACTGTGGCGGACCGCCCTGGTGGACACGGTGACCGGTCGGTTCCGGACCCCGGCGGCCGTCGCCGCGGGTGTCGCGGCCGGCCTGGTGCTGGGCGACTTCGCCTCCTACAACTGGTCGGCACGGTCGGTCGAGGCGCCGCTGGGCCCGCTGCTGGCGTACGTCGTCCTGCTCGGAGCGGGCGGGGTCGTGCTCTCCGCGGCGCTCGGGCAGGTCTGGGCCGACGCCGCGCCCGCGCTGCCCGCCGGTGCCCGCTCGTGGCGCGCCGCCGTCGTCATCAACGGTGCGGTGTTCGGCTACCTGGTGCTGCGGCCACGGTGGATGAGGTCGGTGGCCGGCCCCGCCGCCAGCCCCGAACGGGTGCTCGTCCTCCTCTCCGAGGCCTGGCACTTCACCCTGGCCATGCTCGTGGTCGTCGGCGCGACGACGGTCTGGGCGCTGGCGGCGCGGGGCCGTCCCCGGGACTCGCCGGGCTGGCTCGTCACCGGACCCGCCGGCGCCTGGCCGCGGATCAGCCGCCCCGGGCTGCCCGCGGTCCTGGTCGCCGGGGTGCTGGGCGGTGCGGCCGGCGCCGGCGTCTTCCTCGGGATCGGTCCGCTGTTCGTCCCGGCCGGCCAGGCCTCCATCGTGTCCTGGTGGAGTGCCGTCGCCGCCGCGGTCGCGGTGTGGCTCGTCTGCGCCGTGGTCCTGCCCCGGGCCGGCGTGGCCGTAGGGCTGCTCGGTGGAACGGTGGCCGTCCTCACGCACGATGTGGCGACCGGCGTGTACCTGGCCGCGTACGGTGCCCTCACCGTGCCGCTGCCCGACTACGTGTTGAGCATCGTGCCGCTGACGCTTCCCGCGTTCGTCGAGGTGGCGTTGCTGCTGGCCCCGGTCGCCCTGCTCCGCTGGCCCGCGCCACGCCGCGACCTCTCCGGTCATCTCCTCGTCTGGCCCGCGACTCTCCTCGCCGGCGCCACCGCCGCGGCCCTCCTGCTCGCCGCCCGGTCCTGGTAACCCTCGGCTCTCCTCCACGCCGCCCGGGTCTGGGGAGCCGCCGCCTTCCGGGCCGGCGACGTTGGGCGGTGCGAGTTCCTCGGGACCACCCGCATCAGCACGGCGTCGATCGCCGGCGCGACGGCGGTGAGGGGGTCGCCGACCTCGGCCCGGCAACCATTGCCACCGCCGCCACGGCACCACTAGCGGGAGGAAGGCGATGCGATCGCCGTCGATCCTGACGAAAGCGCGGCGGTCGCGCCGGGGCGACCTCGACCGGGACGGCGTGCTGTCCACGGTCATCTTCGGAAGGGTGTCGTCGACCAGTTGAGCGCTACCGTCGTGGGCGGCTCACGGCGCGGGCGTTCTGGGCGAGGCACGACACGGAAACGAATGTTTGAAGTCGTAACCGCGGGGAAGCGGAGTCGTTTCTTACTGCAGAACGGATGACGGTCGCGACGTTGAGGGGTCGCCCGCCGGTCCGGCTGCCTTGTCCCGGGCGCCGATCGGTTCCCTCGGCTGTCCCGCGCGATCAGTAGGCGTTTCGCGCCTGCCGTCCCTTCCCTGCGGGGGGCCTTGTCCCGGGCCCCCCGCCCCCTAATTCCGCCTTTGGTCTTGGGCGCGACCACTCACCCACGTGGAGCGAAGCGACCTCGGCGGGAGCGTGCGGCCGCCCGGACCGACCTCGGCGGGAGTGCCCTGTGTCAACCGGTGGTGGGGTGTTGGGTGAGTAGGCGTTGTAGGGCGCGGTGTTCGGTGGGTTGGTAGGCGGTGT
>NZ_JBICSP010000010.1:322132-335012 GCF_043197135.1 Actinoplanes sp. NPDC049265 | reverse complement strand
CCACCAACACCGCCTACCAACCCACCGAACACCGCGCCCTACAACGCCTACTCACCCAACACCCCACCACCGGTTGACACAGGGCACTCCCGCCGGGGCCGGCCGCGCGACTCCAAGGCCGCAGGGCGGCCAGACCAGAGCCGCGCACCCTTCATTCTGAGTAGGTGGTCACCCTCCCAAACCCCCCGGTGGTGGCCCAGCGCGCTGCATACCGCCCAGCCCTACCAACACTCACCCCAGTTGGTAGGCGAGCGCGGCATCTCGACCCCAGAAACCGCTCAGGGCAACCACCGTCCAACACAGTGGTAGCCCTGGACGTGCCTAACGCATCAACGCCAACCGAACAACCGCCTCAGCCAACAGCAGCACCTCATGCTCGGCAACGAAACCTTCCGGCCGTAACGCCGCCCTCAGACACGCCGCGAGTTCCTCCCGCACCTCCGCTTCATCGTGGCTGGCCAGCATGCGCCGTGCGTCGCCGACAATCGCATCCAAGGTGTCCGAGACACTGCCGAGCTGATCGAGCATCTTCATCCCTTCAAGCGTGTCGACAGACATTCGCGTTCCACCGCACCCGACACAATCCCCCAAACGCCGACAACATCCGCTCCCCGATACGCCCCGACGACCCGCTCCCACACATCAGCCAGCACCAGCGATGAGAAGAACCAGCTCAGGCAACCCGAGAGGCGCAACGCGACGAATCGTCATCGGCCGCACCTCCGATACCGCCGGAAACAACCACCAGCCACGAAAGTGGTAGCGGGAAGCGGAAGCACGAGCGCGAATACCGCCCAGGCCTACCACTGGCTCGGGCAGTGATAGATCCGAGGCACCTTTGCGCGTGCTGGCTGCGGGGGCGAACACAGGGCTGGCGTCTCGGGCTTGGCTGCCCGGGTACATCCAGCGAGGGGGGCGGGGGCGCTGGCGACAACTCACGCAGGTGGAGCGAAGCGACCTCGGCGGGAGCGACGGTCCGCACCACCCACCCGGCTACGACCTCGAGCTCTTGAACTTCAGGTGAAGAGCCGCAGGTAGGCGGGCGGGACGCCGTCGGTCAGCCAGACGCCGTTGGCGCTGCGATAGAAGAGGTGGCCGGCCGCGGACATGGCGGATGTGTCGACGCGGAGGATGGCCACGTCGGTGGAGCGGCGGGTGCCGACGCGGGTGGCGGTGTCGGTGTCGGGTGACAGGTGGACGTGCCGGCGGGTGCGGGGGCGCAGGCCCTCGCGCATGATCGGCGGGATGTTGGCGCGTGGCGTGCCGTGGAACAAGCGTGCCGGCGGGGTGGCCGGGGCCAGACCGAGGTCGACGTTCACGCGGCGGGAATGGCCCTGGCTGGCGCGGATGCGGTCGGCCTCGATGGCGAAGCGGGACTTGTCGTTGCCGGCGACCACGAGGTCGAGTTCGGCTCGGGTGATGTGCAGGGCGGCGAGAAGGGTGTCGATCGGCACCCAGCCGTTGCTGTCCAAGGTGATGCCGGCCGACTCGGGGCGGTGGCGCAGGACCATGGAGATGCGGCGGCTCAGGCGGACCTGCTCTTGGGTGAGGGGAAGAGTCACGGGTTCAACTCCATGACCGCAAGGTAGTAGGGATGGTCGGCGTCGTCGATCGATTTGAGGCGCCAGGGGGTGCCGGTCAGCAGGGTTTCCAGCTCGGCCGGGGAGCAGACCAGGTAGTCGAACCAGTCGGTGGCCAGCAGGCGGTAGCGCAGCCGGAGCCGCAGCTGGCCGCCGAGCCGGCCGCGGGCGCGGTTGCGGGCGTGGTAGCTCAGGTGTACGGGGTCGGTCGTGCCGTACGGGTCGGTGCCCTGGGCGACGATGCGGGCGCCGGGGTTGGCCAGGGACGCCAGCGCGGCCAGCAGGACGGGCGCCCGGTCCGCCCCCTCGAACAGGCCGAGGTTGTTGCCGAGCAGCAGAAACGTGTCGTAGCGGGTGGCTGCGCGGCGGCCGAACTCGTCGACGGTGGCCAGCACCGTGTCTCGCAGCCCGCGCCGGCGGGCCACCGCCAGCGCGCCGGGCGACGTGTCCAGGCCGGTGACGGCGATTCGGCGGCGTTGCAGTTCGACGGCGACCCGGCCGCCGCCGCAGCCGAGGTCGAGGACCTGGCCGCGGCAGAGCCGGAGGGCGCGGTGGTCGTGTGGTTGCCACTCGGACGGTTCGCCCAGGTAGTGGTCGGCGGGGGCACCGTTGATGAGCCCGTCGTCGCGTTCGATGACCTCGATCACCGGGCGGGGCACTCGTCCGCCGGCCAGTGGTCGCGGGCCGATGCCGGTGCGTACCGCGTACGCGTCGGTGATCATCTCGCCGAATACGTCGCCGATCGGTGGTTGATCCACCCGGCTTACTCTTTAGCCATGGCGACGCTGGAGCAAATCGGCGCGGAGAAGTACGCGCTGCTGACCACGTTCCGCAAGGACGGCAGTGCGGTGGGTACGCCGGTCTGGGTGGTTCCGGACGGCGCGGAGCTCGCCGTCTGGACGACCAAGGGCAGCTACAAGGTGCGGCGCATCCGGAACAACCCGCGGGTCACCGTGCAGGCCTGCGACATCCGCGGCAACGCCCACGGCGACGTGCTCGAGGGTGAGGCTCGCTTCGGCACCAGGGACGACCACCGGCGTGTGCTCGGTTCGCTGCGCCGCAAGTATGGGTTGTCGGGCCGGCTGGTCATGCTGGGGAGTCGCATCCGGCGCGGCGCCGAGGGCACCCTGGTCATTTTCGTGAAATAACGAAGAAGGGGCGATCGCCTTCCCCAGCGTTCGCCCCTTGCAACGATTTTCGTCGACGCGGTCGTCAGTCGCCTTGACGCTGCGTGGGAATCTGTCCCTGCAGCAGGGCGCGAACTTCCGACTCCCGGTAACGACGGTGGCCGCCCAGCGTACGAATTGCGCTGAGCTTGCCGGCCTTCGCCCACCGGGTGACGGTCTTCGGGTCGACTCGGAACATCGACGCCACCTCGGCCGGCGTGAGTAGCGGCTCTGGGTCGTGCGTACGCGATGCCATCGGTCACTCCTCCACAGGTACCTAAAAGACATCGGCCGGGGTCCCGCCGGCCGGTGCGTCTCTCATGGTCCGGCTAGTCCCCGATGTCCGACATGGCCCGAACGGCTGAACGTCCCTAGATAGACGGTTGAAGCTTGTCCGATTTATCCGTGTTTTCTACGCCAGATAGTGTGCCGTTTGGTATGAAAATCACGCTTCGCCAGCGAGCAGTTACGAGGAGTGTTCGCCTTGGGAGCGATCCCACCGCCGTGATTTAGCAGCATTTTGGCTGCTCAATTGCATCGTTCCAGAAGCTGGACGGCACGCCACCGGGCAACGATCTTCTCGTATGCCTCAGTTGCGGCATCGGCGTCGCCCCGGGACAGCGCCGAGAGCCCGGCCGCCACCAGTCCGGGTGAATCGTCCTGAGCCAGGTCGTCCTCCGGAAGAAGGCTGGTCAAGCCGCCGTAGTCGAGCTCCACGACCGATCGCGGGTGGAACTCCTCGAGCCACTTGGTGCCCTCCTCGACCGCCTCGGTGATCGGGGCGTCGCCGAGCGACTTGCGCAGCACCGAAACGCCACGATGGGCCCGCCGCCGCGCCTTGGAGATCTCGGTCCGGTAGCGCAGGGTCCGCCGGTCTCCGTTCAGCACGATCTCGCGCTCATCGAGATCGACAAACACAAACCATCGCAGCGGTACGCCCCACGTGGCGATCTGTTCGTGCACCCGCGGTACGCCGTGCTCCAGCACCTTGGCCCCGCTGCGCCAGTCGTCCACGATCGCCTTGGCCTGGCCGGCCAGCACCGGCGGCACGAACGCGTCGGCCAGCACCGAGGGCACCCCGTCCCGGGCGTTGAGAGCCGCCTCGGCCACCCGCAGGCGCAGGTTCCAGGGGCAGACCAGCAGCGTGTCGCCCCACTCCAGCACGTACGCCTCGTCGGGCAGGTCGGGCAGCCTGGTCCAACCCGCGCCCAGCGCCTCGAGCACGGCCGTGCGCTGCTTGACCGGTCCCTCGGCCAGGCCCAGGGCGCGGCCCTCGCGGGCGTACCGGCGCCAGTAAACCTGCCTCTCACGGTCGAAGGCGGTCAGCGGCTCGTAAACCCGCAGGTACGACGCGAACAGTGACGGCACGCCGCGATCCTTTCACGCGATCACGCCCGCTGACGAGAGCCGCGCAAGGGTCGGCTCGGGCGATCACGCGGGTGCGAGGCGCGGTCCCGCGATGATCGCCAGAGCCGACCCCTGGGTCATAGAGTCGGAATGTGAGGCCCGCGTCACCCTGCGGGCGAAGTGAACGACAGACCCCACAAGGGTCCGCATCGCGAGGAGCGTCACATGGGCGTGTTCCACACCGAGGGCACCGACGCCACCGGTCACGAACAGGTCGTCTTCTGCCAGGACCGGGCCACCGGCCTGAAGGCGATCATCGGCATCTACAACACCGCGCTCGGTCCGGCTTTGGGCGGGACCCGGTTCTATCCGTACGCGACGGAGGAGGACGCGGTCGCCGATGTGCTGCAGCTCTCCCGGGCGATGGCCTACAAGAACGCGATGGCCGGGCTGGACCTCGGCGGCGGTAAGGCGGTCATCTGGGGTGACCCGGCCCAGCTGAAGAGCGAGGCGTTGCTGCGGGCGTACGGCCGCTTCGTGGAGTCGCTCAACGGCCGCTACTACACCGCCTGCGACGTCGGCACCTACGTGCCGGACATGGATCTGATCGCCCGCGAGACGAAGTTCGTCACCGGCCGCAGCGTGGAGCACGGCGGCGCCGGCGACTCGTCGGTGCTCACCGCCTGGGGCGTGTTCCAGGGCATGCGGGCCGCGGCCGAGCACACCTGGGGCGACCCGACCCTGGCCGGGCGCCGGGTCGGCGTCGCGGGGCTGGGCAAGGTCGGCAAATATCTGGCCGGTCACCTGATCGAGGACGGCGCGACAGTGGTGGCCACCGACGTCAGCGCGGCGGCGCGAGAGTGGGCGCGTACCTCGTACCCCCAGATCGATCTGGTCGACGACACCACGGCCCTGATCACCTCCGAGATCGACGTGTACGCCCCCTGTGCCCTGGGCGGCGCGCTCAACGACGACACCGTGCCACTGCTGCGGGCCAAGGTCGTCACCGGCGGGGCGAACAACCAGCTGGCCCACCCCGGCATCGAGAAGATGCTGGAGGAACGCGGCATCCTCTACGCGCCGGACTACGTGGTGAACGCCGGCGGTGTGATCCAGGTCGCCGACGAGATCGAGGGCTTCAATTTCGAGCGGGCCAAACTGCGCGCCACCGGCATCTTCCAGACCACTCGACGCATCCTGGAGCTCGCCCGCGAGGAGGGTGTGCCACCGGCGCTGGCCGCCGATCGGCTCGCCGAGCGTCGCATGACCGAGGTCGGCAGGTTGCGCAGCGTCTATCTCCGCTGAGACACGCCGCGACGCGCGGTCGTGTCTCACACAACCCGAGGTGCCGAAGGCGGCATCATCCATGTACCGTAAGACCCACGAGAGATGCCTGACGTCATCGGGGCCCGCCTTCGGGCTGCCCCGAATTCTGTGCGAGGGGGTCGAGCCATGGGGCGCGGCCGTGCTAAGGCCAAGCAGACGAAGGTGGCCCGGGAGTTGAAGTATCACTCCCCGAACACCGACCTCACCGCCTTGCAGCGCGAGTTGGCGGGTGCTGGTGGCAAGTCCGACCATCACCTCGACGACGACAACGACGAGTTCGTTGACGACGACGAGGACCATGATGATGCGGACGACCAGGAAGACCGCTGGTCGCCTTCGAGGCGTTGACGGCTGACCCGTTCGCACAGCAGAGCACGCGGCTTACCGCGTGCTCCCTCGTGTGACCGGTCAGCCGAGCATCCCGTTCTTCACCGGCAACATGAAACCCCACGCGGATCACTCCGCGTGGGGTTCCGGTGCCGCGCTTCAGCGTGGCCGGTTACCCACTCGGGTCACTCCGCGTGGGTCCGGTGCCGCGCTTGAGCGTGGCCGGTTACCCACTCGGGTCAGCCCGCGTGGGTCCGCCGCCGCGTCTCAGCGTGGCCGGTTGTTCCAGTTGTAGAACGTGGGGATGTTCTCGAAGTGGTTCCAGGCGCACACCGCCGTGCTGCCGTCCTGGGCTGCGTCCTGCGTGCTTTCCGCACGTTCCTGCCGTGCTGCTCGGGCGAGAGCCAGCAGCGCGGTCAAACCGCTGCCCGCATCCCGGACGCGTGCAGTCACGGGATCGTCGGCCGCGCCGTCATGCTGGGCTGGGCTCGTGATCTCGGGCATGGTCCAGGACTCCCTCCAGTAGGCGGATCTTGCTGTTGCGGCAGTGGTCGGTCTCCGTCACGTCGAACCGTCCGTGCTCGAAGTAGCGGTTGGCCGCGTGCGCCCCGCCGCAGAACCCGAAGTACGGGCAGCTCCGGCGGCACGCCTCGACCCCGGTCAGGAACTCGGCGATCCACGGCGTGCCGGCCGCCTCGGCCAGGATCCGGCCGAGCGGGGTGGTCAGCACGTTGCCGCTGGTGAAGTCGCCGTAGCGCGGGTCGTGGAAGCCGGCCAGCTCGGGCGAGAGCAACACCACCGAGCCGTCGTGGGCGACCGTGGGGATCGGGTCGAGCCGGCGCGGCAGGACGGCGTCGGCGGTGCCGTCCAGCACGGCCGCCGCGTAGCGCAGGGACCACTCGATCTCGCGCAGGTGGATCCGGGGGTCGCGGCGCCAGGCGGCGACCAGCTCGGACCAGAAGGCGGTGACCTCGGCGGCCGGATAGCTGTTGGCGCGCTCGTTGACGCCCTCCTGCTCCTCGACGTTGATACCGAGCACCTCGCAGCCCAGGTCGAGGAAATAGTCGTACAGCTCGGTGGCCAGGCCTGGCTCGGGCCGCCCGACGACGCACAGGGCCGAGAACGGGATACCGCGCCGGCGCAGGATGCCGATACCGCGGGCGATGCGGTCGTAGGCCGGGCGGTGACCGCGGGTGACGCGGTCGCCGTTACGGTGCTCCGGGCCGTCCACGCTGACGCTCACCCGTACGTCATGGGCCTGGAAGAAATCGCACCATGTGTCATCGATGAGCGTGGCGTTGGTCTGGATGTGGTGCTCGACCCCGGCACCGAACGGCGCCATCAGGGCGGCCAGGTGCTCGCGCCCCGCGGCCATCGGCTCGCCGCCGTGCCAGACGATCGAGAAGCGTTGGGTACGCGTCCACGGCTCCACCGCCTCGGCCACGGCGGCCGCCACAGCCACCGGCATCCGCTTGTCGACCTGGCGGAACGGCAGATAGCAGTAGGCGCAGTCGAGATTGCAGAGGGTCGTGGGCTGCATGACGACGTAGCGGGGCGTGGCCGAAATGCCCTTCATGCCGCTCCACGCCATGCCTGCCCCCGGTCTCCTCGGCTGAGGCCAGGCTAAGTCGCCACGTCCAGGCAAGGGAAGATCGGCGGTCCCGACAAATCGACAACCGCAGATGATTTCCTGTTTTTCCCACCGGTGTCCGACCTCACAACGATCGGATGCAACCGATCACCCGCGGGTGTACTGACCCACCATCTGCACCTGGCCGGTGCCGTCGATGACCTCGCCCACCTGCCAGGCCTCGACACCGCGCCCGGTCAGGTAGGCCATGGCGCGGTCGGCGTCGTCCGAGGAGACGATCGCGAACATGCCCACGCCCATGTTGAACGTGGCCTCCATCTCGTGGTCCTCGATGCGGCCCTTGGCCTGGATCAGGTCGAAGATCGGCTGCGGGCGCCACGAGGCGCGGTCGACCACGGCGTCCACGTGCTCGGGCAGGATACGGACCAGGTTGCCCGGGATGCCGCCGCCGGTGACGTGCGAGAACGCGCGTATGTCGGTCTCCTCGATCAGGCCGAGACAGTCCTTGGCGTAGATCTTGGTCGGGGTCAGCAGTTCCTCGCCCAACGTGCGCTGCTTGCCGAAGTCGTCGACCACGGTGTCCAGGCGCATCCGGCCGGCGCCCAGCAGCACGTGCCGAACCAGCGAGTAGCCGTTGCTGTGCAGGCCGGACGAACGCATCGCGATCACCGCGTCGCCGATCTCGACCCGTTCCCGGCCGAGGATCTCGCTCTCCTCGACCACACCGACGCCGGTCGCCGACACGTCGTACTCGTCGGGACGCAGCACACCCGGGTGCTCCGCGGTCTCGCCGCCGAGCAGGGCACAGCCGGCGTACCGGCAGCCGTCCGCGATGCCCGCGCCGATCTCGGCCACCTTGTCCGGAACGACCTCGCCGCAGGCGATGTAGTCGAGCAGGAACAGCGGCTCGGCACCGCACGCGACCAGGTCGTCGACCACCATCGCGACCAGGTCGATGCCGATCGTGTCGTGGATGTCGAGCTGCTGGGCGATCACCAGCTTGGTGCCCACGCCGTCGGTCGACGAGGCCAGGATCGGGCTGCGGTACTTCGCGGTGTTCAGCCGGAACAGGCCGGCGAAACCACCCAGGTCACCCATCACCTCGGGCCGGGTGGTCTTCTTGACCTTCGTCTTGAGCAACTCGACCGCACGGTCGCCGGCGTGGATCGACACCCCGGCATCCGCGTACGTAACCGCGCGCTTACGGCCGGCCCGGCCCGAGCTCGCCGTCCACGGCGTGCGCTCCGGCCCCTCGGCGCCGTTCGATCCGGCACTGTCGCGCTCGGACACGTGCGTCACGGTTCTCCCCTTACAGCTGTGGTTGTTACGGGCGCTGCAGCGCGTCGACCGCGGAGTCGCGGGGATCGTACTGATCCTCGAGCTCGGCCACGGCCGCTTCCTGGTCGGTGGCGGCGCGGCGGCCGACACCCTCCAGCACGTGCTTGCCGATCAGGTTTCCGGCCGGGAGCTCGATCGGGTATTCCCCGTCGAAGCAGGCCATGCACAGCCGCGACTTGGGCTGCTCGGTGGACTGCACCAGACCGTCCAGGGAAACGTAACCCAGCGAGTCGGCGCCGATCGAGCGCCTGATGCCCTCGAGTTCCAGGCCGTTGGCGATCAACTCGGCCCGGGTGGCGAAGTCGATGCCGTAGAAACAGGGCCATTTCACCGGCGGGGACGAGATGCGTACGTGTACCTCGAGCGCGCCCGCCTCACGGAGCATGCGGACCTGAGCCCGCTGCGTGTTGCCGCGGACGATCGAGTCGTCGATGACCACGATCCGCTTGCCGCGGACCACCTCGCGCAGCGGGTTCAGCTTGAGCCGGATGCCCAGCTGGCGGATGGTCTGCGAGGGCTCGATGAAGGTGCGGCCCACGTACGCGTTCTTCATGAAGCCCGCGCTGTACGGAATGCCGGACGCCTCGGCGTAACCGATCGCCGGCGGAATGCCCGACTCGGGTACGCCGATCACCACGTCGGCCTCGACCGGATGCTCCTTGGCCAGCCGGCGGCCCACCTCGACCCGGGCCGAATACATGCTGCGGCCGGCGATGGTGGTGTCCGGGCGGGCGAGATAGACGTATTCGAACAGGCAGCCCTTGGGCTCGGGCGCGGCGAACCGGCTCGAGCGCAGGCCGTGCTCGTCGATGGCCAGGATCTCGCCCGGCTCCACCTCACGGACGAAACTGGCGCCGACGATGTCGAGGGCCGCCGTCTCGCTGGCAACCGCCCAGCCCCGGTACATCCGGCCGAGGACCAGCGGGCGGACCCCCTGGGCGTCGCGGGCGGCGTACAGCGTGCCCTCGTCCATGAAGACGAAGCTGAACGCGCCCCGCAGCCGCGGGAGCACCTCCATGGCCGCGGCCTCGACCGAGAGATCGGGCTTGCCGGCCAGCAGGGTGGTCACCAGCGCGGTGTCGGAGGTGTGGCCCGGGTCGACCTCGAGACCGAGTTCCGCCACCTCGCGGGCGAGCTCGGCCGAGTTGACCAGGTTGCCGTTGTGGGCCAGGGCGATAGTGGTGCCGGCCGTGGTGGCCCGGATCGTCGGCTGCGCGTTCTCCCAGTTGGACCCACCGGTCGTGGAGTAACGCGTGTGACCGATCGCCAGGTGGCCCTTGAGGCTGGCCAGCGTCGGCTCGTCGAAGACCTGCGACACGAGGCCGAGGTCCTTATACACAACCACGCCTGAACCGTCACTCACAGCAATACCGGCGGCCTCCTGGCCGCGGTGCTGGAGTGCGAAGAGCCCGAAATATGTGAGCTTCGCAACCTCTTCCTCGGGCGCCCAGACTCCGAAGACGCCACAGGCATCTTGGGGGCCACGCTCCTGGGGGTCGAGATCGTTGGTCAACCGGCCGTCGCCTCGGGGCACAGACTTTGCTCCCTCGTGCAGATCCGCAGTGTTCGCGACCGAGTGTACGCGAGGTGCCGGAAGCCGGCCCGGGTCAGCCGCCCCCGCCGACCGGCAGGAACTCGCTCAGATCGGTGCGGATGCCGCTCGCGTGGATCTTTCCCTGCTGCACGGCATCGGCCCAGCTCAGTCGGCCGGTCGCCACAAGCAGCCAGGTCATCGGGTCGGTCTCGACCACATTGGGCGGTGTGCCACGGGTGTGTCTGGGACCCGCGACACACTGAATCGCTCCGAACGGGGGAACGCGAACCTCCACCGATCGGCCCGGAGCCTGCCGGGCCAGAGCCGCGAGCAGGTCCCGGACGGCGTCGCGCAGCACCGTACGGTCGGGTTCGCCGTCGTGATCCAGCGCGTCCAGCGCTGCCCGTACGGACTCGGATTTATTGTGCGCAGAGGACACGTCGGGACGATACGACTCGTTGCCGCAAGATCTCCCGGCGCCCCTGACTCGCGCAATGTACCCGCGACAGGGCATAGTGGCCGACGGTGTAAATCGTCGCCGGATCTACCGGACACATCAGTCATCCGGAGACCTGCGACCGGAGAGGCGGTGGACGTGACGACGCACCTACGAGGCCGAGCGGCCCAGGCCGGTGCGTTATTGGCGCTGGTCGGCGGCATCATCGCGGCTACCGCCACGCCCGCGCTGGCGGCCGGGCTCGAGGCCCAGATTGACAGCGTCCAGACCCAGGTCGAGGCCGGCAAGTCGGTTCAGCTGCGCTACACGGTCAGCAACACCGACACGCTGGACCCACCCGCGTCGGACGGCAAGGTCAAAATCAACGTCAGCGCCGGCGGCATGAAGTGCGGTGGCTGCTCCAGCACCGTCACGCTGAAGGCCGGCGACGAGAAGTCGCTCAGCGCGACGCTGACCGCCCCCGACAACGTGCCCGCCGGTCAGACCCGCACCTTCCAGGTGCAGATCTCGCTCAACGGCAAGGCCGCCGCCTCCGAGACGATCACCGTCTCCGGGCCGGACAAGCCGGCCAATGTGCGCCAGGTCTCCGGCAAGGTGAAGGACGACAAGGGCAAGCGGCTCAGCGGCGCCCAGGTGGTCATGCAGGACAGCGCCGGTCACCGGTACGACACGACCAGCAACGACGGCGGCAACTTCGCCTTCACGTCCTCGGACTCCAAGCCGATCGCGGTCGGCTCGATCGTCGTCGGCGCCGGCAAGGACGACCACGAGTCGGCGACGGTCACCGTGCAGGGCGGTTCCGGCAAGACGGTCAACGTCACCCTGACGCTGGCGACCAAGGCCGGAGCAACGCCCTCGGCGACGCCGTCGGTCACCGAGGAGGCCAGCGCGCCGGCCGAGGACGAGGCCACCGACGAGGCGACCGACGATGCCAGCACTCCCGCGCTGAACAGTGACAAGACCGCGGGCAAGGAGGACGGCAGCGGTTCGCTGCTGTTCATCATCCTCGGCGGCCTGCTGGTCGCCGCCGGAGTCGGCGCGATCGTGCTGGTCCTGATGCGCCGCAAGAACAACGGTGGCGGCGATGGTGACGGCGACGACGACGGGCCCGCCGGCCCTGGGCCCGCTCCGGCCGGACGCGGCGGGTACGGCAGCGATGCCACCCGCGTGGCCGCACCGGTCGGTGGCGGCCGAGCCGGTGACGCCACGATGGTCGCCGGGGCCGGTGGCATGTCCGACGCGCCGACGGTGCTGCAGCGCGCGGTGCCGCCCGAGGACGAGTTCCCCGACCCTTACGGTGTGCCGGCCCAGCAGCAGCCCGCGTACGGCGCTGCGGCCAACCAGTACGGTTCGGCGACCCAGACCTACGGCGCGGCGAACGTGCCGGCCCAGGGCACCGGGTACGACGACGAGCAGTACTACGACGACGGCCAGCAGCAGGGTGGCGGCGGCTACTACGGTGGCGCGCCGCAACAGCAGCAGCCGCAGCAGCAGCGCTACGACGAGCCGACCGGCATGTACCGCCCCGAGGAGTACGCCGACGACTACCAGCAGCCGCAGCCGGGTGCCGGTGGGGCCTACGGGCACGGAGCGGCGGCTCCCCAACCGCAGCAGCAGTACGACGGGTGGGACGACGGCGGGGCGGCTCAGGGCGGCGGCGCCGGTAACTACGGCGGCGGCGCGGGCTATGAAAACGGCTACGACAATGGGTACGACCAGCGCGCCGGCGGTGGCGGTGGCTATGAGGCCGGGTACGACAACGGCTACGACCAGCGTGGTGGCGGTGGCGGGACCTACGGTGGTGCCGGTGGCGGTTACCAGTCGCAGCAACAGGGCTACGACGCCGGGTACGACAACGGTTACGACCAGGGTGGCGGCGGCTACGACCAGCGCGGTGGTGCCGGCTACGACCAGGGCGGCTACTACGGCGATGGTGGCGGCAACGGCGGCGGCGACCAGGGTGGACGGCGTGGCGGTCCGCCGCGGCAGGGTCCGCCGGCGACCGAGGAACCCGCACGGCCCGGTCAGCGGCGGCTGCCGTGGATGGATGACTGAGTAAGGACGCAACTGAGGAAGGCCGGATCCCAGATCGGGGTCCGGCCTTTTTCGTGCCGCGCTCCTTGGAGCGGCGGGCCTTGGGACGGCGGGCCTTGGGACGGCGGGCCTTGAGACGGCGGGCCCTGAGACGGCGGGCCCTGAGACGGCGGGCCCTGA
>NZ_JBICSP010000010.1:278929-322035 GCF_043197135.1 Actinoplanes sp. NPDC049265 | reverse complement strand
TGAGACGACGAGCCCTGAGACGACGAGCCCTGAGACGACGAGCCCTGAGACGACGAGCCCTGAGACGACGAGCCCTGAGACGACGAGCCCTGAGACGACGAGCCCTGAGACGGAGCGGCGCAAAAGGACCGCGCCGCCTCCGATGATCCGGGGGCGGCGCGGTCGTTCGCTGATTGAGCTACTTGGACTCGTCCTTGGGCGGGCTCTGGTTGAGGTCCGCGGTGGGGAAGTTGTCCGGCGGGGTGGTCGGCTCGGCCTTCGCCTCGGCCGGCGGCTTGACCGCGGCGACCGCGGTGACCGGCTCGCCCGCCCGCGGTTCGGTGCCCGTGCCGGGCGCCGCGGCAGACGCCTCCTCCGACGGAGCCGCAGCGGTCGCGGCCGCCTCGTCGGAGGCCGTGGGCGTGGCTCCGATCGACGCCGAGCCGTCGGGCGTGTCGCCGGTCGGCGCCGAGCCGGCAACCGGAGCGTCAGTCGCGGAGCCGGCAACCGGCGCGTCGGCCGCAGAGCCCGTGGTGGCCGGAGCGTCAGCCGCGGAGCCCACAGCCGGGGCGTCGGCCGCAGAGCCGGCGATGGTGACTGTGGTGTCGGTCGGCGCTGAGCCCCTGGCCGGGGCGTCGGCCGGCGCTGAGGTGTTAGCGGGGGCGTCGGCCGGCGCTGAGGTGTCGGCGGGGGCGTTGGGTTCGGGGTGCGCGGCGTGCTCCGGGTCGCCGTGGCGGTTGGCCAGTTCGGCCGTGCCGCCGAAGAGCCTGGGCAGGGTCTCGGTGTGCGCGGTCCGCAGCTCGTCGAGCTCGATCGAGAACTCACCGACGACCTCGAGGACCGCGTCGGGGGAGGTCGCGCCGATCGCGGTGACCGGAACGCCGAGCTCGCGGGCAGCCGCCTCGAACGCCTTGTCGTGGCCGCGCGGCACGGCGACCAGCACCCGGCCGGCCGACTCGCTGAACAGCCAGACGAACGCCGGGTGGTCGGCGGGCAGCGTCACCCGGGCGCCGATGTTGCGGCGCAGGCAGCTCTCGGCCAGCACCTGCGACAGGCCGCCGTCGGACAGGTCGTGAGCGGCGGTCACGTGCCCGGCCCGGGACGCCTGGGCCAGCAGCCGGCCGAGGGCCTGCTCGTGGGTCAGGTCGACGCGTGGCGGCTTGCCGCCCAGGTGCCCGTGCTCGACCCACGCCCACTCCGAGCCGCTCAGCTCGCAACGGGTCTCGCCGAGGAGGTAGAGCAGGTCGCCCTCGGCGGTGGGTGGCGGCGGGAAGCCCATGGGGGTACGCCGGGCCACGTCATCCAGAATTCCCAGCACACCGACCACCGGGGTCGGGTGGATGGCGGCCGCGCCGGTCTGGTTGTAGAAGCTGACGTTGCCGCCGGTCATCGGGATGCCGAGTTGCTGGCAGCCGTCGGCGAGCCCGCGGACCGCCTCGGCGAACTGCCACATCACGGCCGGGTCCTCGGGCGAGCCGAAGTTGAGGCAGTTGGTGACGGCGGCCGGGTCGGCGCCGGTCACCACGACGTTGCGGTAGGCCTCGGCCAGCGCCAGCTTGGCACCCTCGTATGGGTCGAGCCGGGCGTAGCGGCCGTTGCCGTCGACTGACAGGGCCACGCCGAGGCCGGTGCGCTCGTCGATGCGCAGCACGCCGGAGTCTTCCGGCTGGGCCAGCACCGTGTTGCCCAGCACGTAGCGGTCGTACTGTTCGGTGACCCAGGTCTTGTCGCAGAGGTTGGGTGACGCGATCATCCGCAGCAGGGTGGCGCGCAGCTCGTCCGGTGTGGTCGGCCGAGGCAGCGTCTCGGCCCGGTCGGCCTGCAGCAGGATCAGGTCGGCGGGCTCGCGGATCGGCCGGGCATACACCGGACCGTCGTCGGCGAGCGAGCCCGGAGGGACGTCGACGACGACGTGGTCGTTCCAGCTGATCACCAGACGCCCGGGAACGGTGTCGGATTCGCTCGGGGTGACCTCGCCGATCGCGGTGGCCCAGACGCCCCACTTTTCGGCGACGGCCAGCACGGCTTCCAGCTTGTCCGGTGCCACGATCAGCAGCATGCGTTCTTGCGACTCGCTGGCCAGGATCTCGGTCGGCGACATGGACGCCTCGCGCAGCGGCACGCGTTCGAGCCAGACCCGCATGCCGGTGCCGGCCGCGGCCGCGGTCTCGGTGAGCGCACAGGTCAGGCCGGCGCCGCCGAGGTCCTGAATGCCGACGATGAGGCCGGCGTCGTACAGCTCCAGACAGGACTCGATCAGCAGCTTTTCCATGAACGGGTCGCCGACCTGCACCGACGGGCGGCGCGCCTCGGCGCCCTCGTCGAAGGTGGCCGACGCCAGCACGGAGACGCCGCCGATGCCGTCGCGGCCGGTGCGGGCGCCGAGCAGCACGACGACGTTGCCGACACCGGCCGCCTCTTTGTGCTGCAGGCGTTCGACCGGCAGCACGCCGATGCTCAGCGCGTTGACCAGCGGGTTGCCCTGGTAGGTGGGGTCGAAGACGATCTCGCCGCCGATGTTGGGCAGGCCCAGGCAGTTGCCGTAGCCGCCGATGCCGCCGACCACGCCGGGCAGCACCCGGGCGGTGTCGGGGTGGTCGGCCGCGCCGAAACGCAGCGGGTCCATCACCGCGACCGGGCGGGCGCCCATGGCCAGGATGTCGCGGACGATGCCGCCGACGCCGGTGGCCGCGCCCTGGTAGGGCTCGACGAAGCTGGGGTGGTTGTGCGACTCGACCTTGAACGCGACCGCGTGCTCGTCGGAGATCTGCACGACGCCCGCGTTCTCGCCGATGCCGGCCAGCATCCGGGTGTTCTTCGGGGTCTTCTCACCGAACTGGCGCAGGTGCACCTTGCTCGACTTGTACGAGCAGTGCTCGCTCCACATGATGGAATACATGGCCAGCTCGGAGGCCGTGGGACGGCGGCCGAGGATCTGGCGGATGCGGTCGTACTCGTCGTCCTTGAGGCCGAGCTCGGTGTGCGGCTGCAGCTCCTCGGGGGTCTCGCGGGCCTGCTCGACGGTGTCGGGGCCGTCGCCGAACTCGTTGATGAGCACGTCCGTCGCGGCGAACCCGGACTGTTGCTGCGCCGTCATCGGCTCTGTCCCCCTGAGAGCTGACCGCCCGCGGTCGCCCCAGCCAGGGCCCGCAGGACGGAGGTGAAGAAGCCCAGGCCGTCGAGTGACGGGCCGGTCAGCGCCTCCACCGCGTGTTCCGGGTGCGGCATGATGCCGACGACGTTGCCGGCCTCGTTGGTGATCGCGGCGATATCGCGCTGCGAACCGTTCGGGTTGCCGCGGGTGTAGCGCGCGACCACGCGCCCCTCGGCCTCGAGCTGGTCGAGGGTGCGCTCGTCGGCCACGAAGCAGCCCTCGCCGTTCTTCACCGGGATCAGGATCTCTTGTCCGGCGGTGAAGGCGCCTGTCCAGGAGGTCGAGGTGGACTCGACCCGCAGGAACTGGTCACGGTTGCGGAAGTGTAGGTGCTGGTTGCGGGTCAGCGCGCCGGGGAGAAGGTGTGCCTCGCAGAGGATCTGGAAGCCGTTGCAGATGCCCAGCACCGGCAGGCCACCGCGGGCGGCGTCGGCCAGCGACTCCATCACCGGGGCGAACCGGGCGATGGCACCGCAGCGCAGGGCGTCGCCGTAGGAGAAGCCGCCGGGCAGCACGACCGCGTCGACGTCGTGCAGGTCAGGGTCGCCGTGCCAGAGCCGGACCACCTCGGCGCCGGCGATGCGGGCCGCGCGGGCCGCATCCCCGTCGTCGAGCGAGCCCGGGAAAGTGACCACACCGATACGCATAGTTATGCGACCTCGGCGTCCGAGGTAGTGACGACGAAGTCCTCGATGACCGGGTTGGCGAGCAGCTTGTCAGCGATCTCACGGGCCGTTTCGAGGTCGGGTTCGCCGTCGAACTCGATTTCGATCCGGCGGCCGATGCGAACCGAGGAGACACTGGTCACGCCGAGGCGAGGCAGCGCGTTCGCGACCGCCTGGCCCTGCGGATCCAAGATCTCCGGCTTGAGCATGACGTCGACGACGACGCGAGCCACGGGCACTCCTGACTGTGTAGGTGCGCAGTTTGGGTGTGCCCCTGATAAGGGGCGAGCAGCCGAAAGCCTACCCTGTCGCCCCCGCGGCACGTCCGTCGGCAGGTGTCGCGCAGCCGACCCGAACGGCCCTGACCTGCGAGGTCAGCGAGCCGGCGGTGGCGCAGTGTGATGATCGCCAAATCAGCGAGGTCATCACACGGTGATAGGGGTCAAGTGGGTTCTAGGCACGGTCATTACCCGCAAGTACGTTCCGAGGACCACCCTTCCCCTACAAAGGAGCCCCGGAATGCGCCGCCGCATCCTCGTCGCTTCGCTGGCCGCCGCGCTCACCAGCGCGTTCGCCATCCCCTCGGCCGCCGTCGCGGCCGCCGACCCGATCACACCCCAGATCATCGGGGGCGGCACCGTCTCCTCCGCCCCGTGGGCCGCGGCCGTCTTCAGCAACGGCAGCTTCACCTGCTCTGGCACGATCATCTCGGCCAACTACGTGCTCACCGCCCGGCACTGCATCAGCGGCACGATGTCGGTACGGGTCGGCAGCGTCAACCGAGCCTCCGGCGGCGTGACCCGTACGGTGAGCTCCACCACCACCCGCAACGACCTCGCGCTGATGCGCCTGAGCAGTTCGGTCTCCACCTCGTACATGCCGCTGAGCGGCGCGTACCCGCCGGTGGGCTCGACCAACTCGATCTACGGCTGGGGCATGACCTGCTACAGCGGCTGTGACGCCTCGTCCGCGCTGAAGACCGCGACGGTCCGGGTGACCAGCACGAACCAGACCGACGCGTACGGTGGCCGGGCGATCGGCAGCACCCGGGTCAACGGCAACGCCTGGCGCGGCGACTCCGGCGGTCCGCAGGTCTACAACGGCGCGCAGGTCGGCGTGGCCAGCACCGCCGACGGCACGGCCAACCAGTACTACGGCAGCGTCGCGTACAACCGGGCCTGGATCACCCAGGTCGCCGGCATCTGAGGAAGAAGGGCTCCGCCGGGGCAGGGTGTGACCCACGATCCGCCCCGCCCCGGCGGCATCAACCCCCGTTCAGAGAATCGGCGCGGGCCGGTAGGAAGCCGCGTCGGGGTGAAGCGCGACGACGTCGGAGATCCGTTGCGCGACGGCCGCCACCTGCGCCGCCGCCGCCCCGACGAAGGCACCCCGGTCGGCGACCAGGTCATCGATCTCGCCGCGGGTGAGACCGAGCCGGCCGTCCAGCGCGAGCCGGTCGAAGAGGTCGTTGTCGGCCGTACCCTTCTCGCGCATGGCCAGCGCCACCGCGACCGCGTGCTCCTTGATCGCCTCGTGCGCGGTCTCGCGCCCGACACCCTTGCGCACCGCGCCGACCAGGATCTTGGTGGTGGCCAGGAAGGGCAGGAAACGGTCGAGCTCACGAGCGATGACCGCCGGGTACGCGCCGAACTCGTCGAGCACGGTCAGGAATGTCTGGAACAGCCCGTCGGTGGCGAAGAACGCGTCCGGCAGGGCCACCCGGCGGACCACCGAGCACGACACGTCGCCCTCGTTCCACTGGTCGCCGGCCAGCTCGCCGACCATCGACAGGTAGCCGCGGACGATCACCGCCAGCCCGTTGACCCGCTCGGACGAGCGCGTGTTCATCTTGTGCGGCATCGCCGACGAACCGACCTGGCCCGGCTTGAAGCCCTCGGTGACCAGTTCCTGCCCGACCATCAGCCGGATCGTGGTGGCCAGCGACGACGGGCCGGCCACGACCTGGGCCAGCGCGGACACCACGTCGAAGTCGAGCGAACGCGGATAGACCTGGCCGACCGAGCTGAGCACCCGTTCGAAGCCCAGGTGCTGGGCCACGCTGGCCTCGAGCGAGGCGAGCGCGGCCGGGTCGCCGTCGAGCAGGTCGAGCTGGTCGGCGGCGGTGCCGACCGGACCCTTGAGGCCGCGGAGGGGATAGCGCGCGATCAGATCGTCGAGTCGCTCGTACGCGATGAGCAGCTCTTCGGCGGCCGAGGCGAAACGTTTCCCGAGCGTGGTGGCCTGAGCCGCGACGTTGTGGGACCGGCCGGTCATGGTCAGGTCGCTGTGCTCGACGGCCAGCGCGGAGAGCCGGGCCAGCGCGGCCACCACCCGCTCGCGGATCAGCTCGAGCGACGCCCGGATCTGCAGCTGCTCGACGTTTTCGGTCAGGTCGCGGGAGGTCATCCCCTTGTGCACCTGCTCGAAGCCGGCCAGCGCGCTGAACTCCTCGATCCGCGCCTTCACGTCGTGCCGGGTGACCCGCTCACGCGCGGCGATGCTGCCCAGGTCGACCTGGTCGAGCACCGCTTCGTACGCTTCGATGGCGCCGTCGGGCACCTCGACGCCGAGCTCGCCCTGCGCACGCAGCACGGCCACCCAGAGCCGGCGCTCCATCCGCACCTTTTCCTCCGGCGACCAGAGGGCGACCAGGTCGGCCGACGCATACCGGGCGGCGAGAACATCGGGGATCGTCACGGCACGGATTCTGTCACGGTGGGTTGGTCGGCCTTCGGGAGCTCGTGCGCCAGGTGACGAACGTCGCGGCTGGCCAGCATGCCGGCCACCGCCAGCACCATCAGGCCGGAGAGGCCGATCAGGGTCGGTCGCAGACCGATGTGGTCGGCGAGCGGACCGACCGAGACCTGCCCGATGGGTATGGCCAGGTACGAGCCGACCATGTCGTACGAATAGACCCGGGCCAGCTTGTCGCCCGGCACGTGCTCCTGCATCGTCGTTTCCCAGCCCACCGCGAACTGTTCGACCGCGACCCCGGTGACGAACCCGGCGGCGGCCATCAAGGCCAGGTGCGGATAGACACCCAGCACGAACACCGGCAGCGCCATGAAGATCGTGCAGGCCACC
This sequence comes from Actinoplanes sp. NPDC049265, assembly GCF_043197135.1. Lineage (NCBI taxonomy): Bacteria > Bacillati > Actinomycetota > Actinomycetes > Micromonosporales > Micromonosporaceae > Actinoplanes > Actinoplanes sp. NPDC049265. Next base: position 315,153 of record NZ_JBICSP010000010.1, on the reverse strand, counting down.
CCGAGGAAGAGCAGCCGCCGGACCCGCAGGCGGATCGCGATCAGCGCCCCGACGATCATGCCCGCGGTCTCCGCGGCGAGCACGAAACCCCAGGCCTGCCGCCCGATGGTGTGGTCGGCGATCACCGGCCCGAGCACGAACATGCCGCCGATCAGCGACGCGTTGAGCACACAGAAACTGGCCACGACGGCCCACAGCCAGGTCCGGCTGCGGAACTCCGACCAGCCGGTCCGCAGATCGTGGACGATGCCGGTCCGCTCCGACGGCTCCCGTACCGGTTCCGGTGGCAGTTTGATCAGGGCGAAGCACAGTGCGGCGAGCAGGAAGGTGGCCGCGTCGACCCCGATGCCCCAGCCCGGGCCGACCGCCGCGACCAGGACGCCACCGATCGGCGCGCCCAGGATCATGGCGCCGTTGAGGCACAGCCGGCCCAGCGCGTTGGCCTGCTGACGGATCTCGCCCGGAATGATCTGCGGGATGATCGCCGACGAGGCCGGCATGGAGAGCGCGGCGACCATGCCGTTGACGCCGGACAGCAGCATCAGCAGCGGAATCGTCGCGGTGTGGGTGAGCACTAGCGCCGCCACGGCGGCCTGGCTGGCGAAGGCGGCCAGGGAGGCGCCGACCATCAGCACGTTCTTGGGTACGCGGTCGGCCAGCGCGCCGCCGAACAGCAGGAACAGGACGTTGACCAGGGTACGAGCGCCGATTACGAGGCCCAGGTCGCTGGCCGACCCGCTGATGTCGAGCACGGCGAAGGCGAGGGCGATCGGTGCGATGCTGTTGCCGAACGCGTTCGTGGCCCGGCCGATGATCCAGGCGCGATAGGCCGGGAGCCGGAGCGGGGCGAGCGACCCCTGGATCACCGGCCGGCCTCCATGTCGAACATCGCCACGGTGGTCGACGTGCGGACAGTTCCGGGGGTACGCGGCGGTTTGGCCGCCAGGTGCAGTTCGATCGCCAGCTCGCCGATGGCCTCCTTGATTCGTTTCCAGTCGGACGGGTCGACCCAGACCTCGGCGTCGGCCATCACCTTGGGGCCGTCGAACTTCCCCTCGGCGGTGCGGCGGATCAGCTCGTTGGCGGCGGCCACGAATATCACCCGGTTGCCTTCCGGGGTCGCCGGGACGCCGCGGTCCTCGGCCGGCTCGTAGCGGTAGCGCTTGGCCACGCCGCCCCGGATCTTCTCCTCGCCGGCCAGCACGATCATGCCGCCGGCGTGCAGGGTGCGCAGGTGGTAACTGGCGTTGGCGTGGGTCAGGTCGAGCTCGCGGGCGACCTCGGCGGCGGTCAGTGGCGCGCTGGTCAGCAGGGACATGATCTGCAGCCGCACGGGATGGGCCAGGGCGCGGAGCGCGGCTTTGTTGTCCTCTTCCCCCAAAGACATGTTTGGGAGTCTGACACGCCGGAGGGTCGACTGTCCAACGGTTCTTTGGGGGTGGCAAACTGCGCGCAAATGGAATGTTCTCGCTAGGGTTACTGGCGAGTAGCGTCAGCGTCCCAGGTGATGCGTATTGGTGCTCAGAGCGCTCTGAGCACCAATACGCATCACCCGATGATCCGAAAGGTCCGCACGATGACTGAATTCACCCCGGAGTCCCTCGCGGCCCTCGGCCCGAAGGAATTCGCTCAGCTGGTCAAGGCCACGCCGGACGCACAGATCGCCGAATTCATGGCCGGTGACAACCGCGGCAAGATCCTCGACGAGATCTTCAACCGCATGCCCTCGCTCTTCCGCGCCGACCGCGCCGGCAACACCGAGGCCGTGATCCACTGGATCATCACCGGCGGCGCCGGCGGCAGCAACGACACCTACGAGACGGTGATCGAGAACGGCGCCTGCACAGTCACCAACCAGCCCGCTCGCGACCCCAAGCTGGCCATGACCATGGACCCGGTCACCTTCCTCAAGGTCGTCTCCGGCGACGGCAACCCGATGATGATGTTCATGACCGGCAAGATCAAGGCCAAGGGCGACCTCGCCCTGGCCGCCCAGGTCGCCAAGCTCTTCGACATCCCCAAGGCCTGACCTTCGCTTCCGAACGGCGTCCGGGTGTCACCCGGACGCCGTTCGCGCCTCAGGCCGGGATCGTGACCTCGCCCCGCGCGGCCTTCAGGGCGATGTCGGTGCGGTGGTGAGCACCGTCCAGCGCGACGTCGCCGACCAGGGCATAGGCCGCGGCGCGGGCCGCCGGCAGATCGGCGCCGGTGGCGGTCACCGAGAGCACGCGGCCACCGGCCGACACCAGGGCGCCGTCAGCGCGGCGGGACGTGCCGGCGTGAATGACACCGGGGCGTTCGGCGCCGGTGATGACGTCGCCGGTGCGCGGAGTGGCCGGGTAGTTGTGGCTGGCCACGACGACCGTGACCGCGGCGCCGGGGTACCAGGTCAGCGGCGGATGCGACGCCAGGGTGCCGGTGGCCGCCGCGTGCAGCAGGCCGGCCAGGGGCGTGGCCAGCAGGGCCAGCACGACCTGGGTCTCGGGGTCGCCGAAACGGGCGTTGAACTCGATCACCTTCGGGCCGCCGGGGGTCAGCGCCAGGCCGACGTAGAGCAGGCCGGCGAACGGCGTACCCATCGCACGCATCTCGGCCAGGGTGGGCTCGACGGTTTCCCGCAGCACGCGCTCGACCAGGTCGGCCGGCGCCCAGTCCAGCGGGGCGTACGCGCCCATGCCGCCGGTGTTCGGACCCTCGTCGTCGTCGCCGACACGCTTGAAGTCCTGGGCCGGCATCAGGGGCAGCGCCGTCGTCCCGTCGGTCACCACGAACAGTGACACCTCGGGGCCGGGCAGGTATTCCTCGACGACGACCTGGCCACACTCGGCCGCGTGGGCGAGCGCCTCCGCGGTCGAGGACGTGACCACGACACCCTTGCCGGCGGCCAGACCGTCGTTCTTGACCACGTACGGTGGGCCGAACTCGGCCAGCGCGGCCGAGACCTCGTCCGGGGAGGAACACGCCCGGTAACGCGCGGTCGGCACCGACGCCGCGGCCATCACCGACTTGGCGAACTCCTTCGAGCCCTCCAACCGGGCGGCCGCCGCGGACGGGCCGAAACAGGCGATGCCCTTGGCTCGTACGGCGTCGGCGACCCCGGCCACCAGCGGCGCCTCCGGTCCGATCACGACCAGGTCGGCCGCCACCTCGACGGCCAGCGCGGCCACGGCGGCGGGGTCGGTCGCGGTGACCGGGCGCAGCGTCGCCACCTGGGCGATGCCGGGGTTGCCGGGGGCGGCGATCAGCTGGTCGACGGCGGGGTCGGCGGCGAGGCTCACGGCGAGGGCATGTTCCCGCCCACCGGACCCGATCAAAAGGACGCGCACAGCCGACGATCCTACCGAGGGTAAACTTCGGCAGTACCCGGGCATTCCCGCGTACGAGGTACGCGACGGAAGGCAATCAGAAGAGTGCCAGTGATCGTGTTGGTCGGCGCCCAGTGGGGCGACGAGGGCAAAGGCAAGGCGACCGACCTGCTGGGCGACCGCCTCGACTACGTCGTCAAGTTCAACGGCGGCAACAACGCCGGTCACACCGTCGTGATCAATGGCGAAAAGTACGCTCTGCACCTGCTGCCGAGCGGCATCCTGTCACCCAACGTCATCCCGGTCATCGGCAACGGCGTCGTGGTCGACCTGTCGGTGCTGTTCGAGGAGATCGACGGGCTCGAGGCGCGCGGCTTCGACACGTCGCGGCTGCGGATCAGCTCCAGCGCACACGTGATCCCGTCCTACAACCGGTCGCTGGACAAGGTCAGCGAGCGCTATCTGGGCGAGCGGCGGATCGGGACGACCGGGCGGGGCATCGGGCCGACATACGCCGACAAGATGAACCGTCTCGGCGTACGCGTGCAGGATCTCTTCGACGAGTCGATCCTCCGGCAGAAGGTCGAGGCGGCGCTCTCGTTCAAGAACCAGGTCCTCACGAAGATCTACAACCGGACGGCGATCAAGCCGGCCGAGGTGATCGACGAGCTGCTGTCCTACGTCGAGCGGCTGCGCCCGATGGTCGGCGACACCGCGCTCGAGCTCAACCAGGCGCTGGACGACGGCAAGGTCGTGCTGTGCGAAGCCGGCCAGGCCACCCTGCTCGACGTCGACCACGGCACGTACCCGTTCGTGACCAGCTCGAACGCGACCGCCGGGGGCGCCTGCACCGGCACCGGCATCCCGCCGACCCGGGTCGACCGGGTGGTCGCCGTGCTCAAGGCGTTCACCTCGCGGGTCGGCGAGGGGCCGTTCCCGACCGAGCTGCACGACAAGTTTGGCGACTACCTGCGTGACGTCGGCCAGGAGTACGGCACCACGACCGGCCGCCCGCGCCGGATCGGCTGGCTCGACCTGGTCATCGGCCGGTACGCGCAGCGGATCAACGGCGTCACCGACTTCGCTCTGACCAAACTCGACAATTACGACGACCTGGACGAGATCCCGGTCTGCGTGGCCTACGAGGTGAACGGCGTCCGCCACGACGAGATGCCGCTGAGCCAGACCGACTTCCACCACGCGATCCCGATCTTCGAGACGCTGCCCGGCTGGAAGGAGAGCATCACCGGCTGCCGGCGCTTCGAGGACCTGCCCAAGGACGCGCAGCACTTCGTCGAGTTCGTCGAGGCCCGGATCGGCGCGCGGATCTCCATCGTGGGCGTCGGCCCCGGTCGCGAGGCCGTGATCGAGCGGCACCCGGTGCTCTGATCATGTCCGACGTCGTGGTGCTGAGCCTGGCCGAGGGCGGTTCGGGGTGCGAGGGCTGCGGGGAAGCGTGCTCACCGCGTACCCCCGTCCTGGTTTGTGCGGATGAGTTGCGCCGAGCCGGCGCGCGCGTCGAGACCGTGACCGCCCACTCGGACGCGGAAATCGACGACGTGCTCGCGCGGTTCGACGGCCCGGCGCGAGCCGACGGCCTGACCTGGCCGTCCGCGGAGACGGAACAGCGGCTGGTGGTCGCCGCGGCCACCGACGGTCAGTTGCGCGCCGTCGTGCGCCGGCTCGTCCGCCGGTACGCTCCGCCGCCCAGCAAACGGCCTGACGACCTGGCCGCCAACCGCACCGTGCCCGACCTGCCGCCGCTGGCGATCCTGCCCCTCGACCCGGCCTCGACCAGCGATCTCGCCGCCCAGCTGGGTCTTCCGCGTACGCCGCAACAGGTCGCCGCGGCGGTGCTCGGCGACTCGGTGCGCCGCCTCGACCTGCTCCGCAACGACGGCGGCTCGGTCACCATCGACGGCGCGCTGATCGGTGGCGCCGACGACGACGGGCGCGCGGTGCCGTGGCGCGGCCGGATCGAGGTCGACGACGCGGTCCTCTCCGACGGCAGCGACCCCATCCTGGCCTGCGCGATCGGCAACGGGGCGGGCTACGCCGAGTTCGACGGCCTGCGGCTGCTGTCCGACGGCGACCCCACCGACGGGCGGGTCGAGGTGGCGGTGGCGGTCCCGGTGGTTGCCCGCAAGAGGTTCCGGCCGGCGCGGGTACGGGTAGAAGTGCGTCGCGTCCGCGGCCGTGCCGTGGCCGTGCTGCCCCGCGACGGGGAGGTGCAGTTCCTCGACGACGGCGTCGGCGGCTCGACCAGCCGGAAACGATCGTGGTGGACCGAACCCGGAGCGTGGGCGGTGTACGCGGCCGGAGCCGCTGTGCAAGGCTGAGGTAGTAGGCAATCTTGCGGGTTTGCGGGTTTGCGATTTACAGGTTTGCGGGTTTACCGGTTTCCGGGTTTCGGGGGAGGAAGATTCGTGGAGGACGAGAACGCCGACCGCGTCTACGTCCCGGGCTCGAGCAACGGCGCCACGCCCGACCGGGATGTGGAACCGTTCTGGCCGCCGGAAGAGCTGGACGCCACGGTCGCCAGTGCTCCGGTGCACGGTGGGCGGCCGGTGCCGCACGAGACGCCTCCTCCCCGGCCGGTGACCTCCGTCTCGGTGCCGCCGCCGGTCCCACCACCGTCGATGCCGTCCCAGGTGGTCCCACCGCAGTCTGGGCCGCCGCCTCCGGTCCCGCCGCAGCCCGGCTCGCCTTCCGCGCCGCCGTCGGGTTCGCCCCCCGCCTCGCCGTCCGCGCCACGTTCCGGGTCGGCCTCGGCACCACCTTCGGGTTCGCCTTCGGGTCCGCCTTCGGGTTCGTCTTCCGCGTCGCCTTCGGGTTCGTCTTCCGCGTCGCCTTCGGGTCCGCCTTCCGCGTCGCCTTCGGGTCCGCCTTCCGCGTCGCCTTCGGGTCCGCCTTCCGCGTCGCCTTCGGGTCCGCCTTCCGCGTCGCCTTCGGGTTCGCCTTCCGCGTCGACCCCTTGGGCGAGCCTCGGCTCCACCGAGGACGATCCCTCGTCGCCGCCGGACCCGGACGAGAAACCGGCCCCTGACTCTCCTTGGGCCCAGCCGCCGCAACAGCGACGTGCTTCCCCGGCTCCTTCTTCCGGCCCGGTGTCCGCTGGTCCCACCGCTCCCCCGCCGCCCGCGCCGCATCCCGAGGAGCGTGCCCGGGCGACCGCCAGCGTTCCCCCACCGCGTCCGCAGGCCGAGGACGGCACCGGCCCGGTCTACCGGCCGCCGGGCCCGCAGCCGCAACCCCCACACCAGCCCGGGCAACCTCCGCATGGCGCCCCGCCGCACCAGCCCGGCCCGCCGCAGCACCAGCCCGGTCCGGCGCAGCAACAACACCCCGGCGCACCACAGCAACAACAGCCCGGCCCGCCGCAGCACTACGCCGGGCCGCCGCAACAGCACCAGCCCGGCCCGCCGCCGCAGGCTCAGCAGCAGCGCCCCGGCCCGTACCCGCCGCAGGTCGACCCGCACGCCGCCCACCAGGCCCCGCCCGAAGACCCCTACCAACAGGTCCCGTGGGGCACCGACGGCACGCCCACAGCCGAGGAGTTCGCCCGCCGCCGCCTGGCCAAGCCGGCCGAGCCGAGCGCGACCATGGGCGCCCGCGCGATCCTGCAGAAGGGCACGATGGGCCTGGTCCGGCTGGCCCCCGGCAAGTACGAGCGGGAGTACAAACAGGACGTCGAGATGGTCCGCCGCAACTTCGGCGGGCTGCGCCAGGTGACGGTGGTCAACCCGAAGGGCGGCGCCGGCAAGACCGTGGCCGTGTTGCTGCTGGCCATGACGTTCGGGCAGAAGCGCGGCGGGTACGTGCTGGCCTGGGACAACAACGAGACCCAGGGCACTCTGGGCATGCGCGCCCAGCAAGACTTCCACGCTCGTACGGTCCGCGACATGATGCGCGACCTGCACCTGTTCCGTGGCTCGCACGGCCGGGTCGGTGACCTGTCGCAGTATGTGCGGGCGCAGGGCGAGGGCATGTTCGACGTACTCGCCTCGGACGAGTCCGCGACGGCCGGCGAGATGCTCACGGCCAGCGCGTTCGCCGAGATCCGCGAGATCGTCAGCCGCTTCTACAAGCTGATCTTCGTGGACACCGGCAACAACGTCCGGGCCCAGAACTGGCAGGCGTCGATGGACGCCACCGACCAGCTGGTGATCACCATGTCGGCCCGGAACGACTCGGCCGAGACCGCGGCCCGGATGCTCGACCATCTCGAGCAGACCGGCCGCCAGCGTCTGGTCCGCCAAGCGGTCAGCGTGGTGACCATGCCGACCACCCGCAAGGACATCGACCTGCCGGCCATTCAGCGCCACTTCGCCGCGCGTACCCGGGCGGTGTTGCTGGCCCCGTACGAGAAGGTCATCGACTCGGGTGAGCCGATCCGCTACGGCGCCCTCTCCAACGGCACGAAGGACGCCTGGCTGAAGATCGCCGCCGCGGTCGCCGAGGGCCTGTGAAGCACTGCGAACAGCTGCGGGCCGAGCCGGTCACGCTCGCAGGTGGGCCAGGGATCTGATCATGCGGTCGGCCATGTCGGCCGGCCACGGAAAGACCGCGCTGACGCTGCGCTGGTGGGCCAGGCCGTGCAGGCCGAGCCAGAGGGCGACCGCGTCGGCGTACGGTTCGGTGCTGGCCGAGTCTCCGGCGGCGACGCAGGCCTCGACGGCGGCGGTGAGCAGGCCGAGGGTCGCGTCGCCGAGCCCGGCCAGGTCGGCCGCGGTCACCGAGGACTCGCCGAGGGCGGGCTTCCACACCCCGCCGAACATCACGCGGTAACGCTCCGGGTGCTGCTCGGCGAAGCCCAGGTAGGCGTGGCTGAGGAACATCAGCTTCTGCCGGGCGTCGGCGCCGGCCGCCACCACCGCGGCTCGGAGCACCGACTCGAGCTCGGTCAGGTGCTGCCGGACGACGGCCAGCATGATGGCCGGCTGGTCGGGAAAGTGCCGGTAGATCGATGGGGCCGCGATGCCGACCCGGCGGGCGACCGACCGCAGCGTGATCGCGCTCTGGTCGCCGGTCTCGTCGAGCAGCTCGACCGCCGCGGCCACGATCTCGTCTCGTAGCCGTCCGCCTTCGCCGCGCGGGTTCCGCGTACGCACCTGTTCTGTCACGCCCGTCAGCTTACACCTGAAAACTTAGGGGCGTTACCCCTTGCCTCCTCTGCGCCTACGGTCGTATGTTTACGAATGTAAGCACACGGACGTAGCCAAGGAGAACGTGATGAAGACCAGCGAGATCGTGATGCCGGGCAAGGTCGAGCCGAGCGGCCTGCAGGTGCGCGACCGAGAGCTGCCGGCACCCGGCGCGGGCCAGGTCGTCCTGCGGATGGAGGCCACCGGCGTCTCCTTCGCCGAGCAGCAGATGCGCCGCGGCAAGTACTACGACCAGCCCGCCTTCCCCTTCGTGCCCGGGTACGACGCGGTCGGCACCGTGGCGGCGACCGGCCCGGGCGTCGACCCGGCTCTGGTCGGGCTGCGGTTCGCAGCCGTGCTCAAGATCGGCGGCTGGGCCAGCCACCTGCTGGTGGCCGCGGGCGATCTGATCCCGGTGCCGGCCGGGGTGTCCGCCGCCGCGGCCGAGACCATGGCGGTCAACGGGATCACCGCCTGGCAGATGCTCCACCGCCAGGCCCGGGTGCGGCCGGGCGGAACGATCGTCGTGCTCGGGGCCAACGGCGGCGTCGGTTCGGCGCTGGTGCAGCTGGCCCGGCACGCCGGCCTCCGGGTGATCGGCACGGCCTCGCCGCGCCACCACGCGACCGTTCGCCGGCTCGGCGCCGAGCCGGTCGACTACCGCGACCCGCGGCGCATGTACGAGCAGATCCGCGAGCTCGCGCCGACCGGCGTGGACGCGGTGTTCGACCACGTCGGCGGGCCGGCCCTGGCCGAGTCGTGGCGGCTGCTGCGGCGCGGCGGGACGCTCGTCTCGTACGGCACCGCGGCGACCAAGAACGACGAGGGCAACTCGCAGCTGCCCGTGCTCAGGTCGTTCGCCCGGATCCAGCTGTGGAACCTGCTGCCCAACGGACGCCGGGCGACCTTCTACAACTTCTGGGCCGGCCGCCGCTTCCGGGCCTCGTTCCAGCGCCGGCTGCGCGAAGACCTCACCCAGGTGCTGCGGCTGGTGGCCGACGGCGTCGTGGTTCCCGAGATCGCCGCCGAGTTCCCGCTGGCCGAAACGGCCGCCGCCCTCGCGCTGGCCGAATCCCGCACCGTCACCGGCAAGGTCGTCATCGTCCCCTGACCCACCGCCATCCATCCCTCCCTCCCTGCGAAACGAAACAGTTTCGTTTCGCAGGCCGACGCCGCGCTTCCTTCCGACAAGAGCCCTCGCCATACACAGGCCGACGCCGCGCCTCCCTCCCGACAAAAGCCCTCGCCATACACAGGCCGACTCCGCGCCTCCCTCCCCGACAGGAGCCCTCGCCATACACAGGCCGACGCCGCGCCTCCCTCCCGACAAAAGCCCTCGCCATACACAGGCCGACGCCGCGCCTCCCTCCCGACAGGAGCCCTCGCCATGACCGCCATCGCCGCCACCCGCCCCGGTGATGTGAATAACTTCGCCACCTACGTCAGCTTCGGCCTCGCGTACGTCCTCGGTCATGGCGCCACCGCCCTCGCCCAAGGCACCAACCCCCTGGTGGCCATGCCCGGCTGGCTGCCGCAGGCCATCCTCATCGCCGGGCTGGCCGCCGGCAGCGTCGCCGCCACCCTCGCCGCCGCCCGGGCCCAGCGCGGCGCCGACCGGTCCGACCGGCTGGCCGGCCAGCTTCTCGGGCTGTCCTGGATCGTCGGGTTCGGGGCGCTGTTCCTGGCCCTGGCCGCGCTGAGCCTCTCGCCAACGGCGGCCGACCTGCGAACCGTGCTCATGCCGGCCGGCTCGGGCCTGGTCGTGGGCCTGCTCTACTTCGGCGAGGGCGCGGCCCGCCGCAACGTCCTGCACTGGGGGCTCGGCGTGTGGCTGGCCCTGATCTCGGCGGCTGGGCTCTTCCTCGGCTCGGCCGGACTGTTCTGGGTCCTCGCGCTGGCCGGCGGCGGCGGGTACGCGGCGGCCGCCCTGCTCGAACGCCGCCGCCGGGCCGGCACCTATTCGGATGCGGGGCCGGCCGAGCCGGTGCGAGACTCCCGCGTGTGGAACTGACCATCACTTCGGCCGACGGGACCCGGCTGGCGGTGCGGCGACAGGGCCGCGGGCCGGCCGTCGTCCTCGTGCACGGTTCGGCCGGCGGGCTCGACTCGTTCGATCCGATCGCGCCCTACCTCGAGGAACAATTCGAGCTCTGGGTGTACGCGCGACGCGGCTACGCCCCGAGCGACACGTGCCGGCGCCCGAAGATCTTCGACGACGACGTGGCCGACCTGCGGGCCGCCATCGCCGCCACCGGACGCGAAGCCCACGTCGTCGGGGCGTCGTACGGCGCCATGGTCGCCCTGCACGGCGCGGCCGAGGCCCGGTCGGTCGCGCTGTTCGAGCCTCCACTGTTCGCGGCCGGCGACGGAACCGCGCTGAAGCCGTACCGCCGGCTCGTCCACGAGGGGCGCATCGGCGCGGCCAACCGGCTCTTCGCCGAGCAGGTGGCTCGGGTGCCCGCCGCGATGCTGGGCGACGGTGAGATCGAGGGCGACCCGCGGGAGGCGATCGGGTGCCTGCACGACCTGGAGGCGATGGCCGCCGACGACCCGGCCGTCAGCCGCTGGGCCGCCGTCAGTGTCCCCACCTTGATCATGCAGGGCGGGGACACCTGGGCACCGATGCCGGCCACGATGGACGCCCTGGCCGCAGCGATACCGAAAGCGACACGCGTGGTATTGCCGGGCCAGTCCCACTTCGCGACCCACACCGCGCCGGAGCTGTTCGCGGCCGAGCTGACGAAGTTTCTGACCGCGGCGGTTTGATAACCCGTCTCAGCTGAGGGCGTCGGCGGCGGCCGGGTCGCTGTCGCGGAGGAACTGAGCACACCGGGCCGCCTCGTCGGCCTCACCGATCGCGTCGGCGGCCAGTGACAGGGCGTGCAGGCAGCGCAGGAATCCCTGGTTGGGCTCGTGCGACCAGGGGACCGGGCCATGGCCCTTCCAGCCGTTGCGGCGCAGGGCGTCCAGGCCGCGGTGGTAACCGGTGCGGGCGTACGCGTAGGCGGTCACCGGCTGCGCGGCGGCCAGGGCCAGCTCGGCCAGCGCGGCCCACGCCCCGCTGAACGACGGGAAGCGAGCGGCGACCGTGGCGTACGCCTCGGCGGTGCCCACGCCGCGCGCCTCGGCCAGCGCGGCATCGGCGTCGTCCTGGGCCGGCAGCAGCGTGGCGGGCGGCTCGGGGAGAAGGTTGTGCATGACTCAGTAACCTACCGGCATGTCCGGTGACCCCCTGCAGCCCGTGGTTGGTGGCGATCAGCCGTTCGACGCCACCGCCGACGAGATCGAGTCGCGTGCCGAGTTCGACACCCATCACGCCAAGCGCTCGCTGGCCGGCCTGGTCCTGCTGGGCCTGCGGCTGGATGTCGACCCACCGGACTTCACCGGCGTCGACGTACGCGAGACGCTGTTCCTCGGCTGCCACATGGCCTCCGACGAGGTTGAGATCGATCTCACCCGCCGGGGCGCGCACGTGGTCCCGCCCTTCGAGACGCGGCCGTACCCGACCCATCCGGCCATGCTCTACACGCCTGAGGATCTCGCCGCCGGGTTCGGGGAAAAAGGCTTCGCCGGGATGTACGACACCGTCGTCTACCAGCACTTCCTCGACCATGGCGGGGCGACTCCAGACATCCGGGAGGCGATCGCGCAGCGGCTGCACGACGCCGGCATCGACAACGCGCTGGGCAAGGCGCTGTCCGGCTGGGCCGCCACGCACGACGCGAACACGCCCCGGCCGGTCGGGATCATGGGCGGCCACGCCGAGCCGCGCGGGTCGGCGGCCTACCGGATGGCGGCCGAGTTGTCGTGGCGGCTGGCCGGCAGCGGCCGGCTGATCGTCACCGGCGGCGGTCCCGGTGTGATGGAAGCCGCGAATCTCGGCGCCTACTTTTCTCATCGCGAGCTCTCGGAACTGAGCATGGCCATCGATGCGATGCGGGAAGCACCGGACTTCCGCGACCACGACCCGTTCACCGCCGCGGCGCTGGCCGTGCGGCGTGCGTACCCGGCGGAAGGAGGACTGACCAACGGCGGCCTGGCCCTGCCCACCTGGCTCTATGGTCATGAGCCGGCCAATCTGTTCGCCGGGCAGATCGGCAAGTACTTTTCGAACGCGGTGCGCGAGGACTCGATCCTGCGGCTGTCGCGGGGCGGGATCGTCTTCGCGCCGGGCTGGGCCGGCACGGTCCAGGAGATCTTCCAGGCCGCGACCAAGACCTTCTACCGTACGGACGGCCCGTCCGGTGCCTTCGTCTTCCTGGGCGTCGACCATTGGGCCGAGCTGCCGGTCGAGGCCCTGCTCCGCCCCCTGCTGGCCCGCTCCCCCTTCGGCGACCAGTCCGACCTGATCGTCGTCACCGACTCCTTGGACGAGGCGGTCGCGGCCCTGAGTTGAGGCCGCCACAAAACTCCGTCCCGCGATTGCCCCGTCGTTGAGATGGCTCGTGATTTTCTGACGCCCGTCGGGTTTTGCCGGCGTCAGAAAAGCGCGAGTCATCTCAACGGCATCGTGGGGGCAATCGCCGCGGAGCGAAGCGGAGCCGGCAACTCAAGCAACGTGGACGCGGCGATAGTTGTTGGGAACGGGCAGTTCGTCTTCGGGTACGTCGGTGAGGCCGTTCTCGTCCATCGCGTTGTAGACCGCGAGGCGGGCGCCGTCGAAGAGGAACTCGACCGCGTGCAGGATGCGCGGGCGCCACTCGGCCGTGGTGACCAGCTCGATGACATTGACCGCGCGGAGCACCTTGCCGCGGGCGTTGCGCAGGGCGACGTGTGGGTCGGGGCGCCAGTCGAAGTGCTCGTACCAGTCGATCGGCACGCGCATGTCGATCTGGTCCCAGGTCACAGCGCACTCGTCGAACTTACGGTGGGTTACCTCGACGTGCGTCTTGCCGAACTGGAGGATGACCGGGCCGTCGGCGAACCAGCCGCGCTCGGCGACATCCCACATCAGCCAGCCGGATTTCAGCGGACGCCCGATGAGCTTGGTGAACCGGTGGCGATGCACAGCGGCGAGGGCTTCGGCGTCGTGATGCCAGACGGGATCGTAACCATCGATACCGAGCACGTTCACCCCCATCCATCGGAGACGGAGGACGATCGTACCCATACCAGTCCGTAACCGTGCAACACGACAACGGCCGGCCTCCGTCAAGGAGACCGGCCGAACAACCGGGACCGGTCCCCGGTTGGCAGCGTGATTACTTCGAGAGGGTGGTGCCGGTCGAGCGGAGGTTCTCGCACGCCTCGACGACGCGCTTGGCCAGACCGTTCTCGGCCAGCTTGCCCCAGGCCCGCGGGTCGTACGCCTTCTTGTTGCCGACCTCGCCGTCGATCTTGAGAACGCCGTCGTAGTTCTTGAACATGTGGTCGGCGACCGGGCGGGTGAACGCGTACTGCGTGTCGGTGTCGACGTTCATCTTCACCACGCCGTAGTCCAGGGCGCCGTGGATCTCCTCCAGCAGCGAGCCCGACCCGCCGTGGAAGACCAGGTCGAACGGCTTCTCCTTGCCGTACTTGGCGCCGACCGCCTCCTGGATCTCCTTGAGGATCTCGGGGCGCAGCTTGACGTTGCCGGGCTTGTACACGCCGTGCACGTTGCCGAAGGTCAGGGCGGTCATGTAGACGCCCTTCTCACCCAGACCCAGCGCGGCCGCGGTGGCCAGGCCGTCCTCGACGGTGGAGTACAGCTTGTCGTCGATAGCGGCCGAGACACCGTCCTCCTCGCCACCGACCACGCCGACCTCGATCTCCAGGATGATGTGCGCCTTAGCGCACTCGGCCAGGAGCTCCTCGGCGATCTGCAGGTTTTCCTCGACCGGCACGGCCGACCCGTCCCACATGTGCGACTGGAACAGCGGCGCCTGGCCCCGGTTGACCCGCTCCTGCGAGACGACCAGCAGCGGCCGGACGTACTTGTCGAGCTTGTCCTTGGGGCAGTGGTCGGTGTGCAGCGCGATGTTGACCGGATAGTTCTTGGCCACCTCGGTGGCGAACTCGGCCAGCGCGACAGCGCCGGTGACCATGTTCTTGACGGTCGGGCCGGAAACGTACTCGGCGCCGCCGGTGGAGATCTGGATGATGCCGTCGCTGCCCGCCTCGGTGAACCCCTGCAGGGCGGCGTTGAGGGTCTGCGAGGACGTCACATTGATCGCGGGGTACGCGAACGCGCCGGCCTTGGCGCGGTCGAGCATCTCGCGGTAGACCTCTGGGGACGCGATGGGCATCGGACTTACTCCTTAGATCTCCGTACGTGTAGAGGGCAGGACCGCGTCATGGCCGAGCGAAGCGAGGTCATGATCGCGCGTACTTGCTCGTCAGTGAGGCAGCACTGTTGTCCCTCCAGGCCGAAGTATTCCGCAGTCATCGAGGAGATCGGCAACCGGGCGGGAAATTGGGTCTCCGACGGAACGGCCACGCTGGGATCATGTCCCGGTGCTGTTGACCCTGACCACCACGCACCGCCCCGCCACCGACCTCGGCTACCTGCTCGTCAAGCATCCCGATCGGGTGCACACCGCCGACCTGCCCACCGGTACGGCGTACGTGCTGTACCCGGAGGCGACCGACGAGCGGTGCACGGCGGCCCTGCTGCTCGACGTCGACCCGCAGCGGTTGCGCGGTCGGTCGGATGCGTTCGCACTGGGTCAGTTCGTCAACGACCGACCGTACGCCGCCTCCAGCCTGCTGGCCGGTGCTCTGAACAAGGTGTTCCGCTCGGCGTTGCGCGGTCGCTCGAAGGACCGGCCCGAGCTGGCCGAGCAGGCGTTGCCGCTGGAGCTGCGGGTGCCGGTGTTGCGCGGCACGCCGGAGCTGGCCGAGCGGCTGTTCACCCCGCTCGGCTGGCAGGTGGCGGCCACGCCCATCCCGCTCGACGACGTCGGAGAGTCGCATCCGCTGGCCGGGCCCAGCCCGTACCTCAATCTGGTCTTGACCGGGAGCCTGCGCGTGGCCGACGCGCTCAACCACCTCTATGTCCTGCTCCCGGTCCTGGACGACGCCAAGCACTACTGGGTGGCGCCGGACGAGATCGACAAGCTGCTCCGCTCGGGTGAGGGCTGGCTGGCCGGCCACCCGGAAAGGGTCCTGATCACCCGGCGTTACCTCGTGCACCGCAAGTCGATGGCGGCGAGCGCGCTGGAGCAGCTCGACCGGACCGACCCGGACAGCGTGGACGCGCCGGCCGACACCGCCGCCGACGAGGAGGCCGAGCTGCCGGTCGCCCGCCGCCTCTCACTGGCCGAGCAGCGGCGGGACGCGATCGTGGCGGTGCTCCGTGAGGTCGGCGCGGGCCGGGTCCTGGACCTCGGCTGTGGTGGCGGCGCCCTGCTCGGTGCCCTGCTCAAGGACACCCGGTTCACCGAGATCGTCGGCGTCGACGTGTCGTCCCGGGCCTTGGAGCTGGCCGAACGCAAGCTGCGGCTGGACCGGATGCCCGAGCGCAAGCGGGCCCGGCTCCGGCTGTTCCAGTCCGCGCTCACCTACCGTGACGACCGGCTGCGCGGCTACGACGCGGCGGTGCTGATGGAGGTCATCGAGCATCTCGACGAGCCCCGGCTGCCCGCGCTGGCGGCGAGCGTGTTCGGGCACGCGCAGCCGGCCACGGTCGTCGTGACGACGCCGAACGCCGAGTACAACGTCAACTACGAGGGGCTGACCGGCCTGCGGCACTCGGACCACCGCTTCGAGTGGACCCGCACCGACTTCAAGGACTGGGCCTTCGCAACCGGCGAGACCTACGGCTACGCGGTCGAGCTGCGCGGCGTCGGCGAGACCGATGATGCGACGGGTACGCCCACCCAGATGGCGATCTTCCGGAAAGGAGACGACGCATGACCGAGATCGACATCCCCGACCTGGCCCTGGTGGCCCTGGTCGGCGTCTCCGGGTCCGGTAAGTCCACGTTCGCGCGCAAGCACTTCAAGCCGACCCAGGTGCTCTCCTCCGACTTCTTCCGGGGCCTGATCGCCGACGACGAGAACGACCAGTCCGCCTCGGCCGAGGCGTTCGAGGCCCTGCACTACATCGCCGGCAAACGCCTGGCCGCCGGCAAGCTGACCGTCGTCGACGCCACCAACGTGCAGCAGCACGGCCGGACCGAGCTGGTCAAGCTGGCCAAGGAACACGACGTGCTGCCGGTGGCGATCGTGCTCGACGTGCCCGAGAAGCTGGCCTGGGAACGCACCGAGCAGCGACCGGACCGCGACTTCGGCCCCCAGGTGATCAGCCGGATGACCCGTGAACTGCGGCGTTCCCTGGGCCGGTTGAGCCGGGAGGGCTTCCGCAAGGTGCACGTGCTGCGCGGGCCGGAGGAGATCGAGAACACCACCATCCGGTACGAGCGGCTGTTCAACGACCGCCGCGACCTGGCCGGTCCGTTCGACATCATCGGCGACGTGCACGGCTGCCGGTCCGAGCTGGATCTGCTCCTGGCCAAGCTCGGCTACCAGGTCGAGCACGACCGGGCCCGGCACCCCGAGGGCCGCATCGCGGTCTTCGTCGGCGACCTGGTCGACCGCGGCCCGGACTCGCCGGGCGTGCTGCGCCTGGTGATGAACATGGTGGCCGACGGGACCGCGCTGTGTGTCGCCGGCAACCACGAGCAGAAGCTGGGCCGCAAGCTGAACGGCCGCAACGTCCAGCTCACCCACGGCCTGCCCGAGACCCTTTCGCAGCTGGAGAAGACCGACGACTCCTTCGTGGCCGAGGTTCGGCGGTTCATCGAGGGCCTGATCAGCCACTACGTGCTGGACGGGGGCAAGCTGGTGGTCGCGCACGCCGGCCTGAAGGAGGCCTACCACGGCCGGGCCTCCGGCCGCGTCCGCTCGTTCGCGCTCTACGGCGAGACCACCGGCGAGACCGACGAGTACGGGCTGCCGGTGCGCTACCCCTGGGCCCGTGACTACCGGGGCCAGGCCGCTGTCGTGTACGGCCACACGCCCACGCCCGTCCCGGAGTGGATCAACAACACCATCTGCCTGGACACCGGCTGCGTGTTCGGCGGCAACCTGACCGCGCTGCGCTGGCCGTCCCGCGAGATCGTGGCGGTGCCGGCCGCCCATGAGTACTACGCGCCCGCACGCCCGCTCGTCGCCCCGTCGCGCCCAGCCGACGAACTGGACATCGCCGACGTGACCGGCCGACGGCACATCGATTACGGCTACGGCCGCACGACGATCCCGGCCGAGAACGCGGCGGCGGCGCTGGAGGTGATGGGCCGGTTCGCGATCGACCCGGGCACCCTGGTGTGGCTGCCGCCGACCATGGCCCCCTGCTCCACCTCGACGCTGGACGGCTACCTCGAGCACCCGGCCTCGGCCTTCGCCGACCTCCGGGCGGCCGGCGTGACCAGGGTCGTGTGCGAGGAGAAGCACATGGGCTCCCGCGCGGTGGTCAAGGTCTCCCGTTCCGGCGGCGCGATCTGGACCCGGACCGGGCGGCCGTTCTTCCCCGACTCGTCGGCGCTGCTCGACCGGGTCCGGGCCGCCGCCGAGCCGCTCTTCGACGAGCTCGGCACCGACTGGCTGCTGCTCGACACCGAGCTGCTGCCCTGGTCGGCCAAGGCGGCCTCGCTCATCCGGACCAGGTACGCCGGGGTGGGAGCGGCCGGCCGGGCCGCCCTGCCGGCCGCGCTCTCGGTTGTCTCGGCCGCCGCCGCGCGTGGTCTCGACGTGTCCGCCCTCCGGGACCGGCTCGCCCTTCGTTCCGCCGAGATCGACGGCTACTCGGCGGCCTACCGGACCTACGCGACCGACGACCCGGTGACCATCGCGCCGTTCGCGGTGCTGGCCGGGCAGGGCGTCTCGTTCGCCGACCGCGACCACGGGTGGCATCTGGCCGTGGCCGACCGGCTCGTCGCCGCCGACCCGGAACTGTTCACGTCGACCCGCCGGATCGTCGTCGACCTGGGCGACGAGGCGGCGGAGGCGGCGGCGACCGAGTGGTGGCTGGCGCTCACCGAGGCCGGAGGCGAGGGGATGGTCGTCAAGCCGTACGCCGGCCTGAAGGTCGTCGACGACAAGGGCCGGCTCGTGCAGCCCGGGGTGAAGTGCCGTGGTCGCGAGTACCTGCGGATCATCTACGGCCCGGAGTACACCCGGCCGGACCAACTGGCCGGGTTGCGCCGGCGCTCGCTGGGACGCAAGCGCAACCTGGCGCTACGTGAGCACGGGCTCGGCCTGGCCGCCCTGGACCGCCTGGCCGAAGGGGCGGCCGGCTGGCGCATCCACGAACTGGTCTTCGCCGTTCTGGCCTGCGAGTCCGAGCCGGTCGACCCGAGGTTGTGACACCTCAGGTTGCACACAGCCAAGCCGCAGGAAACGCCCGGTACCCTGGCTCCCCGTGGACTTCCGTGCGCTGGACGAGTACGTCGCCCTGAACCCCCTGGACCCGAAGGATCTGTTGCAGACCTTCGGCCTCTACGGGGTCTGGGCGATCCTCTTCGCGGAGACCGGCCTGCTGGTCGGCTTCTTCTTCCCCGGTGACTCGCTGCTGTTCCTGGCCGGGATCGCGGCATCACCGGTGGCCGACGCGATCTTCGGCGCCGGCACCAAGATCTCCATCGTGGGCCTGCTGATCGGTGCGCCGGCCTTCGCGGTCGCGGGCGCTCAGTTCGGGCACTTCCTGGGCAAGAGGTACGGGCGGAAGATGTTCGAGCGCCCCGACTCGCGCCTGTTCAAGCGGGAGTACGTGGAGAAGGCGGAGTACTACTTCGAGAAGTTCGGGCCGGCCAAGGCGGTCGTGCTGGCCCGCTTCATCCCCATCGTGCGGACGTTCCTCAACCCGGTGGCCGGCACGCTCGGCATGCCGGCCCGGCAGTTCCTGCTGTGGAACATCGTCGGCGCCGTCCTGTGGGCGGACGGCATCCTGCTGATCGGGTACCTGCTGGCCGACTCGATCTACAAGGCGATCGGCGACCACATCGACCGGTACATCCTGCCCGTGGTCGCGCTGATCGTGCTGATCTCGGTGCTGCCGATCGCGATCGAGATGATCCGGGAGCGGAAGGCGAAGCAGCGGAAGGCGGCCGAGGGTGCCGGCGAGGACGCCGACGCCGGTCCGGCGACGGCGATCGGTGTGGTGGCGGCGGCGACCGTGGCCGGCATCGCCGACGCGATCCAGGACGAGTTCGAGGAGCACCGTCCGCACCAGCACGACCAGTCCTACCAGCCCGAGCAGTCCTACCCCGGCCAGCCTTACCCCGACCAGCCTTACCAGTCGCCGGATCCGCACCGGCCGGAAAATCCGGCCCGGGGCCAGGTCTACGGCGGCGGCCACCAGCAGGATCAGCGCTACGACGGCAATCCGCCGGACCAGCCCTTCGCGCCGCCGACCGGGACCGGATACGACGGTTATCCACAGGACCAGCGCTACGACGGCCATTCGCGGGACGATCAGCGGTACGGTCGCTGACGCCGGCGGCCCTCAGACGGTGACGACCGCCGTGCTCTGCAGGCGGTCGAGAAATTCTTCCGGGACCTCGCGCAGTCCATCCAGGCGGCCGGCGGTCAGGGCGCGGTAGGTCAATTGCGCCGCCTCTTCCAGGTTGCGGGCGCGTTTGTGGGCCAGCTCGACCGACTCGGCCATGACCACACTGCCGTGCTGGCTGAGCACCAGGCAGTCGGTGCCGTCGGCGGCCATCGCCGCGGTCAGCGCGGCCAGTTCGGTGGTGCCGGGCAGCCGGAACGCGACAGTCGAGACCCGGCGCAGATAGAACGCGTGGTCGGTGGTGACGATCCGGATGTGCTCGCCCAGCGCGTCCAGCAGCAGCGCCGTCTGCGGGTGCAGGTGGACGATCGCGTTCACGTCCTCCCGCGTCCGGTAGAGCGCCAGATGCAGGGCGAGCTCGCTGGTCGGCTCGAGCGCCGACCGGCCGCGGGGCACGGGCGTCTCGGAATGCCCCGACGTCAGACCAGCCGTCGCCGGTTCACCGTCCGAGATGCGCACCGCCGTGAAGGTGCTCCGGCTCAGCCGCTCCAGCCAGGCACCGCTCACGGTGACCCAGCAGGCGTCCTCGCCGGGGATGCGAGCCGACAGGTTGCCGCCCGATCCACAGACCAGGCCGGCCTGGACCACGTCGTATCCCACATGCGCGAGCTGATCGCGCAGATCACCGGGGACGTAGTTCACTCCACAACTCCCACGTGCTGGTCGCGCAAATCACCCGGGACGTAGCTCACCCGACAACTCCCACGTGCTGGTCGCGCAAATCACCCGGGACGTAGCTCACCCGACAACTCCCACGTGCTGGTCGCCCAGATCACCCGGGACGTAGCTCACCCGACAACTCCCACTGATCCTCAAGCCTGGCGTCACGCCGCAGACGTGGTGACGCCAGGCGGTGCCTGCACCCCCTGGCGGAGGGCAGTGCTCAGCGCGCCTTCTTGGTCGCCCGCTTGCGCGGCGGGGTCAGCAGGTCGGCGATGGTCGCGATCGCCGTCGGCACCAGGCGGTAATACGCCCACACGCCGCGCTTCTCGCGCTCGAGGAGCCCAGCCTCGGTCAGGATCCGCAAGTGGTGGCTCACGGTGGGCTGCGAGAGGCCGAGCGGGGCCGTAAGGTCGCAGACGCACGCCTCACCGTCCGTTGCGGACTGGATGAGGCTGAGCAGCCGCAGCCGTGCGGGGTCGGCGAGTGCTTTGAGCACTCCCGCCAGACGCTCGGCGTCGGCACGTTCAATCGGCTCGCCCGCGAGGGGCGAGATCTGAGGCATTGTCATTTCCGCCAACGCAGTTCCCACGATCTCCATCCTTCCACCAACTGCATCGATTCTCCTGCATGTAAGCAGGAACGAACCGGCTGACTTCCAGGCCGTAAGGCCGACATCGATCACCGGGTTGGTCTATCTCTTCGACTTCCCGTAGCCCCTGCGGGTTCCGCTGGTCGTCCATTCCTCGGTACCGACTTCGGTCTCTGCCTCCTGCAACGCCTCAGCCGCCGTCTGGTCGCTGTCCAACTTCGTCAAGCTCTCGATCCGACACCTCGGAGTGAGACGCTTCACATTGTCGATTTGTCGATCGTCAGGCTGCGTTGCCGCCAGCGGCCCTCCGCCATCCGCGCCGCGAAGCTCGGCCCTGGTGCTGCGCCGGCACCCTTGCCGTCCCCTTGCTTCACGACCCGATGAAAGCACGCCACAACGCTGTGCAACGACCCTTTAGTCGATGAATTTACGCAGGTCGTAGCGTCCTTCCCTGCCATCGAGAGTACTGGCAGCCGGAAACCGGACCGTTCCGCCCCGCCGGGGCGGAAAGGGAACTATTGACCATCGCCAGTACGACGCCCTATTGGAAATATTGTTTACTGAATGGTTGTCGATTTAGGGTGATCCGTGAGGGATAGACGCAGCTCAAAGCACCTATCCCCGGCGCGCGGGCGGGACCGGACCTTGAACGCAGCCGGAACAACCGCGTTCACCGCCCGAAAACACCTTTGGCCGTACGTCAGGAAACACCCGCCGATAAGGCTGGCCCGAGGCTGGCCGGACGGCCGTACCCCACCCATCCTCGGTGGTCAACGGTACCCGTTCGGGTGAGCCACAACCATCAATGTCCGATCCCGTGCGGGTGACCGTGCACACGGCGTCCCACCTCGGAGGACGCACACGGCGATTGTGCCGATCAACGCTCGGTAACCATTGTCCGGGCCCATCCGGGACCGGTTCCGGCAGCGAACTCACAGCGATCTTTACGCCGATACGCAGCCAATGGCGCGAGTCGATGCCTCAGAGTGCCCGAATGACTCCCAGGTGACCTAAGTCACACCGACTTCTCATCGTCCAAGGACTGAGATTTGGAGGCCGGCTCGGCATAGGGCGGGGCCACCGGGGTGGGCGACGATGCCGCGGGCGGCAGGGTTGCCGGCTCCTGCGACCAGGCCTCGTCGGAGGCGAGGCGCGCGCCCGGCTCCGTATCCGGGGAATCAGGACCAGCACCCGGCGCGGGCCGACCAGGTGACGCAGGCTGGACGGCCGCAGGGGGCTGACCAGGCGACGCGGGGTGGATCGCAGGCGCGGGGTGAGCCGCGGGCGCGGCGTGAGCCCCAGACGTCGGGTGAGCCGCAGGAGCGGGGTGAACGGGCGGGGCGGTTGCTTCGGACGGCGCGGGGCGGGACCAGAAGGCCTGGTCCTCGGCGGTCGGAGCGGGAGCGCCGGGGTATGTCGGCTGAGGCGCCCCATAAGGCGGCTGGGCTGCGACCGGCGCTCCGTACGGCGGTTGAGGGGTGGCATAGGGCGGCTGGGCCTGGGACGGGGGGAAGGCCGGCGACGCCGGGAAGGCGGCCGCCGGATTCGGGCCCGGCGCGCCGGACACCGGCTGCGCATAGGCGTTAGCCGACCCATATGTCGGCAATGCGACATATGACTGAGAACCTCGTCCGGGGTCGCCGGTCTTGCGGAAGAACGAACCCGACCCGAAAGCCAGCAGCAGAATCACGATCAGGTACCCGACGACCTGCGCGATCACCAGCCCGACGTTCAGGCTGATCCAGGACTGCGGGTACGCCCCCGACAGCGCGAAGCCGAGCGTTCCCGGCGCACCCTCGCCGGCTTTTTGTGCTCCGACCGCGATCCCCGAGCCGCAACCGAACAGCACGCCCAGCCCACACAGCACCCAGGTCGCGACGCGCGCGCCGCCGCTGCCGCGGCGCAGCCCGAGCGCCAGCACGATGTAGAGCGCGAACAACACGACGGCCAGCACCGTCCCGATCGCCGCGAACATCCACACCACTGTCACGTAGCCATCGACGTCGGCCGTTCCGGCGGTCCCGGCGGCGGATCGGAAGCGGTCGATCACGCCTGGGGTCACGGCCAGGGTGACGACCGCGTAGACCAGA
Organism: Actinoplanes sp. NPDC049265; assembly: GCF_043197135.1. Lineage (NCBI taxonomy): Bacteria > Bacillati > Actinomycetota > Actinomycetes > Micromonosporales > Micromonosporaceae > Actinoplanes > Actinoplanes sp. NPDC049265. Next base: position 291,875 of record NZ_JBICSP010000010.1, on the reverse strand, counting down.
CCGATCAAGGCCATGACCAGCAGCAACACGGCGGCCAGCTGGACCGCGGCCGGGCGGCGGGGCTGATCCGCGGTGGGCGGAGGCGCCTGCGGGGGATACGTCGCGGCGTAGGACATGAGGGGAACCTACCCGGGTGACTGCCGGGTCAGGGCTGCGCGGTCGGATCCGACGGCGGCCGCTGCTCGTCCTCGGGCCGGCTCCACGGGTCCGACGATGGCGGAGGCGGCGGCTGAGCGGGCGGCTGGGCCGGAGATTGAGCCTGCGGCTGGGCCGGAGGCTGAGCCTGCGGCTGGGCCGGAGGCTGAGCGGACGGCTGGCCCTGCGGATAGGTGGGGTAGACCGGATATTGCGGCGCTCCGGCCGGCGGCCCGGACGGCTGACCCGGCGGGTAGGACGGCTGACCGGGGTAGGACGGCTGACCGGGAGAGGACGGCTGACCCGGCGGGTACGGGGGCTGGCCACCGGGATAGGCCGGGTACGGCAGGGACGGGTCGAAGCCCCGCGGCGGCTGGCGGAAGTACGCGTTCGACGCCGGCAACGCCAGCAGGATGACCGCCCCGAGGATGGTCAGGAACGAGATCACCGACAGAGTCGTGGTCACCGGCGTATACCAGGACGGCAGGGCCGCCTCCAGCGCCGCCTGCAACTCGGCCGAAGTCGGCCCGCTGGCCGAGCCGGTCGACTCGAGGCCGCTCAGCTGGTTGGTGAAGGCGTTGCCGGCCAGGCCGAACCCGCCGCAGCAGAGCATCAGGCCACCGATCACCCAGGTGGTGATGCGGGCGCCGTTGCGGCCGCGGTTGTTGTAGATGGCCAAAATCACCAGACCGGCCGAGAACAGGACCTGGAGCACGACGCCGAACACGCTGGCCCCGACGATCAGCGACTCGGTGCCCTCGGCGACCGTGCCCCGGTAGAGGTCGGCGTACGCGTCGGAGAGCTTGCCCACCGTGGTCAGCGACAGAACGCTCCCGATCAGGGAGACCGCAGCCGTGCCCCAGAGCAGATAGGTCGACGCGCTGACCGTGGCCGGGCGCTGACCCGGGTACGTCGGACTGGTCACGATCCCCCCTCGTTGATCCGTTCACGGTATCGGGCGAGCGCCATGCTCGCGACCACGGCACACGACCCCCGCACCTGTGGCAACATCGCCCGAGATGATGGATTTGGCCCGAATAAGTCGGCCCTTCAGGGGACGCCATCGACCGACTCCGCCCCCTACACTTCGGTTTCGTGGCGCCCAGCTGGCAGCAGAGACCTCCAGCGGCCCACCGTGCCCATCCGAGTCGCCGCCCGCGCACCTTTGACGCCGGGGAACAGGCAGACCGGATCCGGGCACCCACCCGATTGCGCCGGCCGCGTGACCACACCGCGGCCGCCCCAGACATGCGAAGGACCGGTGAGTCCCACATGCCACACGCAGACACCCTGACCGTTGTGCACCATGACGACACCAGGACCCGCTACACGGACGTTCGTTACCAGCTCGTCCGGGGCGGGATCAGGATCTGGTCCGATGAGGGCGAACACGCCTTCGAAGACATCCTGATGACCCACGCCTACCGGCAACGGGAGGCGCGCGACTGACAGAGAAAGCCCCGGGCGTCGCCCGGGGCTTTTCTCATGCTCGGCGTACGCCGAGGGTGTCCTTCTCGTCAACGATGTCGACCAGCACGGTGTCGCCGTCACTGATCTCCCCGGCCAGCAGGGCCCGGGCCAGCGAATCCCCGATCGCCGACTGCACGAGTCGCCGCAGCGGGCGGGCGCCGTAGATCGGGTCGTAGCCGTACTCGCCCAGCCACTGCACCGCGGCCTCGCTGACCTCGAGGTGGAGCCGCCGGTCGGCGAGCCGCTGACGCAGCCGGCCGAGCTGGATCTCGACAATCCTGGCCAGGTCCTGAGCGGTCAGCGAGTGGAACACCACGATGTCGTCGAGCCGGTTGAGGAACTCCGGCTTGAAGTGGTCGCGGACGGTGGCCATCACCTGTTCCCGGCGGGTGTCCTCCCCGAGCGTGAAGTCGGAGATGAACGAGGAGCCCAGGTTGGAGGTGAGGACCAGGATGGCGTTGCGGAAGTCGACCGTACGGCCCTGTCCGTCGGTGAGCCGGCCGTCGTCGAGCACCGCGAGCAGCACGTCGAAGACGTCCGGGTGGGCCTTCTCGACCTCGTCGAGGAGCACGACACTGTATGGCCGCCGGCGCACCGCCTCGGTCAGCTGACCGCCCTCCTCGTAGCCGACGTAGCCGGGCGGGGCGCCGACCAGGCGGGCGACCGAGTGCTTCTCGGCGTACTCGCTCATGTCGATCCGGATCATGGCCCGCTCGTCGTCGAACAGGAAGCCGGCCAGCGCCTTGGCCAGCTCGGTCTTGCCGACGCCGGTGGGGCCGAGGAAGAGGAAGCTGCCGGTCGGGCGGTCGGGGTCGGCCACTCCGGCCCGGGCCCGGCGTACCGCACCGGCCACCGCGGCCACTGCCTCGGCCTGGCCGACCACCTTGGCCTGGAGCGATTCCTCCATCCGGAGCAGTTTCGCGGTCTCGCCCTCCAGCATCCGGCCGGCCGGGATGCCGGTCCACGACGAGATCACCTCGGCGATGTCGTCGGCGCCGACGTCCTCCTTGACCATCGGCGGTTCCTCGGGGGCGTCGGTCTCGGCCGCGGCGGCCGCGTCGATCTCTTTCTTGAGCTCGGGGATGACCTGGTAGAGCAGCCGGGACGCCTTTTCCAGGTCGCCGTCGCGCTGGGCCCGCTCCTGCTCGGCGGAGGTCTCGTCGAGCCGCTTCTTGAGCTCACCGACCAGGTTGAGGCCGCCGCGCTCGCGCTCCCACCGGGCGGTCAGGGCGGTCAGTTCCTCCTCGCGGTCGGCCAGGTCGCGTTCCAGCTTTTCCAGCCGGGCCTGGGACGCCGGGTCGGTCTCCTTGGCCAGGGCCAGCCGCTCGACCTGCATCCGGTCGACCTGGCGGAGCAACTGGTCGAGGGCCACCGGTCGGGAGTCGATCTCCATGCGCAGCCGGGACGCGGCCTCGTCGATCAGGTCGATGGCCTTGTCGGGCAGGAACCGGTCGGTGATGTAGCGGTCGGACAACGCGGCCGCGGCGACCAGCGCGCCGTCGGTGATCTGGACCCGGTGGTGGGCTTCGTACCGGCCCTTGAGGCCGCGGAGGATGCCGATGGTGTCCTCGACGCTGGGCTCGCCGACCACAACCGGCTGGAAGCGCCGCTCCAGGGCCGGGTCCTTCTCGATGCGCTCGCGGTACTCGTCGAGGGTGGTCGCGCCGACCATGCGGAGCTCGCCGCGGGCCAGCATCGGCTTGAGCATGTTGCCGGCGTCCATCGAGCCCTCGGCCTTGCCCGCGCCGACCACGGTGTGCAGCTCGTCGAGGAAGGTGACGATCTTGCCGTTGGAGTTGCGGATCTCTTCCAGGACCGACTTGAGCCGTTCCTCGAACTGGCCGCGGAACTGCGCCCCGGCCACCATCGCGCCCAGGTCGAGCGAGACCAGCCGTTTGTCGCGCAGCGACTCGGGCACGTCGCCGGCCACGATGCGCTGGGCCAAGCCCTCGACGATCGCGGTCTTGCCCACGCCGGGCTCACCGATCAGGACCGGGTTGTTCTTGGTCCGCCGGGACAGCACCTGGACGACGCGGCGGATCTCGGCGTCCCGACCGATGACCGGGTCGATCTTGCCCTCGCGGGCCTGCGCGGTGAGGTCGATGCTGTATTTCTCCAGCGCCTTGTAGGTCTCCTCGGGCTCCTCCGAGGTCACCCGGCGGTCGCCGCCACGCACCTGGGGGAAGGCCGCGACCAGCGACTCCTCGGTGGCACCGGCGCCACGCAGGGTCTTGCCGACGGCACCGCCGACCCGGGCCAGGCCGGCCAGCAGGTGCTCGGTAGAGACGAACTCGTCGTTGAGCGTCTTGGCCAGCTGCTCGGCCTCGCCGATGGCGTTGAGGAACTCGCGGGACAGGTTGGGCTCGGCGATGCTGGAGCCGCGGGCGGACGGCATCTGCTCGAGGGCGCGTACCGCGGCGCGACGGATGTCGATCGGGTTGGCGCCGACCGCCTCGAGCAGACCGCGCGCGGTCGACCCGGTGGTGCCCAGCAGCGCCAGAAGCATGTGCCAGGGCTCGACGGTGGCGTGGCCGCGCTGCCCGGCGTCGGCGGCGGCCGCCTTGATGACGTCACGGCTCTTGGTCGTGAGACGGTCGGCGTTCATGTGCTCCCCTGTGGAAAAAACCCGGACTCGCAAACTTGAGCCTAGTCCGCTCAACCCTAATTCGTCGACACAATGTCGGGGGGCCGCCGTAACGTCTGAGGAATGCCGACCCTGACCGCCCGTACGCCGGGGTTCGCCGGCGGGCCGGGGTTCGCCCGGATGTTCGTACCCCTCGGACTGGTCTTTCTGACCGTCGGCATCTCTGTCGCCCTGGTGCTGCCGTTCCTGTCGCTGTTCCTGAGCACCGAGGTGCGGGCGAGTCCACTGCAGGTCACGGTGGCGCTGGTCGTCGGCCCGCTCTCGGGCGTGCTGGCCGGCACGCTGATCGGCCGGCTCTCCGACCGCCGCCCGATCCGGCGCAAACTGCTGATCGGTGCGGCCGTGTTCGGCCTGGCCGGGACCGCGCTGTTCGCGGTGATCCGCGACTACTGGGTGCTGATGGTCGTCCAGATCACCATCGTGGCCATCGCCGGCTCGCTGTTCCCGCAGTCGTTCGCCTACGCCCGGGAAGCCCTCGAGCGGGCCGTGCCGGGCCGATCGGCGATGGGGATCACCAGCCTGCGGACGGTCTTCTCGATCGCCTGGGTGGCCGGTCCCCCACTCGCCGCGGTGCTGATCGAGGTGGGTGGCTTCCGGCTGGTCTACGGCTGCGCCGCGCTGATGTACGGGCTGGCCGCGTTCCTTTCCACCGTCGCGCTCCCGGACGTCCGCCCCCTCGACCCGGTCCCGGACGACGTGCTCCCGGACGACCCGACGCCACCCCTCAGCCGCGGCAAGGCCCTGCTGATCACCGTGATCTTCACCGCGCTCCAGTGCCCGATGACCCTGAGCGTGCAGGCGCTGCCGCTGCACATCAGCACCAACCTGGGCGGCGAGGTGTCCGACGCCGGGCTGGTGCTCGGACTGTGTGCCGCGCTGGAGATCCCGCTGCTGCTCGGGCTGGGCTGGCTGGCCACCCGCTTGCCGGTGCGGGCGGTGATCATCGGAGGCGCGGTCTGCGGCGTCGGCTACTTCCTGATCGTCTTCACCGCCGGCGAGGTGTGGATGCTGCTGGTCGCCCAGCTGCTGAACGCCCTGTTCATCGCGGCCGTGTCCGGCCCGTCGATCAGCTTCGTGCAGGACATGCTCCCGTCCGAACCGGGCCGGGCGACCACCCTGTTCACCAATACCTTCCCGATCGGGGCGATGCTGGCCGGGCCCCTGTTCGGGGTGGCTCAACGCTTCGACTACCGGCTGGCCTTCCTGATGTGCGCCGCCCTGCTGGTGGTGGGCGTGGTGTTGCTGGCGGTCATGCGCACCGAACGACGGCAGCCGGTGGGTTAGCGTTGATGACGTGCGCGTACGGGTAGAACAGACTCCGCTGCCGGGCATCGGTGTCCGGCACGACCTGATCACCTCGTCGGGTCGTACGGTCGGGGTGGTCTCGCACCGCAACGGCCGTCGCGACCTGGTCCTCTACGACGTGGACGACCCGGATGCCTGCCTCGCCGCCATACCGCTGACCGACGACGAGGCGGAGGCCTTGGCCGACGTCCTCGGCGCCTCCCTGATGCTGGGCCAGCTGGCCGGGCTCCGGCAGCAGGCGGCCGGCCTGCTCACCGAGCAGATCGCCCTGCCCGCCGGCTCGCCGTTCGTCGGGCGCAAGCTGGGCGACACCCGAGCCCGCACCCGGACGAGCGCCTCGATCGTCGCCGTGCTGCGCGACCGTGAGGTGATCGCCTCACCCGGGCCGTCGTTCGTCTTCGAGGCCAACGACGTGGTGGTCGCGGTCGGCACCCGGGCGGGGCTCGACGGCGTGACCGCGATCCTGGCCGGCGAGACCGACGACTGAATCGTGCACGAGACGACGATCCTCCTCATCGAGGTCGGCGCCCTCCTCTTCGCGCTCGGCATGCTGGGCCGGCTGGGCCGCCGGATCGGGCTCTCCCCCATCCCGCTCTACCTGCTGGCCGGGCTGGCCTTCGGGCACGGCGGGATGCTGCCGCTCTCGGCCAGCGAGGAATTCATCGAGGTCGGCGCCGAGATCGGCGTGATCCTCCTGCTGGTCATGCTCGGCCTGGAGTACTCGGCGACCGAGCTGGTCGGCAACCTGCGCGCCTCGGCTCCCGCCGGCGTGCTCGACATGCTGCTCAACGCGCTGCCCGGGGCGGGGTTCGCCTTCCTGCTGGGCTGGGGCTGGGAGGCGGCGCTGGTGCTGGCCGGCATCACCTGGGTGTCGTCGTCCGGGGTGATCGCCAAGGTGCTGGGCGACCTGGGCCGGCTCGGCAACCGCGAGACGCCGGTGATCCTGTCCGTGCTGGTCATCGAGGACCTGGCCATGGCCTTCTACCTGCCGCTGGTCACCGCGGTGCTGGCCGGGGTGGGCCTGATCGGCGGGCTCGAGGCGCTGGCGGTCGCGGTGGTCACGGTGATCGCGGTGCTGGTCGTCGCGATCCGGTACGGCGGGGCCATCTCCAGCTTCATGTCGGTCCGCGACGCCGAGGCCCTGTTGCTCAGCGTGCTCGGTCTGACGTTGTTCGTCGCCGGGGTGGCGGCCGAGCTCAAGGTGTCCGCCGCGGTCGGCGCGTTCCTGGTCGGCATCGCGCTATCCGGCCCGGTGGCGCACCACGCCACCCAGATGCTGTCGCCGCTGCGTGACCTGTTCGCGGCCGTGTTCTTCGTGTTCTTCGGGCTGTCCACCAACCCGGCCGACATGCCGCCGGTGCTGCTGCCCGCGTTCGGGCTGGCCGTATTGACCATGCTGACCAAGCTGGCCACCGGCTACATCGGCGCCCGGCGGGCCGGCATCGCGTTGCCCGGCCGGGTGCGGGCCGGCATCGCGCTGATGCCGCGGGGCGAGTTCTCGGTTGTCATCGCCGGCCTGGCCGTCGCCTCCGGGGTCGAGCCGGAGCTGGCTCCGCTGGCCACGGCCTACGTTCTGATCACGGTGGTTAGTGGTCCGCTATTGGCGCGTCTGCCGGATTATGCGTGGTTCAAGGCATTCATCCGGCGCAAGATGGCCGTTTCCCCGCCTGCCGCACCGCTGGCCGCCCCCGACTGACTGGCGATCAGGTCCGCACGCTGCACAAAGCTACTTGTCAGTATCAGATTGTGAACGGGTAGACCTTTCGCATCCGGGTTGCCGCACGCTAGCGTTCCGCTGACAGTTTCGTGTTTTGGGACACTCAGGCGGCGAACGTGAGCTTGCGTGAATCGGCATTCATCGGATTCGCGAACCCGGTCGACCCGCGCCCGGACGAGCTTCAGGCGTGGGCGTACCACCCGGAGGCCGTACCACTGGACTCCATGCCCCCGGACTGGGACCTGCTGATCGCCGGGGATGTACTCGGCCCGGTCCTGTTCGAACTGGCCATGGACAGGCAGTGTCCGGCGCGGCGGTTCGCGCTGCACTGCATGTATATCTACGCCGCCGACGGCGTCCGTCCCAACGCGTCCTCGCAGCGCAAGCGCCGGCTCAAGAAGTACGTCGAGCGGGCCGAAGAGGTCGGCGACGAGCCGATGCAGATCTGGGCGCACAACTGTCGCGTGCTGATGACCCGCCCCGAGCTCTTCGACTACGAGGAGTGGATCGAGGGCGGCCTGGTCCGGCACCCGCGCCGCCTCGGCCTCTTCCACCGCCGCTGACGCGGGCTCAGGGCTTACGCGGGCGCCACACCACCAGAGCGGTGGACGGGCGCTCGTGGCGCACCAGGTCACGCCCCGGATAGGCGGCCATCGCCTCGGCCTGGGCGACCCGCGTGTAGGCCTCGTCGAGCTCGGCCTCCAGCTCGGCCACCCGCTGCTGCAGGTCGCCGACCAGCTGCTCGAGCGCGATGATGCGCTTGATGCCGGCCAGGTTGACGCCGTCGTCCTGGCTGAGCCGCTGCACCTCGCGGAGCAGGGCGACATCGCGCTCGCTGTAGCGCCGGCCGCCGCCCCCGGCCCGGCCGGCCTGCACCAGACCCAGCCGGTCGTACTGCCGGAGGGTCTGCGGGTGCATGCCGGCCAGCCGGGCGGCGACCGAGATGATCAGGACCTTCGCATCGGAGGCCTGCTCCATCGAGATGTGGATCTCTTCATACATGTGCCACCTCCTTAACGATCGATCCTCATCACTGAAACCTACCCAAGCCGGCGCAGTCGCGCCTCTATCCGATCGCGTCCGGCGGCCGGCGTGAGCTTGGCAAACTGCTCGAGAGCGTCTCGCGCCTCGTCGGAGACCTGGGCCGGCACCTGCACGTCGACGGTGACGATCAGGTCGCCCGCCTCGCCGTTGCGGCGCTGCACACCCTTACCCCGGGCGCGCAGCTTGCGGCCGCTCGGAGTGCCCGGTGGGACCCGCAGCGTGACCGGGGTGTCCATGGTCGGCACCCGCAGATCGGTGCCGAGCACGGCTTCGGCCATGGTGATCGGCACGGTCAGCGTGAGGTCGTCGCCGCTGCGGCCGAACAGGTCGTCCGGTCTGACCTTGACCTGCACGTAGAGGTCGCCGGCGGGACCGCCCCGCTCGCCCGGCTCACCACGGCCGCTGAGCCGGATGCGCTGCCCGTCGCCGACGCCGGCCGGGAACCGCACGTTGATCGTGCGGTTCTTGGTGACGCCGCCGGTGCCACGGCACTCCGGGCACTTCTGGTCGACGATGCTCCCCGCGCCCTGGCACTCGCGGCACGGCTCGGAGAAGCTGAACGACCCCTGGTTACGCGAGATCAGCCCGGTGCCGGCGCACTGCGGGCAGGTCCGCGGCACGGTGCCCGGCTTGGCGCCGTTGCCGTGACAGGTGTCGCAGACGCCCGGCGACCGCAGCGTCAGCGGCAGCGTCGTGCCCTGGACGGCGTGCACGAAGTCGAGGGTGACCTCAGCCTCGACGTCACGGCCCCGCTGCGGCCCGCTGCGCCGGGGACCGGCTCCACTGGGACCGCCGCCCGAGAAGATCGAGCTGAAGATGTCGGAGAACCCGGCCCCGCCGAACCGGCGGTCGCCGGCCGAACCGCCCCCGCCCGGCCCGGTGAAACCACCGAACAGGTCGGACGGGTCGAACCCGCCGCCGGAGCGCGCGCCCCGGCGGAACGCGCCCGAGCCGAACAGCGAGCGCATCTCGTCGTACTCTTTGCGCTTCTTCTCGTCCGACAGCACGTCGTAGGCCTCGGACGCGGCCTTGAACTTGTCCTCCGCCTCCTGGTTGCCCGGGTTGCGGTCGGGGTGGAGCTCACGTGCCAGCTTGCGGTACGACTTCTTGATCTCGTCGGCGGAGGCGGACTTGCTCACCCCGAGGACGGCGTAGAAGTCCTTCTCCAGCCAGTCCTTCGAACTCAACTCATCCACCTCCGCTGCGATGCTGCTTCACTCCACGTCCCGTCCGCCGGCGAACCGGCGGACGGGACCAGCTGCGGAGTCACTCCGGGTCGGCGACCGCGACGAGGGCGGGCCTCAGCAGCCGCTCGCCCAGCGTGTAACCCCTGCGCATCACCTCGACGCAGGTCGGCTCCTTGACGTCCGGGGACGTCAGGTGGGCCACCGCCTCGTGCCGGGTCGGGTCGAAGGGGTCACCCTTCTCACCGAACGCCGCCAGCCCGAACTTGCCGGTGGCCGCGGTCAGCGCCTCGGCCACCGTCGCGAACGGCCCCTTGAGGTCGTCGTGCTCCCGGGCGCGGTCGATGTCGTCGAGCACCGGCAGCAGTGCGGAGAGCACCGAGCCGGTGGTCTGCTCGGCGGCCGCGCCGCGGTCCCGGTCGACCCGCTTGCGGTAGTTGGCGTATTCCGCCGTCACCCGCTGCAGGTCGCGCGTGCGCTCCTCCAGGTCGTGCCGGAGCGCTTCGAGCTCCGCGCCGAGCGCCGGGGGCGGCGACGGGGTCGCCGCCCCCGGCTTCTCGGGAACGACCTGGGTGCCCTCCTCGGGGTCGGCGGCGCGGTGCGCGCCGGCCCGCTTGGGCTCCTTCGCCTTCGACTCCTTGGCGTCGCTCACGGACTCCCCTGGTGCCTTGCCGTTCGGGTTGATCTTGCGCCGGTCGCGGATGACGACCCGCTCGGTCGCCTGACCGTCGTTCTCGTCGTCCGCGCCGCTCACTTCTTGTCGTCCTCGACGATCTCGGCGTCCACCACGTCATCCTGACCGCCGGCGGCCTGACCCGACGGACCACCTGTCGCACCGGCGGCGCCGGGGGCCTGGGTGCCGTCCGGTCCGGGCGCACCCTCGGTGCCGTCGGCCTGCTGCTGCGCGTAGAGCAGCGAGCCGGCCTCCTGGGACACCTTGGCCAGTTCCTCGTGCGCGGTCTTGATCTTTTCGATGTCGGTGCCACCGAGCGCGCCACGCAGCTCGCTGAGCGACTCCGAGATCTTGGTGCGGCTGTCCTCGGGAAGCTTGTCGCCGCTCTCGGCCAGGAACTTCTCGGTCTGCCACTGAAGCTGCTCGGCGAGGTTGCGGGTCTCCGCGTCCTCCTTGCGCTTCTTGTCGTCGTCCGCGTGGTCCTGAGCGTCGCGCATCATGCGCTCGATGTCGTCCTTCGGCAGCGCCGAGCCGCCGGTGATCGTCATCTTCTGCTCTTTGCCGGTGCCCATGTCCTTGGCGGCCACGTGCACGATGCCGTTCGCGTCGATGTCGAAGGTGACCTCGATCTGCGGCACGTTGCGCGGCGCCGGCGGCAGGCCGGTCAGCTCGAAGGTGCCGAGCTTCTTGTTGTACGCCGCGATCTCACGCTCGCCCTGGAAGACCTGGATCAGCACGGACGGCTGGTTGTCGTCGGCCGTGGTGAAGACCTCGGAGCGCTTGGTCGGGATGGTGGTGTTGCGCTCGATCAGCTTGGTGAAGATGCCGCCCTTGGTCTCGATGCCCAGCGACAGCGGGGTCACGTCGAGCAGCAGGACGTCCTTGACCTCGCCCTTGAGCACACCGGCCTGCAGCGCGGCGCCGACGGCCACGACCTCGTCCGGGTTGACGCCCTTGTTCGGCTCGCGGCCGGTCAGGCTCTTGACCAGGTCGGACACGGCGGGCATGCGGGTCGAGCCGCCGACCAGGATCACGTGGTCGACATCCGACACCTTGACGCCGGCGTCCTTGATCGCCTGCTCGAACGGGGCCTTGGTGCGGTCCAGCAGATCCTGCGTCATGCGCTGGAACTCGGACCGGCTCAGGCTCATGTCCAGGTGCAGCGGCCCGTCCGGGCCGGCCGTGATGTAGGGCAGGTTGATGCTGGTGGTGCTGGCCGCGGACAGCTCGATCTTGGCCTTCTCGGCGGCCTCACGCAGACGCTGCAGGGCCATCTTGTCCTGGCTCAGGTCGATGCCGTTGGCGCCGCGGAAGGTCTTGACCAGGTGGTCGATGACCCGCTGGTCCCAGTCGTCGCCGCCCAGGTGGTTGTCACCCGAGGTCGACTTGACCTCGATGACGCCCTCGCCCAGCTCCAGCAGCGAGACGTCGAAGGTGCCGCCGCCCAGGTCGAAGACCAGAACGGTCTGCTCCTTGGAGCCCTTGTCGAGCCCGTACGCCAGCGCGGCGGCGGTGGGCTCGTTGACGATCCGCAGGACGTTGAAGCCCGCGATCTCGCCGGCCTCCTTGGTCGCCTGCCGCTGAGCGTCGTTGAAGTACGCCGGGACGGTGATCACCGCGTCGGTGACCGTCTCGCCCAGGTAGGCCTCGCTGTCGCGCTTGAGCTTCATCAGCACCCGCGCGGAGATTTCCTGCGGGGTGTACTTCTTGCCGTCGATGTCGATGTTCCAGTTGGTGCCGACCTCACGCTTGACCGAACGAATGGTCCGGTCCGGGTTGGTCACCGCCTGGCGCTTGGCGACCTCGCCGACCAGCACCTCCCCGTTGCGTGCGAAGGCGACGATGGACGGGGTCGTCCGGGAGCCCTCCGCGTTGGCGATGACGGTGGGCTCGCCTCCTTCCAGAACGCTGACGCAGGAGTTCGTGGTGCCGAGGTCGATGCCGACCGCACGTGCCATGTTGGTAGTCCTCGCTTCGCTTCGCTTCGTGTCTCGGGACCACAAGTTGAGTGGACCGGACTCAATAATGCCACGGGGGCGCACGTCGTCAAGTTGAAGTTGAGCGGATGCGACGCAAGTTCGGTCGGCTATGTTCCTGTCCGGTCACGGCACACGGGTACCTGTTGTCTGTGTCGTATAGATCGGGCACGCTTTACGGCGTGACGACGCAGGGTGACGCGGCAGGTCGGGCGGCCTCCGCCGAACCAGGCAATCCATCGACCTCATCAGAAGATCAAAAATCAACTTCCAAGAGCGAAAAATCATTGGGTACGCGGACAGAAGAGTCCCGTGATGTCGACCAGCCGGCACCTGCCGACGACGCGCCGTCGTCAGCCGCCGGGCTGAAGAGCGGGTCGAGCCCCGAGCCGGACGATGAACCCACGGTGGCCGAGCCGCCAGAGGAATCGCCCGCCCCTGACCCCGCCGACACAACCGAGGACCCCACACCCGAGCCGACCGCCGAACCACCGACCGACTCCTCACCCGAGCCGGCCGACGCGGCACCGGCCGAGCCATCACCCGAGCCCGTCGCCGAGGCACCCGCCGAGCGCGACCCCGTCGCCGAGGCATCCGCCGAGCCCGAGCCGGCCGAGGCGGCACCTTCCGAGCCCGACTCTCCCGCCGAGCCCGAAGAGACCACATCATCCGACAATTCCGATAAAACGGATATGGCGGAGTCCACTCCGGACGAACCCACGCTGGTCGAAACCGAACCTCTCACCGAGCCGATCGAGGCCGAAGAGCCACCGACCGAGCCGATCATGGCCGAAGAGC
>NZ_JBICSP010000010.1:256361-278832 GCF_043197135.1 Actinoplanes sp. NPDC049265 | reverse complement strand
AGCCACCCACCGAGCCGATCACCGCCGAAGAGCCACCCACCGAGCCGATCACCGCCGAAGAGCCACCCACCGAGCCGATCACCGCCGAAGAGCCACCCACCGAGCCGATCACCGCCGAAGAGCCACCGACCAAGGCTTTCCTGACGCCGGATCCAACGGTGCAGGAGCCGCTCTCCCTGGCCCTCCCGCCCCGGAACGCCCCACCCGCCGTGGCCCCGGCCGTCCCGGCCACCGCCCCACCGACCGAGCCCCCACCAGCCGAGAAGCCGCCAGCCCCGGAGAAGCCGACCGAGGCACCCCCAGAGATCGGTGAGCTGGCCGAAGCCCTGTCACGCCTGCGCGCGGCAATCGGAGCCGCGGCGTACCCCCTGGTCATGCCCTCGGCCGACGAAGCGCGACGGATCGGCAAAGCCCTCGTCTCGCAGATCGACGACTACCTTCTGCCGCGCCTCGCCCGGCTCGACGCACCGCTGCTCGTGGTCGTCGGCGGATCCACCGGGGCAGGCAAGTCCACACTGGTCAACAGCCTGGTCCGGGCGCCCGTGAGCGCGGCCGGGGTGTTGCGCCCGACCACCCGCTCGCCGGTGCTGGTCGGCCACCCGGACGACATGCCCTGGTTCCGCAAGGGTGAGCTGCTGCCGGGGCTGGTACGCACCACTGTGTCCAGTTCCGACCCGCGCACCCTGCAGCTGGTCACCGCCCCGGCGCTCGGCCCGGGCCTGGCCTTCCTCGACGCACCGGACATCGACTCGGTCGTCGAGGGCAACCGCAAGCTCGCCGCGCAACTGCTCGCCGCGGCCGATCTGTGGCTGTTCGTGACCACCGCCGCCCGCTACGCCGACGCGGTGCCGTGGGAGCTGCTGACCACCGCCCGCCTGCGCGGCACGGTGATCGCACTGGTGCTGGACCGGGTGCCGCCCGAGGCCGCCGGTGAGATCTCCGCGCACCTGCGCGAGATGCTGGCCGAGCACGACATGGCCGCGGCGCCGCTGTTCGTGCTGCCCGAGGTGCAGCTGGGCGGCCAGGCGCTGCTTCCGGAGGACGTGACCCGGCCGCTGCACGACTGGTTCGAAAAGCTGGCCGCCGACGCAACCGCCCGGTCCGCGGTGGTACGCCAGACGCTCGACGGTGCGCTGGCCGCGCTCGGGCCGGCCGTCGACGGGCTGGCCGACGCGTCCGACGACCAGTCGGTGGCCGCGTCGGCGCTGGACGAGCGGGTGACCGCCGCCTATCGCACGGCCAAGCGGACAGTGGCCGACGGCTTGCAGGACGGGCGGCTGCTGCGGGGCGAGGTGCTGGCCCGATGGCAGGAGTTCGTCGGGACCGGCGAGTTCCTGCGCTCCCTGGAGTCGCGGGTCGGCCACCTGCGGGACCGGGTCGTCGCCGCGCTGACCGGGCGGCCGGCGCCGGGGCGCAACCTGCGGCACGCGCTCGAGTCGCAGCTGGTCACCCTGCTTCGCGGGGTGTCGTCGGACGCCGCCGAGCAGGCGTTCGCGGCGTGGCAGGCCCATCCGGCCGGGTCGGCGCTGCTCGAGCCACCGATGCGCAAGCCCGCGGCGGATCTGCCCGAACGCGCCGACCGGCTGGTCCGCGACTGGCAGCACTGGGTGCTGGAGCTGGTCCGCGAGGAGGCCGGGGACAAACGGTTCGTGGCTCGCGCCGGCGCGTACGCGGTGAATGGTGTGGGTCTAGCCGTGATGATCGCGGTCTTCACGTCGACCGCCTTCATCCCGACCGGCGCCGAGGTCGCGGTCGGTGCGGGCACCACGCTCGCCGCGCAGAAGCTGCTCGAGGCGATCTTCGGCGATCAGGCGATCCGTACGCTGGCCGGACGGGCCCGCGAAAACCTGCTGACCCGGGTCGACGAGCTGCTCGACTCCGAGGCGGCCCGGTTCACCGACCGGACCGCGGCGGCCGGCCTCGAACTGGAGCCGGGCGGAACCTTGCGCCAGGCGGCCGACGAGGTGGAACGTACGCGGGACGAACTCGCGTTGACCACGGCCGGTGATGGATGAGTCTGGTGGAGAAGGTGCGCGAATCGCTGACCCGCGACGACGGGCGGATCGACGCCGACAAGCTGGTCGGCCGGTTCGAGTCGCTGTCCCGCTTCCTGCGGGTGACCGACCCCTACCTGCCCGACGGTGACCTGGTCGCCGCGCACACGCTGGTCGAGCGGGCCGGCACCCGGCTCAAGCTGTCCCAGGACCACACCGTGGTCGCGCTGGCCGGGTCGACCGGCAGCGGCAAGTCGAGCCTGTTCAACGCGCTGGCCCGGCTGAAGCTGTCCCCGGTCGGGGTGCGCCGGCCGACCACCGGCGTCGCACACGCCTGCGTGTGGGGCCCGCTGGAGCCGGCCAACCGGCTGCTCGACTGGGTCGGGGTGCTGCCACGGCACCGCTACGTGCGGGAGAGCGCGCTGGACGGCGACGACGAGGCCGCCCTGCGTGGCCTGGTGCTGCTCGACCTGCCCGACTTCGACTCGGTCGAGCGCGGCCACCGGCTCGAGGTGGACCGGCTGCTCGGCCTGGTCGACCAGGTGATCTGGGTGGTCGACCCGCAGAAGTACGGCGACCGGATCCTGCACAACGCCTACCTGCGTCAGTTCCGGGCGATCGGCGACGTCACGATGGTCGTGCTCAACCAGGCCGACCGGTTGTCCTCGGGCGACACCGAGGTGGTGCTGGGTGATCTGCGCCGGCTGCTGGACGAGGACGGGCTGGAGTCGGCGCCGGTGATGGCCACCTCGGCCAAGCAGCCGGGCATGCTCACCGAGCTGCGCGAGGCGCTGGAGAAGACGGTCGCGGAGCGGCAGGCGTCGCTGCGCCGGCTGGCCGGTGACCTGGACGCGGTCAGCGAGCAGTTGACCACCATGATCGGACCGCCGGCGGCCGAGGACGAGGTGGACCGGGCGACGGTACGCCAGTTGTCCGAGGCGCTCGCCGCGTCGGCCGGTGTGCCGGCGGTGGCGGCGGCCACCGGCAACGCGTACCGGCAGCGTGCGGCCGCGGCGACGGGCTGGCCGCTCGTACGCGGATGGAACCGGTTCCGCCCCGACCCGCTCAAGCGCCTGCACATTTCCGGGGATTCCTCCCCGGCCCGGCTTTCGCTGCCCGAGACGACCGCCGCGCAGAAGTCCGCGGTCGGGCTGTCGGTGCGAGCCGTCGCGGCCCGGGCCGCCGCACCGATCCCCGCGGTCTGGTCGGGCGCCCTGACCACGGCCTCCCGGTCCCGGTCGGATGACCTGCCGGACGCCCTCGACCGGGCGGTCGGTTCCACCGATCTGGGCATGAGCCGCACGCCGATCTGGTGGCGCCTGGTCGGTGCCCTGCAGTGGCTGCTGCTGGTGGCCGCGGTCGCCGGGCTGGGCTGGCTGGTGGCGGGCGCGTTCGACCTGGCGCCGCTGGACCTCGTCGAGGTCGCCGGCTTCGCGTTGCCGCTGGTCCTGCTGGTCGGTGGCCTGGTGCTCGGGATCCTGCTCTGGCTGCTGCTGAAACCGCTGATCAACTGGGCCGCGCGGCGGGCCCAGCGGCGGGCCGAGCAGCGCCTGCAGAGCGCGGTCACCGGGGTGGCCCGTGAGCATGTGGTGGCGCCGGTGCGTGAGGTGCTGAACGCGTACGCACAGGCGCGTGAAGCCTTGACCGCCGTCCGCTCCGAGTAGTTCCCGCAGCACCGGTGGCGGGTACGCTCGCGGCATGGCGGCCCCTCAGACACCGTACGAAGCGGTCCTGCACGCGGCCCGCGACGTGGCGAAACTCGACTGCGCGCTGGATGCCGAGATGCTCGCCACCGCGCTGCTCGGCAGCGTCTACGCCGTGGCCGGAAACGATCGCGCGGCGGCGGTGCGTGACTTCGTCGGCAGTTTCCTCGGAGCGACCACCCGCCGCCGCGCTGCTTCGGCCACCACCATCCGGTCGGTGTTCGCCAAGCTGGTGCCCGACGCCGAGGGCGCCGGCGAGGTGCGGCCCGGCACGCAGGCCCCGGCGTGGACCGATCAGGTGGGGCGGGTCCGGGTCACCGGTTGTTATGCCTACGGCGACGTGTACGGGGACCAGACCTCCTACCTGGTCACTTTCGCGTACGAGGACAGCGTCGACGGCGGCTCCGACCACGCGATGGTGGCCCTGATCGACCACAACATCGGCATCGCCAAGGACCTTTATGTCGGCAGCCCCGCCGGCCGCATCCTGGACCAGGTCCACCAGATGTGCGCGGCCGACGAGCTGACCTGGTTCCGCGAGGAGGATCCGGGCCGGCTCCGGCACGAGGTCGACCGCCACCTGGAGATCACCGACGGCTTGACCGACCTGCCGTCCGAGGGTTCGCTGGCCACCGACCGGGCGCTGGCCGTGTCCCGGCTGCATCTGCTGCCCGCCTCGACGGTGCCACGGCTGCCCGAGCCGCCCAGCCGCAGCGTGCAGGATCTGGTGCGCGACTTCCTGTCGTCCCCCGAGGCGGCCCGGTTCGCCCTGGCCGACCTGCGCGCCGACGACGAGGTCGCCAGCCTGCACTTCTGTCTGAGCCTGATCACCGACCACGCGGCCGGTCTGCCGGATGCCGACCCGTTGCGCTGGAGCCCCGCCGTGGCCGGGCTGTTCCTGCTCGACTGGGTGCACCGCCGCGCCGTGCTGGACATGGACGACGCCGCGATGCTCCCGCGCGTGACCAGGGCCTGGTCGGCGTACGCGGTCCGCCGCCGCGGCCTGCCCGCCGCGGCCACCGAGCAGATCGACGAAGTGGTCGAGGACATGATCGACGAGTTCGCCCGCCTCTACGCGACCGGCGAGCGCCGCAGCCCCGCCACGGCCGCCGTCGCCCAGCTGATCTCCGAGGGCGTCGACCCCAACGACAGTGACGCCATCGACGCCTGGATCGACCAGAACCGCCACCGCCTCAACGGCGACTGAACTCCCCCTGCCACCCCAATTCTCAGTGGTAGGCGAGAGCGCCGCCGTCGCCGCGGGCGCCGATCGGGCCTACCCATCGGGTTCTTGGTGGTAGGCCCGGGGCGGTGGTTGAGGGGCGGACGGCGCTTCTGGCTACCACGGAGTTTCAGCGCGGCCAGGCGGTTTGGTCGGCGTGGTGGCGGCCGTGATGGCTGACCGCCCAGGATTCGTCGGCTCGGTGCTGGCCGTCGTGGTGGCGGCGTTCGGCACGGTGGTGGCCGCGGTAGGAGCGGCCTCCCGACTGTGGCTCGTCCGGCCGGCTGGCCTCGGCGTAGCGGCGGCTGTTGTGCGTGCGCTCGACCGAACGGGCAGGTCGGACGTTGTACGGGCGCTCGGCCACGGATGACCTCCGGCTGGTTGCGGACCGGTCGGACGACCGGCGGACGACGATCGAGGTGACAAACTGCCGAAACTTCCCGCGGGTAGCGGTTGATCCGCGGTCGAGAGCCGGGCGGTGCCAGGCGCGGCGGCCGGACTGCCCGTGGATGGTGCGGCGCTGGCCGTGGCGGCCGCTGGGCTCGATGTGGACGATGATCGGTCGCTCGTCGCCGTCCTGATGGTGTGACCAGTGCGAACGATGCGAGGCGTCATCGCAGGTCTTGTGTCGGGACAGGTCGGGGCGATGGTGGTGGTGCGGCCGCGATCCGCATTTGCCCCGGTCGTGGCAGGGCGGCTGGCCGGACCGGACCGGCGGCTCGCCGGGAGAAACCGGCTCGCCGGGAGAAACCGGCTCGCCGGGGGAAGCCGGCGCAGCGGGAGAAGCCGGCGCAGCGGGAGAAGCCGGCGCAGCGGGAGAAGCCGGCGCAGCGGGAGAAGCCGGCGCAGCGGGAGAAGCCGGCGCAGCGGGAAAAGCCCAGCCGGACGAAGCCCACCAGTCGTCCCCTGGCTTCCCGGACCCACCCCCAGGCTTCCCCGAAGACCCACCGGGCTTAGTCGAAGACGCGCCCGGCTTCGCTGAAGATCCGGCCGGCTTACCAGACCCGCCCGGCTTGCCGGACCCGCCCGGCCTGGTCGGCCGCTGCCCGGAACTCCCGGACTGCGACCCCCACTCGTCCCGGTGATCTTGTGGCCGGGCCGGCGACCCGCCGCCCTGTGCCCCAGGCCGCGCCGGCGATTGTGACGGCCGCGGCGAAGGCGCGTACCCAGGCTTGGGTTTCTCGGGCTCGGCCGTCGACGGCCCGGCGCCGGTCGACGCATCTCCACCACCGGGTTCGGCCGAAGGCGGCGGGTCGGGCAGGATCGGTATCACCGGGCCGGACGACGGCAGCGGCAGGAGCGGTACGTCCATCGCCCCGGTCGTGCCGTCGGATAGCTGGTTCGACCCGGCCGTGATCGCCGCCAGCGTGGGCAGCGACGCGAGCCCGACCAGCAGCGCGACCATTAGCACGTACCGACGGGTTGGTCCGCGGAACCCGTCGGCGCGGTAGACCCCGTTCAGGCGCCGGCGGAGCACCTTGGCCGGGGGCACCAGCCCGTCGTCGTCCGGTTCCTGCCGCACCGAGATGCACCCCCAGATAAAGATCAACACCGATCCGCCTGCTGGTGGGGTGAACGACGGTGGGACGAGGAGGCAGCGGCGGTCAAGAACGTTTCGCGCGGAAGGCCGAGCCCAAAAACGGCGTACCCGGACAAAGCGCCTCATCGACGTAACAGCAGAATTTCCTAGGTGTGATCGAGCCGACCTGTAATAGGGCTCACGTTCTCTGCCAGGATGAGGACCGGACGGCACTGCGGCCGTGGCACCAAACGGGTGCGGGTCGTCACTCCCCGGCAGGGGTCATGACTCCTGCCGCCGAGCCGCGCGGCAGCCTCACCAGGGTCAGGCGCGGCCACCCCAGCGGTTCCGCCGCGCGGACGGGCAACCCCTGCCGTGGGCACGAGATGAACAGGGAGACACAGATGGCGAACGGCGATACCGAGGCCGGCGCGGACGCTCCGGCCGGCGGCTTCGTCCAGCTGCTCACCCCGGAGGGCGAACGGGTTGACAGCGTCACCACCGACGACGGCGTCACCTACTCCGTCGACTTCACCGACGACGAGTACCGCGGTCTCTACCGCGACCTGGTCACGGTGCGCCGGCTGGATGCCGAGGCGGTGGCGCTCCAGCGGCAGGGCGAGCTCGGCCTGTGGGCCAGCCTGCTCGGTCAGGAGGCGGCCCAGGTCGGCTCCGGGCGGGCGATGCGCAAGACCGACATGGCGTTCCCCACCTACCGCGAGCATGGCGTGCTTTACACCCGTGGCGTCGACCCGGTCAAGCCGTTCGGGCTGTTCCGTGGGGTCGACCAGGGCGGCTGGGATCCGGACGAGTTCCGGATCAACACGTACACGATCGTGATCGGTGCGCAGTGCCTGCACGCGACCGGCTACGCCATGGGCATCACCATGGACGGCAAGACCGGCACCCCGGACGGCGAGGCCACGATCGCCTACTTCGGCGACGGCGCGACCAGCCAGGGCGACGTTCACGAGGCGTTCGTCTGGTCCAGCGTCTTCCACGCCCCGATCGTGTTCTTCTGCCAGAACAACCAGTACGCGATCTCCGAGCCGCTGGAACGTCAGACCCGGGTCCCGCTGTACCGGCGGGCGATGGGCTATGGCTTCCCCGGCGTCCGGGTCGACGGCAATGACGTGCTGGCCAGCTATGCGGTGACCAAGGCGGCCCTGGACCAGGCCCGCAACGGGCAGGGGCCGACGCTGATCGAGGCGTACACCTATCGCATGGGCGCGCACACCACCTCGGACGACCCGACCCGCTACCGGATCGCCAGCGAGATGGAGTCCTGGAAGGCCAAGGACCCGATCGCCCGGATGAAGGCGTTCCTGACCAAGCAGCAGATCGCCGACGACGGTTTCTTCGCCGAGGTCGACGAGGGCGCCAAGACGCTCGCCCTGGACCTGCGCGAGCGGGTGCTCGAGATGCCCGACCCGCAGCCCGTCTCGATGTTCGACAACGTCTACCCGACCGGCTCCGCGACCGTCGACCGGCAGCGGGCCGAGTTCACCGCGTACCACTCCTCGTTCGAAGGGAGCGCGCACTGATGACCGAGTCTCTGAGCTTGGGCAAGGCGCTCAACCACGGTCTGCGCCGCGCCATGGAACGCGACCGGAAGGTCGTGGTGATGGGTGAGGACGTCGGCAAGCTGGGCGGCGTCTTCCGGATCACCGACGGCCTGCAGAAGGACTTCGGCGAGGATCGGGTGATCGACACCCCGCTGGCCGAGTCCGGCATCATCGGCACCGCGATCGGCCTGGCCATCCGCGGTTACCGGCCGGTCTGTGAGATCCAGTTCGACGGGTTCGTCTTCCCCGCGTTCGACCAGATCGTGACCCAGGTCGCCAAGATCCACTACCGCACGTCGGGCAACGTGGCGCTGCCGATCGTCATCCGGATCCCCTTCGGCGGCGGCATCGGCGCGGTCGAGCATCACTCCGAGTCGCCCGAGGCGCTCTTCGCCCACACGCCCGGCCTCAAGGTCGTGACCTGCTCGAACGCGTCCGAGGCGTACCACATGATCCAGCAGTCGATCAGCTCCGACGACCCGATCGTGTTCTTCGAGCCGAAGCGCCGCTACTGGGAGAAGGGCGCGGTCGACCTGGACACCGAGCCCACGTTCCCGCTGCACGCCTCGCGGGTGGTGCGCGAGGGCACGGACGCCACGGTCGTCGCGTACGGCCCGATGGTGCGTACGGCCCTCGACGCGGCCGAGGCGGCCACCGAGGACGGCCGGCAACTGGAGGTCATCGACCTGCGTACCCTCTCGCCCCTCGACCTCGATCCGGTCTTCGCCTCGGTCAAGAAGACCGGGCGGTGCGTCGTCGTCCACGAGGCGCCGGGCAACCTGGGCATGGGCGCCGAGGTCGCGGCCCGGGTCAGCGAGCAGTGCTTCTACTCGCTGGAGTCGCCGGTGCTGCGCGTCACCGGCTACGACATTCCCTATCCGGCGGCCCGCGTCGAGGAGGAATACCTCCCCGACCTGGACCGGCTGCTGGATGCCGTCGACCGCTCGTTCGGATGGTGAGCCCGATGTCGCGGATCAAAGAGTTCAACCTGCCCGACCTGGGCGAGGGCCTGACCGAGGGCGAGATCCTGTCCTGGCTGGTCAAGGTCGGTGACCTGATCGAGCTGAACCAGCCCATCGTCGAGGTCGAGACGGCCAAGGCGGCAGTCGAGATCCCGGCCAAGTGGGGCGGCCGGATCGCCAAGATCTACGTCGAGGCCGGTACGACGGTGGAGGTCGGTTCGCCGATCGTGGCGATCGACACGGATCCGTCCGCGGGCCCTGTGCCCTCGCCGGAAACGCTGGCCGAGATCGGTACTCCGCCCGAGGAGGGCATGGTCGAGCCCGGCCTGATCGGTGGTGCGGCGCCCGGCGGGCGTACGGCGGTGCTGGTGGGTTACGGCCCGAAAACCACAACCGCGAAAAGAAGAACGCGGATGGGTACGCCGACACCGCCTGCTCCAGTGCCGGTGGCGCCCAGCCCCACGCCCGCTCCGCCGCCACGCGAAGTCCCGGTTCCGGCTTCCGTTCCTTCCGGCAGCCGCGTCCTGGCCAAGCCACCGGTGCGCAAGCTGGCCCGCGACCTGGGCGTGGAGCTGGCGGGCCTGGTCGGCTCCGGCCCGTCCGGGTCGGTGACCCGTGCGGACGTCCAGCAGGCGGTGGCCCAGCCGGCGCCCGTTGCCACCGGCCGGGAACAGCGCATCCCGGTCAAGGGTGTCCGAAAGCTCACGGCCGAGAACATGGTCGCCTCGGCGTTCACCGCGCCGCACGTCACCGAGTTCCTGACCCTCGACGTCACCCGTTCGATGAAGGCGCTGGAGCGCGTCAAGGAGCGTCGCGAGTTCCGTGACCTGCGCGTCTCGCCGCTGCTCATGGTGGCCAAGGCGGTCCTGGTCGCGCTCAAGCGGCACCCGATGGTCAACTCGACCTGGTCCGGCGACCACATCCTGGTCAAGGACTACGTCAACCTGGGCATCGCCGCCGCCACCGAGCGGGGCCTGATCGTGCCCAACGTCAAGGACGCCGGCCTGCTCACCCTGCGCGAGCTCGCCGAGGCCCTGAACTCCCTGGTCCAGGTGGCCAAGTCGGGCAAGACGCCACCGTCCGACATGGCCGGCGGCACGTTCTCGATCAGCAATGTCGGCGTCTTCGGCGTGGACACCGGAACGCCGATCTTGCCGCCAGGCGAGGCGGCGATCCTGGCCTTCGGCGTGATCCGCCCCACTCCGTGGGTGCACAAGGGCAAGATCAAAGTCCGCCAGGTCACCACTCTCGGACTTTCCTTCGACCACCGGATCATCGACGGCGAACTGGGCTCGAAGTTCCTGCGCGACATCGGCCGTTTCCTTGAAGATCCCGAGGAAGCCTTGCTCTCGTGGACCTAGAGCCTACGATTCTTAGGCTGGTGCTCGGGATCACCCCTTAATTGTTTGGCTGCTCGTCGTTCGGTGAGCCACACTGGTGGTGCACCGAACAACGAGGAGTGAGAACCGTGAGCATGATCGACCGCATCCGCCGCCGCCGCGTTATCTCCCGTGAGAACCGCGCTCTCGCGCGTGCGTGGCAGTCGGCTCCGACCCAGGCCATGCGCGACGAGATCGCCGTTTTCGCGCAGCGCCATTTCTCCTGACCAACCCCCACCCTCCCCACTGGCCCGCCCGGCTCCGACCCGGGCGGGCCAACTTTTTGTCACGTTCCGATAGGTACCGAATGTGACGCCCAGGGACGTACACCGGAGTTCCGACCGGCCGCAACGCCCGGTACGGTTGGGCACGGTCGCCAGCCCGGTCGGTCAGTCCGCCGGGGGCCGCGACCGGGATCCGGCGTCCGCTCCCCACGGGCCGGCGATCCCGCACGGCCAGGCCGGTCGACGGTCCCGGCGGCCGGGGGTGCGCACCCCCGGCCGGTCAAGGGCCTTCCGCGATGCTGTCCGGCCGAAAAGCGATCGAGGAGGCGGATATGACGTCCGAGGGGCACCACGCCGGCCGGCAGCCGGCCGAGGCCACGTCGGGCAACGGCGCTCCCGGTGCGGAAGGCTTCCCGCCGGACTCCGACGGCGAGCGGGAGCCGCACACGTACGGTCCGCCACCACAGAACACCCCGAACGGCGGCTCGCCCTTCGTGGTCCCGGCCGTCCCGCCGCCCGCGAACCGCCAGTTCCCCGAGACCCCCGGCAACCGCTACGGCGTACCCACCGCCGGCGCTCCCGGCACCGGCCCCGCCGGTCACCCCGGTCACCCCTTTGATGGCCAAGGCGGTCACGGCGGCCCCTCGAGTGGCCCCGCCGGTTACCCCGGCCCCTCCGGCGGCCCGGCCAGTTCCTCCGGCGGCCCCGGCAACGGCTCGCGACCCGGGTGGGCTCCGCCCGGCCAGCCCCCCGCCGCTCCGGGCGACGACGCCGACGAACACCCATATCGTTCAGGCGCACAGACCGGTGACTACACCGGCTTCGCGGCCGGTTCACCCGGCCGGGGCCAGAACCCGTTCGGCGACCAGCAGGTCCGGGTCCCCGGCGCCACGCTGACCGACGGCTTCACCCCACCCGTTGACAACGGCATGCCCCCGCGCCAGCCCGGTTCCGGCCTCAGCAACGGCCAGCCCGGCGACCTGCCGATCCGCCAGCCGTCCGCCGACTCCCCCTTCGGCGCCGCGCCGCAGCACCCGCCCTTCGCCGGCCCCGCCCAGCAGCCCCCTTTCGCCAACACCCCCGACCAGCCGCCGTTCGGCAACGCACCCGACCAGCAGCCCTTCGGCAGCGCACCCGACCAGCCGCCGTTCCCCGGCTCCGCCCAGCAGCCGCCGTTCGGCAGCACTCCCGACCAGCAGCCCTTCGGCAGCGCGCCCGACCAGTCGCCGTTCAGCGGCTCGGCCCAGCCACCGCCCTTCGGCCGTGCGACCGACCAGCCGCCGTTCGGCAACGCACCTGACCAGCAGCCCTTCGGCAGCGCGGCCGAGCCGCCTTTCGGCAGCGCGCCGGAGCCCCCGTTCGGTGCCGCGGCCGAGCCTCCTTTCGGTGCCGCACCCGAGCAGCCGGCCCAGCGCACCCCTGGCGACTCACCGTTCGGGAGCCTCCCCCAGCGCCAGGCCCAGGAGTCCCCGCAGGTCTTCGACGGCGGCGGCCCGCTGCCTCAGCGCCAGCCCTCCACCCCCGAGAGCGTCTCGTCCTTCTCGGGTTTCGCGAACGCCCGCCCCGCAACCGAACCACCCCCCAGCGGGAGCGTGTTCGGCCTCACCCGGCGTGGCGAACCGCCGTCACAGCCCCCACCCCCGTTCCAGCCCCCGGCTACTCCGAGTGACCAGCCGTCAGCCGGTGGCTCGGTCTTCGGCAAGCCCAGCGGCAACGTCTTCGGCCAGCCCGACGACCCCGACGGCAACCGCCCCGAACTGACCCCCGGCGGCCCTTTCGGCCCTCGCCCCGGCAACGCTCCCGGCGCCGGCGCTCTCTTCGGCCAACGCCCCGGCGACCAGCCCCCCGGCAACGAGCCTCCGTTCGGCGCCCCCAGCAGCGGCCAGCCGGCCTACCCCGACCAGCCCGGTTTCGCCCCATCCGGCGACCAGCCCCTCTACGGCGCCCCGGCCGGCCAGCCCCCATTCGGCGCCGCAGGCGACCAGCCCCCTTTCGGCGCCACGGGAGACCAGGCCCCGTTCGGTTCCGCGGGCGACCAGCCTCCATTCGGCGCGGCAGGCGACCAGCCTCCGTTCGGCGGCCGTGGTGACCAGCCTCCGGCGGACTCGCCGTTCGGTCCTCGCAACGAGCCGTCGTCCGGCGGTCCGTTCGGCGGCCGCCCCGGCGACGAACCGGCCTCGGGTAGCCCGTTCGGCGCACGCCCGGGCGCTGAGTCCGGATCGCCGTTCGGCAGCCGGCCTGAGCCCTCCTCCGGCGGCCCCTTCGGCAGCCGCCCCGGCACCGAGCCGTCGTCCGGCGGCCCCTTCGGCAGCCGCCCCGGCACCGAGCCGTCGTCCGGCGGCCCCTTCGGCGGCCGTCCCGGTTCCTCGCCGTTCGGCGCGGGTCCAGGCGAGGAAGCAGGCGGCCCGTTCGGCGGCCCCGGTGCGTCACCATTCGGCACCGGCCCCGGCGAAGGCCCGGGCGGTCCCTTCGGCTCCGTTCCCAGCAACAATGCCGGTGGCCCCCTCGGCTCCGGCCCGGGTCAGGGCGCCGGCGGCCCGTTCGGCGCCGGCCCCGGTGAAGGTCCAGGTGGCCCATTCGGCGGCCAGCCCGGCAATGAGGCAGGCGGCCCGTTCGGCAGTCGGCCCGGTGATGAGGCGGGCGGCCCGTTCGGCAGCCGGCCCGGGGACGAGCCGGGCGGCCCATTCGGTGGCCGGTCCGCGGATGACGTCGGCGGCCCGTTCGGGGGGAGGCCTGCGGACGAGGCGGATTCGCCGTTCGGTGGGCGGCCCGGTGGCGAGCAGGGTGGCAACGCTTTCGGCGCTCAGCGCGTACCGGGAGCGTCGTTTGCCACCAGCGGGAGCCCCGACGTGCCGGGCGGACCCGCCCAGAGTGACCCGGGTGCCGCGTTCCCGGCCGCGCCCATCTCGGGCGAACCGCGCAACGTGCCGCAGCCGCGCGACCCCAGTGACCAGCCCGGATCGGCCACCGGCACCGCGCGACCGGTCTCGGCCAGCGCGTCCGTGCCGATGGGGGGCCGTTCGGTGTCCCGTGACGAGGTGCCGCAGACGTCGGCCCCGCAGGCCCGGGTCTATGGGCGCCCGGCCGCGAGCACCCCGGCCGGGGAGGAGCCGTCGGAGGACGACGGTGCCTGGCCGTGGGACAAGAAGGCCAAGGCCGAGGCCGAAGAGCCGGGCCCGGATCACGCGATGTACCAGCGTCCGGGTGGGCCGCCGCCGGTCGCGCCGCA
Organism: Actinoplanes sp. NPDC049265; assembly: GCF_043197135.1. NCBI lineage: Bacteria > Bacillati > Actinomycetota > Actinomycetes > Micromonosporales > Micromonosporaceae > Actinoplanes > Actinoplanes sp. NPDC049265. The sequence continues at coordinate 265,035 of NZ_JBICSP010000010.1, read as the reverse complement.
GTCGCCGGGTCAGGCACCGCGGCCCGCGGCGAGCGCGCGGGTCACGCCGCCGGCGGGGCCACCACCGGGGCAGCCGGATGCGCCGCCGAGTGGGCCGCCGTTCTCGGAGCTGACCACCGACGTGTCCGGACGGAGCCGGCCTCCGGGGCCGCCGCCGGGCCCGAACGACCAGTACGGCGAGCACACGACCGACATCTCGGGTCGTAGCCGCCCGGACGCGTACGTCCCGCCGGGCGCGCTGCCGCAGATGCACGCCCAGCCGCCGCGGGTGGACGGCTTCCCGCCGCCCGGCGCGCAGCCGCCTCCACCGGGGATGGAGGGTGACCGCCCGCGGATGGGTGGCGTCTTCCCTGGTCCGGGTGGCACGGTTGCGCCGCCGGGGCCGGATCAGACGACCAACTGGTCGGCGCCCGTCCCGCCGGACGACGACCAGGGCCGGTTCGAGCAGTTCCGGCCCGAGGCCGAGCCGGCCACGCCCAAGGCGGAGGCGCCGGCTCCGGGCAAGGTTCGGATGTTCCCGATCGTCCTGGTCGTGGTGCTGGTCTGTGTGCTGGGCCTCGGTCTGGTGTTCGGGCTGGTCTACCTGTTCTCGTCGGGCGGCGATGACAAGGGCAGCGCCGGGTTCACGGTTTCGGCCGGCGAGTGTGTGAAGCGGGACGGCGACGAGGCGGTCAAGGCTTCCTGCTCTGACTCGGGGGCGTTCGAGGTGACGTCGGTCACCGATGCCAAGGAGAAGTGTTCCGACCCGGGCCAGCCGTACGTTCTGAACCCGACCAGCGATGGCCGTACCCAGGTGCTCTGCCTCAAGCCGCGCCCCTGATGGCCGCGATCGAGAAGGGTCCGCGGGTTCGGGCCCCGGAGTTGCGGGGCCGGGCCTGGCTGAACACCGGCGGCGAGCCGGTCACCTTGGCCGACCTGCGCGGCAAGATCGTGCTGCTCGACTTCTGGACGTTCTGCTGCATCAACTGCCTGCACGTGCTCGACGAGTTGCGGCCGCTGGAGCAGAAGTACGGCGACGTGCTGGTCGTGATCGGCGTGCACTCGCCCAAGTTCGAGCACGAGCGTGACCCGGAGGCGCTGGCCGCGGCGGTCGAGCGGTACGGCGTGCACCATCCGGTGCTGGACGACGTCGACATGACGACGTGGCAGCAGTATGCGGCCAAAGCGTGGCCGACGCTCGCGGTGATCGACCAGCAGGGTTATCTGGTGGCGTCGATGGCCGGCGAGGGGCACGCCGAGGGCTTGTCCCGGCTGATCGACGAGCTGAATGCCGAGGGTGGGCTGCGGGTCGGCGATTCGCCGTACGTGCCACCGCCGCCGGCCGACACGATGCTGCGCTTCCCCGGCAAGGCGATCGAGCTGCCGTCCGGCAATCTGCTGGTCTCGGATTCGACCCGGCACGCGATCGTCGAGCTCACCCCAGGGTTCGATGAGGTCCGCCGGATCGAGGGCGGTTTCACCGAGCCTCAGGGCCTGCTCCTTCTTCCGGCGAAGACCGCCGAGATCGCCGGGTACGACGTGGTCGTCGCCGACACCGTCAACCACCTGTTGCGCGGGCTGAAGCTGGACACCGGCGAGGTGATCACGGTCGCGGGCAGCGGGAAGCCGTGGCGCTCCACGGTGGACGATCACGCTCACGACGCGCTGGCCGCCGACCTGTCCTCACCGTGGGATCTGGCCTGGTTCGACGACAGGGTGATCGTGGCGATGGCCGGCATCCACCAGTTGTGGTGGTTCGACCCGGTTCGCCGCACCGTCGGGGTCTATGCCGGAACCACCGTCGAGTCCCTCCGCGACGGACCGATCCCCGACGTCTGGATGGCGCAGCCGTCCGGCCTGTCCGCGGCCGGCGATCGGCTGTGGATCGCCGACAGCGAGACGTCCGCGCTGCGCTGGATCGAGAACGGTGAGATGCACACCGCGGTCGGCCAGGGCCTGTTCGACTTCGGTCACGTGGACGGCCCGGCGGCCGAGGCGCTGCTCCAGCACCCGCTCGGCGTGGCCGCTCTCCCCGGCGGCGACGTGCTGATCGCCGACACCTACAACGGCGCGATCCGCCGCTTCGACCCGGCCACGCGGACCGTGTCGACGATCGATTCCGGCCTGGCCGAGCCGAGCGACATCCTGGTGACAGCGGCCGGCGAGATCCTGGTCGTCGAGTCGGGCGCGCATCGCCTGGTGCGGCTGGCTCCCGGCGCGGTGAGCAGCCAGGTCAGCGGTGAGCGGCAGCGCACCGAGCGCCCGCCGACGCATCTGACCGCCGGCGAGGTCCGGCTCGACGTGATCTTCTCGCCGGCGCCCGGCCAGAAGCTGGACGAGCAGTTCGGGCCGTCGACCCGCCTGACCGTTTCCGCCTCGCCTCCGTCGCTCCTGCTCGAAGGTGGTGGCGTGACGACGCAGCTCACCCGCCGCCTGGTTCTTGCCGAGGGTACGGGTGTGCTTCAGGTGGTGGCCCAGGCGGCCACCTGCGACGCCGACGTGGAACACGCTGCCTGCCACCTGACCCGCCAGGACTGGGGCGTACCCGTCGTGGTCGGTTCCGACGGCGATGCCCGGTTGCCCCTGGTTCTGCGGGGCCTTGACGCGTGACTATGTGACTTAACCCTACTTGCAGGTAACCTACGCTGCCGTAACCTGGAGAGCGTGACGACTTCGGCGCCCTTCCGCATGAAGCCGGCCGACCTCGGCAAACCTCGCATGCGGGGCCGGCTCCACCAGTTCGCGTTCTTCGTCGCGCTCGCCTGCGGGGCAGTCCTCTGCTCGATCGCGGCGAGCCGGCCGGGCATCGCCCCGTTCATCGCCTGCCTCGTCTACAGCGTCACGGTGCTGGGCCTGTTCGGCATCAGCGCCCTCTACCACCGCCGGGTGTGGTCGGAACGCGGCTACCAGATCATGCGCCGCATGGACCACTCGATGATCTTCATTTTCATCGCGGGCACGTACACACCGTTCTGTGTTCTCCTCCTGCCCCAGGGCTCGGCAGTCCTGACGTTGAGCCTGATCTGGGGTGGCGCCGTGAGCGGCGTGGCCCTGAAGACCATCTGGCCGCACCTGCCCCGCTGGGCCAGCGCCCCCCTCTACCTGGCCCTGGGCTGGGGTGCCGTCGCGATCATGCCGCAGGTCCTGCACAACGGTGGCGTCGCGGCTTTGGTCCTGCTCTGCGCCGGCGGCGTGGCCTACAGCGTCGGTGCCGTCTTCTACGCCCTGCGCCGCCCCAATCCGTGGCCCACCGTCTTCGGCCACCACGAGTTCTTCCACGCCTGCACCCTGGTCGCCGCCATCTGCCACCACGTAGCGATCTACTTCGCCCTGTTCGCCTGAGACCCTTCTGTCGTACCTGTGTTCTAGGGTGCAGCCCATGGATTTCTATCGGCGGGCGGATCACGCTTTCCCCGAGCTCCCACCCGACATCCCCCGGCTGGCCCAGATCATCGGCGGCGTCCTGGTCCACCGCGACTGCACGGCGGCGTTCGGCTTCGACCTGCCCCCCGAGCGCCGCGACGAGGCCAACACCCGTGACCTGGCCGCCATCCTGACCCACCTGGGCTCCCTGGCCCCGAGGCCGCCGCAGGAGCGTTTCGCCGCCACCTGCCGCGACTTCGCCGTGCTGCTGGTGGCCATGCTGCGCGCCCAGGGCCGCCCCGCGCGGGCGAGGGCAGGCTTCGCCGGCTACTTCGCCGAAGGCTGGTACGACGACCACTGGGTGGCCGAGGTCTGGCAGGACGACACCTGGCGCCTCTTCGACGCCCAGCTCCTGAGCGCCGAGCCCGGCACCTACACCAAGCTCGACATCGACCCGACAAATGTGCCTCGCGACGCTTTCCTGGTCGGCGGCCAGGCCTGGCTGGAATGCCGCGCGGGCCGCCGCGACCCCGCCACCCTCGGCGTCCACTCCGCCAACCTGAGCGGCATGTGGGAAATCCAGGGCAACGTGATCCGCGACCTGGCCGCGCTCAACCGCGACGAAACCCTCCCCTGGGACAACTGGGGCCTGATCCCGATCCACTACGACAAGCTGCCGCCCGAGGACGTGGCCCTGCTCGACGATCTGGCGGCGGTGAGCGCGGCCGGCGGCCCACTGTCAAAGGCCCAGGAGGCCTACCACAGCGACCCGCGTATCCCTTGGCCCGGCGCAGCCTGATCAGCACCACGGCGTCCCCCTCATCAGCGCAGCCCGAGAAGCCGTCGCTCCTCGCGCTGACGTGCGCGGCGGGCGATCTCTCGCGATTCCCGTGGGCCGGCCGGCCTCCGACGGCGGGCGAGTTGTTCGAGTTCAGGATGCATGGTCAACCTCCAGGGCGGGCGTAACAACGACCGATGCCGTCCACGCTGGACTCTCACCAAAGGTGAATGTCAACCACTCATCGCCTGTGGAAAACTCCGAGAACTGTCGTCCCGACGCGCTACGTTCCTTACCCACCCACAGGGGTGGGGGTGGCGGCGGCGCGCAGCTGCGACCGTTCAAGATCCACGAAAGCCTTGGACGGTTTCGCAATGGCCGAAGGCGCTCGCCCGGAGGCGTTCGGGGGACGCGCTCCTGGATGCTGGCGTCGCCTACCGGGCCACGCATTCGACACCGCAGGCGCCCCAGCACGAGCCCGCCCGCCGCGAGACAAGCCAACTCCACGGGACGCCCGACAGGTGGCGGCAACCCAGCCCCCGACGGAACACCTGCAAATCAAGGAATCACGGGACGGGCGGCGGCCGCGGCGATCGTGTCACCGGCGGCGAGCGAGATTCCTCAGCGCGACTCCGCCACCTGCCTCCCCACGGATGCGGGGCGGGACGACCCAACGGCCGGGCGAGCCGGCCACCAGAACCGATCCCCGAGCAGAAGCGAAAGGGCGGGCACCACGATCGTCCGTACCAGCAGGGTGTCGATCAGGACCCCCAGCCCGACAATCACGCCGATCTGGGTGAGAACGATCACCGGCAGGACGCCGAGGACGGCGAAGACCGCCGCCAGCAGGATGCCCGCCGAGGTGATGACGCCGCCGGTCGCGGCCAGGGCCCGCAGCGTGCCGGCCCGGGTGTCGCCGCGCGCCACCGTTTCGTCGCGAGCCCGCGTGATCAGGAAGATGTTGTAGTCGACGCCCAGCGCCACCAGGAACAGGAAGCTCAGCAACGGCACGCTGCTGGCCAGCCCGGACAGGTCGAAGAACGCCCGCAGCACGATCACCGCCGCCCCGAGGCTGGCCGCATAGCTCGCCACCACCGTGATCAGCAGCAGCACCGGCGCCAGGAGTGACCGCAGCAGCAGGATCAGCACGAGCAGCACCACCCCGAGGATCAGCGGCACGACCACCCGGTCGTCGCGCAGGTTGGCGGTGCGCTCGTCGAGGGACGCGGCCGGCTGCCCGCCGAGCAACGCGTCGGGCAGCGCCGCGCGCAGCGACCGCACCGTGCGGTCGGCGGCGGGCGTGCCGGCGTCGTCGGTGAGCTGCACGGTGGCCTTGGTCAGGGCGCCGTCGTCCGACTTCTCGGGGGTTCCGACCATGGCCACGCCGGGGATGGCTCGCGCGGCGGCGAGGGTCCGCTCAAGCTCGGGTGTCGCCACGACCATGGTCGCCGGCTGGGCCGCGCCGGCGGGGAAGTGCCTGGTCAACGCCTCCTGTGCGGTGACCGCCTCGGGTTTCACCCGGAACTGCTCGGTCTGCGCCAGCCCGATGTCGATCTTCAGGAGGCCGAGCGAGCAGACGCTGAGGACCACGATCGCGCCGAGCAGCACCGCGTCGGGGCGCCGGCCGACGAATCCGGCGACCCGGGACCAGACGCCTGTCGTTGTCGGGTCGGCGCTGCCCGCCTGGGGTACGACGGGCCAGAACACGCCGCGCGGGACCAGGACGAGGGCCGCGGGCAGGACGAACAGACCGAAGATCAAGGCGACGAGTACGCCCACGGCAGCCGACACGCCCAGCGTCCGGTTGCTGGTCAGCACCGCCGCCAGCAGGGTGGCGAGGGCCAGGACGACGGTGCCGGCGCTGGCCACGATGGCGGGGGCGGCGCCGCGCCACGCCGCTGTCAGTGCTTCCCGCCGGGACGGCGTACGCCGAAGCTCCTCTCGATAGCGCGACACCAGCAGCAGGGCGTAGTCGGTGCCGGCGCCGAAGACCAGCACCGAGACGATGCCGGCGACGGACGCGTCGGTGCGCTCGCCGAGCAGTCGCGCGACCCACGGCAGCAGCTTGGCTACGACCTGGTCGCCGAGCCCGATGACGACCAGCGGGACGATCCACAGGATGGGGCTGCGGTACGTGATCAGCAGCAGCACCGCGACCACGGACGCGGTGGCGATCAGCAAGGTGACGTCGGCTCCGTCGAACGCGGCCGCGATGTCGTGCCCGAACGCCGCCCCGCCGGTGACCTGCCCGGTCAGGCCGGCGGGCAGGTTCGCCGCGCGTACCTCTGCTCGCAGTGACTCGACCTCGTCGCTGGATCTGAGGGTGACCGGTAGGAGGACCGCACGTCCGTCCGGGGCGGGGACCGGCCGCGAGCGGAGGGACGCCGCCAGCGACGCCACGGCCGCGTTGTCGGATGAGGTCAGCGGCCCGGAGGCACGTTCGACGACGACGATCGCGGATTCCACCCGGCCGCTCGGGAAGCGGTCGGCCAGGGCGGTGACCTCGGTGGACTGGGCTCCGGCGGGCAGTCCGTCGGTCGGCGAGGCGGTCGGCTGCGACGGGGAGAAGGCGAATGCCAGCCCGGCGAGCAGCACGGTGGCGAGCAGGACGAGGCCGGCGCCCACTCGGCTGAGGAACCACATGGCCGACCTTTCGATCGTCGAAATATTCGATGATAGAAAAGATATGATGTCGACCGTGCCTCGGCAACCGGAACGGGAAGAACTCCTGAGCGACCTGATCGACGCGCTCCGCGAGTTCACGGTCGAGAGCGACGTGTTCGTGGAGGCGTTCGCGCGCGAGCACCGCCTCGGTCGTACCGATCTGAACGCGGTGATGTGGATCAGCACCGGCGACGCGGCCGGGCGCCCGATGACGGTCGGTGAGCTGGCCCAGCGCCTCGGTCTCAGTCCGGCCGCGGCGACAGCGCTGGTGGACCGACTGGAGGCGGCCGGGCATGTCGGGCGTACCCGCGATCCGCATGATCGACGCCGGGTGACGGTGACCATGCATGAGACGGCGCGCCAGGTGGCCGGCGACTTCTTCACGCCGCTGGGCGCGCGCATGCGCACGGCGACAGCCGACGTCGGCGATGACGATCTGGCCCGGACGACGGCCGTGGTCCGCCGGATGATCGCGGCGGTGACCGCGACCCGGAAGGGTCAGGCCGCGGCGTCGTAGGCGGCCCGGGCCACCTGCACGTCGTGGATGTGCGTCTCGGACCACATCTCGAGCGCGGCGACCAGTTCGAGCAGGCTCTCACCGAGCGGCGTGAGCGCATAGTCGACCCGGGGCGGAACCACCGCGTGCACCGTACGCGTAAGCAGACCGTCACGCTCCAGCCCGCGCAGCGTCTGGGTGAGCATCTTGGGGCTGATGCCCTCGATGCCCCGCTGCAGCGCGGTGTACCGCTCCGGACCATTACGCAACAGGTGGACGATCAGCACGCTCCAGGTGTCGCCGATCCGGTTCAGAACCTGGCGGCTGGCACAGTTCTTGGCGTACACATTGGGTTTCACCAGGACACTATCTATCAGGTACCTATGACACTTCAAGGTGCCCAGTCACCAAAGGGAAGTGATCTCCGATCTGCCCGGTTGTCCCCCGATGACAGCCTCCACCGAGCAGATCTCAGGAGAATCAGATGACCATCGTCGTCACCGGGGCCACCGGGCCGTTCGGGCGCCACGCCGTCGAGTCGCTGCTGGCGCGCGGCGTACCGGCCGACCAGATCGTGGCCACGGGCCGTCAGATCGACAAGATCAAAGATTTGGGGGTACGCACGGAGCGCGCCGATTACGAGGACCCGGCCGCCCTGCGCGCGGTGTTCGACGGGGCCGAGAAGGTGCTCTTCGTCTCGAGCAGCGAGCCCGGCAAGCGCGTCCCGCAACACCGCAACGTCGTCGAGGCGGCCACCGCGGCCGGCGTGTCCCTGCTCGCCTACACCAGCATCGCCCACGCCGACACGTCGGATCTGATCCTGGCCGGCGAGCACCAGGCCACCGAGCAGATGATCCGCGAGTCCGGCCTGCCGCACGTCCTGCTGCGCAACAGCTGGTATTACGAGAACTACGATTTCGCCGGCGTCGTCGAGAACGGCCTGTTCGGCGCCTCGGGTGACGGCCGAATCAGTGCGGCCGCACGCGGCGACCTGGCCGAGGCGGCCGCCGCGGCGCTGATCAAGGGCGAGCCCCGGGTGTACGAGCTGGGCGGTCCCGGCTTCACCCTGGCCGACCTGGCCGCCCAGGTCAGCGAGGTGGCCGGCCGGCCGGTGACCTACACCGACCTGTCGCCGGAGAAGTACGCCGAGTTCCTGGTCGGCGTGGGCCTGCCGGAGGAGGCCGCGGCCGTGATCTCCGACGCCGACCGGGGCGCGGCCAAGGGTGCGCTCGAGACTGGCCCGGCCGACCTCGAGGAACTGCTCGGCCGCCCGGCCACGCCGGTGTCCGACGCGATCCGAGCGGCCCTGTAGTACTCGATGCATATGTGTGCTCAGAGCGCTCTGAGCACACACATGCATCACGCTTTCGCAACGCCGCTCCGCGCACTGAAGC
>NZ_JBICSP010000010.1:139581-256264 GCF_043197135.1 Actinoplanes sp. NPDC049265 | reverse complement strand
AGCGATGCGTCCTTGTGCTCACAGGCTCTGAGCACACATATGCATCACGCCTGTGCAGCGCCGCTCCGCGCACTGAAGCGATGCGTCCTTGTGCTCACAGGCTCTGAGCACACATATGCATCACGCCTGTGCAGCGCCGCTCCGCGCACTGAAGCGATGCGTCCTTGTGCTCAGAGCGCTCTGAGCACAAATAAGCATCAGGCGCCGTAGGTGGGGGGCGGCGGCGGGTCCTCGCGGCGGACGGTGTGAACCTCGTCCACGACCCGGCCGTCGCCGCGGACGATCGGCGTTCGTTCCCGCACGACAGTACGCCGCCGGCTGTTCCAATACCAGACGGTGATGATCAAGCCGACCAGCCCGGCCAGCATGAGGACATAGCCCACGACGTTGATGTCGAGGCCGCTGATGTCCGCGTTCACGGCGAACGCCAGGATGGCGCCCAGCGCGAGTAGGAAGATGCTTCCGCCGATGCCCATCGGGCCCTCCTAGGTGGATGCCGCCGGGATTGGTTGGGGCGGCACAGGGTTCCACGTCGATGGCGTGTTTACCCCGGCGACCGAATCCTCAATCAGGCAAGCTGATCTGATGACGGAAAAGCGGACGCTCGTGTTGCTGCGCCACGCCAAGGCGGAGATTCCGGGCGATCACCTCGACTTCGACCGGCGTCTGACCGAGAAGGGCGCGGCCGACGCCGATGCCGCGGGCGCGTGGCTGGCCGACGAGGGGCTGGCACCCGACCTGGTGATCTGTTCTCCGGCCGCGCGTACCCGGCAGACCTGGCACGGGGTGGCGGTCGCGCTGGCCCAGGCGGCTCCGTCCGCGGCGTCGCCCGAGGTGCATTACGAGAACAGCCTGTACGAGGGCGGCCGCACCGAGGTCATCGACCTGCTGCGCCGGGTACCGGACGAGATCGCGACGGTTCTGGTGGTGGGACACAATCCGACAATGTCCGATGTGTCGGTTCTGCTGCGCCCGGATGAGGAGGACGCGGACTTCGCCGGACTGAAGACCGCTGGTCTGGCCGTACACGAGACCGAGGGTTTGTGGTCCGGCACCGAACCGGGCTCGATGCGGCTGCTGAAACGGCACGCGGCCCGCGGATAGGGATCCACGGGCCGCGCAGCGGGGCGATCAGAAGACGTCTTCGGAGATGTCCATCAGGTCGAGGTTGGTGTTCTCGATGATGCGGCGGTCGGCGCCGATCCGCGGGAGCACCTCGCGGGCGAAGAAGCGCGCCGCGGCGACCTTGCCCTCGTAGAAGTTCTTGTCGACCGGCTTGATCTCGCCGCCGAGCGCCTTCAGGGCGACCTCGGCCTGCCGCAGCAGCAGCCACGACACAATGACGTCACCGAGCGCGAGCAGCACCCGGCGCGACGTCAGCCCGACCTTGTACAGCTCGCGGGAGTCGCCGCCCTGCGCGCCGGCCAGCCAGGTCATCGTCACGCCGAGGATGGCGTTGAGCTCGCCCAGTGCCTTGCCCAGCGCCAGCCGCTCTTCCTTGAGCTGCCCGTTGCCGGCCTCGGTCTCGATGAAGCTCTGCATCTCGGTGGCCAGCACGGCCAGTGACTGACCCTGGTCCCGCACGATCTTGCGGAAGATCAGGTCGAGGCTCTGGATCGCGGTCGTGCCCTCGTACAGGGTGTCGATCTTGGCGTCCCGGACGTACTGCTCGAGCGGGTAGTCCTGCAGGAAGCCGGAGCCACCGAAGGTCTGCAGCGACTCGTGGCCGAGCAGCTCGTACGCCCGCTCCGACCCGACTCCCTTGACCAGCGGCAGCAGCAGGTCGTTGACCCGGCTGGCCATCTTGGCGGTCTCGGTGTCGCCGGCCGCCTGGGCGATGGCGACCTTGTCCTGCCAGGTGGCGGTGTAGGTGACAAGGGCGCGCAGACCCTCGGCGTACGACTTCTGCAACATCAGCGATCGGCGTACGTCGGGGTGGTGGGTGATCGTGACCCGCGGGGCGGCCTTGTTGGTGTTCTCGACCAGATCGGCGCCCTGGACCCGGTTCTTGGCGTACTCGAGGGCGTTGAGGTAGCCGGTGGACAGGGTCGCGATGGCCTTCGTGCCGACCATCATCCGCGCGTACTCGATGATCATGAACATCTGGCGGATGCCCTGGTGGACTTCGCCCAGCAGCCAGCCCTTGGCCGGGGTGCCGTGCTCGCCGAAGGTCAGCTCGCAGGTGTTGCTGACCTTGATGCCCATCTTGTGCTCGACGTTGGTGGCGTAGACGCCGTTGCGCTCGCCCAGCTCACCGGTCTCGGAGTCGAAGTGGAACTTCGGCACCAGGAACAACGACAGCCCCTTGGTGCCCGGGCCGCCGACGCCCTCGACGCCGGCCGGGCGGGCCAGCACGTAGTGGATGATGTTGTCGGTCAGGTCGTGCTCACCCGAGGTGATGAACCGCTTCACGCCCTCGATGTGCCAGGAGCCGTCGGCCTGCGGGACCGCCCGGGTACGCCCGGCGCCCACGTCCGAGCCGGCGTCCGGCTCGGTCAGCACCATGGTGGCGCCCCACTCCTTCTCGACGAAGAGCTCGGCCCATTTCTGCTGCTCCGGGGTGCCCTCCTCCTTGAGGACGCGCGCGAAGGACGGGCCGTTCGCGTACATCCAGATGGCGGGGTTGGCACCGAGCACGTTCTCGGCGATGGCCCACCACAGGGTCCGCGGGGCGAGCGTGCCGCCGAGCGAACCGGGCAGGTCGAGTCGCCAGAACTCGGCCGCCATGAACTTGGCGTACGCCTCTTTGAACTCCACCGGAAGCGGCGCGGTGTGCGTCTCCGGGTCGAAGACCGGCGGATTGCGGTCGGCGACCGAGAAGCTGGTGGCCAGGTCCTCCCGCGCCATCCGGTTGATCTCGCGGAGGATGTCGCGAGCGGTGTCCACGTCGATCTCGTCGTAGGGCGCCTGCCCGAACGCCTTGTCGGCCCCGAATACCTCGAAGAGGTTGAACTCGAGGTCGCGCAGGTTGCTCAAGTAGTGCGTCATTGTGCTCCCCGGAACGCGAGTTACCCGTCAGTAACACCCACTGTATTACCGATGGGTAGGCACCGACAACCCGCCGATGATTCTGTGATCAAGACCCTGGCTGGGGGGCATGGTCCGTCGATCCGCGAATCCGACGTCCCCGATCGGCTGGGAAGCGGGACAACCGTTCGGCCATTTGCAAGTCGGCGCGCCGACTGTGACGTATCGAGCGTCCGATCGGCTCGTTCTCCATGTGTACGTGAGGGACGTACACCCGAGGCCCAGGAGGTCACCGTGTTCGCCACCATCAAGAGCCTGATTCCGGAGCCTCGCCAGGCGGACCAGCCCCGCAAGTACGTGGGCAAGCACCGCCAGCCCGAGCCCCTGCCGGCACCGGAACCCACGCCCGAACCCACCGCGGAGACCACACCGGCCGCCGTGTAGCGGACTCAGGAGCCCGCGGCTCCGACCTCCCAGCTCGGCATCGGCTGCGCCTGTTCGGCGGCCGGCCCGGCGTATTCCAGCAGCACCAAGGCGATGTCGTCGTCGAGCTGGCCGTGCACCCAGTCGACCAGCGCCGTCTCCAGCGAGGCGAGACCGTCACCGACCGTCCCGTGACCGAGCAGCCGCCACGCCCGGTCCGTGGTCGGGAAGAACTCACCCTCCCGGCGGGCCTCACCAAGCCCGTCGGTGAACAACAGCAGCCGGTCGCCCGGCTCGAGCCGCTCCACGCGCGGCTGGGCGACCGGCATGAAGCCCAGCGGCGGCGCCGGCGCCGGCGGATCCAGGGCGATCACCTGGCCACGGCGCAGCAGCAGCGGTGCCGGATGTCCACAGTTGACGATCGTCAGAGTGCCGCCACGTTCCTCGACCAGCGCCGCCGTCACGAAATCCTCGTCGCCGACACTGCGCGCCACGGCCCGGTCGAGATCGGTCACGATGGCCCGCAGATCGGCCCGCTCGTACGCGACATGCCGGTACGACCCCAACACGATGCTGGCCAGCCGGACCGCGTCCAGACCCTTTCCGCGTACGTCGCCGATGATGATCCGGACCCCGTACGGCGTGTCCAGCGCCTCGTAGAGGTCTCCACCGATGTCCGCCGCGGCCGTGGCCGAGATGTACCGGCCGGCCACCGCCAGCGCACCCACCTGCGGCCCGATCGGGCGCAGGACCGCCTGCTGGGCGACCGCGGCCAGGCGCAGCAACTCGCCGATCTGGTCGGCCTGCCGCTGCCGGATCGTCGCCACCGCCGACGCGATGCCGGTGGCCAGCATGATCCCGACCACATTGGCCAGCCCGGCGACGCTGTGCTCACTGTCCGTGCTGGCGAACACCATGCCGGCCACCGTGGCCACGGCACCGATCCCCAACGTGGCCTGCCAGCCCGCGAAAACGGCGGCCAGGAACGGCACGGTCGCGAAAAGTCCGATGAAATTCGCGCGGCTCGGCTCGGTCAGCTCCATGGCGGACAACAGCCCGAGCAGCACGAAAGCCGCGCCGAGACCGGCGCGGGATCCTGGGCTCAGCGGGCTACGGCCCGACGCAAAGAAATTAGCCATGGGTACGCGGACAGCATGCCTGATCGAACCCGGCAACCGCACCAACTTGACCCGTAGTCTGATGAGGTTCTGACCGGCGGAGCAGGTCCGGCTCGTTCGGTCGGCGGCGACACCCCTCACCGGCGATGTCAGGATGTGCCGGTGACATCCGATCTGCGTGACCGACTGATCGCCGCCTTCCGCTGGACCGACCCCGGTCCGGACAGCGAGGTCCTGGTCAGCGACCGCTCCGGCTGGTGGCGGGATCCCCATATTCTCGACGGTTTGGGGCAGGCGCTGGCCGGCCTGTTCGCCCACGAACAGCCCACGGTCGTGGTGTCGCCCGAGGTGACCGGATTCCTGGTCGGGCCGCTGGTCGCGCGGGCGCTGGGCGTCGGTTTCGTGGAGGCGTACCGGCACGGCGCCCGCCGGCCCATCGCCGAGCCGATGACCTGGGCCGACGTACCCGCCGACCATCGCGGTGAGCCGCAGCGCCTGGGCGTACGCTCCCGCCTGATCGGCCCCGACGACCGTGTCCTGGTGGTCGACGACTGGGCCGCCACGGGCTCGCAGTCCCGGGCGATCTACAAGCTGGTGTCCGAACTTGGGGCGATTCCGGTGGGTACGGCGGTGATCATCGACGAGTGTCCGCAGAACGTGAGCATCCGCGGCCTGCTGACCAGCGACGACCTCACCTCTACATAGGACTTTTCCACCTCCCGGGCGCGTGTTCCCGGTATCTACTTCCATCGCGCCTGTCCACCAGGCACCCTGGTGTCCGTGGAGGCGACCGACGCGAAGCACGAGCAGCGGCTCCGTGACCTGGCTCTGCTCCGCCGGGTCCGGGACCGGATCGACCGCGAGTACGCCCAGCCGCTCGACGTGGAGGCACTGGCCCGCGGCGTACACATGTCGGCCGGGCACCTGAGCCGGGAGTTCCGGGCGGCGTTCGGCGAGTCGCCGTACAGCTATCTGATGACCCGCCGCATCGAACGCGCGATGGCCCTGCTGAGGCGGGGCGACCTGTCCGTGACGGATGTCTGTTTCACTGTCGGTTGTCAGTCCCTGGGCACGTTCAGCACCCGTTTCTCCGAACTCGTCGGCATGTCACCCAGCGCGTACCGCAAGGATGCCGCCGACCAGGCCGCCGGCATCCCGCCGTGCGTGGCCAAACAGGTCACCAGACCGGTCAGGAATCGAGAAGCACAGGCCCTCCACCAGCCCTAACGTGGATCGCATGAGCCTGATCATCCACAACACGCTGCTTCCGGCCAACGACCCCGACGAGTCCCTGACCTTCTGGCGCGACGCCCTCGGTTTCGAGGTCCGCAACGAGGTCGGCTACGGCGGAATGCGCTGGATCACCCTCGGTTCCAGCGACCAGCCCGACATGTCGGTGGTCCTCTACCCGCCTAAGTCCAACACCGGCGTCACCGACACCGAACGCAAGACCATCGCTGAGCTGATGGCCAAGGGCAGCTACGCCACCATCGTCCTGGCCACGTCCGACGTCGACAAGACGTTCGACCGCATCCAGGCCACCGGCGCCGAGGTCGTCCAGGAGCCCACCGACCAGCCGTACGGCATCCGCGACTGCGCCTTCCGCGACCCCTCCGGCACGATGGTCCGCATCAACCAGACCCCCGTTTAGGCGTGGCACGATTCAGGGAGTTGGGGCTCGGCCGGGTTGCCTAATGTTCTTGGCGGGCACCAGGGAGGTGTCCGGGGGGCGAAGGGACACGACGGTCATGAGCTTTGGCGAGACGTTCTTCGAGGGCCAGGAGATGGGCTATGTCGAGGAGCTCGACACCAATGAGGACGGCCTGATCGACACCATCACGTACGACGTGGACCACGACGGTCAGATCGACTTCACCGAGACCGACGCCGACCGCGACGGCACGACCGACAGCATCTACGGTGACCTCGACCACGACGGTGTCAACGAGGTCCAGCAGTTCGACACCGACGGCGACAACCGCGCCGACGTCTTCCTCTACGACACCGACCTGAACGGCGAGGCCGACCGGGCCGAGTTCGACGGTGACGGCGACGGCAAGATCGACCAGGTCTTCGTCGACAAGGATGAGGACAGCTTCGCCGACGTCGCCTACTACGGCGAGCCCGGCCACGCGACGGCGGTCGACGTCAGCGACGAGAACTACGCGATGCACCCGTACGCGAACGCCTGACCCCCACCGGGGCACGCCGGGCCGCGCACGCCGCTCTCACCGAGCGACGTACGCGGCCCGCCCCGCATCCAGCCGAGAGCACCCACCACACCGTGACGGATTGACGGTCTGTGTTGCTGGGTGTCAGTCACGCCGCGGGAATTGGTCGTCGGCTGATGAGGGTGCTTGCATGCGTTGGTCCTGTATTTGGATTTCCTGCCGCGATCGGTGGGCGCCTGGGTTGTAGATCTCGTCGATGGGGCCCATCAGCCTCGCGCCTGTGCCGCTGCGGCGGACGCGACGGGCCAGCCAGATGAGGCCGGCTGAGATCGCGGCGAGGCTGCCGACCACGATCAGTAGGGCCAGGACCGCTTCGATGGGGCACAGTCAATCACCTGCGCCGGCGCTGGATGGGTGGAAGCGGTCGGCGCTGAACGGGGACTGGTCGGCACCGAAGGCTGTAGCTGCGGTGGCGCTGACGTCGGCGGTGCGGCCGCCGCGTGATCGCGTCACCCAGGAGGGTGGCGGCCTGTGGGGGCGTCACCACTCGCAGCTGCACCCGCCACCGCGCTCCGCATTCCGGACAAGCTGGACCCTGCGTCGCGTCGATATCTGGCTATCCGGACAATAACCCCATGTCTCACAGCCGTCGTCTGGCCGGCCCGATCGCCGCAGTGCTCGTCTTCGGCGCGGGCGTGATCGGCGCCGTGCACCTGACCCGGGCCGAGGCCATGCCGGCCCGGGATCCGGCGCCCGAGCAGGTGCGGTTGCCGCCGCCGGCGGCCGGCGTGATCACCAGCAGCGGGAGTCCGTCCGAGCGCGAGCAGCCGGGCCGGATCGCGGTCGCCGCCCGGCCGGTCAGCGTCCGCTACACTTTCGACGGCGGCGTCGACAAGCCGATCGTGGACGCTCAGGGCGGCCACGAGCTGCGGGCCGTCGGGCAGAACGGCGGCCTGCTCAGCCTGGTGCCGCAGGGCCCGGGCCTGGCCGTCGAGTATCCGGACCGGTGCACGATGCCGCGGGAACGGGACTGCCCGCGCGCCATCCTGGAGGGCCGCCGGGACGACGCGCTCAACCCCGGGACCAGGTCTTTGGAGTACGGGGCGTCGGTGCTGATGACGCACGCCGACCTGGCCGACGGGGCGAATGTCGTCCAGAAGGGCTACTCGGTCGGCGGGGTGAGCCAGTTCAAACTGCAGGTCGACCACCGGCAGGGGCATCCGAGCTGCGTCATTGCCAGCCGCGCCCGGATCTATCGGGCCGAGCCGCCACTGGACGTGGCCGACGGCGCATGGCACCAGCTGACCTGTACCCGTACGAAGGACCGCCTCGCCCTGGTCGTGGACGGCAGCGAGCGGGCGGCCGTACCCGTCCCGGCGAACCTCTCCATCGCCAACGCGGAACCGCTGCGCATCGGCGGAAAGGGTGCGAACCGTGGCAACGACCAGTTCGCCGGCCTCATCGACAACGTCTTTCTGACGATCGCCTAGCGATCCTTCTTGTTGTTCGTCGCCCGGATGATCGCGACCAGCGCCGCGGCGCCGCCCGCGACAACGATCAGGCAGAACAGCAGGACAAGGATGTGCCACGGTCTCAACGCGCCCATGACGACACCCTAGAGGTCGGCCCCCAGCCGGCCCGGCAGCCTGTGGACAGCCAGTTCCCGCTGTGGCGGTCACTGCCGTTGCGGCCTGGCGCCCCGATGCATATGTGTGCTCAGAGCGGCTCTGAGCACACATATGCATCACGCTTGTGGCCGGGGGCGTGACCACGCATCGGGCCTACGCCAAGATCAATCCGGGGGTACGAGCGGCCACGACGCGACCACTCGACGCGGTTCTCGACATAAGTAGTTGAGCGACATATATAGTCGACGCATGCGTGAACCCACGTACTTCATCCTCGCTGCGCTCCAGGACGAGCCGCGGCACGGCTACGCGATCATCAAGCGGGCCGACGAGCTGTCCCACGGGCGGGTGCGCCTGGCCACCGGCACGCTCTACACGGCCCTCGACCGGCTCACCACCGAGGCGTACATCCAGGTGGTCAGCGAGGAGATCGTCAACGGGCGGGCGCGGCGCTATTACGCACTCACCCCCGCGGGCCGCGACGCACTCCAGGCCGAGGCCGAGCACCTGGCCGCGGCCGCCCGCGTCGTCACCCGCCCACAACCCCGGCCCGCGGCAGGCCTGGCATGAGAAACCTCGAGCGCCGGTACGCCCGGCTGATCCGCCTGTACCCCGCTGCCTACCGGGCCGCCCGTGGCCCCGAGATGCTGGACACGCTCCTCCAGGCCGGCCCGAGCGCACGCGAGACCCGGGCCCTGATCGTCGGGGCGCTCCGGGCCCACGCCGCCCGCGACCACGCCCCGTCCCGCCGGCTGGACTGGCTGACCGCCTTCCGCGCCGCCGCCCTGATGCTCCTGGCCGGCGACCTCGTCGACCTGGGCGGACACCTGATCTCGGCGTTCTGGGGGCCGAGCCTGGCGGCCCTGGTCCTCGGCGCGGTGGCCCTGGTGACCGCCGTCCGCGGCCGCTACCTGATCGCGTCGGCCGCGGCCCTGCTCGGGATCGGGGCGGCGGTGATCTGGCCGCTGTACGGAGGGGGCGGGCTCGGCCTGCCGCTGCGGTCCCCGCTGGCCGTCCTGCTGCTGATCGTCCTGCACCGGTACCGGCCGGCGCGAGCATCCGGCGCACTCCGCTACCTGCCCCTGCTGCCGATCCTGCTCGCAGTCGGCGACCAGCTTTACGGTGCGATGTTCCCGGCCGTCTCCGGCATCCTGCAGCGCGGCGCCCTGCTCGGTGTGGTCATGGCCGCCCTGCTGTGGCTGACCATCGACGAACGGGTGACCATGGCCGTCGGCCTGCTCTTCCTCAACACGCTGCTCATCCAGCTGGCGCTGATCACGGTCGGCGGCCCACCGCACCTCCCGGCGATGCTGCTGGGGCTGGCCGTCACCGCGCTGCCGCCACTGGTCCTGTTGAGCACCGCGGCCCGTCGTCGAACACAGTGGACTACGCCATAGTGGCCGCTATCGATCTCCGCTAGGCTTCGATCGCTTGTTCGATGGGCCAGGGTTCATTCGCTCTGGTCGTACGGGGAATCGAGAAGAAGGAGCCACCACCCATGCGCACCATGCTGCGCGCGGGCGCCATCGCGCTCGCCGCCAGTTCCGTCCTGCTCGCCGGCGGCGTCGCCGCCCAGGCCGCACCGGCCGCCGCGGACGTGACCTTCACCGTCGGCAACCTGATCTTCGAGCCCCAGCAGTGGGGCCACACCGGCAGCCTCGAAGTCACCATCACCAACCACACCGACCAGGACGTCGACAAGGCCGTGACGGTGCTCGAGCCGCTGGCCGGCACGTTCGACGACGCGACCGGCACCCAGGGCTGCCTGATCGCCGCTCCGCAGGACGGTCGCCAGGCCTGGGACTGCTACCTCGGCACGATCCCGGCGGGCGAGAGCGTCACGGTGAACGTCGTCTTCTACTCGCCCGCCGCGGGCAAGCCCGTCGCCCGGCGCGCCACCACGTCCGGCAGCATCGAGATCGACGGCAAGACCGTGGCGTTCCCCGCCGTCTTCCGCTCCACCAGCGGTTCGGTGGCCAACCCGGTCGCGTACACCCCCGACCAGACCGCCAACCTGACCGTGACCACACCCGGCAACGTCACGCTGACCCGCCAGGACGACGGCACGTTCGCCGGCCGCATCCCGGTCACCCTCACCGGAAACGGCGACGCCGGCCACCAGTTGCTCGGCGGCCAGATGGCGGCGCCGGCCGGCCTGACCGACTGGCCGTACGCGGTCGACGGAAACTGCGGTCCCGGCGACGTCGACCTGCCGGTCCCGCCCGGAGGCACCGGCGTCGGATGCGCCTTCTTCGAACGGCTGGCCCAGGGCCAGACCCGCACCTACGACTGGCTGTTCACCGCACCGGCCGATTCCCAGCCCGGCCCCCTCGGCACCGCCACCACCTCGGGCCTGCTCAACAGCCCGCTGATCGGGGCCCAGACCGACGGCGCCAACAAGGCGACCTTCACGGTGACGATCGCCGGCTGACGCCGCGAGACCCTCAGCCGGTCGGCCAGGTGCGGAAGTTCTGCGCCGACCGGCTCGGGGTCGGGCCGCGCTGCCCCTGATAACGGCTGCCGTACACGGCCGAGCCGTACGGGTGCTCGGCCGGGCTCGACAGGCGGAAGATGCAGAGCTGGCCGATCTTCATGCCCGGATAGAGCTTGATCGGCAGGTTGGCCACGTTGGACAGCTCCAACGTGACATGGCCCGAAAAACCCGGGTCGATAAACCCGGCCGTGCTGTGCGTGAGCAGACCCAGGCGGCCCAGGCTGCTCTTGCCCTCGAGACGGCCGGCCAACTGGTCGCCCAGCGTGATGACCTCCAGCGTCGAGGCCAGCACGAACTCGCCCGGGTGCAGCACGAACGCCTCACCCTCGCCCACCTCGACCATCGCGGTCAGGTCGTCCTGCTGCACCGACGGGTCGATGTGCGTGTAGAGGTGGTTGTTGAACACCCGGAAGAAGCGGTCGAGGCGCACGTCGATGCTGGACGGCTGCATCAGCTCCGGCGCGAACGGCTCCAGCGAGAGGTTTTCCGACTTGATCTCGGAGACCAGGTCACGGTCGGAGAGCAGCATCGCAACACCATACTTCGGTGGCTGATTCGTACGTGTGTTCGATATGATCGGGCGATGGCAACCTGGTCCAGCTTCGCCGCCGCCGCGCCCGCCCTGGCCGCCGGCGTGCGCATGCTGCTGCAACAGTACGGTCCCGGCCTCGGCTACCTCGCGACCGTGCGCCCCGACGGCTCACCCCGCGTCCACCCCGTGTCACCCGTCATCACCGACGACGCCCTGTATTGCTTCGTCGTCGACTCCCCCAAACGCCGCGACCTAGAACGCGACGGCCGCTACGCCCTGCACTCCTACCCTCCCGAGCAAAACGACGACGAAGCCATGCTCAGCGGCGTCGCCACCCCCGTCCACGACCCGGTCGTCATCGCCCGCCTGGCCGACGCCCTCAACGCTTCCCCCGTCATCGACTGGCGCCTCTTCGAGCTCACCATCGATACCGCCATGCTCCGCCACCACGGCGCCGCCGGCGCCCTCCCCTTCGCCACCCGAGTCCCCCCGATCACCCAGAAGTGGCACGACCCGGCGGCCCACTTAGGCCGTTCACTGGTCCCATCCTGATCGGGTACAGTGGCGGGGCCACACCTCGCGGGTGTAGTTCAATGGCAGAACATCAGCTTCCCAAGCTGACAGTGCGGGTTCGATTCCCGTCACCCGCTCAAAGCCGAAAAGCCCCTGTCCGCAAAGAGCGCGGGACCAGGGGCTTTTCGCATATCTGCTCCGGGGCCGAGCCCCGGAAACCCCACGTCGCGGTGACCGCCCTGGGAGCGTCAGGTGCCGGGTCGTGCCATTAGCGTGCCATTGGCTTCGCCTACGCGACCTCGTCGGCGCCCTCGGCCGGCTGCGGCGGCTTCCTTCGAGACGGCTTGCGGCGGGCTGCCTTGACCGCCTGGTCGATCGCCTCAGCTATGCCCTGGTCGGCCTCACGGCTGGCGTGCTGGTAGATCAGGGCCGCTCTTGGGCTGTCGTGGCCCATCCGGGCCATGACGTCTCGGAGGCTTGCGCCGGGTGCGCGCGAGGCCAAGGTGTTTCCCGTGTGTCGGAGGTCGTGGAAGTGGAGTCCGGGTGCTCCTACGGTCGCGACCGCCTCGGACCACTTGACCAGCTTGTTGAAGGTGCCGCGCCACACCGTTCGGCCGTTCTCGCCGGTGAAGACGAACGCCTCGGCGCTGTTCTGTACGTGGGAGGCCATGTGGGCAGCGACGGCCGGCATCACGGCCTTGGGGAGCGCAACGACTCGCATTCCTGCCCGTGACTTCGGTGGGCCGAGGACCAGGCCGACGCCGCGCTGTTCGACAAACGCCTGACGTACGCGGACGGTGCCGGCCGCGAGGTCGATGTCGCATCGCTGGAGCCCCATCGCCTCGCCCCAGCGGAGAGAGGCGAACGTCGTAACCAGGATCAGCGCACGGAATCGGCCGGGCATTCGTTCGGCCAGGGCGAAGACCTGCGGGACGGAAAGCACGGGCCGCTCGGCGGCCTTCTCCTGGTCGGCACCTTTGATACGGCAGGGGTTGATACGGATCAGCTCGTCTTCCTTTGTCGCGGTCATGAGGACTGCGCGTAGCAGCCGGTAAGCCTTGGCGGCCATCGTCACGGAGACGCCCTCGGCGAGAAGCCGGCTACGCCACTCGCGGACCATCGGGGTGTCGAGGCGGTTCAGGGGGACGCCGCCGAGGTACGGAGTGATGTGCTTTCCGAGCGTTCAGGTGTAAAGGTGAACCGTCCTCGGTCGCAGGTTGGGGCGCTCGGCGATCCAGCGCTCGGCGTAATCCTGCAAGCGGATCTTGCCTCGCTCGGGATCGATCCACTCCCGTTTTGCCATCTGCGTCTCGACCAGCGACAGGTAGCGCTCGGCCTCAGCCTTCTTCGCGAAGGTGGTTTCTCCCGGTCGCATCGTGCCGTCGGGGGCGGGGTAGCGGACCTGATAGCGGCCAGATGGGAGCTTTCGAACGCTGCCGAATCGGCGATGTCCTTTGCTGTTCGCCATGGTCAGGCAACGCTCCTCAATCCGCGCCATACGGACTCGGGGGTCATGGGCTCTACGCGGCCGGCTTGGACGAAGGCTGCGAGGTCGGCCGGATCGAAACGGACGGAACGGCCGAGGCGGTGGAAAGCGACACGCCTTTCTGCGACGGCGCGGCGCAGGTAGCGAACGCTCATGTTGAGCCGTTGTGCGGCCTCTTCGATCGTCAGGAGCTCTGTTGGGAGCATCGGAACAGGTGTAGTCGGATTCGTGATCCGCTTAGCCATCGAGGTCCCTTTCCGGGGCGGTACTTCGGCGAGGCAGGGAAGGGCGAAGCGCGGCTGACAGAACCGACAGAACTGACAGAACCTCGATCGGGATGGGTTGTGTCAGTTCTGTCGGTTCCGTCAGGCCGACTACGAGGCTCGGCGCGCGCCGAGCGGGTGCACGGTCGCGGCCGGTCGATGCACCTCGGGATGCACGAGGTAGCTGGGCGAAGGTGGACGGCCGCCGGCTCGTTTTGGAAGGGGCGGGTCGAGCTGCCGGAGATATCCGTGCGCCTCCAGGACAGCAAGGGCGGGATCGAGATCAGCGACCGTCTTGAGCTGGGCGGATTGAACCGCCCGAAACGCCTCGCGCTTGGTGAATGCGCTCGTCGCGGTTCGTTCGATCCAGGCGAGAACGTGCCGGGCGTTGCGGGTGGCTGCGTTGGCACCCATGTCGTCGAACGCGGCCAGCGCGTGAGCGGCGTAGTAGTCGCCGATCATCGCCGCGCGCTCGATCGTGTCGGCGTCGACGCTGCTGCCCCACCCGTTGCCAGGGTGCTCGGCGAGGTGCAGTAGCCCGGCGATACGGACCACGGCACCGGTGTACTTGCTGCCCCAATCCACGACGTGAGACCAGGCGCCGCCGGGTGCCAGCCGAGGCTCAACTTCACGCTCAATTTCCAAGACTCGTTGATTGGCCTCGGGCGCCAGCACGATCACGGCCGGATCGGTCCAGTCCGCGAGCGCGGCGACCAGGGCGTGAAGACCGCTGTGATAGTCGGCCGCTACCTGAGATGGAATCGGATCGGCTCCTACCTTTCGTCGGCCGACGGTGTTCTCCGGCACGGCGAACAGGATGCGAGCGAGTAGGCCGAGGCCTCGGAATCCGGGCATGCCGGCGATATCCCGCAGGATCTCTGGCTGAACTGCAAGGCCCATGGTGAGAGCGGGCTTGTCGACGTGCTCGGCCTCTCGTGAGCGCCGATCCACGCGCATGAGGTCTCCGGCATGGCCCTTGAGGAACACCTCCAGGTTTGGAGTGCCGGAGTAGCGGCCGGCGATCGTTGCGAAGATGCCGCCTTCCGGCGATAGGACGGCGAGTCGGCCGCCCTCTTCGGCCAGCAGTGATGCGGCAGTCTCGCTGGTGATGTCGTCCGCGACGAGCCGAGGCTTGGCCGGAACGGTGATGGCCTCAGCGTTCATGGCTGCTGCGGTCGCTTCGGCTATGAGGGTGTCTCTACCAGCAGCGTCCGCGCTGGCAGCCGCTAAAGCCGCCTTTTCGGCTGCCTTCCCAGCGACCTTCGCGGACAACTCGGCCTCGATGATCGCCGGAGCGGTGCGCTGGATCAGGTCTTTCTCGGCCGACAGGATTGGGGCGACCATGGCGGCGAAGACCGCGGACTTACGCGAGCCCGGTGGCAGCACCACGACCGTGTAGAGGTTGGTCGGTTCCCGCCAGGAACCACGTACCTCGACCTCGGCCCGTCCGCCGGCCGCCGTCGACAGACACGCCAAGGCGAGGCTGCCGGCGAGGTCTGTCGGAGTCTGAGTGAACTCCGCGACCGCGAACACCTGTTCGGCCAGCCAATCGGGCAGCACCTCGGCAGGAAACGGCGGGAGATGCCGCCAACGGGGCGCGACGTGGAACAGCAACTCGCGCATGAGGCCGAGAGCGGTCGCGAGTTGCTTCCTGGCGACCGTGTCGTGAGCGTGCAGCGGAATCCGCGCACGAACCTCGACGTACTCCTGATCTCCCGCACGCACCCGCGTCAGCCAGGCTCGTCCGCCGACGCCGTCAGCGGTCATGTCTGGTGAGCGGTGCTCGGCGACGCCGCAGCGGTGGTCTCGGGTGCACCATGCCGTGTGAGGCGATTCAGCGCGGCTGAATCGCGCCATGGTCCGGGCGCCCATCAGTGGACGCCCTTGTCGTGCAGCTCGCGAAGGCTGTTGATGATCCGGCGTCCAACGCGGAGACGACGGCCGTCGCCGTGACAGCGCCGGCAGAGACCGAACGCGCGGCCGAACGGGGACCGGCGTTTGCCGGTGCCCTTGCAGCGTCGGCAGTTGCCGAACGGCCAGAGCCACCAACCAACGGCGTAACAGATAGTGGCGATCAAGAGAGCAAGGAGAAGTAGGCCGAGAAGGCCTGCGGTCGGGGCTGCGGTCGCGGCGAGGGTGGACACCCGATGCCTCCCTGGACGGTATTTCAAGGCTTTGTGATGGAGGGGCGACCCGCGACCGGCGAATGTCTGTGCTGACCAGGCCGGTCGCGGGTCGGGTCGCGTCAACGCGACCGGTCGCGGGTCGTCCGCGACCGTCAGGCGGCCTTGCGTCGGTGAATAGCCGCGTCGATGTCCTCGGCCTTGGCGCCCTTCAAGGCCTTGCCGCCGCACTTGACGTCAACGCTGCGTACACCGAACGAACGGACCTGCGCAGAGATCGACTCGGCTGTCACGTCCGCGTAGAACTCCCTGAGACGGTCGTCGAGGCGGCCGGCGATGTCCTCCCGCTGGAGGCCGCGCTCGGTCGGCTCGAACATCGCCCGAACATCGGCGAGCACGTCTCGGGAGACTCGCGCGACGTCTTCCCCGGCGGCCATGCCGGACAGGGTGCCGGCGGCCTCGCGTAGCTTCCGAGCCTCGATAAGGATCTTCTCCGCGTCGTCGGCATCCGCGAGGTACGTGCGGACAGTCGGCGTCGCGTCCGAGGCTCCCCGGAGGATGCCCACGCCCTTGTACGCCGCCGGCCTCGGGCACCCGGACAAGCCGTACCAACAGATCGCCTTTGGCTCGACCATGGCGCGCGATTCCTCCGGCACCGGCTCCCAGGTGTCGATCGATCTGCCGTACGGGAAGACCTTCGACGACGCGGTAAGAGCGCGCGGCGCCATCGCCTCGGGACTCGACGTCGCCGTGTCACAGGTCTTCATCACCCGTGACGCGACCTCGCACCGACGGCACACCCTCTGGGTGGCCGACCGCGACCCGCTTTCGGTGGGGGCCGGGCGTACGCCGCTGCTGCGCTGCAAGCCCACGGACATCTGGCAGGCCGCCCCGTTCGGCCTGGACGAGCGCGGTATAGAGCTGATTTCCCGAGTCCCGGTCCGGCGAGGCATAACCGCATACGCCCGGCTCGCCGCAACCGCCGTCATCGCCGGCATCGCGGCGTGGGTCTCGTACTGGCACATGGTCGGAGTGGCCATCCGCTAACCGTCAGCAGCAGTGCGAGCGGCGACCAGGCCGAGATGGCTTGGCTGATGGCGTTGTCTTCGGCGTGCAGCACGTTTCCGGCCAGGGATGCCGCGATGCCGAGCGCGAAGACGGCGCGGATGGCCCAGCTGATGCGCTTGAGGCGGTGCAGGTCTTGGTTGGTCATCAGGCGACCGCTTTCCGGTCGGCCGGACACGCGGCCAGGTCTGCGGCCACGCGGGTGACGTGTGCCTCGGCTCGGCGCAGCCGGCGCCAGTCCAAGGCGGTCGGGCCGCCCCGGTCGGGGCGTTGATAAGGGTGATCTCGGCGTCCAGTACGTCGAGCTCGGCGGCGATCAGCGGCCATTCGGCTTCGATCAGGTCCAGCTCGTCAGCCGACGGCCCGTCAGCGTCCAGTTGAAGCTTCCGCACGGGAAATACCTCCGGAGATGAGGCCGGCGAACACAGCGACTGCCGGCCTTCGGATGGGGAAATTGAGGCGGCCGCGCCGATCGGCGCGGCCCCGCGACCAGCGAGGTAAGGCGTGAAGCGCTGCCTAGCGCTTCACGTTGAGCTGGCGGACAGGTCTGGCAGCCGGACAAGTCAACGGCCGAACACCCGAGCAACCCCGCAGGTCACGGTATTTAGTTCTCAATGAGCAATGAGGACTCGGCGGTGTCGCGGGCGCACGGCAACCACGTGCCGTCGTACCGGTCCTTGCCGACCTCTTGGCTCGCCTGGCTAGTCAGGTTGACCGAGATCAACGTAAGGGGACATGGCTAGTCAGGTCAAGGCCTAAAGCCGACACTTTCCTAACTTGGCTAGTCAGCGCTATCGTGATGCGGTGACCGAAAACCTCGATTTCCTGGGACAACTCGATCCGGACGACCCCAAACAGGCCTCGCAGCAGATCGCCAACAAGCTGCGGGCGGCCATCCTCACGCGCCGGCTGCAGCCCGGCGACAAGCTCCCGTCGCAACCAGACCTATCCGCTCGGTACGGGGTCGCTCGCGAGACGGTGAAGCGCGCGCTGGAGATCCTGCGGACCGAACGACTGATCGTCACCCGCCAGGGCAGCGGCGCCTTTGTGCGTGCTCAGACTCAGCGTGCGATGGAGCTCCGGCCGCACATCGAAGCGTCATTCGAGCGGCCGCATGTCTCCATCGACTTCGCCGGCTTCTCAGGGGAGACCCTGCGCGACGCTCTCGCCGAGGCACTCGACAAGGTGCGCGTCGGCCGGCTCACACCGGAAAGCATCGCCGTCCGCGTGCTCATCTCGGACATGACGGTTCCTATGGCGCTGCCGGCCCGCGCCGAGACACAGTCCGACGACCCGGCCGTACGGGAACGGGCCGAGCGCATCACTCGCCGAGCAGCAGACGGCATCCTCGACCAGGTCGCCGAGCTGGGCGACCTCGGCCTAGTTCGCTCCACCACCGTCGACGTCCGCATGCATCGCGCGTCGCCGCTGTTCAAGCTCTACATCCTCAACAACGAAGAGGTCTTCTACGGCTTCTATCCGGTCGTAGAGCGAACCGTCTCCATCAAAGGCGAGCCCATGGCGATCTACGACCGCATGGGCAAGGACGTGCCGCTGTTCCACTACGCCGTAACCGACGACGACGCTTCCCACGGCACGCAGTTCGTAGAAGCATCCCGTCAATGGTTCGACTCGGTGTGGTCGACCATCGCCTACCGGTACGAAGGATGAGCGCCGACCTCGCTCGGCTCCTAGCCGAGGTTGACGCGATCCTTTTGGACTTCGACGGCCCGGTGTGCGGCATCTTCGCCGGCTACCCGGCACCGAAGATCGCCGCGGAACTGGTCGAACTGCTGCAACGTCGAGGTGTCGACCTGCCACCGGACCTGGCGGCCGAGACCGACCCGCTCGAGATTTTGCGCTGGACGGGCTCAGTCGGCGACCAGGCGGTGACACGGGCGGTGGAGGACGCGCTGTGTGCGGCCGAATGCCGCGCGGTGGAAAGCGCCTCGCCAACTCCATACGGCCGAGAGGTCATCGTCGCGGCACAGCAGGCGGGCCTACTCGTCGCAGCAGTCAGCAACAACTCGGCCGGCGCCGTTACCGCCTACCTCACGGCCCATCGGTTAGCCGGCTATGTATCGCCGGTGATCGGCCGGGCCTACGCGGAGCCAAGCCGGATGAAGCCCAACCCAGAACCGATCCTGCAAGCGGTGCAAGCGCTCGACATCCCGCCGGGCCAGGCCGTGCTGGTGGGCGACTCGCTGTCCGACATCGTCGGAGCGACGGCCGCCGGCGTACGCAGCATCGGATACGCAAATCGGCCGGCGAAGGTCGACGCCTTCCAAGAGGCCGACGTCGTGATCGAGAGCATGGGCGCCCTCGCTAAGGCCCTGGTCGAGATGGCTGACGGTTGAGCAGGTCTGAGGCTAGGAACCGCTGGGTGCGTCGTCACGGACGAACACACCGACGCCGGCCAGCGTCTCGGTGACGCCCAGGACCCGAAGGATCTGCATCGCACGGTCGATGACCGGCTCGGTTACCTCGTACTGGACCGTCAGCTCACGTCGGCTCGGCAAGCGTGAGCCGGGCGGGAACTCCCCAGCGTCGATCCGCTGACGCAGGTCGTCGGCGATCTCTTCGTATCGGTAACGCGGCGGCACCCTGATCTCCTCGGTTGGCTCCCCGAGTAGACCACCCTCAACTAGCCCTTGACCACCCAACGCTAGCTGTGGGAGGTTGCTTATGGGCAACCTCGGTTGGCGCTTAGGCAGCCCAGACAGCGCGGCGGACGGGTACAGGTTCGCTCGTGGTCAAGACGAAGGCCCGGAGCAGTCATAGTGCTCCGGGCCTTCGCCTTTGCGGACTCTACGCGTACATGGATCTCGGAGACGCGCCATCGATCCGGCTTCGACGACACGCTCGACCGTAAAGCCGATCACGGAGAGGTATGCGCAAGGATGGTTCTCATGGTCTCTACCTCCGCAGCAGTCGACACCGATGTGCTGCGGAAGGCTCGCGGGGCATTCTTCACACCCGAGCCCTTGGCCCGCTACATCACGGACTGGGCAATCCGGACACCCACCGACCGAGTGCTTGAACCATCTTGCGGGGAGGCTGCGTTTCTTCTCGCGGCGGTCAAGCGTATGGCCGCTCTACGCGCCGGACAGCCGGGGCACATACCGGCACCGATCCTTGACGGCGTAGAGCTGCATCCCGAGTCTGCGCAGGCCGCTCAGTCCTTGTTGGTTCGAGCCGGCGTCGATGCTCGTGTCGTATGTGCCGACTTCTTCACGGTCGCCCCAAGGCAGGAGTACGACGCGGTAGTTGGTAACCCGCCGTACATCCGCT
Source organism: Actinoplanes sp. NPDC049265 (assembly GCF_043197135.1). NCBI lineage: Bacteria > Bacillati > Actinomycetota > Actinomycetes > Micromonosporales > Micromonosporaceae > Actinoplanes > Actinoplanes sp. NPDC049265. The sequence continues at coordinate 236,190 of NZ_JBICSP010000010.1, read as the reverse complement.
ACCAAGAGTTCACCGGTGAGGCTCGTCGCAGATCTCGTGCAGCAGCGTTCGAAGCCGGCGTCCCGCTCACGGGGCTCGCGTCATCGTGGGCAGCCTTCACAGTGCACTCGTCGCTGTTCCTCAAGGCGGGCGGCCGGATAGGCCTGGTTTTGCCCGCCGAACTCATGACTGTCAACTATGCCGCCGAGGTTCGACGATTCTTGATGAGTCGCTTCAGGACCGTGCGGCTCGTTCTGTTTACGGAACGCGTCTTTCCCGGTGTTCTAGAAGAAGTGGTCCTTCTACTTGCCGAAGGCTATGACCCGGAAGGAAAAGTCGGAACAGACCAATGTGAACTCATACAAGTACAAAACGCAGAATCTCTCAGTAGCTCTGCGGTCGCCCGTATCTGGAAGCCCGAAAGTGTCGAAGGAAAGTGGACTCCGTCGCTTCTGTCAGCAGAAGCGCTGAGCGCCTATAGCGGACTCACCGGCGGTTCAGACTTCACCGTTTTAGAGCAGTGGGGCGACACGACGCTTGGCATGGTCACTGGGAATAATAAGTTCTTTGCCCTGAGCGGCACACGGGTAGCCGAGCTGGGCCTTCAGGCGACAGACCTCATTAGTCTATCGCCGCCAGGATCCAGTCATCTTCGAGGGCTGACACTTACCGATTCGGCGCTAAAGGAGCTACAGCGCAACGGCGCTCCGACATTTCTGTTTCGTCCTGCCGCGGAACCATCCGAGGCAGGGTGGCGCTATATCGAGCACGGCGAACAGTTAAACGTTCAGACTGCCTACAAGTGTCGCGTCCGAAAGCCTTGGTGGCGAGTTCCAATGGTTCCGCCCGCGGACCTTCTTCTCACTTATATGAACGCGGACACGCCTCGGCTGTGCACCAATCGGGCGAGAACACACAACCTAAACTCGGTTCATGGCGTTTATCTCAAGCCGAGTCTAAAGCGCCTAGGTATGGATCTTCTTCCACTTGCCGCGCTCAATTCATTGACTTTGGTCGGAGCTGAGACAGTGGGTCGCGCCTACGGCGGAGGGATGCTCAAGCTGGAGCCGAGGGAGGCGGACCGGCTGCCTGTTCCGAGCCCTTCGCTGGTCACATCGGCGCGCAAGTCGCTCTCCGAGATTCGACCTCAGATGGCAACTCACCTCCGTGGGGGCCGTCTCACTGAGGCTGCCAAGTTGGTGGATGATGTGCTCCTGGTCGGCACCCTAGGTGTGAGCCGATCCGATGTTAAGGCACTTCGCGCGGCACATGCGGAGCTCACCGCACGAAGAACCGCGCGTGGGGGAGGAGTGGGGCGTGGCAAGAATTGACGATCTGCTGATTGCAGGAATCAAGGGACTTGGACCGCGTCCTAGCGATGAAGCGCCGCAGGGAGAGAAGAACCCATGGGTGAGCAAGTTAAGTAACGTGATTGCGGGCGCTTTTGGTGAGGAGTTGCGGCTTCGAGGAATGCTCGAAGCTCGGCCGGCAGGCCCAGGGGAAGTAGGGCTCTCCGGTGTCGAGCGGAGACTTGCCGGCGGTATCGGCGCAAAGAAGGTGGATGTAACGTGGGCCACGGAAGAAAGTGGTCTGCTGTTTGCAGCATCTATTAAAACGATCATGTACCGCGACAAACAAAGCCGAAACTACCAAAAGAATTTAACTAATCGGCGTGCAGACATGCTCTTCGAGGCAATCACCCTGCATCGCAGATTCCCGTATGCGGTACTCAGCGGCTGGCTCTTCCTCGATGTCGGGGCGGCGAGTGATGGCACTGATCGCCGGAAGTCGACCCTGCAGAACGTCTTTCCGCGATTCCGGCTCTTCACCGGCCGAGATGATCCGGCTGGGCGCGAAGAACAGTTCGAACGGCTATTCGTCTTGTTGCTTGACGCCAATAAGTTCCAGCCCTCCGTGACCTGTTATGAGGTCAACAATTCTGTCGCGCCGATCGAGATTAACGAGGCGCTGACGGAGCTGACTACGTTGACGGCAATTCGAAACTTTGACACTTATGATGCGAACAACGGCAAGATCTACAAGATCAGGCCGGGTGGTGACATCGACTAGCATCGGCCCCTGCGCGAGCTGACGTCAGTGCCGCAAGCGGCAGATGCCAACCCAACTGAAATCCCATTGATTTGTGGGCGCCGAATCTGATATTTAGTGTGACATGTTCTACTCCCTGCAAGTCAAAAACCTGCGTTCGATCGAAGACTCTGGCCCCCTCCCGCTGGGTCCGATCACAGTGATCGTCGGGCGTAACAACGCGGGGAAGTCGACACTCTTGCGCGCCATTGGCGTCGTACAAGAAAACCTTGACTTGTTCTATAGCGATGTCCGAGTCGGTGCGCAGAGCGCCGAGATATTGCTGGGTTTCATGGACCTGCCGATGAAAGACGGCGGCGGAAACCTAATTGGGAATCGCTTCGGTTCTCCCTCCGTGCTGGGCGCGACGATTAGTTCCGCAGGACCGACTGACAGAGCGAACCGCGGAACTATATCGCTCGCAGCTACGAGTATCGGCGGGGAAGATACCGTCCGAGTTGATCGAGCGCCGAGCAGCGAGCCGGGCAACGTGATTTACCCGATCTTCTCGGCGCGTTTGCCGACTTCATACCAGCAGCAGACTAATAGCACTATTGGAAGGGCAGTTCACGCTAGCGACAACAACATAGTTGCGAGAGTTCGCCGCTTGGCCGGCCTGGATGTCCCTGAGGCTATTCGCTTTAGATCCATGTGCAAGGACATCTTGGGACTAAACTTCGATGTTGTAGACACTCCCGAAAGCTCGGTACAGCAGCTTGGTGTTGCGATTGACCTCGATAGGTATATACCTGTCGAGGCTATGGGTGCTGGGATCGCTACGACACTGAGTCTATTGGTTACGCTCAGTGTAGCAAAAGGTCGAGTCATTCTGATCGAAGAGCCGGAGAACGACCTCCATCCGGCTGCGCTTAAGAAACTCCTTGAAGAGGTAAAGCGATCGTCGCAAGACAACCAGTTCGTCATCACAACCCATAGCAGCGTCGTATTGACGAGGCTTGGTGCAGTTGCCGACACTACCGTCCTCCATGTGACGAGGGGAGAAAGCTTTCCTCCAAAATCTGAGGTCAGAGTCGTAGCATCGTCTGAAGAACGTCTGGAAGTTCTTTCGGATTTAGGGTACGAGCTTCCTGACCTGGCACTTCAAGAGGGCTGGATGATCTTCGAAGAATCCAGCGCGGAGCGCCTAATCAGGCAGTACCTCTCCAAATGGTTTGCTCCAGGCTTGCTTCGCTTGACCTTTATCGGCGCTCGGGGCGACTCTCGCGTGAAGCCGTTGATGTTGAGTTACCGGGAGATGCTACTATTTTCGCACCTATCCGAGGTATATAGAGGGCGGGCATGGGTCTTCCTGGACGCTGGCCCTGTCGGCTCGAACATCGTGCAGGATCTTCGAAAGACCTTCAAAGATTGGCCTGCGGATCACTTCCAGCAGTGGGACGAACGGGAGTTTGAGCGGTATTATCCCGAGGATTTTGCCGACGCTGTTGAGCGGGCGCTCTCGGAGCAAGATAAGAAGCTGAAAAAGGAGCTTAAGGAAGCGCTTTTGAAGCAGGTGTTGCATTGGATCGAGGAAGACGAGGATCGAGCAAGAGAGGCTTTCCAGTCGAGTGCAGCCGAGGTGATCGCCAAGCTTCGAGCAGTTGAATCTGAGGTCCTAGAGTTGCGCCTGAAGCCGCCCGTTGTCTCGGGAAGGCCGGCTGAAGGTGGTGGGGACGCGACGAGCTAACACGACCCTGCCCACGTCGATGGGCTAATCAGCAAGGTCGTGTGCCATTGACGTGCCATTAGCGCAGGCTCGCTGCGGTTACTCCAGGCCGCTCCCGGCACCCCCAGACCGGGAAGGATCCCACGCCGAACCCCACTCTGTACGGTTCCCAAGCTGACAGTGCGAGTTCGATTCCCGTCACCCGCTCCAAAGTTTTTGCTACTCAGGGCCCATTTGTGCGCGTCTTTTCATCGATAGGTGGTCGATGGTTTGTTGGGGAACGAGACTCGACTGCTACTCGCACCGCTCCGAGATCTCAGCCAGCGGTGACATACAAAGCGCCCTCATGGGGGTAAGGCGGTAGCGGCCGGGAGCCGAAGAGTGGCACGGTCAGATCGGAAATCTGACGGTGCCATCGTGCCGTCGTTCAGCGCGCGACATCCATTTGCCGTCCACCTAAACCTCGACTTGATTAGCGAGCTGGCGCCGGTTCAATCTGCGGTGCGCGCGGCTTACCGGACGAACTACCCAACGTGTCACCCGGCGTGCTGACCCATTCCCTCGACCGGACGTCTCATTGTCGAGTCGTTCTTCCATCCTGAGTCACGCTGGGCCGCCTCCATCCCCGGCTGGGGCGGTCGAGGCTGGGTGGAACAGTCCGTCCGCGCGGCGCTCCAACCGCTCGCGCAACTGCTCGAAATGCTCGGAACGCTCCTGCATATCGGCGCTGTTGGCCTTCTCCGCCATCATGTCTTCGAGCTTCTCCGCAGCCGCACGCTGCTCCGCAACGATCCGCCCCACAACCTCGGCAAGCTCCTTCTCGGTCATCTCGGCAGCACCCGCGGCCGCCGGGCTGCCCAGCAGGTCGGTCAAGATGTCCGTCCACTGCCGGCTGAGCCGCTCGGTGTATTCGGCGCGGCGCACTCGCACGTCATGCTCGCAATCCAGCCTGATCAACTGCTCCCAGTACGGCCGGACCGCCTCCTTGACCTGCTCGTCCAGCTCCACCCACACGTACGGCCGGCAGCTCGCCGAGATTCCCCGCCAGGTGAACGGCCAGGGGCCGCCCTCGGTGAGCGCCTGCTGCAGTTCCTGCTCCATTTCCCGGGCGCGATGGGGTGCGTGGTTACGCGCGTACCGCGCCGCGAGCGCCTTCAGCCGCCTGACCGGATACGGCGCCAAGGCGTCCATAAGGCTTGACAACTGCTCCTGGTAGAGGCCCTCCGCGGACCAATGAAAGGTGGCGTGCACCAGGAAGGTAAAGACGTAACCGCTGGCCGGGACCACTAGGGGGGTCTGCAACGTCCGTCGCCCGCGAACCTGCGGAGGCGGGGGCGGAGGACCCGGCGCGGGCGAGACCAGTGCCGGCGGCACCGGTCTCGGTGGGCTCAACGCCCGGACGAACGCCCGCCAGATCCGGCCGAGCCAGGCGCTGAACCGCAACCACCACCCCACCGAAGGCCTCACCGGGCCGGTCTCAACGCTCATGGGTCGTCCGTCCTTCCAGCCGTGCCCACTCCGGGATGCCATGGGCGAGTTCGCGCGTTCTGGTCAGGTAGAAGGTGACCCGGCGACGGTTCGCCGGGGTCGTGATGATCGCGTCGAGCAGGGCGACGACATGTTTCCGCATGTCGTCGTTGCCGTCCGCGTAACTAATCCACGAAGCGAGCGTGGTCGCAGCCTCCGGCGCGTAGGCCGAGTCGAAGAACCCGCCGCGCCAGAGGCGACCGAGCGCCTCGGGGTCGACCCGCCCTTCGACGATCCGTTGCAGCAGATCGGGCCGGCCGTCGAGGGACATCGACTCGATCCGGGCGGTCAGCGCCACAACCGCCCGCGCGACATGCACGCGGAATGGCGGGGCGAGTGGCCAGCAATTCAGCTCGTCAAGGATCCTGCCGGCCCGCTCCGGGCGGTAGAGCTGATTCACCGCCGCCGCAACCGCGTGGCGGGGCTCCTGCATCTTGTCCTCGGCGATCCGCGCCAGATCCAGCATGCTCCACGCCAGAATCGGCTGTTCGAAGCCGCTCGCATAGACGCGTGCGGCTGTGTCGTGCTGGTACTTGTAATTCCCGGAGCACCACTCGCGGAGTTTGGCACGCACCTTGGGTGCCGCGTCGCCACCCTTAGCCGAGTAGGTCAGCGCCCACGCCGCGGCCTGACGGACCGCTCTCCTCGGCGACTTCGCCCAGTCGTCGATCAGATCCTGGTACACCCGGGCGAAGTCGTGATCCGCGAGCAGCCCGGCGGCCTCGGCGGCCGCCCGCTGCATGACCTCGTCGTTGTCCCGGCCCAGCCGATCAAGCCATCTCAGCAGGGATAGACGGGTGCCGTCGAAGTCGTGCCAGGCCACATCGATGATCGCTCCACGCAGGCCGGGATCGCGGATCCACGCGGTACGGGACGACCCGACATGCTCGGCGCCTGGTTCGGAGGCGGCCAACCAGTCCTTCTCCAACTCCCCACCGAGCAAATGCAGGACCGGATGCTGTAGTGCCATGTTGCCCCAGTCAGGCCGAAGCGCCGCGCTGTCGATCTCCCGCAGGAGCAGGTTCGCGGCTTCGAAGACGTAGTGCAACGGGCGGCGCCGGAAAACCGCGTACGCCAACCGGAAGGCCCGCTCGTGCTGGCTCGCCCGGCGCCGCCCCGCGAGCCCGTCCGGTTTCGGCAGCAGGATCTCCGAAGCGCGTTCCCGGCGCTTCGGCTGGGACTGCTGGAGGATGGCGTCCAAAGCCTCCGGGTCTGACGGTTGCTTGATGGTGATCGCCGTCGCGAGAGCGACACATTCCTTGGGTCCGTAGGTCGCCTTGAGTGCCGCGTCCACCGCCGGCCGGCATTCCTCAACCGTCAGCTGCACGGCGGACGGCAGCGCAGCGAGACGGTTATTGAAGACGGCGATCGGATCGGGTGCCCGGTGCGGTACCTCACCGCCGTGCCGGTCCCACTGTCGCGGCCGGCCTTCCTTGATCAGTAGAAGGCTCGATTTCCGGCTGCGGAACAGGGGCGCGAGCTTGCGCATCACAGCGACCTGATCGCCCTCCGCAAGCCTCATCACAAACCCGCTGTCTGTCGCCACCAGATCCGGTGTCCCGGTCAGCCTCTCGGGCGGTACGCCGGTGGGCAGCACCACCTCGTGAATGTGATGTGGGCCGTACCGGCGGGCGAGCGCGGCTCGAGCCGTACTGAAACGCCCGGAGTTCCGAGGCCCGAGGAGGCAGACCGTCGATCGCTCCGCCAACAGGGCATCTAGGGCTTCGTCGGCGTCAGTCTGCGCATAGACCTTTTGTAGGCCTTCGACACCGGGAAGCTCGCCGATGATCGGGTCGAGTGGCTTCTCCCCGTAGTAGTTGTTCGTCATCGTGTTGTCCGAGCCGAGCTGAGCCGGTCCGACCGTGGTCGTATCGGTGAGAACGGTTGTCGGGGCGGTGTAGCGTGCGCCGAACAACTCCTCGGCGACGTCCGGGTCGACTCTCAGCGCGTCGGGGTCGATGGCGGCCCCGTCGTCCTCCTGCGGCGCCTCGGGCTCCGGCGGAGACTCCGAAGCGCCGGGCGGCTCCTGCGGTTGCTCGTCATCCACGGGAAGTCCCCATAGTGTTGTGATTGCCGAACTGAGTGGGCCCGTGAGTGGTAACGCCGTGGAAGACCTGTCCGGCGGCAGGAGCCGGGGCCGGCGGCACCGGGCGCGGCTCGTCCATCCGGGGACCGCCGTCCCCCGGGGTCTCGCCCGGCACATGGATCCATGCCGTGGCGGCGAAGTTCTTGTCCGGGATCTCGGCCACCACCTCGGCGAACTGGTCCGGGCGCAGATCTTGGTAGTGCACGATGACGTCGCGGTAGACCGCGTCCGACACGATCAGTACGGCGTTCGCTCCCTGGTGGGTCCGCAGCATCTGCTTGAGCTGCGGCGAGTCGTTCAACCGGCAGACGTGCACGACCGCGTCGCTGGGATAGCCGTTGGCACCGTCCAGATGAACGAGTCCCTGGTGGACCGCGAGACGTAGCCGGACCTTGGCGTCGGGCGCCAGCCCTTGATTGTGTTCCCGCAGCAGCCGATCGATGACCGGCGCGAGCCTCCCAACAACCGCACGCTCGCTGACCTGCGGCGGCAGAATGGCCAACTCGCCGTCACCGCCTGGCTGGATGCGCCAGCCGTTGCGGTCGAGTCCGGCCTCTGCGCAGGCCTTCTCCATGATCTGCTTAAACGCGACCTGGGCGCGATGCTGTAAGACGTTGCTGCGCTTGCTATAGCTCTCCATGTCCACGGCGACGACGACTCGGCGGTGCGGATCCTGCATGACGGGCCCTTCGATGACGAGGTGTGGGTCGCACTCCTTCCTACCGATGCGGCCACTAACCAACTACCTACTTCTATGGGTTGTCCGTAACCTGATCTTTGGCCCGACCACATAAGAAGAGGCCTTCTCTCCGGTGTCGCGGGATGCACTAAATGGCATGACCCCTGCCGCTCAGTCCGACGTCCACGTCGACCTCCGCTCTGCCCTATGCCCCGCCACGTCGTTGCAGGCCACGATCCGCCACGCCGACGCCAAGGCGCAGATCATGCTCGGCCTGCTGGGCGGTTCGGTTGTCGTCGTCCTGCAGCAGGCACCGACCCTGGGCCGCTGCGACAGCACGGCCATGCTGACCGCCACCGCCGTCGCGGCTGTCGTCTGGCTTGCCGCCCTGGCCGTTGGCGGCTGGCATCTGCTGGCGGCGGTGTCGCCGCGCCTGTCCGCGGCCAGCCGCGCCAACCGTTTCGCCTTCACCGCCACGCGACCCGCTCCGACCGGCGTCTGTGAGCAGCGCAACGAGGCGTGGGATCTGGGTATCGGCCCTGGCCAGTTACGCAGTGGAAAACATTCTCGGGTACGGCAGGCCCGCCTCGCCGTGGCCGTCGCCATGCTCGCGGCGGGGAAATTGACGGTGCTCACCGCCATCGTGGCGATCGCCATGTAGCGCAGACGCTGATGGCGTGCTGTAGTCAGGATTGTACGGAAAGTCAGTAACCTGGACCGCGCGGAGGCGGAGTGTGACCGACACCCCCTGGCTACCCGGCACGCTATTGCGCCGCATCGACGAAACGAGTCGCCGCGCGCTGCTCCGGCTGGGAATCGAGCGGACCGCGGCGGCGTCCCGGGTCCTGCTGCGCGAGGGCATCCACGAGTCACACGTGATCCTCCTGGACGACGCTCTCGCGAAGGTCACTGTGGCGATGACCGACGGCCGCCAAGCCCTTATCGATGTCCGGGTCTCGGGCGACATAGTCGGTGAGATGTCCGCTCTCAATGGCGAGCCGCGCTCGGCAACCGTGACAACGTGCCGAACCTCGAAGATCCGGATCATCCAGCGTAGTGAGCTCCGCGCCTTCCTTCGCGGCCACCCCGACGCGGCCATGGAACTGACTGGCATCGTCGCGAACCGCCTGCGCACTGCGAATCGCCGCCGCGTCGACTTCGCCGCCCACCCCGTCAAGATCCGTCTGGCCCGGGTCCTATGGGAGATCGCCGACGCCTACGGCTATCGCGACCGCGACGGCATCGTCGTCGACATCCACCTGACCCAGGACGAGCTGGCGACCATGTGCGGCGCCGCCGAGATCACGCTGCAGAAGGCCCTGCGCGACCTGCGAATGGCCGGCATCGTCGCCACCGGCTACCGCCGGATGCTGGTACGCGACGCCGCCGCCCTCCAGCAGTGCGCGGACACCCCCTGACACCGGCCTACCAAGGCGTCGTTGGCCTTCGCATTCAGCCCCGGGCGCATCGAAATATTACGAGCCAGCTGGCAGTGGGTGCGACACGCACCCACTGCATCGATAAGGACCTCATAATGGGTAATTTTCCAGTCGCGAACCGCGCGCCCCATCAACTCACGAGTTCTGCCGAGCCGCAAACTGTCGAGATCCGGTCGTTGCCTCCGAAGCGCATCGAACATCTCGTCGAGAATGTGGTCGGTCCATTTCGCCTGCGCGAGACCCGACTGAGCGATCCGGATCAATAGGTCCCGCAGAGTGCTCGGATAAAGGACGCTTGCGTCGTAGACGACAACGAAGCCATGAACTAACTCAGGTCCATGTCCTGGGCAAGCTCCGCCAGTTCATCGGCTGCGGAGCGTCTTCGCAGGTCCTCTCGGTGCTTGTAGCTCAAGACCGAGCCGGCCAGCACCCTGCGGTGAGTCCCGACCTTTCGATACTCGATCTCGCCTGCCTCCAGCAGCCCGATGAGGTAGGGCCTCGAAACGTTCAGCAGCTCCGCCGCCTGCTGTGTGGTCAGCTCGGCGTGAGCCGGCACCACCGAGACGCTGTGCCCGTTGGCCATGTGCGCCAACACTCGTGCGAGCAGTTCAACGGCGCCGCGCGGCACGACCAACTGCTCGCCGTCCTCGCCGTCAACCACTCGGACCACGGCGTGTCCCTCGGTGTGCCGGCGGAGATAATCCTGCACGCGGGGCAGAGCCTCCGCGGCCACCGCGATCGAATCCTCGTCTGGGCTGACCGGGCTGACTGCCGCTGTTGTCATTGCCACCCCCTCACCGTATTCGAATTATCCGCAACATTCGAATTAAACGCAACGACGGGTCGCGGTGACCCGGCAGGCTGCAGTGACGGTGCTCGACCCGGCAGGGGCGGCACGGTGGCTGGCTGCACCGCGTTCCGGTGCACCCCGCTAGCCGGCCGGTGGGATTCGTGGTCACTGAGCAGGTCCGGACCGTCGCCCGGTCGCGTCTGCAGGGACAGCGGCCAGCATGGGTGCTCGGCGACGACGAGATTTCAGCCGTGAAGGCCGTGCTACGACAGATGATCGATACGTAGTCGGTCCGCGGAACCATCGAGCGAATGCAACTGGCGTTCGTAGTGGTCCGATCAAGCGGCGACTGAGCCGTGCGGGCGGCACGCTATGTCCGAGCACGTGTGATCGTCCGGATCGGACGGCCTCGACGCTCCGCGAGTTCGTCGGCGGCGCAATGATCGCAACGCCGGCTTGCGGAAGTGGTCAGGGGGCGGGAGCCGGGGATGCGGTGTGGGACGGTTCGCCGACTACGGCGTGGAGGACGTCGTCGAAGGTGACCACGCCCAGGGGACGGCGGCCGTCGCTGACCAGGAGGATGTGGCGGCGGTCGCGGCGCATGGTCAGGAGGAGGTCGGCCAGGGAGCGCTCGGGTGGGATCACCGCCAGGGGGCGGATGATCTCGGGGGGAATGGCGCGGCGGCGCTGGCTTTCGTCGTACCCGAGGATGTCTTTGATGTGGACGAAGCCGAGGACGCGCCTTGTGTCGCGTTGGACCACCGGGAATCTGGAGCGGCCGCTGTTGGTGGCGACCGTCTCGAGTTCGGCCGGGGTCATGTCGTCGGTGACGGTGGTGACGCGGGTCCACGGGCGGAGCGTGTCGGCGGCGGTGCGGTCGTTCAGGCCGAGCGCGGCGTGGATGCGCTCGTACTGCTCGGTGCCCAGCAGGCCCTCGGTGCGGGCCTGGGTGACCATGCCGGCCAGTTCCTCGGCTGTGAATACCGTCTTCACCGCGTCGGTGGCCTCGATTTTCCAGAGGGTCAGGACCTGGCGGGCCAGCCAGCGCATCGCGGTCAGCACCGGCTTGGTCGCCGTGCAGAAGGCGAGCATGAACGGGCCGAGGATCAGCGCCGAGCGTTCGGGGCCGGCCAGCGTGATGTTCTTGGGAACCATCTCGCCGACCACCGTGTGCAGGAAGACCACCACGCCCAGGGCCAGCACGAACGCCACCGGATGGACCGTGCCGGCGGGCAGGCCGGCCGCCTCGAACGGGCCCTCGAGCAGGTGGGCCAGGGCCGGCTCGGAGATCGCGCCGAGGCCCAGTGAGCAGATCGTGATGCCGAGCTGCGCGCCGGCGATCATCAGGGGGATCTGGCTCATCGCGGCCAGCGCCCAGCGGGCCCGCTTGGCCGGCAGCAGCGGTTCCAGGGCGGTACGCCGGGACGCGATCAGCGCGAACTCACCGCCCACGAACAGCGCGTTGCCCAGCAGCAGCAGGGCCGTGACCAGGAGCTCAAGCATCGAGCGGCTCCGTGGGGGCGACCACCCGGACCTGTTCGATGCGGTGCCGGTCGACCTGCGTCACGGTGAACTCCCAGCCGTCCTCGGTCAGTGACTCGCCGGGCACCGGAATGTGGCCGAGGCGGGCCAGCAGAAAACCGGCGAGTGTTTCGTACGGGCCCTCGGGCAGCGCGAACCCGGTCTGTTCGAGCACCTCGTCCTCGCGCAGCAGCCCGTCGACGAGGAACGCGCCGGGCGCGGTCAGCACCTGCGTGCCGGTCTCGGGCAGGTCCACGTCGTACTCGTCGGAGATCTCACCGACCAGTTCCTCGATCAGGTCCTCGACGGTGACCACGCCGTCGGTGCCGCCGTATTCGTCGACCACGATGGCCAGGTCGGCGTCGGCGGCGCGAAGGGCGGCCAGCACCTTGTCCAGGTCGAGGCTCTCCGGCACGTAGACCGGTTCCCGTGCGATGGACGAGACCGGAGTGGTGGCCCGCTGAGCGAGCGCGACACCCAGCGCCTCGGGCACCGCCGCCACGCCGGTGACCAGGTCGAGCGTGGTCTCGTAGACCGGAAACCGGGTGTGGCCGGTCTCCATCGAGAGCGCGAGCAGGTCGGCGACGCTGGCCGTCACCTTGAGGCCGACCACGTCGACGCGTGGGGTCATCGCCCAGGCGGCGCGTTTCTCGCCGAACCGGATCGTGCGCCGCAGCAGCGTCGCCGTCTCGGTCGGTAGCGCGCCGGCCCGGGCGCTGATGGCCGCGAGCAGGCCGAGTTCCTCGGGGCTGCGGGCGCTGGCCAGCTCTTCCTGCGGTTCGATGCCGAGGCGGCGGACGAGCCAGTTGGCCGAACCGTTGAGCACGCCGATCGGCAGCCGGAAGAGCCGCGCGAAGGTACGCAGGGGCATGGCCGCGGAGAGCGCGGCACGCATCGGGCGGGCCAGGGCCGCGTTCTTGGGTACGAGTTCCCCGAACAGCATCGACAGCAGGGTGGCCAGCACCAGGGCGAGCACGTGGGTCACGGTGTCGGTGGCGCCCCGGGCGACGGGCTCGATCACCGGTGTGATGACCCGGGACAGGGCCGGCTCGGCCAGGTAGCCGGTGAGCACGGTCGTGATGGTGATGCCGAGCTGCGCGCCGGACAGTTGGAAGGACAACTCGTGCAGAGCGTGCTGGACGGTACGTGCGCGGCGCTCACCGCCGGCGGCACGCTTGTCGATCTCGGCCCGGTCCACCGTGACCAGACCGAACTCGGCGACCACGAAGAACGCGTTGCCCGCCGTGAGCAGCACAAACGCCACCAGGGGGAGCACCGCGGTCAGGAGCAGGCCGTCCATGATCGGTTCACCTCGGCCCTCATTCTGCCAGTGCCGGGCCCGGCGCTGTCGGCCAGCGGACGTTGATAGCCGGCGCTACGGTCGGTGAATGAACCTGATCGAAGAGCTAGCCCTGATCGGGTACGCGGACGACGGCACCCCGGTCACCGACGGCATGCACCTCGACAACGGTCTCGGCGGCGCGCTGCTGCTGGAGCTGGCGATGACAGAGAGGATCGACGTCGAAAGCGACCGGGTGGTGGTCCGTGATCCGTCCCCGGCCGGGCACCCGATGCTCGATGCCGCCCTGCTGCGCATCGCCCAGGACAGACCCCGCAAGCCCAAGGACTGGGTGGCCAAGCTGGCCAAGGACACCCGTGGTCAGGTGATGGCCGGGTTGGTCGCTCAGGGCGTGGTGCGGGAAGAGAAAGGCAAGGTGCTGCTGATCTTCCCGCGTACGAGATATCCGGCCACGCACGGCGTCGAACCGGCGGCCGAGACCGATGCCCGGCAGCGGATGCGGGCCGCGGTGGCCGGCGACGGGCCGGTCGAGCCGCGTACCGCCGCGCTCTGCGCCCTGGTCGCCGCGACCGGCCTGGACCGCAAGGTCTTCGCCGACCTGGACCGCCGACGGGTCAAGGCGCGGCTGAGAGAGATCTCGCAGGGCGAATGGGCGGCCACCGCCGTGAAGAAGGCGATCGAGCAGGTCCAGGCGGCGGTAATGGCGGCGGTCACAGCCAGTACGGCCGCCACCGCCGCCACCGCGGGTGGTTCTTAGGAAACGTCACCGCGGGTGGTTCTCAGGAAACCGCGGGCGGCTCTCAGGAAACCGCGGGCGGCCCTTAGGAGGCCCGGCGGCGGATCAGCCAACCGCCGATGATCATCGCGCCGCCGATCGCGAGGAGCAGGGAGATCGCGGCGCCGGTGATCGGCAGCTGGCCGCCGCCACCGCCGGCGACCGGTGCGGGGGACGGCTGCCCGTGCGGGGTCGCCCGGACCGCCGGCGAGATGGCCGCGCCGGCGCTGGTCACGGTCGCCACGAAGATCGCGTACTCCTGGTCGTTGACCAGGTTGGTGATCGTGCAGCCGGTCTCGTCGGAGACGCACTGCTCGAATTCCTTCTCCGCGACCGCGATGACGCCGTACGTGTCGAAGGTGCCGGCGCCGAGGTCGGCCGGCGCGTCCCAGTCGACCCCGATCTCGGCGTCCCGGGCCTGCGCCTGCACCCCGGTGGCCAGGCCCGGCAGCAGCCTGGTCGGTGCCGGAACCAGATGGTCGGTGGTGGTGCCGTCACCGAGCTGGCCGTCGGCGTTGGCGCCCCAGCAGTACACGTTGCCGCCGGTGTCGATCGCGCAGGCGTGCCCGGCCCCGATCGAGATCTCGGCCAGCATGCCCTCGTCCACGCCGATCAGGTCGGCCAGGATCGGCGAGCCCAGCACCTTGGTCATGTCCACGGCGGCCGGGGCCGGGCGGTCGACCCGGTCGCCGACGCCGAGCTGGCCGCCGCCGTTGTCACCCCAGCAGGTGGCGACGCCGTCCTGGTCGATCGCGCAGTTGCTGTCGCCGCCGGCGCTGATCAGATAGAGGTCACTCAGGCCGGGTACGACCACCGGCAGTGGGTGGTCGGTCAGCGGCGTACCGTCGCCGAGCTGGCCGTGCGCGTCCGAACCCCAGCAGATGGCCTTGCCGCGCTCGGTCGTCGCGCAGGTGTGCCGGGCTCCGACGGTGATCTGTGTCAGGTCGGCGTTCGGCACCCCGGACACGTCGACCGGGGTGGGCGTCGGCACCGGCGTCGCGCTCACGTTGCCGTCGCCGATCTGCCCGTCCGAGTTCGAACCCCAGCAGCCGGCCACCAGGTTTTCGTCGATCACGCAGGTGGTGTCGCCACCAGCGGCCAGATCGATCACGTCGTCGGTCAGGCCGGGCACCGCCTGCGGCGAGGTCACCGGCACGCCGACGCTGCCCTGGCCGAGCTGACCGCTGTCGTTCCGGCCCCAGCAGTTCAGGGTCTGGTCATCGAGGACGGCACAGGTGTGGTCGGCCCCGGCCGCGACCTGGAGCACGTGGTCGAGCACCTTGACCGGGGCCGGGCGGTCGGTCGTGGTCCCGTCGCCGACCTGGCCGTACGTGTTGTCACCCCAGCAGTAGAGGTCGCCGCCCTCGTCGCTTTCGTCGAACCACTGCAACACGCACTGGTGGGCCCGGCCGGCGGCGACCGTGCCGGCCACCTCGATCGGCGTGGCCGGGGTGGCCGGGTCGGGGTCGCCGGCACCCCAGCACCAGAGCGTGGGGGTGGCCGTCGAGCAGGACATCGTGCCGCCCGCGGCGATGGACAGGCCGCCCGGGTAGCCGTCCTGCAGCGACGAGGTGATCCTGCGCTGCTTGAACAGTTCGGCTTGCGCCTTCAAGGCCTTGACCAGCGGCGGGTCGTCCGCCGGAGCGGAGTGGGCGGGTGCGGCGGCAGCGGCCGGTACGAGGAGCGCGATCGTCGCCGCGGCGAGGATCCGCCACCGGCGGGTCGAGGTGATCATCAGCATCAGGCAAACACACGCGTCACCGTCGCCGGGGCGGTTTCGGCAGACTGGCCGGCGCCTGACGCGACCGATGCCTCAGACGTCTTGCTTGAGCGACCTCAGCAACACGGTGGCGACGTCCACGACCTCGACGTTGTCCTGCTCGCCCTGGCCGGTGACCCCGTCGCCGATCATCGTGTAGCAGAACGGGCAGCCGACCGCGATCGTCTTGGCCCCGGTGGCCAGCGCCTCTTCGGTGCGCTCGACGTTGATCCGCTTGCCGATCTTCTCTTCCATCCACATCCGGGCGCCGCCGGCCCCGCAGCAGAACGAACGCTCCTGGTTACGCGGCATCTCGGTGATCTCGTTGCCGATGGCGGAGGTCAGCACCTCGCGCGGGGCGTCGAAGACCCGGTTGTGCCGGCCTAGGTAGCACGGGTCGTGGTAGGTGACGTCGCCCTCGATCGGCTGGACCGGGGTGAGCTTGCCCTCCTTGACCAGGTGTGCGAGCAGCTGGGTGTGGTGCACGACCTCGACCTCGAGGCCGAGTTGCTCGTACTCGTTGCCCAGGGTGTTGAAGCAGTGCGGGCAGGTGGCGACGATCCGCTTGACCTTGGCTTCCTGCAGCGTCTCGACGTTCTGCTGGGCCAGCATCTGGAAGACGAACTCGTTGCCGATGCGGCGGGCCGGGTCGCCCGTACACGTCTCGCCCTCGCCGAGGATCGCGTAGTTGACGCCGGCCTCGTGCAGCAGCGTCGCGACGGCCCGGGTGGTCTTCTTGGCGCGGTCCTCGAACGCGCCGGCGCAGCCGACCCAGAACAGGTAGTCGAAGTCCTCGGTCTCGCCGACCCGCGGCACCTCGAAGTCCAGGCCCTTGGTCCAGTCCTCGCGGGTGTTCTGCGGCGCGCCCCACGGGTTGCCCTTGTTCTCCAGGTTGCGCAGCATCACGCCGGCCTCGGAGGGGAAGCTCGACTCGATCAGCACCTGGTAGCGGCGCATGTCGACGATGTGGTCGACGTGCTCGATGTCCACCGGGCACTGTTCGACGCAGGCGCCGCAGGTGGTGCAGCTCCACAGCACGTCCGGGTCGATGACGCCCATCTCTTCGGCGGTGCCGATCAAGGGACGCTCGGCTTCGGCCAGCACGTCGACGTTGTTCAAAAGATAAGGAGCTTTGTCGTACGCGTGATCGCGCAGGCTCGTGATCAGCAGTTTCGGCGACAGCGGCTTGGCCGTGTTCCAGGCCGGGCACTGCGACTGGCACCGCCCGCACTCCGTACACGTGGAGAAGTCGAGCAACCCCTTCCAGGTGAATTCCTCGACCTTGGACACGCCGAACTGGTCTTTCTCCGGGTCGGCCTCCTCGAAGTCGAGGGGCTTGCCGTCGCTCATCATCGGCCGCAGCGGACCCAGGCCCGACCCGGCCGGCTTACCCGGCTCACGCTTGAAGAAGATGTTGAAGAAGGCCAGGAAGCGGTGCCAGGCGACGCCCATCGTCACGTTCAGCGCGATGGTGATCAGCCAGGCCATCGAAATGTAGATCTTGACCAGGGCAACCCAGGTGGCCCCGTTTTCCCAGGCCGGGAGCGCGTTACCGATCGCGTGGCTGACCGGGGTGGCCCACAGCGGGTACTCGAAGTGATCCGTCGCGACCTTGAAACCCCGGATCAGGAACCCGCAGATGAGTACGGCGACGATGATCGCCTCGACGAAGTACCCCTGCCACATGTTCGAGCCGGTGAAGCGACTCCGCTTCTTGCCCTTGTCGCTCTGCCGGCGGTAGATCAGGTAGAGGATCCCGACCAGGCCTAACACGCCGATCCACTCGGTGGCGAACCCGAAGACCGTCCACGAGCCGATGATCGGCAGCCCCAGCTCTGGGCCGACCACCTCGAAGTACGCCTCGAGCACCAACAGCGACAGCACGACGAACGCGACCATCACGAACCAGTGGGCCGCCCCGACCACACCCCACTTGAGCATCCGGGTGTGGCCGGCGATCTCCACCAGCATCGTTCTGGCGCGGGTGCCCTTGTCGGTGGTACGCGCCGGGTCGGGCCGGCCGAGCCGGATGACCGCGGTCATTTTTCGGACAGCACGCACCGCGAGTACGACAGCGACCACCGTGACAGCGGCGGCCAAGACGGTGGCGATGATCTGCGCAGTGCCCATGGCGGCATGTTACCCGTCAGTAAGTTCAAAATAAACGCACCTAAAGTGCACAAACACTTCAGGCGCGTTTCGTCCCTTTGTACGTCAGTCGTCAGCGCCAGCGGGCCAGGATCGCCAGAGACGCCACCATCGCACCGAAGCCCACCGCAAGGTTCCAGTACTTCCAGGCCTCGACCGGGTACTGCTGCTCGGACAGGTAGTACACCACCAGCCACGCGATGCCGAGCACGATCAGCGTCACGGCGCTGACCGGCAGCCACACCGGACTCGGCTTCTTGCTGTTGGCGTTAGCGGCCGGCCGGATGTCCGTCGGCGGCGTGTAGACCTTCTTCTTGCGAACCTGCGACTTCGGCACGGTGCTCTCCTGCGGGGCGGATCCCCGAATCGGGACGTGTGGTGAACAACCCACCGCTGAGCGGCTCCGGGGACCCCGAATGCTGCCCGTGGCGAATACTGTTCGACAGCTAGCGTAGTCAAGGCGGCACGCAGACCGGCACCCGCCGGGGTAACTTTCGTTCCGCTTGGACCACTTACGACGTCGGAGGGTAGCGCGTGGAGTACACCACCGGCGCCCCCTCGTGGCGCCTCGTGCTGCGGCGCGCCGCCGGCGGCCTCCGGCCCCGCCTGCGCGATCAGAGGCAGCGAGGATGGTCGATCGGGGTTCCGCTGATCGCCCTGGCCGCGGGTCTGCTGTTCACCACCTCGGCGACAACCGCTGGGGGTACGGCGCTCCGCGACGACCGGCGGCCTCAGGTGACCCAGCTGATCGCCGACAAGCGGGTGCGGCTCGACGGACGCGAGGCACGGGCAGCTCAGCTGCGTACCCAGGTCGACCAGGACACCGAACGCCTGGCCGAAGTCTCCGCACCGGTCCGGGCGGCCCGGAAACGGGCCGACGGCATGCAGGCCGCGGCCGGCTTCACCAAGCTCCAGGGCCCCGGCCTGACCGTCGTCCTGAACGACTCGCCCCGCCGGGTCGGCGACGGCGGCCCGAACAACCCGAAGAACGATGACCTGGTCGTTCACCAGGGCGACGTCCAGGCCGTGGTCAACGCCCTGTGGGCCGGCGGCGCCGAGGCGATGACCATCATGGATATCCGGGTCATCTCCACGAGCGCGGTACGATGCGTCGGCAACACACTGCTTCTGCATGGCCAGCCCTTCTCGCCGCCGTTCAAGATCACGGCGATCGGCGAACCCACAAGACTGCATCAAGCGTTGGAGTCCGCGGAGGGCGTCCAGCAGTTCCGAGATGCGGTCGCCGACTTCGGCCTCGGGTATTCCGAAACCACCGAGAGGAACGTGACAGTGCGGGCGTACGACGGGTCGAGTGACCTCCGATCCGCGCGGACCGGTCAGTGACGGTTCCGCCGAACTCAGGACGTCACAGAGCACCGGACGCGTTGACCTCACCGAGCGCGACTGAACCACCACAGGCCGCTGATCCCGGCCCCGGTCCATCCGCAACGGGAGCAGCCCGCGATCGGCGACCCAAGCCGAGCATCGGCGAGTGGGTGAGCGGCCTCGGCGACGACACGATGCCCCATCCCTCGATGGGTCCCACCCAGGTCCCCGGCCGCCCCGGCGACCAAGGCCCCGTGCCCCCCGCGCAAGTGCCAGACGGCCGGCCCGACGCCGCACCCGCGCAAGTGCCAGACGGCTGGCCCGACGCCACTCCCGCCGCTCCACCGCGGACCGTCAGTGATCATGGCGCCGAGGCACCGGCCACCTGGACCGGCCCCGCCGAGACCATCTGGAACAGCGACGAGTTCCCCGTGGCGGGCGGCGCGACCGGAACCGCCGACCACCCGTCCGCCCAGATGGACTGGTCTGCCCAGCCCGCGGCTGCCGGCAATCCGTGGCCCGACCCCCCTGCTTCTGTTTCCGGCCATCCGCAGCCCGACGCTCCCGGCAGTTTCTGGTCCGGCGATCCGTCCTACTCGGGTGCGGGTGACGCCCATCCCATCGCCGAGCAGCAACTCCCTCAGCGCACCCGCTCCCGCACCGCCGAGGACGCACCCCCATCCGGCAGTGGCTTGACCAGCGACACCCCCTGGCCATCCCAGCCTGCCCCCGGCGGTGCGCGGATTGACGCCCCCTGGGTGACCGACCAGGACCTCCACACCGGAGAGTCCGCATCGAGCCCCAGCCGCGACGGCGCCACCCCCACCGGGCCGGCCGGCGTCAGCGACTGGCCGACCGCGACCGACATGCCGGTGCCTCGACGTGACCTGGAGCCGGACGCCGGAGCGTGGACTCCGCAGCCCGATCCGAGCCTGCCGTCCGCTTCCCCGAGCGACCCGTTCGCGACAACCGGCCGACGTGCGCGATCCTTGGAAGACGCCGCTCCCCAGAGCGACGCGGAAATCGACTCCGCGCCGGTCCCTCCGCAAACCGCCGGCTCCCCCGACCAGGTGAATGCCGCCGATGCGCGCCCCTGGGCGGCGCCTACAGGCACTGAGGACGCAGACGGTGAGCCAAGCCATTGGATCGCCGAGGGGATCACTGGGCAGGCCTTGGGCGGCCGTCGTTCCGTCCGGCCGGACTGGCCGGTAGCCGGCGACGGCCAGGACAGCGAATGGGCCGCGGCCGGCGGCGTCGCGGGCGGCCCGCTCGACGACGCCGACGACTGGCGCAACCCCCGACCGGCCGTAGGCCCGACGCCCGCAACCGAGGCCGCCCCCACCGTCGGCCGTCGCGCTCAAGTGCCCCCCGACCAGGCGGTTGTCCGTTCCGCCGTCCCGTCAAACAGCCGGCCCGAGCCCCACCGCACACCGGCAGCCGCCGACCAGCCCTTCAGCAGCCCGACCCAAGCCGTCGCGCCGCCAACCGGCATCCCACGCCACCCCGGCGCGAGCCCTACCCAGGCTGCCGGCGACACGGTCACGAACCTCACAGCACCCCCGACCGGCGCACCCCCGGCCACGCCCGGCGACACAGCCACCAACCTCGCCGCCACGCCGAACCGCAGCTCATCTCCCGCCGCGCCCACGCCGAACGGCACCGGCTCCCCCACGATGCCCACGCCGGCCGACACGGTCACCAACCTCGGCGCCCCGCCCAACGGCCGAGCACCGCAGGCCGCCCCCCTGCCCAACCGCGCGGCATCACCAGCAGCCCCCGCGCCTAACCGCATGCCGCCGCCGTCCGCTCCGCCGAGCCGCACGCAACCGCCGGCCGTCCCGCCCAACCGCACGACGCCGCACGCGGCTCCCCCTGCCAACCGCGCAGCGCCGCAGGCCGGTCCCGCGATGAACGGCCCGGTGCCGTTCGCCGCCGCACCCCCGAACGGCACCTCCACCCGCGGCACGAACGCGCCTGGCGACACCGTCTCCAACCTCGACGCCACCCCGCTTCGCAGGGGCGCACCCACTGAAACCGCCACCAACCTCGGCGCCACCCCGCCTCACAGAGGCGCACCCACTGACGCCGCCACCAACCCGCCCCACAGGGGCGCACCCACTGAGGCCGCCACCAACCTCGGCGCCACTCGGAACGTCACCGCTGCCCAAATGGGCGCGCCTGGCGACGCCGCCGCGGGTCTCCGCACCAACCCGAACGCAACCCCGCCCCGCGTGAGCGCACCCGGCGACACCGCCGCCCGCCTCGGGGTTACGCCGAACGGCATTTCGGCCGGCCGAGCCACCCCGACCCCAGCGCCGCCATTTGCGACCCCGACCGGGGCAGCGTCGATCCCGAACGGAACTCCCTCCGTGCCGAGCGAGACGTCCTCGGGCTCGGCCAGGACCTCGCCGGCCGGGTCGGCGTCCGTTGGCGGGGTGTCGGCTTCAGTGCCGGGCGTGGCGAACGACATGCGCGGCCGCAACGTCACTGACGGGATGGTCGGCGACCAACGCGGTTCGACGCGGTTCTTCACCAGCCCCGACGACACACCCGAGCGGCACGACGTCACGCGTCCCGGCCCGGGCGGTTTCGGCGAGCCACAGTCCGGCTTCGGCGGAGACCTCTCGCCGAGGATGAGCGGCCAAGGTGGTTCCGGCGAGCAGCGGCCCGACTTCGGCGGAGACGTCTCGCCGAGGGTGAGCGGGCAGCCTGTGACCCGTACCCCTGCCCAGAACGGTCTGGCCAACGACTGGATCAATCGTGCCGGAGTCGGTGATTCCGCGGAGGCCTGGGACGCATTCGGCCGAGCTTCCGACAACGGTCATCAGGGCACGAACGACCCCAACGGCTGGCAGCCGACCGACGATGGCCGACGCGGCCGCCAGCAGGCCGACGACTGGCAGCCCGGTCCCGGCCAGCAGCCCGGCGGCCGCCGCCGCGTGGAGGTCGCCCCGACGACCAACGCCCAGCCACCCACGGACGGCCGACCGCCCGCCAACGGCTGGCATACCCCTGCTGACCAGCAAGAACCCAACGGCTGGCAGTCACCCGCCGACGACCGCACCCTGGCGGCCAATGGCTGGCCGCCCCCCGGCGAGCAGCCCAGCAACGGCCGGCGCAGCCGGGAGGACAACGCCGATGGCTGGCCGAACCAGTCCGGCGCGGGTCGAAGCAACCGCAGTGACGCAGCCAACGGCTGGAGCGCCGCCGACGCGGGAGCAAGCAGCCCGGGCAACGACGCCACCAACGGCTGGACCGGCACCGACGCAGGAGCGCGCAGCCAGGGCAACGACGCCACCAACGGCTGGACCGGCACCGACGCAGGAGCGCGCAGCCAGGGCAACGACGCCACCAACGGCTGGGGCGCTCCTGATTCGCAGGCCAGCGCAGGCGGACGCGGCCAAGGCAACGACGCCACCAACGGCTGGGGCGCTCCCAACACGCAGTCCGGCGGCGGGCGACGCAGCCGGGCGGACGCGGCCGCGTCCATCGGCTGGCAGCCGGGCGGCGGACGGCGGAGCCGCGCGGACGACGCCGCGGGCACGGCGTGGGAGACGGAGCAGCAGCATGACGGCGGGCGGCACAACAACGGCGCCGCCGCGGCCAGCGAATGGCAGTCCGGTGGAGGACGACGCACCAGCGACGGTGCCACGACACCCGTCGGTGATCGACGGCCAGGCAACCCCGGCCCGGCAGGACACGGCCCGGCAGGACACGGCCCGGCAGGACACGGCCCGGGCAATCCCGGCATGGGCAACCCCGGCATGGGCAACCCCGGCGCAGTAGGACTCGGCTCTGATCATCTCGGCGGCGGCGCTGGCGAGGTCGGCGGCACAGGGGCCGGACGTGCTGGTGCGGGCGACTGGCAGCAACGAGCCGACGACCCCGACGAGGACTGGCTTGGCGCGTTGCGTGGCGGCGGCCCCGAGGAAGGTCAGGGACGCCGGGGCTTGCGCGGGCACGGCGAGACGCGTGGGATGGGTGACGCGGGGCTGGTCGAGGCCGGAGTTGCGGCGCGGGATGCCTGGCGGGCCGCTTCGGGTGGTTACCCTCAGGTCGGTGGGGGTGAGCCGGACGCCGCGCGTACGGCGATCATCAACACCGCTGACGCACCGACCGGGCTGTTGCCGATCGTGCCGATGAGGGGCGACAAGGCCAAGCCGGCCCGCGAAGGCGAAGCCAAGGGGGCCGCCAACGTGGCCGCGGCGGCGGCCAAGGCGGCGGCCGAGCCGGCCATCGAGAACGAAGACGCAGAGGACGCGGTGCCGAAACGGGGCGAGAAGGTCGTCAAGTTGCGTCCTGAGCAGACGAGCGACGGATACAAGAGCGTGTACTCCGAGCTGACCCGGCCCACGGTGGGCTCTCGCGTTCGCGCCGGCGTCCGGGCGACCGGTGAGTTGATGATCACGTTCGGGGTGATCGTGTTGTTGTTCGCCGGGTACGAGGTGTTCGGAAACACGGCCGCGGTCAACGACGAGCAGTCGAGTCTGAACGACGCGCTGGCCCAGGAGTGGAACTCGCCGACGGTGGGGCCGTCGAGTGCGCCGGCGATCGGGCCCGACGCGCCGGGGAAGGGCCTGATCGGGCGCCTCTACATCCCACGGTTGAACAAGAACTGGGTGGTCGTCAACGGCACACGCCCGCAGGACATCAAGCTCGCACCCGGTCATTACCCGGACACCGCGATGCCGGGCAAGATCGGCAACTTCTCGGTGGCGGGGCACCGCATCCGGTCGATCTTCTGGCGGCTCGACGAGCTGAAGAAGGGCGACGTCATCGGTGTGGAGACCCGGAACGACTGGTTCATCTACAAGGTGACCAGCACCGAGGTCGTGTTGCCGAGGGCCGTCGAGGTGGTCGCGCCGGTGCCGGACAAGCCAGGGGCCAAGCCGACCAAGGCGATGCTGACGCTGACCACCTGCAACCCCAAGTTCAACAACTACGAGCGACTGATTGTGCACGCACAGCTCGACTCGACCACCACCCGCGACCAGACCCTCTCGGATGCCGGCATGCCGCCGGAGCTGGCGAAGAAGAAGTCGTAGGAGAGGTTCTGATGTACGCCTGGATCTGGCGCAAGTTGCCGTTCGGCCTGCCCGGGAAGATCAGCGGGTCGGTCGTGCTCGTGGCGGCGGTCGGTGTGCTGCTCTGGTATGTGGTGTTCCCGTGGGCGACGCCGCTGCTGCCGTTCGACGACGTGCAGGTGGGCACCGGCTCGCAGCAGGATCAGGGGCCGGCCCAGCAGGACCCGAACGCGGTGCACCCCAGCGACGAGGGCGCGCCCGAGGACATCCCGTACAGCACCGAGTCGAACGCACCGCACCCGTCGTCGATCCCGGGAGGGTGATCGCATGCGCATCCTGGTGATCGACAACTACGACTCGTTCGTTTTCAACATCGTCCAGTATCTCGGCCAGCTCGGCGCCGAGTGCGAGGTGCGCCGCAACGACGAGATCACGGTGACCGACGTCGCCGGGTTCGGCGCGGCCGGTGTTCTGTTGTCGCCGGGGCCGGGCACGCCCGAACGGGCCGGGATCATGATGGATGTGATTCGGGAGTACGCCGGGAAGCTGCCGCTCTTCGGTGTCTGCCTGGGTCATCAGGCGATCGGTGCGGCCTTCGGCGGCACGGTCGAGCGGGCGCCGGAACTGCTGCACGGCAAGACGTCCGAGGTACACCACAAGGGCGCCGGCGTGCTGGCGGGGCTGCCCGACCCGTTCACCGCGACGCGTTACCACTCGCTGGCCGTGCGGCCCGAGACGTTGCCCGACGAGCTCGAGGTCACCGGGCTGACCGACTCGGGCATCGTGATGGCGATGCGGCACCGCGAGCTGCCGGTCGAGGGCGTCCAGTTCCACCCCGAGTCGGTTCTCACCGAGGGCGGCCACACCATGCTCGCCAACTGGCTGGCGACCTGCGGCCTGCCTTCCGCCCTGGACCGCGCCCCGGCCCTCGCCGCCGAGGTCGAGTCCCGCCGCCGGGCGGCCTTCGCCACCGCCTGATTCGCCCCCGCGACCGTCGCCACTGAAACACCCGAACGCCGTCCCGGAAAGGTGCGGGCGGCAACGCACGTGCCCCCTCGAAGCCAACAGAACCGCGGCGCGACCATGATGGCCGCGCCGCGTCAGTAAGAAGAAGAGCTAGAAGAGCCCACCCGGGTTGGTGTTGCCTCCACCGTTGCCCGGGTTGTTCGGGTCGTCCGGCGGCGGGTCGTCCGACGGATCCGGGTTCGGGTCGGGCTGTGCGACCACCGAGATCGTCACCGTGGACCCGCGCTTGGCCGTGGTCTTGCCCTTCGGGCTCTGGTCGACGACCGTGCCGGGCTCACCCCCGGTCGGAACCGATCGCACGCTGACGTTGAAGCCCTCGAGCAGCGCCTTGGCGACGTCCTCGGTCTTGCCGGTCACGTCCGGCACCGGGATCTTGTTGCCCCGGGAGACGGTCACGGTGATCCTCGTGCCCGGGTCGACCTGCTGCCCGGCCTTTTCGACCTTGAGGACCTGGCCCTCGGGCTTGTCGCTGTCGACCGGGTCGAAGTCGGCCTCGAGCTTCAGTTTGTTCAGCGCCGACTCGGCCGCGTCCCGCGTGCTGCCGACCAGATTGTCGGGGACCTGCACCTTGTCGGGGGCCTTGCACAGCGTGTAAGTGACCGGCTGGTCGACGGCGGTCTGCGCGTTCGCTTCCGGCGTCTGAGTCACCACCGTGGGCGTGCTGGGGCAGTCGCTGGTCTCCTGTGGCTCGGTGGCCGTGAAGTTAATGAACTTCAGGTCGGTCAGCTTCTTGGTCGCCTCGTCCTCGGTCGCGCCCTTCAGCTTGGGCATCGCGACCACGGCGGCTTTCGGCGCCTCGGGCTTGTCGTCGCCGCGGGACAGCGCCAGGCCCACACCCAGCGCGACCACGGCCAGCACACCGAGCGCGGCCAGGACGGCCATCACCCAGGACGACGATTTGCGCTGCGGCGGGCGCGCCGACGGGACCCCGCCGGCGAGCGGCCGGTTGATCTGGGTGGCGGCGGCGGGCGTACGCATCGGCCCGGTCATCGCCATCGTCTCGGCCTCGGACATCACCGGGGTGGCCATGACCGGCCGGCCGGAGACGGCGCGGAGGGCGTCCGCCCGCATCTCCTGCGCGCTCTGGTAGCGGTTGGCCGGGTTCTTGGCGAGCGCCTTGAGCACGATCGCGTCGACGTCCGGCGGCACCTCCCGGTTGATCGAGCTCGGGGCGCGCGGGTCTTCGCGTACGTGCTGGTAGGCCACACTGACCGGACTGTCGCCGACGAACGGCGGGTGCCCGACCACCAGCTCGAACAGGACGCAGCCGGCCGCGTACACGTCGGAGCGGGCGTCGACCGACTCGCCGCGGGCCTGCTCCGGCGAAAGGTATTGGGCCGTGCCGATGACCGCGCTGGTCTGCGTCATCGTGGTGGCCCCGCTGGCCAGGGCCCGGGCGATGCCGAAGTCCATCACCTTGACCTGGCCGTTCGGGGTGACCATGACGTTGCCGGGCTTGATGTCGCGGTGGATGATGCCGTGCCGGTGGCTGAACTCCAGGGCGGCGCAGATGTCGGCGATCATCTCCAGGGCGCGGCGCGGCTGGATGCGCTGCTCCTGGGCGAGGACCTCTTTCAGCGTGCGGCCGTTCACGTACTCCATGACGATGAACGGCAGCTTCTCGCCGGTGGAGGAGATCTCCTCGCCGGTGTCGTAGACCGCGACGATGGCCGGGTGGTTCAGGGCGGCCGAGTTTTGCGCCTCGCGCCGGAACCGCTCCTGGAACGTCGCGTCGCGCGCCAGGTCGGTACGCAGCATTTTGATGGCCACGTCGCGGCCGAGCCGGAGGTCACGTCCCTTGTGCACCTCGGCCATGCCGCCGTAGCCAAGCAGTTCGCCGACCTGATACCTGCCACCGAGCAGGCGGGCCTGCGCCGTCATAGCGTCTGTCGTCCTTCGCTCGCGCTGGTCGGCGCCCGCGGATCGGACGCCTGCTCTCTAAGACGGTACGACGTTGCCGGCGTTCCCTCGCCGGCCACGCCCGTGCGGACGACCGCGGCATTGCCCCCGGAATCGCCCAGGGCAGTCGTGTCACCCTGTTTGAGCAGGAAAGAGATGACACCTGCGCACAACAAAACGAGCAGTGCGAGCACCACGGCCAGCACGATCAGAACCTGCCGGCCGCCGGAGCCCTCCGCCTTCTGCGCCGCGGGTTGGTGCTGCGCCATCGGCGGTGCCGACGGGTGACGATACGGCTGTTGTGCCGGGGGCACGGAGGCGGCCCCCCGCGCTTGGCCGCCGGACACCGGACGCGGCACCGGCGGGTAGGGCGGACGTGCGGCTCCGCCCATCGGAGAGTGCATGACGGGCGCCGACGGTCCACCGGAGTGCGGGTGGTTGATCATCGGGCTGCCGGACTGCGGGCGGCTCTGCGGCGGACCGGACGAGCCGTTCACGGCCGGCTGGTGCGCGGCGGTGGTCAGGGACGAGGCCGCCTGCCGGGCCACGCCGGCCATGGCGGCCGCGGTGGGCCAGCGGGCCGACGGGTCCTTGGCCATTGCGCGGTCGACGATCGCCCGGACGTCGTGCGGGATGTCCGCCGGCAGCGGCCGCGGGGAGTCCCGGACGTGCTTCATGGCGATCTCGATCGGGGTGGACCCGTCGAAGGGGCGATGACCGGAGAGACATTGGTACGCGACCACGCCGAGCGCGTACACGTCGGAGGCGGCCGTGGCCACCGCGCCGGACGCCTGCTCGGGCGAGATGTAGGAGGCGGTGCCGAGCACCGACCCGGCCACGGTCAGCTGGCCGACCAGGGCGGACCGGGCGATGCCGAAGTCGGTCAGGACGAGCGTGCCGTTCGGGCGTACCAGCAGGTTGCCGGGTTTGACGTCGCGGTGGACGATCCCGTTGGCGTGGGCGGCCTGCAGTGCGTCGGCGGCCTGGGCCACCAGCGCCATCGTGCGGGCCGGGGTGAGCCGGCCGACCCGGCTCAGCGTGCGGGACAGCGCGTCGCCTTCGACGTACTCCATGACCAGGAAGGCGAGCTGCTGGTCGCTGCCGTAGTCGTAGACGTCGACCACGCCGGGATGGTTGATCGTGGCCATGGTGCGGGCCTCGCCGCGGAACCGCTCGGCGAAGCCGGGCTCGTCGAGCAGCGCCGGCAGCAGGATCTTGACGGCGACCGTGCGGCCCAGCACCTCGTCGGTGCCCCGCCAGACGTCGCCCATGCCGCCACCGGCGATGCGCTCGTCCAGCCGGTAGCGTCCACCGAGGGTCACCCCAGGGCTGATCATGTCAGTCCCCTCCCCGGCCGGCCGCGGCCCGCATGATGAGCCCGGAGATCCGGGCCGCCTCGGCGCTGGCACTTCCGCCGGGCACGTTCTCCAGCATGACGCACGACGCCGAGACCGCCTCGCCCTTCTCGTTGTAGGCGAATCCGATGAACCAGCCGTGCGGCGGCCGGCCCTCACCGTTCTGCGCGGTGCCGGTCTTGCCGCCGACCTCGAACCCGCTGATCTTGGCTTTGCGGCCGGTGCCGTTCTTGACGACGCTGACCATCATCTCGCGCAGGTCCTTGGCGACGTCGCTGTTGACCGGCGTACGCAGGACCTTGGGGCTGGCTGTGTACAGCGGCCGGCGTTCCGAGCTGAGTTCCTGCTGCACCAGGTAGGGCTTCATCTGCTTGCCGTCGTTGGCCACCGTGGCGGCGATCAGCGCACCCTGCAGCACGGTCATCCGCACGTCACGCTGCCCGATCGACGACTGGGCCAGCGCGGCCTGGTCGGTGCTGCCGTCCGGGTTGGCCATGGCGCCGGTGCGGCTGGCCGTGACCGCGAGCCCGCTGCCTTCGAGGTTGCCGATGGTCAGGTCGGTCTGTTCGAACCCGAACGCCTGGGCGGTCTTCTTGACCCGCTCGGCGCCGAGCTCGACGCCGAGCCGGGCGAAGCCGGTGTTGCAGCTGGTGGTCAGCGCTTCCTTGAGGGTGACCTGGGTGCTCGGGCAGGTTTCGGACTCGGCGTTCTTGATCGTCGCGCCGCTGCCCGGCGGGGTGTAGCTGTCGCCGGCCTGGATCTGGCTCTCCTGCGTCTTGCCGGCCTGCAGCGCCGCCGCCGAGATGATCACCTTCATGGCCGAGCCGGGCGGCTTGGTGTCGGCGATCGCCCGGTTGAGCATGGGGTTGTCCTTATCCCCGTTCAGCTCCTTGAACGTCGCCGTGAAGGTCTTGGGGTCGTGGCTGGCCAGCGGGTTGGGGTCGTAGCTGGGCATCGTCACCATGGCCTGAATGGCGCCGGTACGCGGGTCGATCGCGATCGCCGCGCCCTTCTTGACGCCCTTCTGGTTGTCGGTGAGCTCTTTCCAGGCCGTCTCCTGGGCCCGGGTCTTGAGCGTCAGCACGATGTTGCCGCCGCCGGTGTTGTCGCCGGTGAACATGTCCCCGATCCGGTCGGCGATCAGTTTGTCGCTGGTCCCGGCCAGGAACTCGTTCTCGCTCTTCTCGATGCCGGTGGCCGCGTTGTCGACCGGCTTGTAGCCGATGACCGGCGCGTAGATCTCCTTCTTGGGGTAGACCCGCAGGTATTTGAGCTGGTCGTCGGTCACCTTGCTGCTGGCCAGGGGCTGCCCGTCGGCTTCGATGACGCCGCGGGCGCGCTCGTACTCGGCCACCGTGACCCGGCGGTTGTGCTCGTTGTTGCGGTACTCGTCGGCCTTGTAGCCCTGCACCCAGTTGAGGTTGGCGAACAGCAACCCGAACAGCACGAGGATGACCACGCCGGCCTTACGCAGTGGTGCGTTCACGGCTGGATCACCTCCGTCATGGCGCCGTGCAGCTGGGCCGGCGGCTGTTTGGGGCCGGCCGCCCGTTCCTGCGGTCCGCCGGACGCCGGGCGGCGTCCGGCATCGGAGATGCGGAGCAGCATGGCGATGAGAAGCCAGTTCGCCATCAGTGATGAGCCTCCGGACGACAGGAACGGCGTCGTCTGCCCGGTCAGCGGGATCAGCCCGGTGATGCCACCAACGATGACGAAGACCTGCAAGCCCAGTGTGAACGCGAGGCCACCGGCGACCAGCTTGCCGAAGGAGTCGCGGACCGCGATGGCCGCGCGCAGCCCGCGCTCGACGATGAGCAGGTAGACCACCAGGAGTGAGGTGAGACCGAAGAGCCCGATCTCCTCACCCATGCCGGCGAAGATGAAGTCGTTGCGTACCTCGGGCACGAAGCCCGGCGACCCGGCGCCCGGCCCGGTGCCGAACAAGCCGCCGGTGCCCAGCCCGAGCAAGCCCTGGACCAGCTGATAGCTGCCGCCGGCGCGTTCGTACTGGTGCGGGTCGAACGGGTTGAGCCAGACCTGCGCGCGGTCGTAGAAGTTGGCGAACGGGCCGCCGACCGAGGCGCCCAGCAGGTATGCCACGTAGACGCCGCCGAAGAACATCAGCAGGCCGATGATCAGCCAGCTGGCCCGTTCGGTGGCGACGTACAGCGTGACCACGAACAGTCCGAAGTACATCAGCGCCGTACCCAGGTCCTTCTCGAACACCAGGACCAGGAGGCTGAGCAGCCAGACGGTGATGACGGGACCGAGGTCACGGCCGCGCGGGAAGTCGATGCCGAGGAACCGCTTGCTGGCCAGCGACAGCACCTCGCGTTTGCGGACCAGGTAATACGCGAAGAAGGAGACCAGCGCGAGCTTGGCGAACTCACCGGGCTGCAGTGAGATACCGCCGACCCGGATCCACAGCTTGGCCCCGTTGATCTCGGAGATGCTGCCTGGCAGCACGGCCGGGATCATGACCAGGACGATGCCGATCAGACCCAGGGTGTACGCGTATTTCGATACCTGTTTGTGATCCCGGATGACCAGCAGCAGCACCGCGGCCAGGATCAGTGACGCCAAGGTCCAGGCCAGCTGACGCCCGCCGTACCCGGAGAACAGGCCCGGCTCGGGCAGCTTCTTGTCCAGCGCGCGGGCGATGTCGAGCCGCCGCAGGAACGCCACGCCGAGGCCGTTGACCAGGGCTACCGCGGGCAGCAGGACCGGGTCGGCGTACGGAGCGATGAACCGGATCACCACGTGCAGGGCCAGGAACAGGATGCTGAGCAGCACGGCCGGCACCCAGAAGGTTCCGCTGATCTTGCCGTACTGGTTCGCCTCGACCGTGGCCGCGTACACCCCGACCAGAATCATCGCGAAGGCGAGTAGACCCAGCTCGGCGTTGCGGTGGGTCTTCAGCCCCGGGATACGCGGCATCTCACCCGTCGACGCGGGTGTGGGAGCCGGTACTGCGGGCGCGGTCAAGAAGATGTCCCCAGACGTGGTGAGCGGAGGCTCAGTCCACCGGGCGGCAGCCGACCGGCGGGATGACCGGCGGCGCAGCGTCGGAGGGCGAAGCGTCCGGAACAGTGGCGGGCGTGGTGGCCGGCGCCGAGGAGGCGGTCCGGCCCGGTACGGAGGATCCTCCCGACGCGGAGGGCGCGGCGGGCGGCGTCGGTGGTGTGCTGGCCGGCGCGGACGCCGACGTGCTCGGGCCGGCCGACGTGCAGATCGGTTTGAGGTTGGGGTTGGACGGCTCGTTGGCGGTCAGCTCGGCCAGCCGGCGCTGGGCGTCCGGCCGGTTGTCGGCCTGGATGCCCTCCTTGACGCGGTCCTGAGCCGTGGTGGTCAGGTCGTCCAGCCGGGCCGTGCTGGTCTCGTTGACGCTGGACAGGTCGAACCCGGCGACCTCACCCGGCACACCGCGGAAGATCGCCAGCTGTCCGGAATCGGTCGCGCCCACGTAGTACTGATCTTGTGTGTAGCGCCAGCCCAGGAACAGGCCGCCGCCGAGCATGGCGAGAAGCAGGAGCAGGAGCAGGCTGGTACGGACGGGATGCCGCTTCGGCTCCGGTTCGGGCGTCTCGTAGGCGGCCGTGTCGGGCTGGGCCGAGCGCGGCGGGGCCTGCAGGGCGGCTGCTCTCGCGGCGGCGCTGGAGGAGTCGGCCATCGTCGTGTTGCCGCGGTCGCGGGCCGCCGCACCGCCGACGATCGGCGCCTGTTCCATGATGTCGGCGTCGGTCGCGTCGGCGACCACCACGGTGATGTTGTCCGGTCCGCCGCCGCGCAGCGCCAGCTGCACGAGACGCTCGACACAGGCTTGAGCATCCGGAATGTCGCGCATGCTCTCGCCGATCGTCTCGGCGCTCACCACGCCGGACAGGCCGTCGCTGCAGATCAGGTACCGGTCGCCCTTGAGGACCTGGCGGACGGAGTATTCCGGGTCGATGTCCCGGCCGTCGAGCGCCCGGGTCAGCAGGGATCGCTGGGGGTGGCTGCTCGCCTCCTCCGGGCTGATCCGGCCCTCGTCGACCAGCATCTGTACGTACGTGTCGTCCTTGGTGATCTGGGCGAACTCGCCGTGCCGGAGCATGTAGGCACGGCTGTCACCGATGTGCACCATGCCCATCTTGCTGCCGGAGAACAGCACCGCGGTCAGCGTCGTGCCCATGCCCTCGAGCTGCGGGTTGGCGTCGACGGTGTCGCGGAGCGTCTGGTTGGCGTTGCCGACGGCGTGCCGCAGCGCGTCGACCAGGGCGTCGCCGGGCACGTCTTCGTCCAGTGGGGCCATCGCGGCGATCACGATGTTGCTGGCGACGTCACCGGCCGCCATTCCGCCCATGCCGTCGGCGACAGCGAGCAGCCGCGGTCCGGCGTAGACGGAGTCTTGGTTTCCGTCTCGGATCAGACCGCGGTCGCTTTGAGCGGCGTAGCGCAGGGTCAGGGTCATGGCCGTAGCTCTAGTGAAGTGCGGCCGATCCGGATCGGCACGCCAAGGGGGACGGGGGTAGGTCCGGAGACCTTACCGCGATCGAGATAGGTCCCGTTCGTCGAGCCGAGGTCCTCGACGAACCACTGGCCGTCGCGGTTGACCAGACGGGCGTGCCGAGCCGAGGCGTAGTCGTCGGTGATGACGAGGGTGGAGTCCTCGGCTCGTCCGATCGTGATCTGCGCCTCCCCCAGGGTGATCCGCGTGCCGGCCAGCTGACCGGCGGTCACCACGAGCTGCCGGGGCGCCTTACCGCGTTTCGCCTTCGCCGGGGCCGGCCCGCCGAGCACCGCGCCACCCACCCCACGGGGGCTGGCGACGATGCTCTTGGAGCGCGAGCTGCCGAAAAGGTCCCGGCGAATGACCCCCACCACGGTGAACACAAAGATCCACAGGAGGATGAGGAAGCCGAACCGGGCAACGGTGAGGACGAATTCGGGCAAGGTGCTTAGCCGTCCACTCGGAACGTAAGGGTGGTCGTACCCAACTGGATCATGTCGCCCGGGTTGAGCGCCACCGCGGACACCCGCTGCCCGTTGACCATGGTCCCGTTGGTCGAGCCCAGATCGGTCAGCACAACCTGGCTGCCGTCGTAGTCCAGCCGGGCGTGGCGCCGGGAGATGCCCACGTCCGGAAGACGCAGGTTGGCCTGGTCGCCGCGACCGATAACGGTCGAGCCCATCTGCAGCGGGTAGGTACGCCCGTCACCGGACACCAGCCCCACGTTGCGGCCGTTGTGCCCGCCGCCGTGCTGCTGGTAACCCCCGCCCTGCTGGTCGTACGGCGAGTACTGCGGCCCCGCGTCGTACGCGGGTTGCTGCACCGGCGCGACCTCGCCACCGGTGTAGACCTCGGCCGTCACCCGGAACATGCCGGTGTCCAGCCCGTCCCCCCGCTCGATCTCGACGATGACGTCGCCGTACACCGTCCAGGCCTGCTCACCGATGAACTCGGCCTGCGACTGAGCCAGCTCCTGAGCCAGCGCCGCCGCATACGGCGCCAACCGGCTGTGGTCATAAGGTGACAGATCAATCACATAACGGTTCGGCACCAGCGTCCGGCCACCGGCCAGGATGGCCTTGTGCGCCTCGGCCTCCCGCTGCATGGCGTTAAGAATCTCCACCGGGTGCACGACACCCTTGAACACCTTCGCGAAGGCCCCCTCGACCAGGCCTTCCAACCGCTTCTCGAAGCGCTGCAGCACGCTCACCGGCTCCTCCTCGGGTTCCGAGGACATGATGGTATCCGGCCGCCGCTTCCCCGTCCCTGTGAAGAGCGACCGGCACTTCTGACCCTCGTATAACGCCCTGCCGCGCCGTGCTAATGTTCTCGACGTCGCAGGGCTAGTTAGCTCTCGCGGTAACTGTGACAGCCTAGTCTGCCGCAGCTAGCAACACGTCACGGGGATGTGGCGGAATGGCAGACGCGCACGGTTCAGGTCCGTGTGTCCGAAAGGACGTGGGGGTTCAACTCCCCCCATCCCCACGAGTGAGTCGGGGCCCCGTGCGAGCAGAAAGCGCTCGCCGGGGCCTCACTCGTATTCCGCTCCGGGGGCCGAGCCCCCGGAAGCCCCGCGCTGTAGGCGCGAGCGCAGCGATCCGCGAACGCTGAGCGTCACCCGATTCGGGGCCAAAGCCAAGGTCAAAGACCAACGCCAAACGCCAGGCCGCAAACGCCAAGCGCCGGGCACCGGGCGCAAACGCCAAGGCCGAGCGCCGAAATCCCAGCCTGAGCGTCCCCCAGATCGGCAAAAAACCGGCAGCGACCGCAACCAACAACGGCCCGCACCGCGAGAACCACCACAACCAGCAACGGCACCGCCGCTTGGCAGCCTTTGACCTAACCGGGCCAACCCAACAAGCCGCAGAGGGGCCACCCACCCCAGCCCCCACCCACACCAACCCCCTCCCGCCGCTGCCCGCCGTTGACCTGACCGCACCCAACCACCCAGCCGGCCCAGCCTCACCCAGCAAGCCCAGCCACACCTGGCAAGCCCAGCCACACCCGGCAAGCCCAGCCACCCAGCAAGCCCAGCCACACCCGGCAAACCCAGCCACACCCAACCCACCAAGCCAACCAAGCCCCCCAAGCCCAAGGAAGCTATGCTCGCGGCTGTTTCCCAGAGGCCCGGAGGTTTGCTGAAGTGAGTGTTGCGCTGGTTACCGGTTCCGGGGGCCTGATCGGCTCAGAGGCGGTGCGACACTTCGCCAACCTGGGCCTCGACGTCGTAGGCATCGACAACGACATGCGCCAGGAGTTCTTCGGCCCCGAGGCCTCCACCGCCTGGAACGTGGAACGCCTCAAGGAGGACCTGGGTAGTAAGTACAGCCACCACGGCATCGACATCCGCGACCGTGAGGGCCTCCAGAAGATCTTCCAGAAGTACGGCAAGGACATCGCGGTGGTCATCCACACCGCGGCTCAGCCGTCCCACGACTGGGCGGTCAGGGACCCGTTCACCGACTTCGACGTGAACGCCACCGGCACCCTCAACGTGCTCCAGAACGTCAGGGATCACGCGATCGGGGCCCCGGTCATCCACTGTTCGACCAACAAGGTCTACGGCGACCGCCCCAACACCCTCCCGTTCGTCGAGCGGGAGACCCGCTGGGAGCTCCCCGAGGACCACCCGTATTACAACGGCATCACCGAGGACATGTCGATCGACCAGTGCCTGCACTCGGTCTTCGGCGCCTCGAAGGTGGCGGCCGACGTGATGGTTCAGGAGTATGGCCGCTATTTCGGCATGAAGACGGCCCTGTTCCGGGGCGGCACGCTGACCGGTCCGGCGCACTCGGCCACCGAGCTGCACGGCTACCTGGGCTATGTGATGCGCTGCAACATGGAACGCCGGACTTACAAGATCTTCGGCTACCAGGGCAAGATGGTCCGCGACTCGATCCACAGCCACGATGTGTTGACGGCGTTCGAGGCTTTCTTCCGCAGCCCGCGGGAGGGTGCCGTGTACAACCTGGGCGGCGGCCGCTTCTCCAACTCCTCCCACCTCGAGGCCTTCGCGCTGTGCGAGAAGATCACCGGCGAGCAGATGCGTACGGAGTACAAGGAGGAGAACCGGGTCGGCGACCACAAGTGGTGGATCGGTTCGAACGCCCGTTTCGAGGCCGACTACCCGCAGTGGAAGCAGGTTTACGACGTCCCGATGATCCTGCAGGAGATCTACGAGGCCAACGTGGGCAAGTGGGTGCCGGTCGGATGATCGACAAGGGTAAGGGCAACGTGCTGGGTGTCCTGGTCGACATCGTCGACTACGACGCCGCCACGGCCCGGATCCTGCGGGCCGCACGGGACCGCCGCCCGTACGCGGTGACCGCCCTGGCCGTGCATGGGGTGATGACCGGTGTGCAGGACCCGGCCCACAACGCCCGCCTCAACTCGTTCGACCTGGTCACACCGGATGGCCAGCCGGTTCGCGGCGCCTTGAACGTGCTGCACCACGCCGGCTTGACCGACCGCGTCTACGGCCCGGAGCTGACCTTGCGAGTGTTGCGCGAGGCCGCGGCCGAGGGTCTGCCGGTCTATCTGTACGGCTCGACCGAACCGGTTCTGGCCAGGCTGGTCCCGGCGCTGGAGGAGATGTTCCCGGCGCTGAAGATCGCCGGTGTCGAGGCGTCGAAGTTCCGCAAGTCCCAGCCGGGTGAGCCGGCTGAGATCGCCGAGCGCATCAAGGCTTCCGGGGCACGAATCGTGCTGGTCGGGCTGGGTTGTCCGCGCCAGGAGATTTTCACGTACGCGATGCGCCCGCTGCTCGACATGCCGTTGCTGGCGGTCGGCGCCGCCTTCGACTATCACGCCGGCCTGTTGAAGAACCCGCCGGCGTGGATGCAGAAGTACGCGCTGGAGTGGCTGTGGCGGCTGGGCCTGGAGCCCAAGCGGCTGTGGAAGCGCTACGTGCTGCTGAACCCGAACTACGTCGCCCGTCTCACCGCGCAGCGCTCCGGCGCCTGGAAGGCCACGCCTCCCCCGGCGACGGACGCACCGGTGGAGAGCTTCGCCGTATGAACAGCCGGGACCCCTCATCCAAGAGGTCCCGGCGCGACCTCCCCAGGTCGAGTCCCTGAACCGACATTAGATTGTTCGCCGGCCCGGTAACAGGGCGATTGTCCACTTCGCCCGGACGGATGTGGCCCCTTAGGGGTGCCGGTCCGGTGATATCCCGGTTTCGCGTGTCGTGTGACAGGTGAAGTCTGGCGCTGTGGACATCGCCTTGATCGGGTCGCTCGCCGTGCTCTGGCTCACCGCCGGCCTGATCGCCGACGGGCTGCCGGCCTCGGCTACGGCCGCCGCGCTGCACCGCCGGGCCACGCTGCTGACCGGTGTGATCGCCGCGGGCACGGCGATGCTGGTGGCGGTTCCGCTGGTCAATCTGGGCCGGCCCGGTCCGGAGCCGGCGGGTACGGCGATCGTGCTGGTCTGCGTACCCGTCGCCGTCGTGCTGACGGTCGGCGTGCGTCGCCTCGCCCGGGTCCGGCGTGGTGCGGCCGCGCTGGCCACCGCCCCGCTCGCGCCGATTCCGCCGGGCTTGACCGCCGGCGCCGCGCATCCCCTGATCGTGGTCCCGACGCAGGTGGCCGGCCTGGCCGCGGTGGCCGGCCTGCCGATCGCCGCGGGTGTCATCGACGTGTCGACGGCCCTGCTCGTGGCCGTTGTCGGCGGGGTGGCCGGCCTGGTCGCGGTGGCCATCGCGATCCGGCACG
The DNA here is from genome assembly GCF_043197135.1 of Actinoplanes sp. NPDC049265. NCBI lineage: Bacteria > Bacillati > Actinomycetota > Actinomycetes > Micromonosporales > Micromonosporaceae > Actinoplanes > Actinoplanes sp. NPDC049265. The sequence continues at coordinate 198,599 of NZ_JBICSP010000010.1, read as the reverse complement.
GCGTGCGGCACAGCCGCTTGAGTGTCGGCGCGATCGCCCCGATCAAACGCCGCCCCAAGCAGCTGGTGCCGTAGCCGTCCCGGCTAGTTCTTGCGGGCTTCCTGCACGTAGAGCAGTTCGAGGATGGATCGGGCGGCCTCGAACCAGCGGTCCAGCCACTCCGACGGCGGCAGGCTGCCCCGGGCCGGCAGTTCCAGCAGCAGGCCGCGCAGCAGCGGGTGGTCGGCCATCGAGGTCGCGAGGGCCGGCGTCGCGTCCGACCAGCTGCCGGGCGAGAACACCGGCTCGGTGAGGCCCTGCAGGTCGAGCGACGGCAGTTTGGCGGCCCGGTCGAGTGCGCTGGACGGCTCCAGGCCCGGCGTGGACAGCCCGGGCGAACGGGTCGGCAGCGGCGCGCCGTCCCGGCGGGTGACCAGCTCACCTTCGGTTTCGGTGGCCTCGCGGCGGCTCTGCCGGTACGCGCTGACGCCGCCGCTGAACCGGTCCTGTGCCGTGGCGGAACCGTTGCTGAGGTTCTCGTTCATCGTCTCGCCTCGCTGAAGTGATCAAACCGCGGTCCGGCCCGCGCTTAGGTCGTTCAACGAGGTTGGCCCGTTCGGGCGACGGCAATAGTGGGACAAAAGGCACACTCGCCGACCCTCCGACGGTGCGACGGAGGGCCGGGCGGGGCGCCTGGGGCTCAACTCAGAGGTCGAACTCGCCCTCCTTGGCACCGCCGACGAACGCGTCCCATTCCGCGGCGGTGAAGATCAATGCCGGGCCGGACGGGTCCTTCGAGTCGCGGACCGCGATCGCGTCCTGGATGAACGCCACCTCGACACAGTTGTCGCAGTTGGGTCCGCTCCGCGTGCTCTTGAACCACTGCGCTCTGCTCAGGTTGACCCTGAATCCCTTGGTCGTGATCTCCACAATGGCTCCTCTACCAGCGACTCGATCAGCTTTGTCGACTCGTCCGGGCCGAGAGCCAGCGCGCGGAGGTCGTCGAAGATCGAGTGGTATTTCCTCAGCTCCTCTTCCTTTTCCAGGAAAAGCCCACCCGTCGCGTTCTCGACGTACACCACGTCCGGATCAACCTGATCGGGGAAATCCAGGATCGCGAATGCGCCTTCCATGCCCGCGTGTGAGCCGGCCGCGAACGGCAGCACCTGGAGGGTCACGTTGGGCAACTCCTGCGCCTCGATCAGATGGCGCAGTTGCTCCAGCATGACCTCCTCGCCGCCGACCGGCCGGCTGAGCGCCGCCTCGTCCAGCACCGCCCAGAGGTAGATGGGATCCTCCTGGGTCAGCAACGACTGCCGGGCCAGCCGGACGTGCACACGACGATCGATGTCCTTCGGCGTGTCACTCGTCCGGGCGTTGCGGATGAGCGCGAGGGCGTATTCCTCGCTCTGCAGGAGGCCGGGGATCACCAGCTGCTCGTACGCACGGACTCCGCGCGCCGCGGCCTCGAGCCCGACGTACGCGCCGACCAGGACCGCACTGTACGGATGCCACCACCCTTTTTGTCGCGCCTCACGAGCGATTTGGACCAATTCTTCGGCTTCGTGAGTTGCGACCCGATAAATGGTCAGCATGTCGGCGACATCGCGGGGAGTTGCGCTGTTATGTCCGGTTTCTATGCGGGACACTTTGGACGGAGAGCAACCCAGACCCTCGGCCACCACCTCGATCGTGACGCCGGCGGCCTCGCGATATCGTCGCAGTTCCGCACCCAGTCGACGGCGGCGGATCGTTGGGCTTCTACGGACATTCACGCGTCCAGTTTCGCGAATGATCGTCCGATCGTTCAACATCGTTTCGTGATCAAACAATCACGGACGGCTGACATGCAACTTGCATCAATACTGCGAGTAGTGCAGTCTTTTGAGTATGGCCGATATCACCAAGATTCCTTTAGTGATCAGGTCACGCTAGCCATGATCCCCTCATGGATTCGAATGTCCACCATGGAGTGATGGAGCTTTGCGCCAAGAGTGTGCACCGGGAGGATGATTCGCCTCCGCCAAGGTTGCATAGGTGTACGCGCCGGGCACACTGGAGCATCGCCGGTCACCATGTGCGGCTGATCAACGTCCACCCCGCAGACGAGTTTCAGGACAGGAGAAGACGTGCTACCTCGGTCCGGCGATGTCATACACGTGACGAAGGCGGCGAGTGTCCAGTTCACGGCGCCGATGCTGTTTCGCGTGATTCGGGTGCACGATTGGCCGACGTACGACGGCTGGATCTGGCTGGACGGCTACGAGCTGAACGCAGCCGGCGAGGCCGTGGAGCGCCGCTCGATCTTCGTGCAGGTCAACGGATTGCGGCAGGTGGGAAAGGCCCCTGACCCGCGTACCCGCAACGGCCGGCGCCCCGGGCAGAACACCGGCTCGATCCGGATCCGCAGCACCCGCTGAGACGTCAGTTCTGCTTCGGCGTGCCGCCGGTGCTCGGCGGTGCCTGCTGCGGGACGGCGATGACCAGCGTCACCACCGTGTCCGGCGGCACCTCCTGGCCCTCGGCCGGATCGCTGTCGATCACCGTTCCGGCCGGGCTCTCACTCGGCCGGTAGATCACCCGTGACTGGAAGCCGCTCCTGGTCAGCGCGGCCTGAGCCTCCTCTTGCGACAGTCCGAGCAGAGCCGGCACGGCCACCTCGGTCGGCCCGGTCGGCTCGGTCGTGGTCGGCTCGGTCTCTGGCGGCGTGGTGGCCGGCCGGGTGGTCGTGGCCTTCGTCGTCCGTGGCGTCTGGACGGCCGGCGCCGAAACCGGCGGCACCGTCGGGTTGTCCGACGGCTCGTCGGTGTTCGTCGCGATCAAGTAGATGCCCCAGCCCAGCGCACCCAGCAGCAACAGGCCCACGATGCCCACCACGATCGGCATCCACCACTTGCCGCGCGGCTCCCGGGGCTCGCTGGTCGACCAGTCCTCGGACGACGTCCAGTCCTCCCGGCTCGGCCGCGGCGGCCGCACCTGCGCGCGACCGGCCCAGGCGGCGTCGTCGGCCTTCCAGTCCTGGTTCGGCATGACCGACGTCTCACCTTTGTGCGGTGCCACAACGGTGCGGTCGTCGTCCCCCGCCGGACTGGTCTCGTCCGGGTGACTTGGCCGCACCCGTGTCCGATCATCATCATCGTCGTCATCGAAGGGCGAGAACTGCCGTGTCTCGTCGGACATCTGCGCTCCCTCTCCTGCACGCCGGGCGCCGGGGCCAACGTATCCAATCTTGGCGCCGCCGTGTGACACGTGCGGGACAATGACCAACTCGCCGCCATCGTCACGTGCCGCTACAGTGCCCGCCATGGCCGCGAAGGGTTGGACGACACAGGTGGCCGCCGCGGCCGGGGTAGCGGCTGCGACGGGTGCCGCGCAGTTGGGCCTCGGCTACGGGCTCGGCGTGGTGGTGTGGCCGGTCACGGCCGGCGCCGACGACAGCGTGTGGCTGGGCAGCCTCGGCTGGGCGACATGGATCGCCGCGAGCTCGACGGTGTTCGGCGCGATCATCGCGGCCGCGCTGCGGGGCACTCGACCCTCCGGGCCGTTGCGCGCCGGGCTCGCCCTCTCCGCCGGGGTCGGTGCGCTGCTGACGGTCGCGCTGGTCGCGTTGCCGGCTCGCGATGCCGTGGTACGGGCGGGAGGAATCGCGACCGAGAACACGGCGGCGTTGTACGCCCTGATCGGCATCGTCCTGGGCGTGCTCATCGCGTACTGGGCGGTGATCTCGGGTCCCGTGGCGGCCAACCTGATCGCCACCTCGGCCTACCTCTGGACCTTGGCCGCGACCGCGATCGTGGTCGAGCTGACCGTCGGCCGCCCCGCCGCGACATACCTGACCAGCTGGCAATTCGCCAAGATCGCAGAGGATTCACGGTACGGGGCGATCTACTGGCCCAGCGCCCTGATCACCCTGGGCGCGGCGTTCCTGCTGGGCGTGCTGGCCGCGTGGCCGGCCGCCCGCCGAGGCCATTACGGAGTAGGAACGGCCGCCTCGGGCGCCGTCGGCCCGGTCCTGGTCGGCGTCGCGTTCCTGCTCCTGGCCCCCCAGCTGACCGGCGCGATCGGCGAACTCCAGTCGGCGTACCTGATCGCCCCCTACGCCGTCCTGTCCGGCCTGGCCGGTTCCGCTCTGGTGACAACCGCAGCCCAGCGCCGAACCACGCCCACACCGCCGCCGTCCTCCGCCCCACCCCCCACCGACGAGGACGACTGGTCCGAAGCCATCAGCCCACCGTCCTCCCGCCCCAAGCGCCGCCCCACCGGCTCTACCGCGGCCACCCGCCCCGCTTCAGACCCGGCCTCCCGTACCGCCTCCGACCCGGCCGCCCGCCCTGCCTCAGACCCGGCCTCCCGCATCACTCCCGATCCGGCCGGCCGCATCGCTCCTGCGGCCGCCCGCACGACTTCCGATGCGGCTGCCCGCACCAAGCCCGCGGCCGCCCGCACCGTTCCTGCGGCCCGACCTGCGCCTGCGCCTGCGCCTGCGACCCGACCCGCCCCGGCCGCCCGACCGGCCTCCGCCCCGGCGCCCCAACCCACCTCCGCCGCAGCCGCCCGACCCGCCTCTGATCCCTCGACCCGCGAGCCCGCCGCTACCTCGGGCGACCGCCCCTCCGCGGATCCCGTCGCCCGACCTTCGCGCGGCGGCCTCTTCGGACGGCGTAAGCGACAGACACCAGACGACGAGCCGACCCTCGACCTCAAGCCCTCAACTCCTGCCCCCATCTCGGGCTCCGCACCCACCTCGGGCTCCGCACCCACCTCAGCCGGCGCGGCCTCTGCGCCGGCATCCTCTGCTGGGGACGAGGAGCCGACCGCCGACCTGGGCCGCCCGGCCAACTCGCCGAAGGCGAAGTCCCAGCCGTCGGCTTCCCCCGCCCCGGCGAAGTCCGCGCCGGCCGGCGCACCGAAGGCACCCGCCCCGGCGGCCGATCCGTTCAAGCCCACTGCGGTCGGCCGCCCGCGCAAGGGCACGTCACGCAAACAGACCGCGTCGCCGACCGAGCCACCAAAGGCCGAGGACGCCAAGCCGCCGCGCAAGTCGACGGTCGCGGCCCCGCCCGCCAGCCCGCCCATCGCCAAGATCAACCCGCCGCGCGAGGCCGACGAGAAGTAGGTCGTTCGCCAGGAAACCGGTGCTCAGCGCCGGGCGATCGTCGGTCTGAGTACCAGCGCACCGCCGCGAAGGACGGTCACACCGGCCGATGAGCTGAGATCCGTCGCGGCGCGCGAAAGCGCCGCCCCAATCCGTGGAAGCGGCGCTCGGACGATGCGACCGGAGCCGGCGCGAAAGGCCGCCCCCAACCGCGAGAGCAACGCTCAGACGGTGCAACCGGAGCCGGCGCGAAAGGCCGCCCCCAACCGCGAGAGCAACGCTCAGACGGTGCAACCGGAGCCGGCGCGAAACGAAAGCGCCGCCCCCGGAACAGCGGGAGCGGCGCTCGGCGATGTGAATCGAGCCGGTGTGATGCGACCGGCCGAAGCCCGGCGAGCCTAGGATCAGGCCTGGCGGATGGCCTCGCCCTCGATCTCGATCTTGATCTTCTTGCTGACCATGACGCCGCCCGACTCGAGGGCCATGTTCCAGGTCAGGCCCCAGTCCTCGCGGTCGATCTCGGTGGTGGCGCTGAAGCCGAAGACGTCCTGACCGTACGGGCTCTTGCCGGCGCCCTCGAACTCGACCTTCAGCTCGACCGGCTTGGTGACGTCTTTGATGGTGAGCTCGCCGTCCAGGACGAACTCGCCGTCGTCCCAGGACTTGAGGGCGGTGCTGCGGAACTCGATGTTCGGGTACTTCTCCGAGTCGAAGAAGTCGCCACTGCGCAGGTGGTTGTCGCGGTCGGTGGCGTTGGTGTTGACGCTCGCGGTCTGGATCGTCGCGCTGACCGAGGACTGCAGCGGGTCCTCGCCGACCACGATCGTGGCCTCGGCGGTTTCGAAGTTGCCACGCACCTTGCTGACCATCAGGTGTCGAGCCACGAAGCCGACGCGCTTGTGGTTGGCGTCGAGCAGGTAGGTCCCGGCCGGCGGGACCTGAACGCCCTGGAAGTCGCGGGGGCCGATGGCGACGGACTCGGTCATGACTGAATTCTCCTCGGGACTGGATCGTGTCGATGGGGTGTTTGCGTGACGTAGCAACTATATGACGAGCAATATTCCCCCTGTCAAGCTTCTGGTAACGTCATAAGAGTGAACGTCGATCTGGGAGACCCCCGCTTCACGGCCATCGGACTGCTCACCGAGACCTTCACCGGCCTGCGCAGCCACTTCGAGGCACAGCTCGACCAGCACCGCCTCTCGATGGTTGAGTTCGAGGTGCTGATGCGCCTCGCCCGCACCCCTGGGCACCGCCTCCGGATGACCGATCTGGCCGCACAGACGTCCCTGTCCACCAGCGGTGTGACCCGGGTGGTGGACCGGATGGACCGCGATGGGCTGATCGTGCGCGAGGCGTGCGCGAGCGACCGCCGCAGCTCGTACGCGGTGATCACCGAGGCCGGCCTCCACCGGCTGGACGGCCTGCTGCCCGAACACCTCGAGATCATTCAACGCTGGCTGATCGACCCTCTGACCCCGAAACAGCTCGACGCCATGCTCGAAGGGTTGCGAAAAATTCGCGATGCGGTCAACCCGTGCGCGACGGCGGGAACCGGCGGACCGGCAGAACTACCGGCAGAACCCGCCAGCGCCTAGGGCATAGGGCGCGAATCCCCCCAATTGTGCTTCGCTTCGCCGTTAGGGTGATCACGGCAAGGGGGATGCGGCGCGACCGTGGCGGTTTGGCGGGGCGACGGGGGAGCCATCGTTTTCGCCGCGTTACCGGTGGGGCGTTGCGACGGCCGGCGCTGTGGGGGGCCACAGAGAGCGCCGGCCGTCTCACGCGCGCCGCTGCCCCTTGCGTCAAACTTCCACCCCGCCCACCCAACCCGTGCCGGCCGTCCGCGGGCGCTTTTTCGCCGCGACTCCCACACCACGTGTGGTTTGGAAGACGCCCTACTGCATCGACTCCCGCGCCGCGCACCAGCCCGCGCCGAGGGTCACGAACACGCTCGGGCGAGCGCAGGCCGCGCCGTCGCCGGCCATGCGCCGCCGCTTCGTCTCGCAGACCACGACGCGGCGAAGCGCGCGGACCGGCACCGCGGCCAGGCGGTTGGAAGATGGGCGTCGCAACGAGAGAGCACGCACCATCAAGCCCGACGCGGCGGTCAGGTGGGGAGGCCCAGCATCTTTCGCTCGTGCGGGAGCATGGTGATGCTGCCCAGGTCGGCGAGCCGGGCCAGGGCCAACGCGCGCCGTTCGGGATCGGGCGTGGTCGCGGCCAGGCCGATCAGTGCTTCGAAGACGTCACGCGGGTCGGGGCCGCCGAGATAGGCGTCGACCGCTCGCGCGTAATACTCGGCCGCCCGCTCCGGGTCGCCGGTGACCCGGGCGATGGCCGCCTCGACCAGGGCCACCTCACCGTCCATGTAGGGCGGTGAGAGCACGGGGGCCGGCGAGATCGGTGCCGCGGACAGGGCGGGCGGCGAGCTGACCATGGCCGACGCCGGCAGTGAGAGCGGTGGGCTGAGTTCGGCCAGCATCGCCGATGCGTCCTCTACGCGGCCGGCCTCGGCCAGGGCCAACCCGATTCGCCCGATGACCCGCCGGCGGTGGATCGGGTCGCCGAGCCCCTCCAACTCGGCGACCGCCTGGCGGCCGAGCATCTCCGCCTCGGTGAACCGGCGGTCCAGTCGCGCCACCTCGGCCAGGTTGGCCCGGGCCAGGGCGCGGAGCCGGTGCTCGCCGCAGCGTTCGGCCAGGCGGTCGACGGCGAGCAGGCGGTCGCGGGCGGCGGCCAGGTTACCGGACCGGATCTCGTGCCAGGTCAGGTTGTTCTCGGCGACGGCCTGGTCGCGGATCCGGCCGGTTGCCCGGGCCAGTTCGAGCGCGGCCAGGCCGTGCCGCCGGGACCGGTCGTAGTCGTCCCTGGCCATCGACAGTGCCGCCAGCTGGGTGTGCGCGCTCAGCTGGCCCTCGATCAGGCCGAGCCGCTCGAAGTCGGCCAGCGCCTCGGCGGCGGAGACGATCTCGTCGGTGGGGCCGGCCGGGGAGCCGCCAAAAACGCCGGATGGGAAGCCGGCCGAGGAGCTGGGCGCGGAGCCGGCCGAAGAACTGGGCGCCGAGCCGGCCGAAGAACTGGATGCGGAGCCGGCCGAAGAACTGGATGCGGAGCCGGCCAAAAAGCCAGGTGCGGAGCCGGCCAAAAAGCCAGGTGCGGAGCCGGGCGCGGAGCCGGACGAGAAGCCAGGTGCGGAGCCGGACGAGCCGTGTTGCGGGGCGGGCGGTGCCAGCTGGGCCAGCCCGATCTTGGCCCAGGCTCGGACCGCGGGGTCGCCGTCGGCCGTACGCGGATCGTCCAGCAACCGCCGCAACCACTGGCGACCGGTCACGTCCCGCCCCCGGAAGCGCCACCAGCGCGGCAACGCCGCGGCCAGGCGCAGCGCGGTCCGCGGGTCCTCGGAGGCCGCGTAGGCCAGGGCGGCGCCGACGTCCCCGGCCACGTCGTCGAGCCGGTTGGCCGCGTCGGCCAGATGCGGCCCGACCAACTGCGGAGCGATGCCCTCGGCGAGGCCGGCGATCACCTCGGCGTGCCGTTGCCGGCTGGCCGGGAGCTCGCCCTCGGCCGCCGCCCGTTCGGCCGCGTAGTCGCGGACCACGTCGAGCAGCCGGAACCGGAACACGCCGCTGCCGCGGACGCTGAGCAGACCCAGTTCGAGCAGGCGGTCGAGCAGGTGCACGACGTCGGTGTCGCCGGCCCGGCCGGGTTCGATCATCTGCTCGGCCAGGGACACCGACCAGCGGTGCCGGAACATGCCCAGGCGGCGCAGGGCGTACTGCTCCTCGGGGGCGAGCAGGTTGTAGGAGGCGGCGACCGCCTCGCGCAACGACACCGTGGCGTCGCCGGGGCGGCCCGTCAGGTCGAGCAGGCGGTCGCCGTAGCGGTGCAGGATCTCGGCCACGGTCAGCACGCGGCCGTGCGCGGCGGCCAGCTCGATGGCCATCGGCAGGCCACCCAGCCGCCGGACCAGGGTGGCGAGTGGTTGCACCTCGTCGGGGGCGACGGGCTCCCGGCGTACCCGCATCAGACGGTCGAGGAACAGCTGGACCGCGGGAAAGTCGCCCACCTCGGCCAGGGTCCGGGCCGATTCGGGCGGCGCGTTCAGCGGCGCGAGCGGCCAGACCCGTTCGGCCGACAGACCGATCGGGTGCCGGCCGGTGGCGATGAAGCGCAGTGTCGGCACGCGTTCGAGCAGCCGGGACAGTGCCTCGGCGACCGCCTCGGGTGATCGTTCGACGGCGTCGATGAGCAGTGCGCCCGAGGTGCCGGCGAACCGGGCGGTCAGGTCTTCGAAGCGGCCGACGCCGAAGACCGCGGCGACCGTGCCGAGGATGTCGCCGGTGGCGAAGCCGTCGGTGATGACGATGCCGGCCACGCCGCCGGGGTGCGCGTCGACCACGCGGTGGCAGACCGAGAGGGCCAGCGCGGTCTTGCCGACGCCGGCCAGGCCGACCAGGGTGACCACGCGCGGGTGGCGGATCGGGCCGGTGAGCAGGCCAGCCAGTTCGGCGGCGTCGGTGTCCCGTCCGATCAGCTCGGCCGAGGGTGGTAGCCGGACGTAGCGCCGGCCGTTGCCGGTTTCGGCGGCCTGGCCGCGGGCGGCGAGCAGGAACGCGTGGCGGTCGGCCCCGGTCAGGTTGAGGGCGTTGGCGAGCAGCTCGACGGTGGTGCGCTGGGGCCGGGAGGCGCGGCCGCGTTCCAGGTCACGGACGGTACGCACACCGATGCCGGCCCGCTGCGCGAGCTCGTCCTGGGTCAGCCGGGCCTGTCGCCGGTGACCGCCCAGCATGGCTCCGAATCCCGGACCGTCGGCACGGTCCGCCCCGTGATCAGCTGCCATGCCTTGAACCTAGGCATACCGATCGATGCATGTCGTCCCGTATGCAGGCACTTGTCCGGGATCGGACGTGGTTGGGTCGGAATACCGACAGGTAAATGTCGACTCAGAGGCCCAGGCCACGGGCGATGAGCATCCGCTGCACCTCGGACGTGCCCTCGCCGATCTCCAGGATCTTGGCGTCCCGGTAGAAGCGGCCGACCGCCGACTCGTTCATGAAGCCGTACCCGCCGTGCACCTGGGTCGCGTACCGGGCGTTCTCCATGGCCGCGTTGCTGGCGTGCAGCTTGGCCACCGCCGCCTTGGCCTTGAAGTCCTCACCGGCGATCATCCGGGCGGCCGCGTCGTACCAGGCCAGACGGGCGGTGTGGGCGCGCAGTTCCATGTCGGCGATCATGAACTGGACGGCCTGGAAGTTGCCGATCGGCCGGCCGAAGGCCTCGCGCTGGCCGGCGTACGCCACGGACTCGTCCACGCAGCCCTGGGCCAGGCCGACGGACAGGGCCGCGATCGCGATCCGCCCCTCGTCGAGGATCCGCAGGAACTGCGCGAAGCCACGCCCACGTTCGCCCAGCAGGTTCTCGGCCGGCACCCGGGCGTCGTCGAAGGACAGTTCATGGGTGTCGGAGGCGCACCAGCCGACCTTGTCGTAGGCGGGCGCGACGGTGAAGCCGGGCGTACCCGAGGGGACGATGATGGTCGACAGCTCTTTGCTGCCGTCGGGGTTGACGCCGGTCACGGCCATGACCGTGACGAACGCGGTGATGTCGGTGCCCGAGTTGGTGATGAACGCCTTGGTCCCGTTGATCACCCACTCGCCGGTGGCCTCGTCGAGGCGGGCCCGGGTGGTGGTGCCGCCGGCGTCCGAGCCGAAGCCCGGTTCGGTGAGACCGAAGCCGGCCAGGGCCTCGCCGGAGCACAGTTGCGGCAGCCAGCGGGCCTTCTGCTCGGGCGTACCGAAGCGGTGGATCGGCATCGCACCCAGCGAGACCGCGCCCTCCAGGGTGACCGCGACGGAGCTGTCGACCCGGGCCAGTTCCTCGAGCGCGACGCAGAGCGCGAAGTAGTCGCCGCCCATGCCGCCGTGCTCCTCCGGGAAGGGCAGGCCGAAGAGGCCCATCTTGCCCATCTGGCGGATCAGGTCGTACGGGAAGGTGTGCTGCTGGTAGTGCTCGGCGATGACCGGCGCGACCTGTTCGCGTGCGAATTCCCGCACGGCCTCACGCAGCGCCTCCTGCTCCTCGCTGAGCCGGAAGTCGACCATGACTGCTCCCTTACACCGGTGTGACGCCGTGCCGGCGCCGAGAGAAGAAACGTTCCTTGCCGACGGCCGCCGCGAACCGGCGGATCAGCTCGGCGCGCAGGTCGGCGGGCGGGACGATCGCGTCGATGACCAGCTCGGAGGCCAGTCGCATGATGTCGATGTCGCGCTCGTACTCGGCCCGCTTGGTGGCGACGAACTCGGCCCGCTCGGTCTCGTCCTCGATCGCCGCGATCTTGTTGGCGTACACCGCGTTGACGGCCGCGTCGGCGCCCATCACCGCGATCTTGGCGGTGGGCAGGGCGATGGTCGCGTCCGGCTCGAAACCAGGGCCGGCCATCGCGTACAGCCCGGCGCCGTAGGCCTTGCGGACCACGACGCAGATCTTGGGTACGGTCGCCTCGCTGATCGCCGTGATCATCTTGGCGCCGTGCCGGATGATGCCCTGCTTCTCGACCGCCGTCCCGACCATGAACCCGGGTACGTCGGACAGGAAGAGCAGCGGCACGTTGAAGGCGTCGCAGAGCTGCACGAACCGGCTGGCCTTGTCGGCCGAGTCGACGAACAGCACCCCGCCCTTGAACATCGAGTTGTTGCCGACCACGCCGATGACCTCGCCGCCCAGCCGGGCGAAGCCGATTGTCAGCTCCTTGGCCCAGAGCGCCTGGATCTCGAAGAACGAGCCCTCGTCGACGATGCCCTTGACGTACCGGCGCATGTCGAAGGCCTGACGCTCGCTGGCCGGAACCAGCGCTTCAAGATCCACATTGGCCGGTTCCGCGCCCTCTTCCGAAGGCGGCTTCTCCTGAAAATTGGTCGGAAGGTAGGAGAGATAGCGGCGGACCACGTCGAGCGCGTCCTGCTCGGTCTTGCAGAGGAAGTGGCCGACCCCGGACTCGGTGCAGTGCACCCGGGCGCCGCCCATGGCCTCCAGCGTCGTCTTCTCGCCGGTGACCATCTCGACCATCCGGTCCGAGCCGAGGTACATGCTGGCGTTGCCCTCGACCATGGCGACCACGTCGCAGAAGGCCGGGATGTAGGCGCCGCCGGCCGCCGACGGCCCGAACAGCGCGCAGACCTGCGGGATCGAACCGGAGGCCCTGACCTGGTTGTGGAAGATCTTGCCGGCGCCTCGGCGCCCGGGGAAGAGGTCGACCTGGTCGGTGATGCGCGCGCCGGCCGAGTCGACGAGATAGACCATGGGTACGCCGTTCGCGTACGCCCGCTCGATGATCCTGATGATCTTCTCGACGGTCCGGGCGCCCCAGGAGCCCGCCTTGACCGTCGAGTCGTTGGCCATCACGCACACCGGCCGCCCGTCGATCGTGGCATTACCGGTGATCACGCCGTCGGCGGGCAGTCCCTCGGCCAGACTGTTGGCGTACAGCCCGTCCTCGACGAAGGAGCCCTCGTCGGTGAGCAGGCGGATCCGCTCGCGGGCGAACAGTTTGCCCTTGGCCGCGTTGGCCGCGTGGTAGCGCTCAACGCCACCCGCTTCGACCCGCTTGCGGACTTGCTCCAGCTCGGCGGACACCGTACCCCCTGACCTGTGCTCCCGAACAGCGGAAGCAACCTGAACGATCGTTAGGGTAGCGTAGCTCGCCCGAAGCCGAAAGCCGAAAGGGAGCCTCCGCCGGCTGCGGAGGCTCCCTTCCAGTTGCCGCCGGTGCTGTGGAGGAGCACCGGCTCTATCCGACGCCACAGGGCGCCGGCTCGGGCCGCACCCGGGACCGGTGCGACCCGTGACCTTGAAAGGGTCAGCCCAGGGTCTTGAGCAGACCGCCGGTGACGCCGCTCAGGCCCGCCACGTCGGCGTTGTTGGTGCTCAGGCCCTTGGTCACACCGTCGACAGCGGTGCCCTCGGTCGCCGACTTGGTCACCTTGCGGTCCGAGTCGCCGTAATCCGAGTCGTCGCCGTTGTCGCCACCGTTGTTGCCGTGGTCGTCGGTGCCGTTGTCGCCGGCGTAGTCACCGTCGTCGTCGCCGTGGTCACCGTCGTTGTCGCCGTGGTCGCCACCGTTGCCGTGACCGCCACCGTTGTTCCCGCCGTTGTGGCCGCCGTTGCCACCGTTGCCGCCGAAGTCGTTGCCGCAGTTGGCGGCCGCGTTGGCCGAGCCGAGCACGCTCAGGGCGTTCCCGCACAGGTTGAGGCCCAGGTTCACCGGAGCCGCGATCTGGGCACCGTTCAGCGCACCGACGTTGCCGTGCGAGTCCTGCACGACGCCGTCGTTGCCGCCGCCCTTACCGCTCTCGACCTCGTTGCCGGACGCGCCCGCGGCGTGCGAGGAGCCGCCCACCGAGATCGCGTTGCCGGTCACGTTGCCGAGCACGTTGACCGGCAGGGCGAGCTGCAGACCGTTCAGGACCCCGTAGTTGTCGTAGGTGACCTGGTCGACCTTTCCGCTTTCCTGCTTGCCCTTGTTGCCCTTGGCGCCGAAGAAGTTCCAGCACGCGGCCTCGGAGCCGGCCCAGCCCAGGGCCGAGATCGAGTTGCCGCAGACGTTGGCGCCGAGGTTGATCGGTGCGTACGCCTGGATGCCGTTGGCCAGCCCGTAGTTGTCGTACGAGACCTGCGTCGGGTCGCCGTTGCCCTTCTTCGTCTCGAGCTCGGCGCTCTCCTTCTTGCCCTTGTTCCCGCCGAAGCTGTTGCTGCTGGCCCCGGCCGCGTGCGCCGCACCCGCCGCGCTGACCGCGTTGCCGGTGGCGTTGATCCCGCCGTTGATCGGGACCAGCACCTGCAGGCCGTTCAGGGCGCCGACGTTCTTGGTCGACTTCTGCTTGTACGAGCCGCTCTCGAAGACGTTCGAGCAGGCGGCCTCGGCACCGGCCCAGCCCAGCGCCGCGACCGAGTTGCCGCAGGCGTTGGCGCCCAGATTGACCGGGACGGCACCCTGGATGCCGTTGCCGATACCGTAGTTCTGCGAGGTGTCCTGCTGGACCTTGCTGTCGGCGTGAGCGGCGTTGGCCGAGGTGAACAGCAGGGCGCCGGCCGCCAGGACACCAACGCTCAGAGTCTTACGAACCCAGGTCTTCATGAGAAAGAAAATGCCTTTCGAAAAGGGTCAGCAGAATGGTATGCACGTATTAGATTGGCGTTCCGGAAAAGGGCGCAGCGGTGCCTGGGCGTGATTTCTCATTACCTGACTGCCGCTTGTCGACATGCGCCGGTGAAGCGGTGAGAAGTGACGTGGACCGGCCGGGATGGATTCGCCGCTTGTACGCAAACGGTCCGGGAATCGGGGCCGGGTTTCGCCGCACGAGGCGGCGGTCACTCAGTCAGGTGAGACGGTCGGAGCCACGGCGTCATACGGCCGGACCTCGACGTCGGTCGCCCGGAGCAGCCGGTGGGAAGCCACCGTGCCACTCGCGACCGCGGCCGGAAGGACGGCTGCGGAGCCACCCTCCGTCGGAGCTCCCGACGCACTGGTCGAGCTGCCGCTGAGCGCTCCGAACTGCACCTGCGGGGATGCGGGGAGATCGCCGCCGCCAGGCGTGGTGTCCTGGACGGCATCCGGTGCGGTCGCCGTGACGGCGTGCCGCTCCGTACCGATCATCGTGTTCCGCGTGCCGGCGAACGCCGGCGTGGCCGCGATGTCGTGCTGCCCGACCGGTTGGACCAGGTTCACGACGGGTGCGGCCAGGGCCGGTTCCGCCTTCCGGTTCGCCACCACCACACTGGTTTCCCCAGGCGACAGTCGTCCGGGGCGATTGTCGTCCCGGACGATGGTCTTGGCCGGAGAGGGACGCCGTGTCTCGGTTCCGTCCGTCGGGTCGACGGCCGGGTCCTTGACCCCGTTCGGCGTCCGGATGTGCGGTGTTGGTGCCGGGGCGAGCTGCGGGAGGACTGCGGCACCGTCGGCAGGACGGTCGTTGCCGGTCAGATCCCTTACGACGTGGCCGGCCGCGTTCAGTGCGGGCGCCACGTTCTCGCCGTGCGTGACCGTGCCGAGGATGTCGACCGGCCGGTTGAGCACCCGGGCCGGTACCTCGACGACGGAATGGGTCACCGGGTGGCTCTCGTCCAGCGGCTTGGCGGCCGCCTTCAGGACGTGGTGCACCACCGGTGTGGAACCCCGCACGACCGCACCGATCAGCGACGACGTCTCCGTCGCCGGGTCATGGTCCGCGGCCTGCGCGGCGGTTCCGGTGAGCAGCCAGGCCGCGCCGGCGAGGCCACCGAGGACGAGAGCCCGCAAGGCCCAGCGCCGGCCACGCCGCTCCGCACCCTGGTTCGGGGTCGGCATGGGCGTGGTGCGGGCGCCGGTGGGCGCGACGGACGACGCGAGCGGCGTGCGCGGCGTGCGCTCGACCACCTGCCCCGTCATGTCTGACCCCTCGTCGTCGGTTTCCCACCGGTCGGCCGATATCGGCCACTCGGTATGGGTAACGAAACGACAGTTGTGGGGTCACGCCGACAAATAGGGATTACGCCGTTCTTTTTAGGGCCGGCCCGCAGAAAGCCGGACGGCAACCGACGGGATCACCTCATGCGGGAGACGATGCCGGTGTCGTAGTCGCCGCTGGTGAACTCCGGATTGTCCAGCAGCTCGGCGAAGAAGGGCAGGTTATTCTTGGGGCCGGCGATCTGGAAACCGGCCACCGCGGCCCGGGCCTTGGCGATCGCCTCGTCCCGGTCGGCGGCGTAGACGATGAGCTTGGCCATCAGCGAGTCGTAGTGCGGGGTCACGGTCAGGTCGGGACCGTAACCCGAGTCGACCCGGACGCCGTCGCCGGTCGGCTCGACCCAGGTCGTGATGTGCCCGGGGCCGGGGAAGAAGCGTTTCGGGTCCTCGGCGTTGACCCGCAGCTCGATCGCGTGGCCGGTGGTGGTCAGCGCGTCCGGGTCGAAGGTCGGCGCCAGGCCACTGGCGATCCGGAGCTGCTCCTCGACCAGGTCGATGCCGTGGATCAGCTCGGTGATCGGGTGTTCGACCTGGAGCCGGGTGTTCATCTCGAGGAAGAAGAACTCGCCGGTGGCCGGGTCGAGCAGGCACTCGACGGTGCCCGCATTGCGGTAGCCGACCGCCTCGCCGGCCAGCGCCGCGGCGGCCAGCAAACGGGCGCGCGACTCGGGGCTCACCGCCGGGGACGGCGCCTCCTCGACCAGCTTCTGGTTGCGTCGCTGGACCGAGCACTCGCGCTCGCTCAGGGCGATCACCCGGCCGTCGGCCAGGCCGAGGATCTGCACCTCGACGTGGCGTACCCGGGGGAAGTAGCGCTCGAGCAACACCGAGCCGTCGCCGAAGGTCCGTTCCGCGAACGCGGAGACCTGGTCGAACGCCTTGCGCAGGCCGGCCTCGTCCTCGGCCACGGCCATGCCCATGCCGCCGCCGCCGGCCGACGCCTTGACCATCACCGGGTAGCCGATGCCGCACGCGGCCTCGACCGCGTCGTCGGCCGACCCGGCCGGGTCTGGTGTGCCGGGCGCGACCGGCACACCGGCCGCGGCCATCAGGTTGCGCGCGTTGATCTTGTCGCCCATCGCGCTGATCGCGTCGGCGCCCGGCCCGACCCAGACCAGGCCGTTGGCCTCGACGGTGCGGGCGAAGTCGGCGTTCTCACTGAGGAAGCCGTACCCGGGGTGGATCGCCTTGGCCCCGGTGGCCTTGGCCGCGGCCAGGATCGCGTCGGCGTTGCGGTAACTCTGAGCCGGCGCCGCCGGGCCGATCGCGACCGACTCGTCGGCCTCGAGCACGAACGGCATCCCGGCGTCGGCCTCGGAATGGACCGCGATGGTCCGGATGCCCAGGCGTTTGGCCGTCCGGATGATCCGGCGGGCGATCTCGCCTCGGTTGGCGACCAGCAGCGAATCGATCATCAGTCCTCCTGGGCGCGGCCTTCGAGGGCACAGGCCGCGGCTGTGCGGAGCAGGGCCGCGGCGCGCTGCCGCTCGACCTCGTCGCCGAGGAACGGCGTGGAGTTCATCAGGCCGAAGGCGGCGTGGGCGAGGACCCGGGCCTCCTCGGCGTTCAGCTCCGGTCGCAGGGTGGCCAGCACGCGCACCCACTCTTCGACGTAGAGGCGCTGCAGGCGGCGGATCTGCCGGCGCGGGTCCTCGGGCAGCCGGTCGAGCTCGTGCAGGTGCAACGCGATGACTGCCGGGTTGGCCAGCGCGAACTCGACGTGGAAGGCGATCAGGTCGGTCAGTGCGGCGTGCGCGTCGTCATGGCGGGCCACCCGCTCGCGGCCACCGTGCAGCAGGCTCTCGCTGACCGGGACCAGCGCGGCGACGAGCATCGCCTCTTTACCGGCGAAGTGGTGATAGAGCGCCGGACCGGTCACCCCGGCGGCCGACCCGATGTCATCCATCGAGACGCCGTGGTAGCCCTTCGCGGCGAACAGGTCGACCGCGATATCGAGGATCTCGTCGCGCCGCGACCGCCGTCGGGGTGCGGGCGGCCCCTGCCGCTGCTGCTGATCTACCGTCGTCACCGGAAAACAATACCCCGTCGTCAAGTCGCTTACTTAACGCTCGTTCAGGGGCCAATCATAATCAGGGTTTGTCGCCCTTGGCGATGGGGGCCCGGACGAGGTTGCCCCACTCGGTCCAGGAACCGTCGTAGTTGCGGACCCGCGGGAATCCGAGCAGGTGGGTCAGGACGAACCAGGTGTGGCTGGACCGTTCGCCGATGCGGCAGTAGGCGATCACGTCGTCGGACGGCGCCAGGCCCAGCTGATCCTGGTACATCATGGCCAGCTCGTCGGCGCTCTTGAAGGTGCCGTCCTCGTTGGCCGCCGACTTCCACGGCTTGCTCAGCGCGCCCGGGATGTGGCCGCCACGCAACGCGCCCTCCTGCGGGTACGCGGCCATGTGGGTCAGCTCGCCGGTGTACTCCTGCGGCGACCGCACGTCGACCAGCGGCCTCCCGGCGGCACTGTGCTCGGCGACCTGCTCCCGGAACGCCCGGATCTGCTCGTCGTCACGGACCGGGACCGGGTAGTCGGCGCGCTCACGGACGGTCTTTTCCCGGGTCAGCTCGCGACCCTCCGCGGCCCACTTCTGCCGGCCGCCGTTCAGCAGCCGCACGTCGGCGTGGCCGAAAAGACTGAAGACCCACAGCGCGTACGCCGCCCACCAGTTGAAGTTGTCGCCGTAGAACACGATCGTGTCGCCGCGCCCGATGCCCTTGGCCGCACACAGCTCGGCGAAGTCGGCCGGTTCGAGGTAGTCGCGGGTGACCTGGTCGTTGAGCTCGAGATGCCAGTCGACCTTGACCGCGCCGGGGATGTGCCCGGTGTCGTAGAGCAGCACGTCCTCGTCGGACTCGACCACGACCAGGCCCGGTTCACCCCGGTGCGCGGCCAGCCACTCGGTCGTGACCAGGCGCTCCGGATGCGCGTAGGCCTGAAGTTCGGGGCTGGGATCAAGCTCGTAGGCCATGAGAGGAAACCTATCCCCTATTCGATCGGCAGCGGTCGCCCCCGATGAGATGGCCCTCGGTTTTCCTCCGCCCGCCGCGTTTTCCAGGTGAAGGGAAACCGCGGGTCATCTCATCGGTTATCAGGCGACCGCCGGCGCAGCGGAGCGGAGCCAATCGGGCTCAGCTTAGGACGCTTCGGTGTGATCAGGTCGCCGGAGGAACGGCCCTGAAGGCGGCGCTTGATCCACGGCGCCAGGTGCTGACCGGCCCAGCGCAGGTCGGCGCCGCGCGCGGCCAGCCACGCGCTCGGGGCCGGGGCCGGCGGGACCAGCAGCCACTCCTCGTCCACGCCGACGCCCAGCGCGCTCAGCACGTTGGCCGCCACGCGACGGTGACCGGCCGGGGACAGGTGCAGCCGGTCGAGCGACCACATGGCCTGGTTGTGGCGGAAGGCGTCGTCGGCGAACAGGTCGACCAGGTGGGCACCGTGCCGCTCGGCGATCTCACCGACCCCGCGGTTGAGCACGGCCACCCGCGGGCCGTAGATGCGCTGGCCGGGCAGGTGGGTGGAGACGTCGGCGAAGCGGAACATGATGACGTCGGCGCCGGTCGCGCGGATCTGACCGATCACGCCGTCGACCCGCTCGATCAGGGCCACCGGGTCGGTCTTGCGGCGCAGCACGTCGTTGCCGCCGGCGGCGAAGCTGACCAGATCGGGTTTCATGGCCAGGGTCGGTTCCAGTTGCTCGGTGATGACGGCGTTGAGCAGGCGGCCGCGGATGGCCAGGTTGGCGTACCCGAAATCGGGGCCGGCGTCGACCGCGAGCCTGGTCGCGACCAGATCGGCCCAGCCGCGGAACGTCCCGTCCGGGTACGCGTCGTCCATGCCCTCGGTGAAGCTGTCCCCCATGGCCACGTAGCTACGCCAGGTCATCGTCCGCCCCGTTCTATGTCCTTTACAGCTATCCAGCTAAGCACCGGTCGGGCGGGAAAAGCAGCGTGACGCTGCTGACACCTGGTCCCTAGACTCGCGGCCATGCTCCTACGGATGTCCACCATGCTGCTCAAGACCCTGCGTGAGGATCCGGCCGAGGCGGAGGTGCCGAGCCATCGGCTGCTGCTGCGGGCCGGCTACATCCGTCGCGCCGCGCCGGGCGGCTACACCTGGTTGCCGCTGGGCAAGCTTGTGCTGGACAACATCGCCCGGGTGGTACGGGAGGAGATGTTCGCCGCGGGCGCGCAGGAGGTGTCGTTCCCGGCGCTGCTGCCCCGCGATCCATACCAGACGAGCGGCCGCTGGACCGACTACGGCGACGACATCTTCACGCTCAAGGACCGGCGCGACGCCGACTACCTGCTGGCGCCCACCCACGAGGAGATGTTCGCGCTGCTGGTGCAGGACCTGACCAGCTCCTACCGAGACTTCCCGATGATCCTCTTCCAGGTGCAGACGAAGTATCGGGACGAGGCTCGCCCGCGGGCCGGTCTGCTGCGCGGGCGTGAGTTCCTGATGAAGGACGCGTACTCGTTCGATCTCACCGACGACGGCCTGGCCGCGGCCTACCAGGCCATGCGCGGGGCGTACCAGAAGATCTTCGCCCGGCTCGAGGTGGAACACACGATCGTCTCGGCCATGGCCGGCGCGATGGGCGGCTCGGCCTCCGAGGAGTTCCTGGCCGTGGCCGATGTGGGCGAGGACACCTTCGTCGGGTGCACCAAGTGCGACTACGCGGCCAACACCGAGGCCGTCGTCACGCCCGCACCGCCGGCCCCCGAGGGCACGCCCGGCCCGCTGACCGTGCACGACACCCCGGACACGCCGACCATCGCCGCGCTGGTCGACCTGGCCAACCA
Organism: Actinoplanes sp. NPDC049265; assembly: GCF_043197135.1. Taxonomy (NCBI): domain Bacteria; kingdom Bacillati; phylum Actinomycetota; class Actinomycetes; order Micromonosporales; family Micromonosporaceae; genus Actinoplanes; species Actinoplanes sp. NPDC049265. The sequence goes on along the minus strand of NZ_JBICSP010000010.1, from coordinate 178,209 downwards.
GCGTGCGCTGGGCGGCCGGACCGACTGGACCGCCGCCGGCACGCTGAAGAACGTCGTGGTGACCGTGCACCACCCCGGCCGCGAGCCGGAACTGCTGGCCATCGGTCTGCCCGGCGACCGCGAGGTCGACCTCAAGCGGCTGGACGCGGCGCTGGCCCCCGCGACGGCGGAACTCTTCGACGACTTCGCGTCCCGTCCCGACCTGGTCAAGGGCTACATCGGGCCGCAGGGCATCCAGATCCGGTACCTCGTCGACCCGCGTGTGGTGGCCGGAACCGCCTGGCTGACCGGCGCCAACGAAGCCGGCAAGCACGCCACCTCGGTAGTGGCCGGCCGCGACTTCACGCCGGACGGGACGATCGAGGCGGCCGAGGTACGCGCCGGCGACACCTGCCCGCAATGCGGCGAGGGCGAGCTGACCATGCGCCGCGGCATCGAGATCGGGCACATCTTCCAGCTCGGCCGGCGCTACACCGACGCGTTCAAGCTGGACGTGCTCGGCCAGGACGGCAAGCCGGTACGGCCGACGATGGGCTCGTACGGCGTCGGCGTCTCGCGCGCGGTGGCCGTGGTGGCCGAGCAGCACCACGACGAGCGTGGCCTGATCTGGCCGGCCGAGATCGCCCCGGCCGACGTGCACGTGGTCGCGGCCGGTAAGGACGGGCAGGTGGAGGCCGCGCTGCGCCTGGCCGAGGTGCTCGTGGCGGCCGGGTTGCGGGTGCTGGTCGACGACCGGGCCGGTGTCTCCGCCGGGGTGAAGTTCACCGACGCGGAGCTGATCGGCATCCCGCACACCGTCGTGGTCGGGCGCCGCTTCGGCGAGGGGTACGCCGAACTGCGTGACCGCCGAACGGGTGGCCGCGACGAGGTTCCGATGTCGGACGTGGTGACCACGCTGACCAGCGTGTAACCATGGATCGCTCCGGGTAGCCCACAGTCGTGGGGCCGGATGGGCGGGAGGTGCCGTGATGGCCAGGACGTCGGTTGCCGATGTGATGACGCGGCGGGTGGTCTACCTCTCTGGTGACACCACCCTCGACGAGGCCGCGCAGGCGATGCGCGACCAGCAGATCGGCGATGTCGTGGTGACCCACGGGCCGACGATCGCCGGCCTGGTCACCGACCGCGACATCGTCGTGCGGGCGATCGCCGAGGGGCTGTCGCCGCGGTCGACCACGCTGGCGACGATCGCCACCCGCGAGATGATCATGGTCGAGCAGGCGGCGACGGTGGAAGAGGCGGTACGCGCCATGCGCGAGCGGGGCGTACGCCGCCTCCTGGTCTGCGACACCGACCGCAAGGTGGTCGGGATCATCTCGCTCAGCGACCTGGCCCTGCTCCCGACCGCGGCCTAGCGCTTCTCGTACAACGCCTTCACCAGCTCGATCAGCTCGTCCAGGCCGGCCGGAGGGCTGTCCGGGCGCCAGGCCAGGCGCACGGTGATCGGCGGCGCGTCGCGCAGCACCCGGTAGGCCACGCCCGGCCTCGGATTCTGCTGCGCGGTCGCCTCCGGGGTCACGCCGACCGCCTGGTTGGCGGCGATCGTGGTCAGCCATTCGTCGACCGTGTGGGTACGCCGGATCGCCCGCGGCCGCGCGTCCGGCGGCCACAGCTCCGGGGTGGTCGTACCGGTCCGTTCGTCCAGCGCCACCGGGTAACGCGCCAGATCGGCCAGGCGCAGCGTGCGCCGCCGGGCCAGCGAGTGCTCGGTGGCCATCGCCGCCACCCGCCGCTCCTCGCCCACCGCCACCGTCGCGAAACGCGGATCGGTCAGCGGCCGGCGCAGCACCGCCACGTCGGCCGTGCCGTCGCCGAGGCCGGCCGTCGGCTCGTTCGCGTGGATGAACACCAGCGGGACGCCCGGATACGCCGCCGCCCAACGTTTCTGCAGGCCACGGGTGTGCCGGCCGAGGGCGGCCCAGGCGTACCCGATACGCACCTCGGCCCTGGTCGCGGCGACGATGTGCTCCAGGTGGGCGACCTCGTCGAGCACGCGGCGGGCCTGGGCCACGACCTTGACTCCGGTCTCGGTCAGTGCGACCTGCCGGGTCGTCCGATGGAGCACGCGTACGCCGAGAGCCCGCTCGAGCGCGGCGATGGACCGCGACACCGCCGCCTGGGACACCCCCAGACCGGCCGCCGCCTCGGTGAACGACCCCGAGTCGACCACCGCGATCAGCGCCCTCAGCTGCCGCAGATCCATACGCCGAGCGTATAGAACCGATGTCCGACGCATTTCCGCTCTTGGAACGCCGCCACGCATGCTGCGGACATGAGGACAGCAGGCGGCATCGCGACGATGGTGGCCAGTGCGGCGAGCAACCAGACCGGCGCGGCGATCGGCGCGCACGCGTTCCCGGCGATCGGACCGGCCGGCGTGGTGGCCGTCCGGCAGATCGTCGCGGCGATCGTCCTGCTGCCCCTGGCCCGCCCCGATCTGCGCCGGATGCGCTGGTCGCAGTGGTGGCCGGTACTGCTGCTGGGCCTCGTCTTCGCGATCATGAACCTGAGCCTCTACACCGCCGTCGACCGGATCGGGCTGGGCCTCGCGGTGACCCTGGAGGTGCTCGGACCTTTGGCCGTGGCGCTGCTCGGGTCGCGTACCCGGATGGATCTGATCTGCGCTCTGCTCGCCGGGCTGGGCGTGTGGGTGCTGGTGCGGCCCGGCCCGTCCAGCGACTGGATCGGCATCGGGCTGGGCCTGTTGGCGGCCGGCTGCTGGGCGTCGTACATCATGCTCAACCGGGTCGCCGGGCGGCGGTTCGACGGCATCGAGGCGCCGGCCCTGGGCTCGGCGGTGGCGGCGCTGCTCAACCTGCCGGTGTTCGTCCTGCTGATGCCGATGTCGCCGGCCGCCCTGCTGTTCGCGGGCACGGCCGGGATCCTGAGCTCGGTCCTGCCGTACACCGCGGACCTGATCGCCCTGCGCCACGTGCCGGCGCGCTTCTTCGGCCTGTTCATGAGCGTGCATCCGGTGATGGCGGCGGTGGCCGGCCTGATCCTGCTGGGCCAGCCGCTGGCCGGCCACGAGCTCGCCGGAATGGCCATCGTCATCACGGTCAATGCCGTGTCGGTGGCCTTGACAGCGGCCCGGCGGTCGGCCGAAACTCCTGGCAGGGCCGACGCAGCCCGCCGCTCGCGCCCCCTGCGGGGCTTGGTGAATGCGTCCACCTCGACTGATTGATTCGCGGCTTTCCAGCTTCTTCGGCGAACCAGTCGGCAACGCGAGCACCGGCCACCACGTTCGCCGTGGAGAGGGACAACGCCATGCGGACTTTCCGCGACGCCAAGACCATGGCCAAGACGCTGCGCAGCGAGGTTCTCGCCCGTACGCGGGCCGACCTGCCGCACAGCGCGGCACTGGAGATCGTCGCCCGCCAGTTCGGCTTCGACGACTGGAACGTGCTCGCCGCCAAGATCACCGCGGCCTCGGCCTCCCGCATCGTGCCGGCCTTCGAGACGTCGGGCCTGGAGCTGACCGACCCGCGCCGGGCCACCACCAGCACCATTCCGATCCTGCGGGTGTTCTCCGAAGACCGGGCGAAGGAGTTCTACCTGGACTTCCTCGGCTTCACGCTGGATTTTGGGGGGCCGGCGGGCGGGCCCGGCACGTCGTTCTACGGGCAGATCATCCGCGGCGCGACGACGTTCCAGCTGAGCGAGCAGCCGTACGACCCGGGCCACGGCGCCACGGTGGCGATCAACATCGACGGGATCGACTCGTTGCGGTCCGAGCTGGCCGACCGGTACGGCGAGATGGGCAGCCGGGTGTGGGGTCCGGCCGTGTGGGTGCCTGAGGTGCAGGAGATGCCGTGGAAGACCCGGGTGATGACGATCTCGGATCCGTTCGGCAACCATCTGCGCTTCAGCGAGCCGCTCGACCCGGCGGCCCGGGCCGCCCTGCCCCGCTGGTCCGAGCCCCGCGCCTGACAACTTGGATACCGCCCGCGCCCACCACTGTCCAAAGCAGTGGTTGGGCTGGGCGGTACTCGAGGCTCGGATGCCGCCGGCGGCTAGCTGGCACTGAGCGGAGTAGTGGTAGGCCTGGGCCGTTGATGGGGCTCGGATGCCGCTCAGGGTTACCACTGTTCGGGGGCGTCTGCTTGAAAGAAGCATCGGCCGTTCGGTTGTTGCATTCCGGTAGTGACAGGCGCCACTATTCGACTCGTGGGCGATCTTCTCACGACCGGGCAGGCGGCGATCATGCTGCGTTCCTCACGGGCGCACGTCGTCGATCTCTGCCTGCGCGGGCTACTCCCCTACGTTCGCGTGGGCGGGCAGCGGCGAATCCGGCGCAGTGACGTCGAGGCGCTGATCGAGCCCGGCCTCAGCCGCGACGAGATGGAGTCGTTGTGGCTGCACCGGGCGGTCGCGGGCAAGGTCGTCGCCAATCCGCCGGCCATGCTCGCGGCCGCCGCCATCAACCTGCGCCGGCTGCGGCGGCTGCACCCGGCCGGCAGCGACTGGGAGTGGCTGGATCGCTGGGACGCGCTGCTCGACGACGGCGTCGAAGCGATGCTGGAGGTGTTGACGTCCAGCTCCGAGCACGCGGTGGGGCTGCGGCGGGCCTCGCCGTTCGCGGGAGTGCTGACCGAGGTCGAACGCCGGACGATTCTGCTCGCGTACGCCGAAAGCAGACGCGGTCACGCCCGGCGCATGCGGGCCGACCAGCTCGAACGCATCCTGAAATCGGTCTGAGCAACAGCCTGCCGATGCGGTCAGGCCAACAGATCGGGCGGCGCCGGCTCGGCCTGAACAACGGCCTACCGGTGCAGCCAGGCCAACAGATCGGGCGGCGCCAGCTCGGCCTGAACAACGGCCTACCGGTGCAGCCAGGCCAACAGATCGGGCGGCGCCAGCTCGGCTGCCCGGGCCTGATAGCGCGCGAACTCGTCGTCGCTCAACAGCTCCCGCCCCGACCCCGAGCCGCCGCGCCGGAAGAACGCCGTCCGGTCCTTCATGATCCCGGCCGGGTCGGGGGCCAGCTCGGCCGCCCGCCCCCGCATCCGCTCGAACTTGGCCGCCTCGACCAGATCGGACCAGACCTCGTCGGGTACGGGGATCCCGAGCCGTTCCGCGATCCGGCGCATCTCCGCGTCCAGGTCGGCCAGCAGGTCGGCGTAGTGCACGAGCAGCACCCCGGGGCGCCGCCACGCGTCGGTGAGGTGCCACATGACGCCCGGCAGGGAGTCGAGGTCGTCGGCGGGTGCGACGTCCTGCTCGATCCAGCGCAACAGGGCGGCCCGCATGTCGGGCGGGGGCGCCGGCTCATCGACCGGCGGCGGCGCCTGCTCATCGTCGGGCGACGGCATCGGCTCATGGACCGGCGGCGGCATCGGCTCATCGTCGGGCGGGGGCGCCGGCTCATCGACCGGCGGCGGCGCACCGGTGAGCTCGGCGATCCGGGCCCGGTTGAGGTTGTCGCCCTGATGGAAGAGCGACACAGCCAGGTCGAGCGGATCCCGCGCCACCACGATGTAGGTGACCCGCGGGTCGATCGGGACGCCGTCCAGGGGCGTGTGCGTCTTGATGAAACGCCGGTGCCGCTGGGCCGCGAGCCGGGCCAGCACCTCGTCGCGCGGCACGATCAGCCAGTCCAGCCACGGTGACAGGGTCGCCAGCGGCGCCGGCAGGTCGGCCGTCTGGAAGATCAGCAGAGCGCAGATCATCTGCATCCAGGTGGTGCCGCTCTTCGACCGGGTGCTGATCACGATGTCTCCGGCCCGGAACGGAAACCCGTACCAGCGGCCGCTGTCCTCGTCCGACGATCGATAACGCACCGCACGAAACTAGGAGGTTTTCTCCGGTACGGCGAGGCTGTTTACCGTCCGGCGGCGTTCGACGACGAAGTACGCGCAGCTCAACGCGTACCCCAGAGAAAGCAGGAGCCCCACGGCCCGGACCGTGGCGGGGTGGACGGCCAGGACCGTCGTGATCAGCGCGCCCGCCGCCCAGCTGGCCAGCAGCACCGCGTTGACCGTGTCGTGGGCGGCCCAGCCGGTCATCGATCGGCGCGCCTGGCGCCGGATCTCCTCCATCAGCGCGTGGCCCATGCCGACGGCGAGCATGCCGAGCAGGATCGTGGCGAAGATCGAATGCGCCCCGCCGGCCACCGCCGCGATGGCCGTGCCGCCGGCGAGCAGGGCCAGGCCACTGACCGTGCCTACCCGCGCGCTACGTCGCTCCTCCACACCAACTGACAGTCGGCAAGATCACGCGTTGCCTGAGGATGCCACGTCCTGGGCGCCCGGATCGTCCGGTGGTCGTTCACCACGAGCGCTCGCACCCGGCCCAACTACCTCATAGATTCAGGGATATGAACAGTCTGGGACGGTATGGCCTCTGGGCGACGTGGCGGGTCTGGCCGACCGGCGCCGAAGCGATCGCCGAGGCCGCGCGCGAAGTGGAGGCCCTCGGCTTCGGGGCGGTGTGGATCGGCGGCAGTCCGGGCGATGACCTCGGGCTGGCCGAGGCGGTTCTCACGGCGACCGGGTCGTTGGTCGTGGGCACCAGCATCGTGGACATCTGGACGAGCGACGGCGAGCAGCTGGCCGCCTCGCACGAGCGGATCCGGCGTGCTCATCCCGGCCGCTTCTACCTCGGTGTCGGTTCGGGGCACGCGCGCACCGCGGAGGCGCGGGGCCAGTCGTACACCCGGCCCTTGAGCCGCCTGCGCGATCTGCTCACCGGTCCGCTGGCCGCGGTACCGTCCGAGGAACGAATGATCGCCGCGCTCGGGCCGAAGACGCTGGCGGCCGCGGCCGAGCTGACCGCCGGAGCCCTGCCGTACCTGATGCCGCCGGCCCACACCGCTGCGGCCCGCGGCATCCTCGGCCCCGGAACGCTGCTGGTTCCGGAGCAGAAGGTCTTCCTGGGCGACGATCCGGTCCAGGCCCGTGCGGCCGGCCGGCAGGCGCTGCGCGGCTATCTGACGTTGCCGAACTACACGCGGCAGCTGGTGCGGTACGGGTTGGACGAGTCCGATCTGGCCGGTGAGGGCAGCGACCGCTTCGTCGACTCGGCGGTCGTCTGGGGTGACGCCTCGCGCGTCCGCGCCGGCGTCGACGCACATCTCTCGGCTGGCGCCGATCACGTGGCGGTGAACGTACTGACCGAGAGCGGCATGCCGACCGAGCTGCCGTTGCCCGAGTGGCGACGGCTGGCCGACGTGCTGGGGTTGGTCTCGCGATAACGCTGCCGGTTGGCCCGCGGGCCGGAACTGCGGGTTGGCCCGTGGGCCAGAACTGCCGGTTGGCCTCGCGGGCCAGAACTGCCGGTTGGCCTCGCGGGCCAGAACTGCCGGTTGGCCTCGCGGGCCAGAGCTGCCGGTTGGCCTCGCGATGGCGCTGCGTTCGCCCAACCGGTGGTCTCGACTTTCTGGGACAACGGTTGTGGACGAGGATGGCGGACGTGATGGGAAGCCTGACGCTAGAACCCGCCCAGTCCCGGCTCGACCTGCTGGCCGAGCCGGTGGCCGCGGCCCTGGAAGTCATTCCCGCCGACGCTCCCTTCGACGGGGACCAGGTGCTGGTCGCGCCGATCGACGCGACCCTGGCCGACACGGCGGCGTTCTGTGCGGCGTACGGCATCCGCCTGGACGAGTCGGCCAACTGTGTGATCGTCGCCGGTAAGCGTGACGGCGTCACCCGATACGCGGCCTGCGTCATTCTGGCCACCACCCGGGCCGACGTGAACGGCGTGGTGCGGCGCCACCTCGACGTCCGCAAGGCCAGCTTCGCGCCGATGGAGGACGCGGTGCGGCTGACCGGCATGGAGTACGGCGGCATCACTCCGATCGGGCTACCCAAGGACTGGCCGATCCTGGTCGACTCCCGGATCGGTGCCCAGCCGCACGTGATCATCGGCTCGGGCGTACGCCACAGCAAGATCGCCATCGCCGGCCCGGCCCTCGGCGCCCTCCCGAACGCCACCGTCATCGACGGGCTGGCTCGCGCGGTTGAGTAGACCGTTCCACGTGAAACAACATCAACCGGCGTCGTGCGGCTCCTTGCCGTTACGGGCGGCGGCCGGCTGCTCGGTTCACGGGAGCGGCTCTCAGCCCAGCCGCTTCCACTCGGTGTCAATGGCGGCCACACTCTTCTGCTCGGAAGGGTCGCCGTCGAGGTCCACCGCCACCGTGTAGACGCTCTTCTTCGCACTGGTGCGCCAGCAGATCAGCAGGGTCGGCTTCCGCTGCGGCTTCGCCTCGTTGACGACGCTGATGGTCTGCGAACACCGGCTGTTTCCGAACTTCTCGCCGTCGTCGGCGACCATGGCGAGCTCCCGCTGCCCGGTCAGGTCACCGCGCGCGGAGACCAGGCGCATGGTTGCCTTGTCCTTCTGCAGAGAGCCGGAGTCCCGCACCGTGATCGCTTCGTCGGGCAGTTCCGGGGAGGTGGGCGCCGGGATGGCCGGCTTCACCGGCACGCCCTCCTTGGCCGCGGCGGCGCGCGCCTCGGCGATCCGTTGGGCCGCGTCCTTGGGCAACGAGGGGGACGGTTCGGGCGACTTCGAGGACGGCGAAGCGGGGGTGTGCGCCGGTGCCGAGCCCTCGCTCGGCGAGGGCGAGGCCGTCGCGTCGACCGGGCCGTCGGTCGAGTCGGAGGCGGCGGTGGCCGGCGCGGCCAATTCGACCGGTACGGCCGGATCGTCATTGCCGGTCCATTGAGTCGCGGCAATCGCCCCGCCGCCCAGCACGACCGCCAGGCCGGCGACGGCCAGACTCCGCTTGCGCCGCCGAGACATCCGGTCCGCTGCTGGGGTCGTCGTGCTGGCGTCATGGTCGGTGTTGTGCATGGAGAGTCCTTTGCGGGTCTCGATAGGGTTCGGCCGCGCGAGGTCTCAGCGGTCGGACCTGGGCGTGTCTGATGGATCAGCCGAATGCGAGGCGCTCTGACCCCCATGCTTCCAAAACTTCCCCGGTATCAGGACGAAACGCCGCCATTGCCGCTGACGGTCCCCGGGGGGATGACCGGGTGCGGTTCTCCGGACGAGCGGGGCAGAACGCCCTACGCTGAGGTGGCGAGGTCACCTGATCGGTGATCGGGCTGTCGTCTTCGTCAGACGGCAGCCCTTTTTCATGCCCCAGCACCCGTGGCCGTCGGAATCCAGTGCGGGGCCGGACAGCAGGCAGCGGCCCGGAGCATGTGCTCCGGGCCGCTGTCGGGCAGTGCTCGTTACGTACCTGTCAGAAGGACGAAACGGTGAACGTCGCCGTGCTGGAAACGGTGCTCTGCACGTAGTTCGGGTCGGTGCTGGACGCGTTGAGCGTGCCGTTGCTGACGAAGGTCATGTTGTAGACGCCCTCGGGAACGGGCATGTTCATCGACAGCAGGTTGGCGGTGGCGGTGCCCGGCGATGCTCCGGAGACCGCGCTCAGCGTGGCGGTGTCGCCGTCGGTGACCGAGTCGATCGTCGTGCCGAGAGTGATGTTGGCGCCGACGATGTAGCGGTCGTCATCGGAGGAGATGAAGGTGTCCGTCGCCGGCGCGGTCAGCGCCGTGGTCGCGTTGGCCGTGGTCACGGTGACCGTCCGCGCGGTCGGCGGCAGCAGCGCCAGCGAGATCGCGGTGTTGGTGGCCGTGGCCGGTGTGGAGATCACTGCCATCCTCGGGCCGATGACGTCGGTGATCGTGGTGCCCGGAGCGAAGTTGGTCGGTGTGGCCTCGTAGATGGTCAGGCCCTCGTGCTCCCGGGTGAAGAGGTCGGCCGTGGTCCGGATGATCCGGCTGTTGACCGTGGTGCCGACCGTGGTCGCGGCCGGGTTACCGATGCCCGTGCCCGGAGCGACCGGGGTGAGGTAGTCGGTGCCCGCGGCGTTCAGCCGACGGGTCAGGTTGAGCGTGCAGATCGCCTCGGTGTCCTTCAGGACCAGCACGTTCCGGCACTCGGCAACCGGCGGGTTCGCCCGCGTGCCGCTGGCGGCAACGCCCTCGTTGCTGGCGTAGGCGCCCTCGACGAGATAGAAGTGCGAGCCCAGCAGGGTGGGAGTGGCGCCCGCGGCGTTGAAGCTCGCGCTCTGGAAGCCGACGCCCTTGATGATCACGTTCACGATGCGCGTGTTCGGCGCGGTGTTCGGGTCGACGATCAGTGCGGCCGTGTAGGAGTACGCGGTGGCCAGGATGTAGGTGCCGGCGGCGGTCGTGACCGTGAGGGCCACGTTGTTCGCCGGGGCGTGCGCGGGCGTGATCGCCTCGAACGCCGTGGGGCTGAGGACCTTGATGCCGGTCAGCGGCGCACCACCCAGAGTCGCGGTGAGCGTACCGTCCGTCGGGAAGGCAGTACCGCTGACGAGGATCTTGGCGTTACCCAGAGCCGGCCCGGCCTTCGGCGAGACATCCGTGGCGGTATGCAGCGTGCTGACCGTGTACGGGCTGTTCGCGACCAGGTCGGACGAGTTGTCGACGGTGCCGTTGTAGACGCAGACGTTCCACACCGGCTGCACGGCCGGCGGCGCCGCCGGGGCCGTGGCCCGCAGCGCGGGCACGGTGAAGGCCAGACGACTGTTGGTGACCTTGCGGACGTCGGCGACCAGGCTGGTGCCGAGGGTGTCGCTCGACTCGTACTTGGCGGGACAGGCCCCGCTCGTGAGGTTGACGCCGGGCGTGTCGAGACCCGCGAGGAAGGGGTTCGGCGACGTGACGTCGAGCGAGTTGCCACCCTGCCACGGACCGGTCTGCTGGCTCAGCACCAGCTGACCGACGGAGTACGAGGCGCCGGTGATGAGCGTCGAAGTGGCGGTGGCGCCGCTGTACAGACAGAGGTTGTACCTGGTCAGGGCCGGGGTGTTGTTCACCACGCCGGTCGGCACCGTGACGGTCGCGGTGGTGTCTCCACCCCTCGTGGCGGTGCCGGCCATTCCGGCGGCCGGAGTGCCGTAGGTGGTCGGGCACTGGTCGGTCATGAACTGGGCGCCGAGCGACGTGACGCCGGTGAAGATGCTGGTCGTCGCCGTGACCGCGACGGTGTTCCCGCCGCCGGTCAGGCCGCTGGCCGGGTTGAGCGTCGGCGGCGTACCCACGTAGAAGGGGTAGCCGTCCGCCTTGCCTTCCCGGGCCGTGCCACCGGTGGCGTTGTAGACGCAGGCGACGTACCGCTTGGCCACGCCGTTGGTCCCCGGAGCCGCACCGGCCGGGACCTTGAACGTGACGCTCTTGCCCGCGAGGCTCGAGGTGGTGGCGGTCTGGTCCGTGGCCAGGATGGTGGTCGTGGCGACCTGGAACGCAGCGTTACAGATCGGGCTCACGGTTCCGGGTGCCGTCAGAATCTCCACCCGGGATGCGGTGGTGTTGCTGCCGTTGGAGAAGGTTGCATCGGTGTCGACGACGGTGATGGAGTCGCCGACCGCCACCACCGGTGGGGTCACCGTGACAGCGGCGAACGCCGCCGTCGGAGCCACGAGCAGAGCGGCACCGACCGCTCCGGTCGTCAACCCGGCGGCCGCCGCCCACCGGGCTTTCGAGCGTGATATGGACTTACGCATGCGAGGGTCCTCCTACGGGTCCCTAGGACCACGTCTCTGGATTGGGTGGGCTCGAAACTCGGTGACACCGGCACGAGCCATCTCGCGGAAGCCTAACCAGAAGTAACCATCTGATTTCGTAGAGTTGCGATATCGTCGAGCGAGATATCGCGATCCGCTTCCGAGCGGCAACCCTCGTTCAGTCCTGACAGCGGCGTTCGATGTGAGCCGCCTCAAGTGGCCGTTCCACGTGAAACCGGGTTAGCCGGCGTCGACCGATTCCCGGCGACGAATCTCGGCGAAGGCATCTCGCAGCGCGGACGTTTCTTGGGCGCCCTGGATGGCGTATTTATGGTCGATGACGAACGTCGGCACGCTCGTAATGCCGAAGTCGCGCGCGGCCATGATGTCGGCCCGGACCGCGTTGACGCCGTCCGACGAGGCGAGATAGGCCAGCGCGGCCGGCTCGTCCAACCCGATCGTGCCGGCGACGCGGGCCAGCGCCGGGTGCGATCCGACGTCGACGCCGTCGGTGAAGTGCGCGACCTGCAGCGCGTCGAGCATCGCGGCCTGCCGGCCCTGCTCGGCCGCCCAGGCGATCAGCCGGTGCGCGTCGAAGGTGTTCGCCGCGACGGCCCGCTCGAAGTTCAGCTCCAGGCCGTCGGAGGCGGCGAACGACCGCACGTGCGCCCACGCCTGCGCGACCTGGTCGGGCCCGCCGAACTTGGGCGTCAGCGCCTGAAGCAGCGGCATCGGCTGCGGCACGGGCGACGGGTCGAGCTGGTAGGCGCGATACGTGACGGTGGTCGTCGAGTCGCCGCGCAGCGCCTCCTCCAGCCGCCGCTTGCCGATGTAACACCACGGGCAGATCACGTCGGCCCACACCTGAATGTCCATGTTCACCCCGCTTGGTCGCGCACCTGTCGCTTCAACCTGGCCAGAATCGCCGCCCCGCCACGGATCCGCAGCGGGCTGATCGCCTGCCCGAGACCCATCCGCGCGTAGAGGTCGTCGGGCACGGCCAGGATCTCGTCGATGGTGGCGCCCTCCAGTCCCTCGGACAGGATGCCGGCGAACGCGCGGGTCGTCGGCGCCTCGGGCGGGCAGTCGAACCAGGTCGCCACGGTCTTGTCCGGGCGTACCGAAGCTTTCAGGAAGAACGCCGTCTGGCATTCCGGCACCTGCTCCATGCCCTCGTGCCCGGCCAGGTCGCCGGGCAGCGGCGGGACCGCGTCGGAGAACTCGAGCAGCATCTCGAGCACCACCTCACGCGGTGCGGAGGTGAACTCGTCGACGATCTCGGCCAGCTTCGGCGGCATGTCGGGCACGACTCGACCCTACTGCGGCCGTGCAGCCTCGGTGATCCGCAGTTCCCGCCAGACCTTCCAATCCTCTTCGGCGAGCACACGCGTTTCGATCACTCGCGAAGGCTCTCACAGGTCAGACCGGCGACCAGGACGGCCACCATGCGACGGCCGTAGCCGGGGTCTTCGTCCGGCAGCGGAGCGCACAGTTTGGCCACCGCGTAGAGCAGGTCCTGGGGGCTGACGTCGCCGCGGATCGCGCCGGCCGCGGCGGCGGTGTCGAGCAGTCCTCCGAGGGCCGGACCGAGCTTTTCCATCAGGTAGGTGGACAGGCCGTCGAACGCCGGATCGCCGGAATGCAGGGCGGTGGCGAACCCGCGTTTCGTGGCGACGAAGGCGGCCAGGCGATCCAGCCATTTCGCCAGGGCGACGCGCGGCCCGTGCTCGGCGGCCAGGGCGGGGGCGGCCTCGGCGCAAGCGTCGATCTCACGCTCGATGACGGCCTTGATCAGGTCGGCTCGCTGCGGGAAGTGCCGATAGAGGGTGCCGACGCCAACGCCGGCCAGATCGGTGATCTCTTTCGCCGGTGCGTCGACGCCGGACGTGCCGAAGACTGTCTTGGCCGCCTCCAGCAGGGACTCGACGTTGCGACGGGCGTCGAAGCGCTTCTGGCGCGGCGCCGGCGCGCTCGTGTCCTCGGGCACATCGCCTCCTCTTGCTTATCCGGAAAAGCTTTCCGTATAGTTCCGGAAAGAGATTCCACTTAAGCGTACGTGAGGAGAGGCTCATGCAGTACCGCACCCTGGGCCGCACCGGGATCAAGGTCAGCCCCTACGCACTCGGCGCGCTGATGTTCGCCACGCAGGTCGGCAACCCCGACCCCGACGACTCGATCCGGGTCATCCACAAGGCATTGGACGCCGGGATCAACCTCATCGACACCTCCGACGCATACGGCGACTCGGAGGAGATCGTCGGCCGGGCGCTGCACGGGCGGCGGGACGATGTCGTGCTCGCCACCAAGTTCAGCCGCCCGACCGGCACCGATCCCAACCATCAGGGCACGTCCCGCCGCTGGATCATGACCGCGGTCGAGAACTCGTTGCGCCGGCTGCGTACCGATCACATCGACCTCTACCAGGTGCACCGCCTCGACCCGGAGACCGACATCGAGGAGACGCTGTCCGCGCTGACCGACCTGATCCGCATGGGCAAGGTACGGGCCATCGGGTCGTCCAACACCCCCGCCGGGGACATCGTCGAGGCGCAGTGGGTGGCCGAGCGGCGCGGGCTGGCCCGGTTCCGCACCGAGCAGCCCGCGTACTCGATCCTCAACCGTGGCATCGAGAGTGAGGTGCTGCCGGCCGTCCAGCGCTACGGGATGGGCACGCTGGTCTGGGGACCGCTCGGGCAGGGGATGCTGACCGGTCGCGTACGCAGAGACGGCGCGAACGACCTCAAGCGGGCACGCATGTTCAAACACCTCAACGACGAGCGCCGGATCGAGGTCGTCGAGCAGCTCGTCCCGCTCGCCGACGAGGCCGGCCTGCCACTGACCCACCTGGCCATGGCCTTCGCCATCGCGCACCCGGCCGTGACCAGCGCCCTGCTCGGCGCCCGCACCGTCGACCAGCTCGACGACCTGCTCAAGGGCGTCGGCGTCACGCTTTCCGACGACATCCTCGACCGGATCGACGCGATCGTCCCGCCCGGCACCGACGTCACCCGCCTCGACCAGGCCTACCTACCCCCCGCCCTGCTCGACCCGAAGCTCCGCCGCCGCCCAGCCAACGAGCGCGGCGCCGCCTGACCAGCCGAGCCACAGCCCCGCGAAAGCTGCGCCGCCTGACCAGCCAAGCCACACCCCCGCGAAAGCTGCGCCGCCTGACCAGCCAAGCCGCGCCCGGGCGAAACCCGAACCTGCGCCGCCTGACCAGCCGGGCCGCGGCCGGGCCAGAAATCGGTCGCGCGAGCGCCTACGGTTGCCGGCATGCCGGATGTCCTGATTCTGCCCGGAGCCTTGTACGGGCCGTATTCGCCGCTGCCCTGGTTCGCCGCCGAGGTCGCCGAACGCCGCGGCGGCACGCTGCATCGTCACACCTGGTCCCGCACCCCCGACCGGAACGCGCCGGAGGAGTTCGTGCGGGGCGAGGTGGTTCCGCTGATCGAGGGGCGCCGGCCGTTGGTGATCGCGAAGTCGCTCGGGACGCTGGCGGCGGGACTGTGCGCGGAGCGGGCCCTGCCGGCCGTCTGGCTGACACCGCTGCTGACCGCGCACGGCGGGTTGCCGGCGCTGGCCGGTGCCCCCGCGCCGTTCCTGCTGGTGGGCGGCACGGCCGATCCAAGCTGGGACGGGGCTTTGGCCCACCGGCTGACCCCGCACGTGCTCGAGGTCGAGGGCGCCGATCACGCGATGGCGATGCCGGGACCGGTCCGTGACACGGTGGCGGTGTTGGCCCGCGTTGTGGACGCGGTCGAGGATTTCCTGGAGGCGATCGCATGGCCATCGTGATTCCCGACAATCTGCGCCGGCTGGCGGACTACGGGGAACCAGAGCGAGAGTGGCTGGCGGCACTCCCCGAAACGGTGACTGAGCTGGCCGAACGCTGGTCGCTGAGGCTGGGCGCGCCGTACCGGCCCGGTGGGTCGGCGGCCTGGGTGGCGCCGGTCACCGGCGCCGACGGTTCGCGCGCGGTGCTCAAGGTGGCGTGGCGGCACTACGAGGCCCGCGACGAGGCGGCCGGCCTGCGGTTCTGGTCCGGGCGCGGGGTGGTCGAGGTTCTCCAGAGCGAGGTGTACGAGCAGACGACGGCGATGCTCCTCGAGGAGTGCCGCCCCGGCACAACCCTGGCGGCGGCACTGCCACCGCCCGAACGCGACGAGGTGATCGCCCGAATCCTCAAGCGCCTGTGGACAGCTCCGCCGCCCGGGGCCCCGTTCCGTCCGCTGGCCGGCATGTGCGAGGCCTGGGCAGCCGGGTTTGCCGAGCGGTCACCCGTACCCCCCGATCAAGGTCTCATGCGGCTGGGCCTCGACCTGTGGAAGACCTTGCCCACCTCGGCCACCACCAGTGTGCTGCTCTGCACCGACCTGCACCCGGACAACGTACTGTCCGCCGAGCGCGAGCCGTGGCTGGTCGTAGACCCGAAGCCCTACATCGGTGACCCCGCCTACGACCCGATCCAGCACATGCTGAACTTCCCCGACCGCCTGGCCACCGCCCCGGCCGCTTTCGCCACCCGGATGGCCACCCTGCTCGACCTAGACCCCTTGCGCGTACGCCAATGGCTCTTAGCCCGCTGCACAATCGAATCCCAATGGCCAGTAGCCAAAGCCCTGAGCACCACTGTGGACGCGTAGCCACCAGGCGAACGAGGGTGCCGTTGAAACCGGCGGCCACCGAGGTCATCGCGTCGAATCAGAAAGCATCCGCAATACGCGCCCTCCGCAGTCTGCGACTGGGCCGACGCCACCCACGCGCGCACCCACCCGGCGAGCCGCAACCCGCCCAGCGCGTACTTGTCGGACCAGAGCAGTCCGGAATGGGCGGCCTCGACGGCGGCGACCAAGCGCAACTTCGACGGAGCTGCCTTCGAGAAGTCTCCTCCCCACGCGCAGAGCCCCAGCCCACGGTCCGCAACCACTGCAACCCCAGCGCAGCCGTTGCAAGCAGCGCAACCACTGCAAGCCCAGCACAGCCATTGCAAGCAGCGCAGCCATTGCAAGCCCAGCGCAACCGCTGCAACCCCAGTGCAGCCGTTGCAAGCAGCGCAACCACTGCAACCCCAGCGCAACCACTCCAAGCCCAGCGCAACCGTTGCAACCCCAGCGCAACCGCTGCAAGCAGCGCAGCCATCGCAAGCCCAGCGCAACCAATCCACCCCAGCGCAACCACTACATCGCGGGGCTTCCGGGGGCTCGGCCCCCGGAGCAGAATCGAGTCTCGGCCCAGGCCCGAGCGTCCCGCGGGCAGACTCCGCCCCGAGACTCGTGGAGCCCAGGGGACTTGAACCCCTAACCCCCGCCTTGCAAAGGCGGTGCTCTGCCAGTTGAGCTAGGGCCCCGGGTCAGCCGGCCCGGCCGAGGCGACTCAGCGCAGGTCGGGAGCGGTGGTGGCCTCGTGCCACAGGGCACGCTCGTCGTTGGACGCCTTGACGCGCTTGAAGACGAGTGCCGCGACGCCGACCACTCCGGCGACGATCAGGAGCTTCTTCAGCATGACTGTCTCCTTGTGGTCGGTGACTGTGATGGTGGGGCTAGATGGAATCGAACCATCGACCTCAGAGTTATCAGCTCTGCGCTCTAACCGACTGAGCTATAGCCCCGCAACGAGAACGAACATTAGCTTACCGCCCTCCGCCACCCAAAATCGGGGGCAGCTTGGGAGCTGCCCCCGAGGTCAGGTGCGTTGCGGTCAGTCGCGTTCGGCCAGGGTGAGCTCGACGCCGCCGACCAGGTCGGCGCAGACGTTGTAGATGAAGGCGCCGAGCGTGGCCAGGGCGGTGAAGAGGACCACGTTGACCGCCGCGACGAGCATCGAGGTGCCGATGACGCCCCAGGCGGTGACCCGGAAGCCGCTGTTGGCGGTGCCGCCGCTGGCGTTGACCAGGTCGCCGAGGCTGGAGTTGACGGTGCCCCAGACGCCCATCGCGTCGAGGGCGAGGTAGAGCACCGACGTGGCGACGACGATGACGATGAACAGCACGACGGAGACGGCGAAGGAGAACTTCATGACCGACCAGGGGTCGATGCGCTTGAGGTTCAGCCGGGCCCGGCGGGGTCCGCGGGCGGCCGCCGAGGCGACCGTCTGGCGGGCCGCACGGACCGTCTCGGTGACTCGGGCGGCGCCGACGGCGGCGGCACCCTGCGCGGCCGGTTTGCCGCCGGCGGGGGCGGCGCTGCCGGGGCGGGGCGGGGCCGACTGGGGCACGACACCGGCCCGACCGGTCGGTCCGCCGGGCTGACCTCCGCCGGAGGTACCACCCTTAGTGACGATCGGCACAGTCGCGGATCCCTTCGCCGCGTTGGGGCCACCGGGACGCTTCGCGTCGTCCTTGGCCGCGCCGCCGGCTGGTTCGCCGGGCGGCGGGCTCATGCCGGGTGCCCGGGTGAACTTGGGCGCGGACGACGAACCCTCGGCGGGCACCGACGCGCGGCCGGCGGCGTCCCGCCCGGCGGCCTCGCGTCCGGCCTGATCAGCGCCGCTCTTGCCGGGCGTCTGGTCAGCCGGTGACGTCGAGGTCCCCGAGCCCCCCGACTTCGCCGTTGTCTCCGTCATCAACTAGTCCTGTTCGTCAGGCTCGTCGGCATTACGAGCAAGCGCCACGATGGTTACACCTTCTGGGAGGTCCATCAGCTTGACCCCCATTGTGTTCCGATCCCGCGTACGCCGTACAGGCTTCACGGGAGTCCGGATGACACCACCATTGCTGGTGATGGCAAACAGCTCATCTTCCGGGTCGATCACGAGCGCACCGACCAGACCACCACGACGCTCCGTGATCTTGGCGGTCAGTACGCCCTTGCCGCCCCGGCCCTGCACCGGATACTCCTCGATCGGCGTCCGCTTCGCATACCCGCCATTGGTCGCGACCAAAACGTCCAGACCGTCGCGAACCACTTCCATGGCCAGGAGTTCGTCGTTGTCACCGAAGCGCATGCCGATCACACCGGAGGTCGCCCGCCCCATCGGCCGCAACGCCTCGTCCGAGGCGTTGAACCGGATCGCCTGTGCCTTCTTCGACACGAGCAGCAGATCGTTCTCCGGTGCGGCCAGTGCGGCGCCCACCAACTCGTCATCCTCCCGCAGGTTGATGGCGATGATGCCACCGCTGCGGTTGGAGTCAAATTCCTCGAGCCGGGTCTTCTTCACCAAGCCATTCTTAGTGGCGAGCACAAGGTAGGGCTCTACCTGGTAGTTCGGGATCTGGATGACCTGGGCGATGTGCTCGTCGGGCTGGAACGCAAGCAGGTTTGCGACATGTTGACCCTTGGCGACGCGGTTGGCCTCGGGGAGCTCGTACGCCTTGGCCCTGTACACCCGGCCCTTGTTGGTGAAGAACAGGATCCAGGCGTGTGTGCTGATCACGAAGAAGTGGCTGACGATGTCGTCCTGCCGCAGTGAGGCGCCGCTCACACCTTTGCCGCCACGCCTCTGGGATCGGTACATGTCGACCTTGGTCCGCTTTGCATAACCGGTACGTGTGATGGTCACCACAACGTCCTCGCGCGCGATGAGGTCTTCCATCGAGACTTCGCCATCGAACGGGATAATTTGGGTCTTCCGGTCATCGCCGTACTTCGCGACGATCTCCCCGAGCTCGTCCTTGACGATCGCCCGCTGCCGCTCGGGCTTGGCCAGGATGTCCTTCAGGTCGGCGATCTCGATCTCGATCTTGCCCAGCTCGTCGATGATCTTCTGGCGCTCGAGGGCGGCCAGCCGGCGCAGCTGCATGTCCAGGATCGCGGTGGCCTGGATCTCGTCGATGTCGAGCAGCGCGATCAGGCCGCCCCGGGCCTCCTCGACGGTCGGCGAGCGCCGGATCAGGGCGATCACCTCGTCGAGCGCGTCCAGTGCCTTGACCAGACCACGCAGGATGTGCGCGCGCTCCTCGGCCTTACGCAGGCGGAACGCGGTGCGCCGGCGGATGACCTCGATCTGGTGCTCGACGTAGTAGCGGATGAACTGGGCCAGGTTGAGCGTCCGCGGCACGCCGTCGACCAGCGCGAGCATGTTCGCGCCGAAGGTCTCCTGCAGCTGGGTGTGCTTGTACAGGTTGTTCAGCACGACCTTGGCGATCGCGTCGCGCTTGAGGACCAGGATCAACCTCATGCCCGTACGCCCGGAGCTCTCGTCCCGGATGTCGGCGATCCCGGTGAGCTTGCCCTCCTTGACGAGATCGGCCACCCGTTCGGCGAGATTGTCCGGGTTGACCTGATACGGCAGCTCGGTCACGACGAGACAGGGCCGCCCGCGGGTGTCCTCCTCGACCTCGACCACCGCGCGCATCCGGATCGATCCCCTACCGGTGCGGTAGGCGTCCTGAATGGCCTGCTGCCCGACGATCAGCCCCCGGGTGGGGAAGTCGGGTCCCTTGACGAACTCCAGCGCCGCTTCGAGGGTCGCCTCCTCGTCGGCCTCCGGGTTGTCCAGGAACCACTGCACCGCGCCGGCGACCTCGCGCAGGTTGTGCGGCGGGATCTTGGTGGCCATGCCCACCGCGATGCCCTCGGAACCGTTGACCAGCAGGTTGGGGAACCGGGCGGGCAGGATCGTCGGCTCTTTGGTACGCCCGTCGTAGTTGTCCTGCATGTCGACGGTGTCCTCGTCGATGTCGCGCAGCATCTCCATGGCGAGAGGCGCGAGCTTCGACTCGGTGTACCGCATGGCCGCCGGCGGGTCGTTACCCGGCGATCCGAAGTTGCCGTTGCCGTCGATCAGCGGGTAGCGCAGCGACCACGGCTGGCCCATCCGGACCAGGGCGTCGTAGATCGACGAGTCGCCGTGCGGGTGGTAGTTGCCCATCACGTCGCCGACCACGCGCGCACACTTCACGTACCCGCGGTCGGGCCGGAAGCCGGCGTCGTACATCGCGTACAGGATCTTGCGGTGCACCGGCTTGAGGCCGTCGCGGACGTCGGGCAGAGCGCGTCCCACGATGACGCTCATGGCGTAGTCGAGGTACGACCGCTGCATCTCGACCTCGAGGCCGACCGGCTCGACCCGCTGCGCCACACCGGCGCCGGTCTCGTCCTGCGGCTGGTCGGCGGCGTCCGGGGTCTCGGGAGTGTCTGTCACTGTTAACCCTTACTGAAGGTAAAACCAGACATTAGGGCCTGGAGTGCGCATATCGCTGTGGATAACACTGTGGATTGGCGCCAAAGCTGTGCATAACCCTGGGTGAGCGGTACCGGTACCGGCACCGCTCGCCTCAGGTCAGATGTCCAGGAATCGCACGTCTTTGGCGTTGCGCTGGATGAACGAACGCCGCGCCTCGACGTCCTCACCCATCAGCACGCTGAACAGCTCGTCGGCCACGGCCGCGTCGTCCAGGGTCACCTGGCGTAGCGTCCGGGTGGCCGGGTCCATCGTGGTGTCCCACAGCTCGTGGAAGTTCATCTCGCCGAGACCCTTGAACCGCTGGATATCGTTCGGCTTCGCGTTGGCCTTCTTCTGCTGACGCAACGCGATCAGGCCGTCACGCTCCCGGTCGGAGTACGCGTACTGCGCGTCGTCGCCCTTGGCGTTCCACTTGATTTTGTAGAGCGGAGGCGCAGCCAGGTAGACGTGCCCGACCTCGACCAGCGGCCGCATGAACCGGAAGAGCAGGGTCAGCAGCAGCGTCTGGATGTGCTGGCCGTCCACGTCGGCGTCGGCCATCAGCACGATCTTGTGATAGCGCAGCTTGGCCAGGTCGAACTCCTCGTGGATGCCGGTGCCCAGGGCGGTGATCAGCGCCTGGACCTCGTTGTTCTTCAGCACCCGGTCGATCCGGGCCTTCTCCACGTTGAGGATCTTGCCGCGGATCGGCAGGATCGCCTGGATCTGGCTGTTGCGACCCTGCTTGGCCGAGCCGCCGGCCGAGTCACCCTCGACGATGAACAGCTCGGACACCGTCGGGTCGGTCGACTGGCAGTCGGCCAGCTTGCCCGGCATCGAGCCGGACTCCAGCAGCGACTTGCGCCGGGCCAGCTTGCGGGCCTGCTGGGCGGCGATCCGGGCGCGGGCCGCCTGGGACGCTTTGGTGATGATCATCTTGCCGTCGGCCGGGTTGCGCTCCAGCCAGTCGCCCAGCTGGTCGTTGAGCACCCGCTGGACGAAGCCCTTCATGTCGGTGTTGCCGAGCTTGGTCTTGGTCTGGCCCTCGAACTGCGGCTCGGCCAGCTTCACCGAGATGATCGCGGCCAGGCCCTCGCGGATGTCCTCGCCGGAGAGCTTCTCGTCACCCTTGAGCAGCTTTTTCTCTGCCGCGTAACGGTTGACCGTGGCGGTCAGCGCGGCACGGAAGCCCTCCTCGTGCGTACCACCCTCATGGGTGTTGATCGTGTTGGCGAAGGTGTAGACCGACTCGCCGTACGACTCGTTCCACTGCATGGCGATCTCCACCGCCATGCCGGCGTCCTTGTCCTCGGACTCGAACTCGATCACCGACTTGTGGATCGCGTTCTTGGTCGCGTTCAGGTGCCGGACGAAGTCGGCGATGCCGTTGTCGTACTGGAAGTTGACCTCGCGCTGCTTGCCGCTGTCGTCGACCTGGCCCTCACGCTGGTCGATCAGGTTGATCGCCAGGCCGCGGTTGAGGAACGCCATCTCCTGCAGGCGGCGGTAGATGGTCTGGAAGTCGAACTCAACCGTCTCGAAGATCGTCGGGTCGGGCCAGAACTGGACGGTGGAACCGGTGATGTCGGTCGCCTCGCCCTTTACCAGCGGCCCCGGCTTGGCGTGGTCGTACTGCTGGCGGTAGACGAAGCCGGCCTTGTGGATCTCCACTGCCATCTTGGTGGAGAGCGCGTTCACGACCGAGACACCGACGCCGTGCAGACCGCCGGAGACGGCGTACGACTTGCCGTCGAACTTGCCACCCGCGTGCAGAACCGTGAGCGCCACCTCGACACCCGGCTTCTTCAGCTTCGGGTGGAGGTCGACCGGGAAGCCACGACCGTTGTCGGTGACCGAGACCCCGCCGTCGGCCAGGAGAAACACGTCGATCTTGTCGCAGTACCCGGCCATGGCCTCGTCCACGGCGTTGTCCACGATCTCCTGCACCAGGTGGTGGAGGCCACGCTCACCGGTCGAGCCGATGTACATGCCCGGGCGCTTGCGAACCGCCTCCAGGCCCTCGAGCACGGTGATCGAATCCGCGCCGTACTGCTCTTGCTCTGCCACCCTCGGCCACTTTCTCGTGCCTGGGCCGAAGCCCCGACACGGGGTTGGCGGGGCCTGAGGCGGGCCGGCGCGCGCAGGCGCCACCGACGACAACCCGCGCGGGTACGAGGCGGACCACCGGTGGAACCGAGCTCGCCGGTCGCCGCGGGTCACCCGCGGATCGTGATCGGCTGGAAAACCGCGTAGCGTGACGTCTGACAACTCTGCGCGACACCTCTGCGCCGTTTTCAGACACCTCGCCGGGCGGTCTCCCGGTCTGCGTCGATTCTACTCCGCCGATGCGAGAAACAGAGGGTCCGGCACCCCGTCCGGGTGCCTCAGATTGCCGTAGCGCCGTCGACCCCGCCTCCCACGCGTCCCCCCACACGGGCCGCGACCGACCGGCAACGGCGAATGATACGGCTGGCATCCCGATGAGCGCGCCTGCCGGACCCGGCGGCCACGCGCTGCGACACTGCCTCACGACGCCACGCGGCGGTGCTTTAATCTTCGCCGCGGTAGAACCACGGCCACGTTGGAGAGGTGGGCCCGATGGCGCTGGACAAGGGACTGGACAACGTCGCGGTCCACTGGCCGCGTACCAACCAGTACTACGACCCGGTCGCGCCCGCCGAGTTCGTCGACTTCGGTGAGATCGCCGACCGGCCCGAGATCGCCGCGCCCACCGGCGCCCTGGCCCTGCACATCGCCAAGACCGGCACGGTACGTGCCACGGCGTACACCGAACTGGTGGATCTTCTGCTCGGGCTCGAAGGTGTGTTGTACGCCACTGAGGCCGCCGCCGAGGACGAGGACCCGGTGATCGACCCGGACGGCTGCGCCTGGATCGCCGGCGGGCTGGAACGGTTCGTCGAGGGCCACCAGGAGTACGGCGACCTGGTCACGTTCGACAGCGTGGCCGGCGTGATGCGGGCCGCGATCTCCGGCGGCCGGCTGGCCGAACAGCAGATGCGCTGGCTCGACTCCCGGCTGGAGGCGATGCGCGACGAGTCCGGTAACGCGCCGCACTGGACCTTCGCCCGCACCGAACTGGTCGTTCTGGCCGGCTTCTACCGCCGCTGCGCCGAACGCGGCTTCGCGGTCTTCGCCGACTACTGAGTCTCCGCGCGCTGAGCTTCTGCGCTCGGTCGCGCGTGCGCCGCTGAAAGCGGATGAGTCGTGCCTACGGCCGACGACGGCTGCGCCGGCGGCGTCCGCAGGCACGACTCATCCGCGCGGCAACGCGCTCCTCGCTGGCTATTAGCCGTAGGTGTCTCGTGGGCCGCGGCCTTGGATTCGTCTAGGGCCCCGAGCCCACGACGGTGCCGCCGGACCGTGGATGTTGAGCCTGGTCACGACGTTATGGCCGACCTCGCCGGCGATGTTCCGGAGCAGCGTGCCGGCCAGCATCCGCAGCTGAGTGGCCCAGGCGGTCGACTCGGCCTCGACGGTCAGCACGCCGTCGTCCAGCTTGATCGGGCGGCTGTGCTTGGCGATGTCCTCGCCCACGACCTTCTCCCAGGCGCCGAAGACGGTCGCCTCGGCCTTGGGCTTCTCCCAGCCGCGCTGACGCATCAGCCGCTCCAGGACGGCCGCGAACGGCTGCGGGTCGCGTGGGTCCGGCCCCGGGCCCGAATAGCCGCGCAGCCGACGCTCGGGGTCGGCGGCGCCGTAATGCCGTCGCTTCTTGGGCGCGGCCGCCCGCCTGGCGAACGCGGCCTCGATCACCGCCCGGGCCAGCTCAGGACCCTTCTTGGGCTCCTCGCCGGGTGCTCCGGCCGCCGGGCCACCCGGCTCGGGCCCGCCCGCTGACCGCGCTCCCCCGCCCGCGGCCGGGTCTTGCGGTTGATGCTCAGACACGGTTCACCGTCCCGGGGGCGATCTCGAAGCGGATGCCGGACAGAGTGGTCGGTACATCCTCTGGCACCGCGCACGTCACGATCAACTGTGCCGCGTCCGACACCAGGGCGGCCAGCCGGTCGCGGCGGCCGGCGTCCAGTTCGGCGAAGACGTCGTCGAGGACCAGGACCGGCTCGATACCGTCGGCCCGCAACAGGTCGTAGGCGGCCAGCCGCAGGGCCAGCGAGAACGACCAGGACTCGCCGTGGCTGGCGTACCCCTTGGCCGGAAGATCGCCCAACGCCAGCGTGAGATCGTCGCGGTGCGGGCCCACCAGCGTGGTCCCACGCTCGATCTCGGCCGGGCGGCGTTCGGCCAGGGAGGCCAGCAGCGCCTCCTCCAGGGCGGCGCGGTCCGGCGTCAGACCCTCACCCAACTTCGACGTGTACGCGACGGAAGCCGCCGCCCGGCCCGCCGCGACCGCGTCGTAGGCCTTGGTGACGTGCGGCGCCAGCGCGGTGACGAGCTCGATCCGGCCGGCCAGGAGCTCGGCGCCGTGGTCGGCCAGGTGCTGGTCCCAGACCATCAGGGTGGACAGGTCCTGGCCCTTGGAACCGCCGACCTTGCGGGTCAGGTAGGCCGTCCGGAGTAGGGCGTTGCGCTGCTTGATGACCCGGTCGTAGTCGGCGCGGACCCCGGCGTACCGGGGTTGGCGGGCCACGAGCAGGTCGTCGAGGTAGCGGCGGCGCTCGGACGGGTCGCCGCGGACCAGTTCCAGGTCTTCCGGGGCGAAGAGCACCATCCGCAGCGCGCCCAGAACCTCGCGGGCCCGGCGTACCGGAGAACGGTTGAGTCTTGCCCGATTTGCCTTGCCGGGAACGATTTCCAGCTCGACCAGGAGTTCGCGACCATCGTGGACGATCGCGCACCGGATCACAGCGGCCGCGGCGCCGGCCCGGACCAGCGGAGCATCAGTGGCCACCCGGTGACTGTCCAGAGTGGCCACGTAACCCAGAGCCTCGACGAGGTTGGTCTTGCCCACCCCGTTCTGGCCGACCAGCACTGTCACGCCGGGTTCGAGATCGACCGCGACCCGCTCGTAGCTGCGGAAATCGGTGAGCTCGACCCGGCGTACGTGCATCCCTCGTTTCTCCTTGCAGTGCGGCGAAGCCGCCTTGGCCGACTCAGCTCAGCTGATCACGGCGTGACCGCCGAACTGCTGACGCAGTGCGGCGACGGCCTTCATGGCCGGCGAGTCGGGTTGGCGGGACTCGAAGCGGGCGAACAGCGACGACGCGATGACGTGCAGCGGGACGGCCAGGCGGACCGCCTCGTCGACCGTCCAGCGGCCCTCACCGGTGTCCTCGGCGTAGCCCTTGAGCTGGGCCAGCTTCGGGTCGCCGTCGAGGGCGAGGTCGAACAGGTCGAGCAGCCAGGACTTGACCACGCTGCCCTCGCGCCAGCTCTTGATGATGCCGGGCACATCGTCCACGTATTCCGACGCCGCGAGCAGTTCGTACCCCTCGGCGAAGGCCTGCATCATGCCGTACTCGATGCCGTTGTGAACCATCTTGGCGTAGTGCCCGGCGCCGGTCGGGCCGGCGTGCACGAACCCGAACGGGCCGGCCGGCTTGAGCGCCTCGAAGATCGGCATCGCCATCTCGACGCTGGACGCCTCGCCGCCGACCATCAGCGCGTAGCCGTTCTTGTGACCCCAGACGCCACCGGAGACGCCGGCGTCCATGTAGTGGATGCCCTTGGGCGCCAGCCGCTCGGCCCGGGGTTTGTCGTCGGTGAACTTGGAGTTGCCGCCGTCGATGATCAGGTCACCCTCGGACAGCAGGTCGGCGAGCTGGTCGATGGTGCCCTCGGTGATCGCGCCGGCCGGGACCATGGTCCAGACCACCCGCGGCGCCTGAAGCTTCTCGACCAGCTCGGTGAGGCTGGCGACGTCGGCGATGTCCGGGTTGCGGTCGTACCCGACGACCTCGTGTCCCGCCTCCCGGATCCGCTCGCGCATGTTTCCACCCATTCGGCCGAGACCGACAAGGCCGAGCTGCATGGTGTTCCCCCTAGATGTGTGGTTCTCTCGCACCAAGTATCAGCGGGTTACCCGGATCGGCATGATCAGATAGCGGTAACCGGGCACGATTTCCCCATCCTCCGACGCCGGAGAGATGACCGCGGGCTTGAACGCGTCGACGAACGCCAGCTGGGCGGTCGGTGCGCCGAGGTTCTGCAGCCCGTCGATCAGGTATTGCGGGTTGAAGCCGATGGTCAGCGGCTCGCCAGTGAAGGTGGCCTCCATCGCCTCGCTGGCCCGCGCCTCCTCCGTCCCACCGGCCTCGACGACCAGACCGTCCTCACTGAAGCTCAGCAGCACCGGGGTGGTCCGTTCGGCGACCAGGGCCACACGCCGGACGACCTCGATCAGCGCGGACACCGGGACTCGGGCCTCGGCGTTGTGGCTGGCCGGGAAGAGCGAACGCACCGGCGGGTAGTTGGCGCCGTCGAGCAGCCGGCTGGTGGTGCGGCGGGTGCCGCCGGCGAAGCCGATCATGCCCTCACCGGCCGCGCCCTGGGCCAGGGCGATCGTCACGTCACCACCGACCGTACCCAGCGTCTTGGCCGTGTCGTTCAGCGTCTTGGCCGGGACCAGGGCGTTCAGGCTGATCTCGGGGTCGTCCGGGTTCCACTGCATCTCACGCATGGCCAACCGGTAGCGGTCGGTGGCCAGCATGGCCAGGTTGCGGCCGTTCAGCTCGACCCGCACACCGGTCATCATCGGCAGCGTCTCGTCGCGCCCCGCGGCGATCGCCACCTGCTGCACCGCGGCGGCGAAGGACGACGCGTCGACCGTGCCCGCGCTCGACGGCATGTCGGGCAGGGTCGGGTAGTCCTCGACCGGCATCGTCGGCAACGTGAACCGGGCGCTCCCGCAGACCAGCTCCAGATGCGCACCGACCGCGGCGATGTCGACCGGCTTGGCCGGCAGTGCCTTGGTGATCTCGGCCAGCAGCCGCCCGGAGACCAGTGCCGCGCCATCCGCGTCGGCCTGCACCTCCACGCTGACCTGGCTGGAGACCTCGTAGTCGAAACCGGAGACGTGCAGGCGGCCGTCGTCAGCGCGCAGCATGACACCGGCCAGAACCGGCACCGACGGGCGGCTGGGCAGGCTCTTGGCCGTCCACGCCACGGCGTCTGCGAGTGCGTCTCGCTCCACCCGGAACTTCATGCTGTCCTCCGCGACTTCCTCGTACGCGTGCGTCTTCTATAAGGGCTGCTGGACCCTGAACTCTATGGCACCGCCCGACCAGCCTCGGTGCTGGGAAGCCCTTCCGACCGCTCGGCGGCTTCTCCACACCTTCCCCAACGCCGGTGATTGGTTTTTGTTCTCTTAGAAGAGATAACTCGTCATAACCATCGGTCCTGTGCACACTGTGGAGAACTCACGTTTGCGCTGGTCAGAGAGTTATCCACCGGTGAGTTGCCTGTGGGCAACCAGGGTATAAACCCCGGTCCGCGTCCACAGTCCTCGTCGCGACAGCGGTTGTCCACCGTTGTCCACCGGCTATCCACCGGATATCCACCAGGTTTGTGCCCAGGCCTGGGGATAACGCCGGGACGCTACCGGCCCGTCGTCCCCAGAACCTTCAACAGGAAATCCACACGCGTCCACAGGCGGTGGACAGAGATGTGACGCTGTGTGCTTGTCCACATCGATTTCCCCAGGAGTTGTCCACATCTGTGCGGAACGGGGGTGAGAGTTATCCACCGTTGGGGACAAACCCCTGGGGACGGACGGTGGATAACAATGGCACGCTCACCTGAGCGAAGGCGGGGCGTTGTCGTGGTCTGGCGGGGCTACGGCGTTTTTGGGGTACGGGCGACCTAGATTTCCGCCATCTCGGCGGGCTGGGGTGTCGCTCGCGGCCGTCCCCGGCATCCGGGTCGGTGGGTGGTTGCGAGCGTTGCGGCGGGGGGTTCGGTCGCGCCGAGATGGCGGGACTTCTAAGTCGCCCGTACCGGAAAAAGAGCTGGACCCCGCACCAGAGCGGAAGCAATCAGGTGTTCTGCTTGATCCGGTTGGTGAGCTCGGCGATCTGGTTGTAGAGGGACCGGCGCTCGGCCATGTGCTGGCGGATCTTGCGGTCGGCGTGCATGACCGTGGTGTGGTCGCGGCCGCCGAAGGCCTGGCCGATGCGCGGCAGCGAGAGGTCGGTCAGCTCGCGACAGAGGTACATGGCGACCTGGCGGGCGTTGACCAGGACCCGGCTGCGGGAGTGGCCGCGCAGGTCCTCCAGGCTGACGCCGAAGTAGTCGGCCGTCGACACCATGATCTGGTCGGCGGTGATCTCGGGGCCGGCGCCGTCCGGCATGAAGTCGCGCAGGACCTCCTCGGCCAGCGACAACTGCACCGAGCTGCGGGTCAGGCTGGCGAATGCGGTCACCCGGATGAGGGCGCCCTCAAGTTCGCGGATGGAATTCGACACCCGGGACGCGATGAACTCCAGCACGTCGTCGGGGGCGAACATGCGCTCCTGCGCGGCCTTCTTCTGCAGGATCGCGATGCGGGTTTCCAGATCGGGCGGCTGGATGTCGGCCAGCAGGCCCCACTCGAACCGGGTGCGCATGCGGTCCTCGAGGGTGGCCAGCTGGCGCGGGGAGCGGTCCGAGCTGATCACGATCTGCTTGTTGGCGTTGTGCAGGGTATTGAACGTGTGGAAGAACTCCTCCTGCGTCCGCTCGCGGTTCTCCAGGAACTGGATGTCGTCGATCAGCAGGATGTCGACGTCCCGATAACGGCGCTGGAAGGCCTGCGTCTTGTCGTCGCGCAGGCTGTTGATGAAGTCGTTGGTGAATTCCTCTGTGGACACGTAGCGGACCGAGCGGGCGTGACCCAGCGTCGTCGCGTAGTGGCCGATCGCATGCAGCAGGTGCGTCTTGCCCAGCCCGGAGCTGCCGTAGATGAACAGCGGGTTGTACGCCTTGGCCGGGGACTCGGCGACCGCGACCGACGCGGCGTGGGCGAAGCGGTTGGACGAGCCGATGACGAACGTCTCGAACATGTACTTCGGGTTGAGCCGGTTGCCGCTGTCGCCGCCGGGGCGTCGCTCGGGACCGGCCGTGTTACGCATCGGGCCGGAGTCGCCGCCCTGCGTCATACGTAAGGAATCGTCGCGGCGGTCGTCGGCGTAGCCCAGGTTGTCGCGCAGCTGGGCCTGCTCGGTCGCCATCCGCCGGCCCGAGTCGTTGGGCTGCTTCTTGTCCACGGCCGCGGCCGGCGCGGCGGGG
The DNA here is from genome assembly GCF_043197135.1 of Actinoplanes sp. NPDC049265. Classification (NCBI taxonomy): domain Bacteria; kingdom Bacillati; phylum Actinomycetota; class Actinomycetes; order Micromonosporales; family Micromonosporaceae; genus Actinoplanes; species Actinoplanes sp. NPDC049265. The sequence goes on along the minus strand of NZ_JBICSP010000010.1, from coordinate 148,445 downwards.
GCCGGCGGCTGCGGTGCGAGGACCGGCGCGGGGGCGGGGGCCTCGGTGCGGAAGAGCGGCTCCTGGGCCTCGCGGGCGGCCGGGACCGAGCGCGGGTAACCCTGGGAGGGCGACGAATGCTGAGCCGAACCGGTCGGTTCAGCGTAATGCGCGGGCGGTGGCGGCGGCTCGACCGGCGGCGGCGTGCCGTAGACGGTGCCGGGCAGACCGGTCCCGTCCTCCGGCCGGCGCACCGTGACGGCGACCTGGATCGCGCGGCCTTCCTGCCGGGACAGCGCGTCGGTGATGGCCGGCCGCAGCCGGGACTCGATCACGTCGCGGGTGAAGGCGTCGGGCACGGAGAGCAGAGCGGTGTCGTCCACGATCGCGCGCAGACGGGTGAGACGCAGGTACGCCCGCTGCTGCGCCGACACGATCTCATCGGCGAGCTCGGCCACCGCCGCGTCCCACAACCTGCTCAGGTCGCCCGAATCGGCCACCGCCGCGCCACCCCCATCACCCACCGACCCCCGGTGGCCTTGTCCGGCCTTCCGCCCTGTCCGACCGGCGTCCCCACTGTGTCCACCGGCTATCCACAGGTTATCCACAAGCTGTGGGCGCGTCGGCAGTCGCTCACCCCTGGGAGCCTGTGCTGGCGCGAATTAACAGGCTCACCGTGCCGAACGATTCACCGCACTACCCGGTTCCGCCCCGAACCGGGCCGCTCGGCTCATCGCACCGGAGACCAGCAAACGGGCACGCTAACAGCGGTCCCGCCGCCGCTACAACCGGCGTCCCACCCGGCTGTGCGTACGGGCATGCGGAGATTCACTTCCTGCGCAGAAAGACGCGTATCTGTGCCTTCCTCAGATCGACCAGAGGTCATCCGCGGCGCGTATCGTTGACCGTCGCCATGACCGTGCGTAGGGTCGAGCGGTTGCTTTGCCGCGCCCCTGCTAGAGTGGTCGTCTGGCAGCGATGCCCCTTGTCTAGGTTCTGCACTGATTCGGAGTTCTGACGTGAGCAAGCGCACCTATCAGCCGAACAACCGCCGTCGTGCGAAGACCCACGGCTTCCGGCTGCGCATGCGCACCCGTGCCGGCCGTGCGATCCTCGCCAACCGTCGCACCAAGGGCCGTGCCAAGCTGTCGGCCTGAGCCGACCTTGGCCCGCCCGGGATTGCCCAGGTAGTCGTGCTGGCCGCAGCTCAGCGCCTGCGGAAGAGCAGCGACTTCACCGCAACGTTTCGCGGTGGCCGCCGAGTCGGCCGCGGCACCCTGGTGGTACACCTTCAGATCGACGAGCCGGCGCTCGCCTCCACGGCACGCGCCGGCTTTGTCGTGTCCAAGGCCGTGGGCAACGCGGTGGTGCGTAACCGGGTACGGCGGCGGCTTCGTCATCTCGTACGCCCGAGGTTGGCCGATCTTCCACCCGGCACGCGGCTCGTGGTGCGGGCCCTGCCCCCCGCGGCCGACGCCACCGCCGAGACGCTCGGCACCGACCTGGAGGCCGCGCTCGCGGCGGCCCGGTCCCCGCGGCGGCGGCGATGACCGGCCCCGCCCGCCTGCTGGCCTGGCCCATCGTCGCGTACCGTCGATACGTGAGCCCGGCTCTGCCGGCCCGCTGTCGGTTCTATCCCTCGTGCAGCGCATATGCCCTCGAGTCACTCGAGCGGCACGGCGTGATCCGGGGGACGGCGCTGGCGGTCTGGCGGATCCTGCGCTGTCATCCCTTCCACCCCGGCGGGTACGACCCAGTGCCTGATCCCATCCGTCACCGCCCGGCCGATGTGACTGGAGCTTGAATTGAGTCTCGACTGGATCTACACCGCGATCTCGTGGATCCTCCTGAAGTGGCACGCCCTGTGGTCCTTCATCGGCATCCCCGATGGTCCGGTGCTGGGCACCAACTGGTCCTGGATCCTCTCCATCGTGTTCCTGGTGGTCACCCTCCGGGTTGTGCTGTTCCCCGTCTTCGTCAAGCAGATCAAGTCGCAGCGGGCCATGCAGGCACTTCAGCCCAAGGTCAAGGAGCTGCAGGAGAAGCACAAGGGTGACCGGGAGACGCTCCAGAAAGAAATGATGGAGCTCTACAAGACCGAGAAGGCCAACCCGCTGATGGGCTGCCTTCCGATGTTCCTCCAGGTGCCGGTCTTCCTGGGCCTCTTCCACGTGCTGCGGCGGCTCTCCCCGGAAAACCAGGGCAAGACGCTGTACGGATGGACCGTCGACCAGTTCGAGAGCGCGACGCACGCGGCCCTGTTCACGGTGCCGCTGCCGGCCAAGTTCGGTTCGACGCCGGCCGAGCTGAACGCGCTGGGCACCAACAGCACCACGACGGTGAAGGTCGTAGCCGCCGTCCTGGTCCTGATCATGATGGCCACCACGTACCTGACCAGCCGTCAGATGATCCTCAAGACCGGCTGGGCCGAAGACCCGCAGCAGAAGATGATCCAGCGCCTGATGCTCTATGGCATCCCGCTGTCCCTGTTGGTTTCCGGCTCGCTGTTCCCGATCGGTGTGGTCATCTATTGGGTGACCAACAACTCCTTCACGCTGGCCCAGCAGCAGTGGGTGCTGCGGAAGTTCCCGCCCCCGCAGATGGCGAAGAAGGCGACCACGGGCAGCAAGGCGGCGCCGGCCAAGACCGGTCCCCCGGCCAAGAAGAACGGCAACAAGGCGACTGGGCCGGTGCAGCCGACACGGACCAGCGGGGGCCTGTTCGGCCGCAAGCCCGCCGAGCCCGAGCCGCAGAACCCGGTGGTCGACGCGAAATCGCGCGCGCCCAAACCCGGTGCGAAGCCGATAAACCCCAAGAAGGGCGCCCGACCGGCGAACAAGCCGCGGAGCTGACCGACGCAAACCTCCCCACGCCCGGCGCGACCGGGCGTGGGACAGCGGACCGAACAAGGTCCGGGACCGATTAGTACGGAGATGACACCGTGACCGACACCAGCACTCCCGATTCCTCGGTTTCCGAAGCTGCTCCCGAGGCGGCCGAGACCGACTCACCGGAGGCCGCTTCCGGGGAGACCAAGAAGTCGGAGAGCGTGGCTTCCGACAGCGAGTTGTTCCGGCAGAGCGAGATCGCTGCCGACTACGTCGAAGGACTGCTGGACATCCTGGACTACGACGGCGACATCGACGAGCTGGTGTCGGCCGGCCGTCCGATGGTCGAGGTCGTGGGCGGTCGCCTGCAGGCGCTCGTCGGCCAGCGCGGCGCCACCCTCGAGGCGATGCAGGAGCTGACCCGGCTGGCGATCTTCCGAGCCACGGGTACGCCGAGCCGGCTGCTCCTGGACATCGGCGGCTACCGCGCCAACCGTCGCAAGGAGCTGGCCGCGGTCGCTCGTAACGCCGTCGAGAAGGTGAAGGAGCACGGTGACGCCGTGCGCCTGGAGCCGATGTCGGCGTTCGAGCGCAAGTGTGTCCACGACGTTGTCAACGCGATCTCCGGCGTGGAGAGCGAGTCGGAGGGCGTCGAGCCCAACCGGCGGATCGTCGTGCGTGCGGTGGACTGATGACCGACCCGCTCTCCAGCGGGGATGACTCCGGCCCGGGCGTGGTTGCGCCCGGGCCGTCGTCTTCCTCGATCTTCGGTGACCGTCTTCCGCTCGCTTCGGAGTTCGCTTCGCTGCTCGTGACCTCCGGGGTGACCCGGGGACTGATCGGACCACGCGAGGCGCCGCGCATCTGGGAACGCCACCTCGACAACTGCGCCGTCGTGTCCGAAAAGATTGGTATGGGCGCTTCGGTGGTTGACGTGGGCTCTGGTGCTGGTTTGCCCGGTATCGTGCTCGCAGTGGTACGGCCCGACCTCCGCATCACCCTGGTCGAGCCGCTGGCCCGACGAGTCGCGTTCCTCTCCGAAGCGGTGTCTGCGCTCGGCCTCACCTCCGCTGTGACTGTGGTTCGCGGTCGGGCGGAAGAGGTCCGGATGGAACCGGCTGACGTGGTCACGGCGCGGGCGGTGGCGCCGTTGGACCGGCTGGCCCGGTGGTGCCTGCCGCTGGCCGCGGTGGGGGGCCGGGTAGTGGCGTTGAAGGGGGCTTCGGCGGCTGAGGAGGCGGCGGAGCATGCGGCTGCTATCGAGCGGCTGGGTGGGTCGGTGCCGGTGGTGTCGCAATGCGGGGTTGGGGTGATCGAGCCGCCTGCGACGGTGGTGGAGATCGTTCGGGAGCGGGGAGGGTCTTCCCGGTCTGCGGGTAGGGGGTCGTCTTCGTCTCGGGGGTCTTCGTCAGGCGGGCGTTCGTCGGGCGGGTCTTCGTCTGGGGGGCGTTCGTCGGGCGGGTCTTCGTCTGGGGGGCGTTCTTCTCGGGGGTCTGAGGGTTCGTCTCGGGGGTCGGGGCGAAGGGGAATGCGGAAGGACTAGGTACGGATGGGCGGCGGCAGGCGCGACGGACGCGGGCGAGGGGGGCGGACGTCGGGGCCTGTGGTTTCGCCGCTGTTCTCGCCTACGCCGCTGGCTGGGGAATCGTCTTATCCGGTGCCGGCGGTGAGGGTTGGAGTGGGGCGGCCTTCGCCTCGGCGGGGTCGGGCCTCGGCTCGGGCGGCCTTGGGTGGGTCTTCGCCCGCGCCTGCGTCTTCGGCTTCTTCGTTTGAGTTGGGCGCTTCGGTGTGTCCGGGTGGGCGACGTGACTCGCTTGGGCGGGCCGAGTCCTGCGACCGTGCTGATTCTCTCGGCCGTCTCAATTCCCTCGACGGCGTTGGTTCCCGCGGCCGGGTTGACTTCGTTGGGCGGACCGACTCCTGCGACCATTCTGAGGCCCAGGGCCCTGGCCCGGGTCGGCGAGCTTTTTCGGACACCGGTTGGCCGGGCCGGAGCGGACCGGTTTTCGGGGCGCGGCTGGCCCTCGTACCCGGCTTCATGGTTTTTGAGACCGACACCACATCGCCGCCGATGTGGCCCGGCGAGGCCGCTCGGTCTGGGGCCGGCGACGGTCGCTGTGGGCTATCCACAGACGCGGATTTGGGTCTTGCTGGCGAAGCTCGTTCGGATCTAGCCTGGTCAACCTCGGCGTCAGTGACGCCGACTCAAACTCTTACAACGCATCAGCTGGTCGATGTGTCGATGCGAGTCGACAGCGCTCCGTCGGCCGTTCACCCGTTCACCTTTCCGGTGACTGGTGTGGCCAGTGGCGCGTCGCCCTATCAGGCGGACAGGCGTGGCACGGGCCGCCCAACGGCCGTAGGCTGGCCGCGCGTCGATAGTGTGGACCGGTTGGCGGGCGCGCCCGGTGCACCGCCTTCAGCCCCACCTCTTGCGTCGCCTGGCGATGCCGGGGTGGGCACTCGCGGTGCCGACCCATTCCAAGCAGGCAGGGACAAGACGGTGCATGAGTACGGCAGTGGCCTCGACGGATTTCCTCCGATCGGACGCGGCGTTTCACGTGAAACCAACGCGTCCGCGGGTGTAGGTAACTCAGCGTTCCCCTCTCCGTACTCTACGGATACCCATGGCTCGTCGGACTCGACGCCCATCGGGTTCGCTCTTGAGGCTTCGGGCGGCGCCTCGAGTGCGCCCGAGCCCCGTACCGGCACCGGGTATGAGAGTGTCCAGGCCTCTACCGGCGGTCAGGTGTACGGAACGCCGGTAGGTCCGCAGTCTTCGCCGCCGGAGGGTGCCGTCAGTGGTCACTCGGGCGAGTACGGCTATGGCGATGAGGCGCACGCGCCGGCGCCGGCTCCTCGCGTGACAGTGACGCCTCCCTCTGTGGCGCCGGTGTCCGGATCCGCGCCGATTCCGGGCGCTCCCACGTCTGCGCCGCCCATGGAGCACAGCGAGCGTCATCCGGACGAGCATGTTTCACGTGAAACGCCGGGCGGGGATGAGGACGATCCGCCGCTGGCCATGGAAGCGTTGCGTGCTGTGCAGATCCTCAACCCGAGCGGTGAAATCACGATGCCGCGGCCCGATCACCCGAGGGTTCTCTGCGTCGCGAACCAGAAGGGCGGCGTTGGCAAGACGACCACGACGGTGAATCTGGCCGTGGCGCTCGCGCTGCACGGGAACCGTGTGCTCGTGGTCGACCTGGATCCGCAGGGCAATGCGTCCACCGGGCTCAACGTGCCACACCACGCTGGCGTACCCGACGTCTACGACTGCCTGATCGACAATGTGCCGCTCAGCGAGGTGGCTCAGCCGGTCGAGGGCATTCCGAATCTGTTCTGCGTACCCGCCACCATCGACCTGGCCGGCGCCGAGATCGAACTGGTCTCCGTGGTGGCTCGTGAGTCCCGCCTCGCCCGCGCGATCTCCGCGCATCCGGAGAAGTTCGACTACGTCTTCATCGACTGTCCGCCGTCACTGGGCCTGCTGACCGTGAACGCGCTGTGCGCCGCGCAGGAGGTCCTGATCCCCATCCAGTGCGAGTACTACGCGCTGGAGGGTCTCAACCAGTTGATCAATAACATCAACCTGGTGCGCCAACACCTGAACCCGACGCTGGACGTCTCGACGATCCTGCTGACCATGTACGACCGCCGTACGCGCCTCGCGGACGCGGTCGAGCAGGACGTCCGTAACCACTTCGGGGACAAGGTGCTGCACGCGGTGATTCCCCGCAACGTCCGCGTGTCGGAGGCGCCTAGCTATGGCCAGTCTGTGATGACCTACGATCCGGGCTCGCGTGGTGCCACCAGCTACTTCGAGGCCGCTCTGGAGATCGCGATGCGTGGGGTCAGTAACGGAGGCACCGCATGAAGAACCGTCCACGGGGTGGCCTCGGCCGGGGCTTGGGCGCTTTGATTCCGACCGCGCCGGCCGCTGCCGTCGCGACCGAGGAAGCCACCCCTCCCCCGGCGTCGGCTCCAGCGCCGGCGTCGGGATCCGCGCCGGCCCAGTTCTCGACACCGGCCGAGCCCGCGCCCGAACCGGTCCTGAGCGACCCGTCCAGCGAACTCGCTCCGGTGCCAGGCGCCCGTTTCGCCGAGCTGCCGGTCACGTCGATCCAGCCGAACGCGAAGCAGCCGCGTCACGTCTTCGACGAAGAGGCGCTGGAGGAGCTGAAGATCTCCATCCAGGAGGTCGGTTTCCTGCAGCCGATCGTCGTCCGCGACATGGGCGACGGCCAGTACGAACTGGTCATGGGTGAGCGCCGCTGGCGTGCGGCCCAGGCCGTCGGCAGAGACACCATTCCGGCCATTGTCCGCGACACCCGCGACGACGCCATGCTCCGCGATGCTCTGCTCGAGAACATCCACCGCGCCAACCTGAACCCCCTCGAAGAGGCGGCCGCCTATCAGCAGTTGCTCGAGGAGTTCGGTGCCACGCACGAGGAACTGGCGAAGCGCATCGGCCGAAGCCGGCCGCAAATCTCCAACACGATCCGGCTCTTGAACCTCCCCGCTCCGGTGCAACGCCGGGTAGCGGCCGGCGTCCTGTCGGCCGGCCATGCGCGGGCCCTGCTGAGCCTCGACGACTCGGATGCGCAGGACGAGCTCGCCCTGCGCATCGTCCGCGAGGGCTTGTCGGTGCGAGCAACCGAGGAACTGGTGTCGCTGGCCCTGTCCGACGGCCCGGCGAAGAAGGCAACTCCGTCCCGCCGCCCGAAGGTCCACGCCCCAGCACTGAACGATCTGGCCGAACGACTCTCCGATCGCTTCGACACTCGCGTCAAGGTCGACATCGGCCGCAACAAAGGCAAGATCACGATCGAGTTCGCAACGGTCGACGACCTGGAACGAATCGTCGGGATGATCGGCGTAGAAGAAGAGGGCGGCGCGGAGAGCACCGAGGGCTGATTTCCTGGCCACCTACGAAGGCGACGCAAGGCACGTGAACCCAACGGGTCACGTGCCTTCTTCATGTCCGAACTCCCGCCGAGGCCTGTCCCCGAGATGCCGCCTGACCAGCGCTTTCTTCAGGTGGAAACTACAAGATTCAACCACTTCTGTCAGACTGATCCTCCTGAGATTTGTCCTGGCGCCAGAACTACGCCGGTGTGATTCAAAAGCAAGATCAACTCGCCTTCACGCGGGAGCAGCCTCGAACCGAGCCTTCGCGCGCCCAAACGACGAGCCGGCCGCGGTCCAGCACTGATTGCACCGGTAGACGGATGCCGTAGGCGCCCCAAGATCCTGGTTCCGGCCACCGCGACCGCAGCCATCGATATGAAGAATGATCATCCTCTGAGTTGTCGAAGAGCCTCGGCGCCCTCATCGCCACTCGGGTTTCCGAATTTCAAATCGCGCCGCCTAGCGTGAGCGGGCTCAACCTGATGCGTTCAGCTTCTTCACATCCCGAGGAGGCTAGCGAGGTCAGGGGTTGAAACTTTCACGCCGGACTCGCGGGAGTCTTTCGTATCGCGGTCATGCCAACGGGTCGGGCGCCGGATGCTACTTGCCAGGGCGCTGAACACATGGGCCCAAGCTTCCGAGGGCGAGTCCATGTTTCACGTGAAACAAAGAGGCAGCATCGTTCTGCCCGCCTGCTGGTATCGGTCCCCAGCTGCCTCAGTCGCGCCCACGACAGATCTCCCCCGCCAGGATCAAGCCAGGAGACAGCCGTCGTCCCTGCGAACTCGTCATGCCCATGGACAGGGTGCGTAGCGGGTGGGGGTCGGCCGTCTGTCGCAGCTCGGCGGGTTTGGATCGGAAGGCCTTCGGCGGTGCGATGGGGTGCCGGGCGCGCTTAAGCCGCCGAGACTATCCACCATCCCCGCATGCTGAGCGAGGACAAGATCGCGCCCGCAGGCTTATGGGACCGGCGTTTCACGTGAAACGCGCTGTCCCCTCCCGACCGGGTCGGGACCAGAGAGCAACTATCGAGTTCGACCGAGACAAGGATCAGCCATCGAACGAGCTGCGGCTCGACCGAGGCCCGTTTCACGTGAAACCCACCCCCTCCTCTTGAGGTCGACGAGGGCGATAGCCGAGTCGACCGCC